>CAUQLV010000037.1:0-25469 GCA_963519235.1 uncultured Oscillospiraceae bacterium
CAACTTTGGATGTGTTGAAATCAGCGACCTTGGAGACATCAGCAACTTTGGATGTATTGATGTCAGCGACCTTGGAGACATCAGCAACTTTAGACGCATTGATGTCAGCAACCTTGGAAGCATTGGCGGGTTTGATCAGATTAATATCTGCTATTTTAGAAGTGACGTTTTCGATGACCTTTGAAGCGATATCGGACATTTTGGAGGTGGCAGCCTCCGCGACTTTATTGACAGGTTTATCCAGCGATTTGTAGGCAGTAATTGGTGAAACCTGATTGGTCTGTGTGTTTGCCACTGGGCTCACCATGTTTCCGGAAATATTCGAGACCCCAGCCACATTCGAGACCCCGGCCACGTTTGAGACCCCGGCTACGTTTGAGACCCCTGCTACATTCGAGACCCCTGCTACATTCGAGACCCCGGCTACATTCGAGACCCCGGCTACATTCGAGACACCGGCTACATTCGATACCCCGGCTACATTCGAGACACCGGCTACATTCGATACCCCGGCTACATTCGATACCCCTGCTACGTTCGAGACCCCGGCTACATTCGAGACACCGGCTACATTTGAAATTCCGGATACGGCACCGACAGGCTGAGGAGCGACCGGAGCAATGTCAGGACGGTTGCATTTTTTATCAAAGCTGGGGTTAAATGCGTAAAAATTCCGGCAGTCCAGATTTTCCTGTGTAATCCGCAGCGCATCCCCCAACCGTGCAAAGTGAAATATTACGGGCTGATTTTGCATGTGAGCCACACCCGCCGCATACATAAAATAGCGGAGAGGAGTGGTCTGATGGAAGAACAGGACCTGTTTAACAAACAGGAAACCCAAATGCAGCTATATGGAAAAAATTATGTGGTCACAAACTATTTCCCCAAGCTGCAGCCTGACGATTACCGGCAGCGGAAAGGTCAGGTTGCATGCCGCCTTTATGAAATCCTGAAAAAATACCGGATGCCTGAATAAGGAAGAAGGGAAGAGAAGGCGGCAATGTATGCGCTGTATGCAAGACAATCCGTAGAAAAGCCGGACAGTATTTCTATCGAAAGCCAGCTCGAATACTGCCGGTATGAAGCAAAAGGACAGCCCTGTAAAACCTATATCGACAGAGGATTTAGTGGGAAAGATACCCACCGGCCGGCATTTGAAGAAATGATGTCGGATATTCTGGCGGGACAGATTCAGACTGTGGTGGTCTATAAGCTGGACCGTGTGAGCCGCTCTGTTCTAGACTTCGGAAAGCTGATGGAGGAATTTGAAAAGAACAAGGTCTCTTTTATATCCGCCACGGAAAAATTCGATACCCAGACTCCAATGGGCAGGGCCATGCTCAATATTGCCATGGTATTTGCCCAGCTGGAACGGGAGACCATTCAAAAGCGGGTGGCAGATTCCTATCAGGCGCGCAGCCGGCATGGCTTTTATATGGGTGGAAGGGTGCCATATGGTTACCGGCTGGAGCCGGTCGAAATCAACGGAATCCGCACCTCCTGCTATGTTCCGGAGGAAAAGGAAGCGGAACAGGTCAAGTTGATTTACTCGATGTACGCGAGCAGTGACTGTTCGCTGGGTAAACTTTTACAGTTTTTTGAAGCGCGTCAGATCCGGCATCTGCGCGGGGGCAGATGGAATACAGCGCGCCTCAGTGAACTTCTGCGTAATCCGGTTTATGTAAATGCCGATGCTGCTATTTACCGTTATTTTAAATCTCAGGGTGTGGAAATGATCAATGACCTGGCGGATTTTCTCGGTACAAATGGCTGCTATCTTTATAAGCAGAGAAAAAACGACACGAAATCCGCGGCTTTCCCGAGAGACACGCTGGTGCTTGCTCCGCATGAAGGGCTGGTTTCCTCCAGTTTGTGGCTGGCATGTAGAAAGAAAAGTTCGGCGCATCCGCACCCCGCTGCTGCCGGAAAGGCAAAGAGCACCTGGCTCGCCGGAAAGGTAAAATGCGGAAGATGCGGGTATGCTCTGACGGTTAAAAAATCCAAGACGAAAATGGGCAGATACTTTGTGTGCAGCGCAAAATACACCGCGAAAGGATGCCCCGGTGCTGGGACGATTTATGTGCTGGGGGTGGAGGCCTGCCTTTCGGAACAGATCAAAAAGCGACTGGAGCAGCTTCAAAACCCTGATTTTCCGGAAGACGAGCGCGACTTTCAAGCAAATACATACCGGCAGCAGATTGCAAAACTAGAGTCTTCGATTGATAATTTGGTGGATCGGGTCGAGTGCTCCACGGGGGCTGCAATGGAAGCAATTAACCGGCGCATCAACCAGCTTCATTGTGAAAAAGAGGATTTTCAAGATCGATTAAACACTTTATGCCAGAGAGGCATGCAACAAAGTTTTCAACAAAAAATGCAATTTAAAACAGCGTGGGAAGAGACAAAACCAGCGGAAAAGCTGGAAATAGCGGATGCGCTGATTCAATCTGTCCAAGTGGCAGAGGACAGGATTGACATTGTATGGAAAATTTAACAATCTAAACTGTTGTTAAAAAGGATGAAAAATATTTTTATTATTCATCTTACTTTTTACCCTTTATTGCCGAATAGGTTGTATAAGACCTCGCAATCAGGGACAGGATATTCCCCCTGCTTTTGGGCAATCAGTATTTTTTAAGAATTCAACTATTTTCGGCATGTTTCGAGTGGAATAACTCATAATAGGAAAGATGTTTGTTTAACTCTAAAATTTTCAAGAAATGACTTTTTGTGGTATTTACAACAGATTTCATTTTAGAAGTTCAGTATAATACAGACACAAGCTTAAAAGCCGTAAGGAGGATTTTCAATGGAAGACATTTTTCTGAAAAATCTGGAACGAGACACCATATTGAGGCTGTCGGAGCAGGTAAGTTTTCTGCCGGGCCAAATTGTGAGCAAGACAATTGCGCAAAACTCCGCAGTCAGTCTGACACTTTTCGCTTTTGACAGCGGAGAGGAAATCAGCACGCATGAGTCCCATGGGGACGCGCTTGTGATTGCTCTGGAAGGCGCGGGAGAAATTACAATCGACGGGAAGAAGCAAACCCTTCAGGCGGGGGAATCCATTGTGATGCCCGCAAACCACCCGCATGCGGTATTTGCGCCCGCGCCGTTTAAAATGTTTTTAATCGTGGTATTCCCACAAAACAGAAAGGAGTCATAATTATGAAAGCGACAATTGACAGAAGCGGATGCATCGGATGCGGCCTTTGTGCCAGCATCTGTCCCGAGGTGTTCCGCATGGCGGAGGACGGTCTGGCAGAGGTGTACGGGGATGTAACCGGGGATAATCAGGATAGCGCTCTGGAAGCGAAAGAGAGCTGCCCCGTTAGTGTTATTGATGTAGTGGAATAGAACATTCTGCAAAAGAGATTACATAGGAAACCAAAATCAAAGACCGAAAATATACGCAGGTATTTTTGTAAAATAGTAGAAGTTTAGCTTATTTGATGGTATAATATAGAAGGTTCCAGCGGTTTCCTATAAGAACTTTTTTCTGCCGCGAAAAGCAGCAGAGACGATGACCGATCTTTATCGATTGATCGAAGAAATGAAAAAAGAAAGTGGAGGAATCGGAACATGAAAAAGTATGTATGCACAGTCTGTGGATATGAGTATGATGAGGCGTTGGGAGATCCGGACAACGGGATTGCTCCAGGAACAAAATGGGAAGACCTTCCGGATGACTTTGTCTGCCCGGTCTGCGGTGTTGGTAAGGACTTATTTGAGGAACAGTAATACTTTCCGGTTGATACGGAAAATCAACAGGAGCTCTCCGGATTTCGGGGGGCTCCTGTTTTGTTTCTATCCGCGCGGTTTGGTTCCCCAAAACGTTGGAAATGCACAATCTCACGTTCACGCAGGAATCTGATCGGGTCGCGGACATCCGGGTCATCGATCAGACGGAGAATGTTGTCGTAAGACAGGCGGGCTTTCTGCTCAGCCGCGAGGTCTTCTGATAAATCGGCAATGGTGTCACCCGTTACCTGGAGAGTGGCCACCGAGAAGGGAACACCTGATGCCGCCTGCGGATAGACTCCGGTGGTGTGGTCGACAAAATAAACGTCGAATCCGCTTTTTTTAATTTCGCTCATGGAAAGGCTGCGCGTAAGCTGATACAGAATGGCGGAAACCATCTCGATATGACCAAGTTCTTCAGTTCCAACATCTGTCAGCATGGCTTTTACCTGAGCATAGGGCATACTATAACGTTGCTGAAGATAGCGGGTGGCTGCGCCGAGTTCTCCGTCAGGGCCGCCAAGCTGGCTGATGACAACGCGGGCAAGCGCAGGATTTGGATTTTTAATTTTAACAGGATATTGCAGTTTCTTTTCGTATTGCCACATGATGAACTAAGCCTCCAATTCCCAAGGCCATGGGTTGTTGACCCAAGTCCAGTAGTTAGAATTTTTGTTGCCGTGCATATGAATTGGTCCATACAGCGCTTGAAAGCGTTCCATTGCCTCGTGATGGAGGTGCTGATATTTTTCAAAGTACGTCAGTGCATTTTTGCAGGTTGGATGGCTGTCGAGATAAAGCCCTACATCTGTGATGGCAAAATCATACATCTGGATTCGTTTTAATAATTGATCGCGTTCAGACACGTAAACACGCCCCCTCTAAGAACGGTTTATTAAGGCCGGGGAAAATGGTCCCATAATGGAAGCCAGCCTCAAGCTCATAGGTAGTTTCCCATTCCTGCATAGGGGAATACACCATGGCTAGAGCAGGCATTACGGATGAACAGTCCGGCAGAACAGAACTTGCTGCCGCCACTGCCTCTGAATTCAGCTCCATATGCGAAAACTCCTTTATCAAACAGTATAGGGGCAGCGCCCCTCTCATCCCATAGTATGAGCGACCGTTTAAATGGTTCACGGGCAGCCGTTCTAGTTCGCGCATGAATTAATCGCAAAATAAAAAATTCCATAAGATTCCTCTTGTATCGTACATACTTTCCACATAAATCCGATTTTGTCAGTCAATAATAACCTTGCAGTGACTGAAACACAGCTTGAAACCACATCGCAGATAATTTGTGTGCGGCGAGGTGCAAAGTCAAATGTAAAATCAGTTTGAGGTGTATTTTCGCTGCCGCCAGCACATGGCGGTGGCAGGCGCTGTGTTTCAACACCAAGCAGAAGGAAGGAGGACAATTCTGATGAAAGCCACAGGAATTGTGAGGCGCATCGACGATCTCGGACGCGTGGTTATCCCGAAAGAAATTCGACGCACTATGCGCATAAGAGAGGGTGACCCTCTTGAAATATATACGGATAATGACGGCGAGGTAATTTTTAAAAAATATTCCCCAATCGGCGAGCTGTCATCCTTTGCGTCTCAATATGCGGATGTACTCAACAAAGTTGGAGGCTATCCGGTGGTTGTGTGCGACCGCGATCATGTAATCAGCGTTGCCGGTATTCCCAAAAAAGAACTGCTGGAACGCAGAGTTTCCCCCGCGCTGGAGGAAATGATGGAACAGCGCCGTAACTTTGTGATTACGGGAGACGGCAAAAGGATGCAGCCGGTAGAAGGCGTAGACCGGTTTGCTTTGGTCGTAGCGCCGATTATTGCGGCCGGAGATGTTTGCGGCAGCCTGATGTTTATCGCGGGGGATAATCCTGCGCCTGCCACTGATACCGAAATGAAGCTGATTCAGGTGGGCGCCGTATTCCTCGGAAAACAGATGGAGGAATAATTATGTCATACAGTAACAAGAGAAACGATCAGAACCGATTGATTTCGGAAAGTCTGATTGCCCGTGTAAGCAGAGCGGCAGAAAAAGTAATTGCTGTTCCGCCCAACCGCAGTGATCCGCAGGGCAGTTACACAGGGCGTCCCGTTGAGATAGGGGAAATACCAACTCAGGATGCAGACGATTTATAAAACAGGCAGGAAAAGCAAAATTGCTTTTCCTGCCTGTTTTTGTATAAATAGCTTGTCTTCGACATTTGTCGGGAAAAGCCTGCATAAATTGAATTGAAAAATTGTTTTGCTGTTCTGATCGCCTCATCAGCTTGCACGTTTCCGATATTCGGGGGAAAACATGGCCCGAAAAGCGCGTTAGATCGGCATATTGAGGCAAGGCTTGGCATATAGTGATGATAGCTAACAGAAGGAGAGGGTCGAACTATGGATCTGAATTTGCAAAAACAAACGGTATGCACCAGCGAAGTGATATACGACGGCGTGACAGAGCAACCGTTGGAGTGCGACGTGTTGCTGCCAGATTACTGTCCCGATATTTCGAAAATTCTGCGCTGTGAGGTCGTCCCTTCGCTGCTGTCTCATGTGGTCAGCGGCGATAAGCTGTCTATTGATGGAATGGCGGTGGCACATCTCTATTATCTGAGTGAAGACGGCTGTATCCGGCATGCCGAATATAAGATCCCGTATACAAAGGTGATTGAACTCAGATCCGCGCCGCAAAACCCCTCTGTGACCATCAACCAGACGGTGGATTATTTTAACTGTCGGGCAGTCAGTCCCCGCAGGCTCGATATGCGCGGGGCTGTCAGCGTGAGCGTTCGGATATCCAGCCAGGTGGAGGAGCAGGTGGTTTGCGGAGGCAACGAAGCCGGGCTTCAGCTATGCCGGGAAAATGTAGAGAACATGCGGGTGCTTCCGCAGGCAGCTCGCCAGACAACGATTCGTGAAGAAATGGAACTGGGGAACGGAAAACCGGCTATCGGAAATATTATTCGTTATACCGCCTCAGCGGATGTGGCGGATTTCAAAGTGATTTCCGGAAAGCTGGTTACAAAAGGCGAGGCAAATTTAAAGATTATCTATCAGAGCGAGGAGGATGCGAAAAAACTGGAGGTCATGGAATATGCGCTTCCGGTCAGCCAGATTGTTGATATGGAAGGAGTCGATGAGGACTGCAACTGCAACGTCTGGTATGATGTTTGCGGCGTAGACATTACCCCCAAGCAGAACGCGGACGGAGAAAACCGCGCCTTTTCTGTGGAACTGGTTTTGAACGCCTGTGCGGCCGCAAACCGGCGGATTAATATAGAGGCGGTCACCGACTGTTACTCCACGCAGTATGAATGTAAGCAATCCCAAAAACAAATCCCATTCCTCAAATTGCTGAATATGGTCGACGAAAACCATATGTACAAGGAAACTTTGGATCTTCCGCCCAATGTCAAGAGCATTATAGATCTCTGGTGCGTCCCGGGCGCGGTGAACACCAGAGTGGAGCCGGATGGAGTGGTTGTAACAGGAAAACTGAACGTGTGCATGTTCGTCTATGAAGACGACGACAACATTGCCTATTTTGAGCAGATGCGCGAATATAACCAGCGGATTGCCAACAACGATTCGTCGGGTACGGTGCAGTTTGCACCGGTGGTACGGGTTGGTACGGCTACCTTTACCCTTTCCGGACACGATAGGCTGGAAGTGCGCTGCGCTGCCAGAATACGCGGCGGCGTTTACAGCCTCAACCGCAAAAAAGTCATCAGTGACATCGCTGTGGATGAGTCCCGCCCGAAAACGAGACGGGAGAATGTGCTGTATCTTTATTACGCATCGGAGCAGGAGCCTGTCTGGGAAATCGCCAAGCGGTACAACACCTCCGTAAATGCGATTCAGGCAGAGAACCAGCTGGAGGACAGCGTTTTGAGTGGCAAGGCCATGCTGCTCATACCGATGAAATAGTCAGCGAAAGGGGAGAGGACAATGGAAGCGCAGAGCATTTATCAAAACATCGCCAAGCGTACAGGCGGTGATATTTATATCGGTGTTGTGGGGCCGGTACGCACTGGAAAATCCACTTTTATTAAACGGTTTATGGAAACACTGGTGATTCCAAATATCGGCAGCGAGTATGTCCGTGAACGCGCAACCGATGAACTGCCGCAGTCGTCAGCCGGCCGCACCATCATGACCACCGAACCGAAATTTATTCCGGAAGAAGCAGTCAAGGTCTCGGTGGCGGACAATGCCGCGCTCAACGTGCGCATGATCGACTGCGTGGGATATATTGTTCCCAGTTCGCTCGGCTACATTGAGAATAACGCGCCCAGAATGGTCATGACGCCGTGGTTTGAAAAAGAGATTCCGTTCAACATGGCTGCGGAAGTCGGAACGCAGAAGGTAATCAATGAGCACAGCACAATCGGGCTGGTTGTCACCACCGACGGCAGCATCAGCGATATTCCGCGCGCGGAATATGAGGAAGCCGAGCAGCGCGTCATTCAGGAACTGCAGCAGATCAATAAGCCGTTTATCGTATTGCTCAACTGTGTTGATCCCAATGCGCCGTATGCGCAGCAGATGCGCACAGAGATGGAAAATAAATACCAGGTGCCGGTTGCTGCGGTAAACTGCATGGAACTGGCCGAAGAGGACATCCGCGTGATCCTGAAGGATGTGCTGTTCCAGTTCCCGGTGCGCGAGGTCGCAGTGAATCTTCCTGGATGGGTGACGGCGCTTGCCCCTGACCACTGGCTGCGTACGGCGCTTTACAATGCGATTCGCAATGCCGCAGGACCGGTGGAGCATATCGGCCAGCTTAAAAATCAAATGGAGAATCTATCCAATTGCGAACATGTAAGCCGTGTGAACGTAAATTCCATAGATTTGGGAACCGGCTGTGCGAAGGCTGATGTGGAAGTGAAAAACGGCCTGTTTTATAAGATCCTGGGAGAAGAGACGGGGCTTAATATTCCGGATGAAAATGCGCTCATGCCCTGTATTGTGGATCTTGCAAGAACGAAGCGGGAGTATGATAAAGTAAAATGCGCGCTGGATGAGGTTGCGGCAACCGGTTACGGAATCGTCATGCCGTCGCTGGAGGAGCTTGCGCTGGAAGAGCCTGAAATTGTGAAGCAGGGTGGCCGCTATGGAATTCGTCTCAAGGCTTCCGCACCTTCTATACACATGATATGTACCAAACAGAAATATAGAACCGCGGCATAAAAAAATTCTAAATTCCGCCCGGCCTGAATAAGCTGAAACCGGGGTGAGAAAATGAACGAAGACAGAAAAAGTGGCTTGTCGGCCATCGAAACGGAAATCAAACTGCTGATCAATCAAAGGCTATACGAAAAAAAGAAGATTTCCCCCGAGCTTTTTGAACAGGCAAAAGTGCTGATTCTGAAACCGGCAAGAAAGAGCAGTCCGGCAAAGAGCGGGAAAATAGAAGGTGGAAGCAAAAAACTGTTGACAAAAATCTGAAAAGCGGTATACTGATAAAAATAAATACTTTATTCAAATGCAGTGACAGGGAAATTAGTATTCTACCGCTTACAGAGAGTTGCCGGGTGGTGCAAGGCAGCAGCGAAGGCATATGAAAATCCCCCTGGAGCAGTTAGCTGAAGGGTTTTGGCCTGTGTAAGCTTCACCGATTAACACTCGTTACCGTGTTTCTCGTTGCAAGGGGGATGCCCCGGAGATGCAGAGTTGAGTGGTTATGGCTTTAAAAAGCCATGGCATTGCAGAGTGGTACCGCAGAGTGCTTTTACAGCCTTTGTCTCTCGTAACAGAGAGAAAAAGGCTTTTTATTTTCTGTTCATTTAAAAAATTTTAATAGTAGGAGGAGTAAACTTGAGTGGCATGAGAGACAGCAGAACATTACGAAGCGATCATGTAACAAAAGGCGCGGAACGCGCGCCGAACCGCTGCCTGTTTTACGCAATGGGCTTTACAGATGAGGAGCTTGACCGCCCGCTGATTGGTGTTGTATCAGCGTACAGCGAAATTGTTCCCGGCCACAGCCATCTGGACAAGCTGGCGGAAGCGGTCAAAGCGGGTGTGCGCATGGCGGGGGGAACCCCGATCCTTGTTCCAGCAATCGGGGTTTGCGACGGAATCGCCATGGGCCATCAGGGAATGAAGTATTCACTGCCGTCCCGGGAACTGATTGCCGATTCGGTGGAAACCATGGCTTTGGCACATTGTTTTGATGGGCTGGTACTGGTGCCGAACTGCGATAAAATCGTCCCCGGAATGCTGATGGCGGCGGCCCGCCTGAATATTCCCTCCATCGTTATCAGTGGCGGCCCCATGCTGGCCGGACGGCATAACGGTGAGGAAATCAGCTTGTCCAAGATGTTTGAAGCGGTCGGGGCGAAAAAAGCGGGGCTGATTGATGACGCCGAGCTTGAACAGTTCGCACAGGATTCCTGCCCCGGCTGCGGTTCCTGCGCTGGCATGTACACGGCCAACAGCATGAACTGCCTGTCGGAAGCCATCGGCATGGCGCTGCCCGGCAACGGAACCATCCCCGCAGTTTATTCCGCCCGAACACAGCTTGCCAAAAAGGCTGGCATGCAGATTATGGAGCTGGTCAGCCGGGATTTGAAACCGCGCGACATCCTGACGCCGAAAGCGTTTCAGAACGCGCTCGCCGTGGATATGGCGCTTGGTTGCAGCACCAACAGCGTGCTCCATCTGCTTGCGATTGCCAACGAGGCGGGCGTTCCGATGAACCTGGAAACAATCAACGAGGTCAGCGCCAGAACCCCGAACCTCTGCCATCTGGCGCCTGCCGGAAACGACCATATTCAGGACCTTTATGAAGCGGGCGGAATTCAGGCGGTCATGGCGCAGCTTGCGCAAGGCGGTTATCTGGATACCTCTTTGCCGACAGTAACCGGAAAATCAGTCGGAGAAAATGTCTCCGGAGCCGAAAACAAAAATTCCAAGGTCATCCGCACGCTGGATCAGGCCTACAGTAAGACCGGCGGAATCGCGGTGCTTTGGGGGAATCTGGCAAAAGACGGCTGCGTGGTCAAGCGTTCCGCCGTATCGCCGGAAATGCTGGTTCACACCGGGCCGGCTCGCGTTTTTGACAGCGAGGAAGAGGCAATTGACGCCATTTATAATGGAGAAATCCAATCCGGGGATGTCGTGGTGATCCGTTACGAAGGCCCCAAGGGCGGCCCCGGAATGCGCGAAATGCTCAATCCGACTTCTGCGCTGGCCGGTATGCAGCTGGACAAACAGGTGGCTCTGATTACAGACGGACGGTTTTCCGGCGCGTCACGCGGCGCATCTATCGGGCATGTATCACCGGAAGCGGCAGCCGGCGGAGAGATTGCCTATCTGCAAGAGGGCGACCTCATTCACATTGATATCCCCAATAACCGGATCGACGCGGAACTCTCAGAAGAGGAATTCGCGAAACGGAAAGCGCAGTGGAGCCCGAAACAGCCTAAAAAGCTTGCAGGATGGCTCAGCAGATATGCGCGTTTAGTAAGCTCGGCAAATACAGGTGCGGTTTTGAAATAAGAATGATGATGGAGGGTATTTATGATGGAATTTTTAAAAAAAGTGAGCAGGTTTGCGGGAAAGTATATGGCATTTATCGTGCTGGTGATTGCGGCCCTGGCGTTGTTCGTACCATCATCCCTGAGCTGGATTAAAACCAGCTACGTCAACACCCTGCTGGGGATTGTCATGTTCGGTATGGGGCTCACCTTGAAACCGGACGACTTCAAAGTGGTATTCAGCCGCCCGAAAGACGTGTTGATCGGCTGCGTTGCCCAGTTCACAATCATGCCGCTTCTGGCGTTTCTGCTCACCAAAGTGTTCCAGCTCCCGGTGGAGCTGGCGATCGGTGTCATTCTGGTCGGCACCTGCCCCGGAGGCACCTCTTCGAACGTGATGACCTATCTCGCCAAGGGCGACGTTGCGCTGTCTGTCGGCATGACCGCGGTATCCACCGTGCTTGCGCCGTTTATGACTCCGCTGCTGACCTACGTTTATGCCGGCCAGCGCGTGGATGTCAATATGGTGAGCATGTTTGTCTCGATCATTAAAGTCGTCATTGTGCCGATTGTACTTGGCTTTGTCTTTAATAAGCTGTTTGGCAAGCTGACCGAAAAACTGACCGAGGTGCTGCCGCTGGTTTCCGTTACCGCGATTGTCGCGATTGTGGCTGCCGTTGTTTCCGCCAACGCCGCAAAAATTCTTACCAGCGGCCTGCTCATCGTTGCGGTTGTCATGCTGCACAATATGCTCGGCTATGCCTGCGGCTATGGTCTTGGAAAGCTGCTGAAAATGGGAGACTCCAAATGCAACGCTGTTGCAATCGAGGTTGGGATGCAGAACTCCGGTCTTGCGACTTCTCTTGCCGCTACGCACTTCGCGGCAATGCCGCTTGCAACAATTCCCGGCGCTGTATTCAGCGTCTGGCATAATATCTCTGGCTCCATCGTTGCAAACCTGATGGCTTCCAAAGCAGAGAAAAAGCTGAAAGCGGTTTCCAAATAATAGTCTGACAAAATGTGAATCATCTTTTTTAAAATCGGGCAAGCCGGAAAAGAATGCCGCCAGGCGTTCTTTTCCGGTTTTTTTTACATTTTGCGTTTTGCGTGTTTTCCTTACTGCTCATATTTCTTTTCTGTGTTACATATAAAAGAATAGCATGCACCGAAAAGAAGGAGATTGAGGTGAACAGATGGACTTATATGACATCCGGAATCAACTCAACGGAGGAAAATCGATTTATGATCTGAACCTTCGCGTGACCTTTTATGCAAGGGTATCAACGGATAAAGACGAGCAGCTTCATTCTTTGCAGGCCCAGATTCGTTATTATTCGGACTTGATTGCAGGTACCCCGAACTGGACGCTTGTTGACGGCTATATCGACGAAGGAATCAGCGGTACGAGCGTTAAAAAGCGGGAGAGTTTTTTAAATATGATCGAGGACGCAAGGCTGAAAAAGTTTGACTTCATCGTAACCAAGGAAATCAGCAGATTTTCCCGAAACACCGTTGACAGCATCCAATATACGCAGCAGCTGTTAAGCTATGGGGTGGGCGTCCTGTTTCAATCGGACAATATCAATACACTCATGCCTGATTCCGAGCTGCGTCTGACGATTATGTCTTCAATTGCGCAGGATGAAGTGCGAAAAACCTCCGAACGCGTGAAATTCGGGTTTAAGCGCGCGATTGAAAAGGGCGTGGTTCTCGGTAACAACAAAATCTGGGGCTATGTAAAGGATAACGGGCGGCTGGTGGTTGTTGAAGAAGAAGCGAAACTGATTCAAAAAATTTTTACCATGTATGCGGTAGACGGCCTCGGAATGCGCTCGGTTTGCAGCTGGCTGACAGAACACGGTATCAAAAATACGAACGACAACGATTTTTCGTTCAGTACCATCAAGGGCATTTTAACAAACCCCAAATACAAAGGCTACTACTGCGGCGGGAAAACACATAAATACGACTACAAGCTTAGCAATGTCAGATATCTTGACCCGGCGGAATGGAAACTATACAAAGATGAAACCGGAAGCATTGTGCCTGCGATTGTCAGTGAAGAACTGTGGGAGAGAGCCAACTTCATTTTAAAAACCCGCAGTGCGCGGCAGAGTGCGGAAAATAAATCAAGCTGCCAAAATCAGTATTCTTTCAGCGGAAAGATTATTTGTACGGAACATCAGCTGCCTTATTATCGGGCATGCTACCGGTATCCTTCGGGGAACAAAGAGGTCTGGCAGTGTAAGAAATACACAGAGCAAGGCAAAGCCGGCTGCGATTCGCCGATTGTCTATACTTCGGAGCTGAATGAAGCTTTGCGGCAGCTGATCGGCAGAGTGGTTCACAATCAAGCCGGAATCATGCAAGACCTGATCGAAATTTATGCGGAAATTGGGAGCCGTTCAAATCTCAAGACGGAAATATTCAGGCAGGAATCGCTGATGCATGAGATTTTTCAAAAAAAAGAAAAACTGCTCGATTTAAGCGTCAAAGGAAAGCTTTCTGACGACGAATTTGAAATTCGGAACAATCAATTGAATGCGGAACTTTCGGAGCTGCGAGACGGGGTGACCTGCCTGCGGCAGCGCGAGATCCAAAACAGAGCGCAGCTCCTTTCGGATGAAGAACTGCGCGGGCTGATTGTTGAGGAACTGAATTTTGCGGATGGCTTCAACAATCAAATCGTGAACAGCCTGCTGGATCGGATTGAAGTTTCCCGCACAGAACAAAAAAATGAAGTCAGACTAAAACTGATCCGCAAAACAATTCCGGAAGAATTCCTTTTTTTCATTCGGCGTACACGTTTGGAAACTTCTGTCTGTTACATACCATACATATGATGGCCGCCAATATTACCACGGAAGTTTCCCCAATCGTTGGCAGCGAAAAGCAGAGCGAAGAACTGGTGCGCTACATGCTGAAAGAGTTTGAGGAAAGCCCGCAGAAGATCTGGGAAAGCAATATTTTTGGCAAGAGCCTGCATGAACTGGTTAACGAAGGCCTGCATAACAAGCTGAACCGGATGCCCGGCGATGCGAGAATGAAACTTCAGGAAACGATTGAACGCATCATTAATGAGGGCTGCACAGGGCTTATCTGCATTATTATCTAGCGCGCAGATTGGTTCATTGGCGCAGCAAGGCGCTTCCGCTGAATTGCGAAAGCGCCTTATCTATGTCTTGTTCAGTTTTTTAACAATTATGCGGCGTACAAAAGGTCTTGCACTTACTGCGTGCTTTTCATCTTTTTCAGCATCTGGTCGGGGTTGGCGCTATAGGTGAGCGTGTCGCTCTGCCTGATCAACCCTTTCTGATAGAGCTCCAACAGGCTCGAATCCATCGACTGCATGCCTTCACCGGCGGACGAATAGATCACCGTGTCGATCTGATGCACCTTGGATTCCCGTATCATGTTGCGGATTGCACTGTTGACCAGCATAATTTCAAACGCGGGGACTTCTTTACCGCTCAATGTCGGAAGAATTTGCTGGGAAACAACCGCCTGCAATACCATCGAAAGCTGAATCCTGATCTGGTGCTGCTGATTTGGGGGGAAAGCATCAATAATCCGATCAATTGTATTGGCGGCACCGATGGTGTGAAGCGTGGAGAAAATCAGATGCCCCGTTTCTGCCGCCGTCATGGCAACGTTGATTGTTTCATAATCCCGCATTTCTCCGAGCAAAATGACGTCCGGCGCCTGGCGCAGGGCGGAGCGCAGCGCCTTCACATAGCTTTCGGTATCTGTGGAGATTTCGCGCTGGCTGACAATGCTTTTATTGTGCTTGTGCAGATATTCCAGCGGGTCTTCCAGTGTAATAACATGCGCGCTTCTGGTCCTGTTGATGCGGTCAATCATGCAGGCCAGCGTGGTGGACTTGCCGCTCCCGGCAGGGCCGGTAACCAGCACAAGCCCTTTCGTGCGGTCCGCAAGATTCAGGACGGTATCCGGAATCCCGATCTGGTGGGGGTCCGGCAGGTCAAACGTTACAACGCGGATGACCGCCGCAAGGGAATTGCGCTGCCGGTAGGCGTTTACGCGAAAACGGGAAATCCCCTTGAGCGAGAACGAAAAGTCGTCGTCGCCCTCCAGTGTTACATGGTTGAGGTTTCGGTCACCCGCAAGCGCATAAATTTCCTGCACCAACGTTTCTGTCTGCGCGGGCATCAAATTCTCCTGTTGTGTTCGAATAATCGTGCCATTAACTTTATAGGAGACCGGCAACCCTGCTATTACAAATATGTCGGATGCGTGGTGTTCCACAGCGTCCTTTAATATTTGTATCATATCCATTTAAATCTTCCTATCTGTTATGATTCTCCGTTAAAAAGCGGTAGGGAATCCTCCCCGTCCCAAACGGTCAAGTTATCATTAGATTCCCATTCGGCTGTCTGTATTACCTGCCATGCGGCTATGGTATAGCATTTTCCTGCATCCTGCAAGGGGAATACGGGCTGCAGGGAAACCTGAAGTGCCCGCCGATCATCGATGTTCACCTGAAACCCGATCAAGACCTTGCCTTCCTGCTGCGTAACGGTAACTCCGTCCAGTCCGGAGAAAGATTCAGAAAGGGCTTCCAGATTGAACCGTTCGCCGGCAGAGGCCTCTTTTGCAAGACCGATCAGCTTTTCGTCAATGGAGGCAAGCAGCAGTTCCGCCTTTGCATCTGCTTCGTAGTAGCCGGACACAGATTCTGCGGTTTTTGCCGTGAGCTTGTAATCCGCATTGGCGGTTACCAGCGAGAGGGTGGAAAAAGTGACAAGACAGAGCAAAACAAAGATCATCAGGATTGAAGAACTTCCCACATTAATGCCAAACCCTTTGTTCATGTTCTCCGTCCTTTCTGTGTGCTTAGCCGCGCGGCCTGTATTTTTTTACATCCAATTCATAAATGGGCTGTTCTTCCTGACCTTTGAACATCCGAATCTGCGAGTCGCAAACAGAATCTTGGTCAGAAACCAGAATGGTCATGCGGTAAACAGTCTGTCCGTCAGGCGCCGGCTTCCACTCTTTGTCGTAGCTGACCGTGAGGAGTCCGCCGCTTTGCTGCGCGTTCAGTAATTCCGCAAGCTCCGATTCGCTTCCGTCCAGACTTTTAAAGGCCTCCGCCGCCGACTGCACCTTGGTCATTGCAGCGGTGAGGTCACTGCTCTTTTCGCTGACAAGATGTGCCTTTACAAAAATCTGCATGCAGATTGCGCTTGCAAACGAAAAAAACAGGATGCCGATGATCAGTTCCAACAAAAACAGACCGGATTTAGAAGCTTTTTGCCTGTAGGCCCTGTTCATAACGTGCCACCTCCGTCCTCGAATCAAACAAGCCTATGCGCATCTCGGGCTGACCATCTGCGAAACAGTTCTGCCGTCTTCATCGGTAATGGAAAACCGGTACAGATGATCGTTCATGCGCTCCATAGTAAAAGATGGAATTTCCATGATCTGCTGCCCTCCCGACGGGTCGATTTCCGTTCCCTTTTGGGCAAAGAGTTCTGTCAAACTGCCGTTATATTGGTAGATCCACGTTTCGTAAGCGGCTCCGTCGTAAGTCTGGGTGAGTACGAGGGCGGAAACAGAACCAAGGGAATCCAGACGCACAGCCCCGGCCGTATCGTTCTGCCGCACCTTTTCACAAACATAGGATAAGGAGGTACGCACGTCAAAATTTTCGTTCATCCCTTTTGCGGTATCTTTATAGACGTCCGCACCAACCAGAACCACCAAAAGCGAAGAGGCCGCGAAAACACAGAACAAAGCCAGCGTAAACAGCAAATCAACCATATGGCCTTTCGGTTTTGCGACAGGTTTCATGGCTTTTCCTCTCCGTTCTTTACCCGTAGGCGAATTTATGCGGCCGTGTGATTTGGAAGCACTGTGATATCCGGCATGATGTTGGACGCAAAGCACCGGTAATCAATGACATATCGCTGCCTGTCCACCAAAAGCCCGTAGTTCTGCTCCAGATAAGCAAGATCGGGCGGATAGACGCCCTCCACCGCATAGCACTGGATTGTCGCTCTGGTTACCGCCTGACGGGCGGACTTGAGCTGTTCCGACTCGGTTGTGGCGGTAACCGAGCGTAGCCCGCCCGCGAACAGAATCAGGATTACCACAAACAGAACCACCGGCAGTGCCAGCTCCCGGAGGAGGAAGTGTGCTTTTTTTGTTTTGGCGAAACGGTTCACTTTCTCGCCCCTCCTAACCGATCGAGGACATAATCCCCATCAGCGGCAGCATGACCGAAAGAAGGATCATTCCCACGATAACGGAAAGAACCGCAACAAGAGACGGCTCCAATAGCGCGACAAGGTTGCCGACATGGGTGTCAATTTCTTCTTCATACCGGTCAGCCAGTTTTTTCATCACGGTATCGGCGGAACCGGTTTTAAAACCGACGGAAACCATTTTAGAGTAAATCCCCGAAAAAATGCCCGCTGATTCCAGAGCGCCGGCAAACGAGCTGCCCTGCGCAATCTGCGTCTTGCAGTCTTCGATCTTTTTGCTGATATAAGCGTTGTCGATCAGCTTTGCAGCCATTTCCAGAGACTGGTCGGTGTCCAGCCCGCTGGACAGCATCATGGCCATCGCGCCGGCAAACCTGCCTGACGCGATTTTGGCGTAAAGGCCTTTGGTCAGGAAGAACCGCGACTGAAAAGAAGCAAGCGCGGCTTTCCCACCCTGCGTGCGGTTCATAAAATAAACAGCAGCCGCCGCGGCAGCGATCACCGCAACAATGACGACGGAATATCTCCCCACTAGGGAACCGAAATGCATAATACGCAAAGAAAAGGATGACATTTCACTGCCCAGCTGCAAAAACACCTGTTGAAAGATCGGAAGCACTTTTACAACAAGAACGCCGATTACCAAAACCATCATCACAATCATAACCAACGGGTAGGTGACTGCGCTCTTGACGTTTTTGGAAATGGCTTCTTCCCGCTCATAATAGTCGCACAGATAGTCCATGACTTCATCCAGCCGGCCGGTCTGCTCGCCGATTTCCACCATGTCCACAACATATTTTGGAAAAAGTCCGGAGACGTCAAGCGCCGTGTGCAGAGGCTCTCCCAGTTCTGTGCGCTCGAGAATCGTTCCGATAATCTCCCTGCCTTCGGACTTTTGCATGTCGCCGTGCATGATGGAAAGCCCTTCAGATACAGGAATCCCCGCTTTCAGAATCATGGACAGCTGCGCGCAGAAGGTGGATATTTCAGCGGGGGTAAGCATCCCCCTTGCTTGATTCGCCATAACCGCCCCTCCTCAATAGACATATTTGGTACTGTAGTTGCTCCCGTTCCCGATAAATTTCATAATGCTGTCGCTGCTTTTGGCGCTGGACGCGAAAGTGGGGTCCATCAGCTTCCACGTTTTCCCATCAAAATAAATAATGCCGTTGACCCAGCCCTGCTGATCGAGATAAACGCTCACCCAGGCATGATAGATTCCGCCGGAAGCGTACCCGACTTCCAGCCGGGTAGGAATGTTCTGCGCACGGAGCATGGTCGCCATCACCGCCGCATAGTCAAAGCAGATTCCCTTGCCGGAGCCGAGGATATTGTCCACAACCGGAAGATAGCCGGAGGTGACAGTATTCGCCTTCTGCGTATCATAAGTGATGTGGCTGATGACATAGGAATAGACGTTCTGCACAACCGCAAGCTGATTTTTTGCCCCAATTGCAAGCTGGGCGCCTTTCGCCACTGTCTGGGAACTGGACGAGTAGTTCACGTACTGATTGGGATAGAGATAGGGAAGCAGGGAACTTGCCAGCTTGACAGAGATCGTTTTGTTCATTGCCAGAGAATACTGGCTGCTGCGGACATGTTCGTAGATATTCAGCCGATAGTTCCCGTCCCCGGAGGTGAGGGGAAAGGTGTCGTAGCTGCCCTTGTGCAGGTCATAGGTATAAACAATCCGGTTGCTGCCGGAAATCTGGAGCTTCACTTTAGAGGAAGCACCGGTGTATTTGACCATGACATAGCCCTGCGATGTATTTGAGGCATCTATGACCGCACTTTTGCCGGAGTATACCACCTTGCCGGAGGCCTGCGGCATGCGAACCTGTTGGGTTTCAGGCAGCTGCGCGAGCGGAGCCGCCGTCTCCTCAATTGTGACCATAGACTGCTGTCCGGCGCGAGCAGGGGCTTGTCCGTTTCTGCCGGAAACAACGCCCTCAGCACAAGCGGACGACAGCAAGACCAGTCCGGCTGCCAGCAACACCCGAAGAGGATAGCGTTTATAAAAATGAGGCATTTGCATGTTTTTATGTACCTCCGTTTTGAGCGTCGTAAAGGTTACTATGCGGTGCTGCTCACCAGTTCGGCGGTTACAATCATTCGTTTCTGTGAAGTCCCGATAGGGTGGCAGGAGGTCAGCGTGAGACAACTGAACTCCTTGCTGTAGATTGGCCCCCAGTCGTCTGCCGCGACAATTTCTGTATTCAGGTAACGATAGGTATAGACGATGCCTTCATATTCCAGGTAGAGCAGATCCCCGTCCGTTACTGTATCAATATAATAAAATTCACAGCCGTAAATATCACGATGACCCGCAATGCTGACATTGCTGTTTTCCTCGCCTGGAAGCTGCGCGTATTCATAAAGGCCCGCGCCTTTTTTCAGAGCCTGATCGTCCGTGCCGTTCATAACCGGCGTAACCAAATCCAGGCGCGGAACGCGCAAAACCATCGCGCCGTCGGTGTATTCCTGCCGCCCCCTTGTGACAAACAGGCGGTCGGTGGGATAGAGAAGCGGTTTTTCCTCCTCAGACTGCGAGGAAGAGGAAATAACGGAAGAGACCGGCTCCGAGGAGACGGCAGCGGTGGCTGATGAAGGTTCTGAGGACGAGACAATCGTGGAACTTTCGGGCAGCTGGCTTTTGGAGGAGAAATTTGAGAAAATCGCAAAGCCGACCAGTAAAGCACCCAGCACAAGCATCCCGGCGCCCGCCGTAGAGAGTGTGTTTCCTCTTCTTAATCCGGATCGAATCCAATCGAAAAGCCTTTTCATAACGCAATCTCCGCCGTATTGCCATCCATAACGGGAAACGGTTGACAATCATTTTTTCTACAATTATAATATAGATTAGGAAAAAAAGAAAGTAATTTTTCGGAAAAAGGCGGACTAAGGCAGAATGTGGCCCATGGAGGCATGACAGAAGGAGGGGCTTTGCGATGGCTGTTTTCGTGAACCCGACAACCGAGCATAAAATTTATGTTCAGATGTTAGGTGGGTTTCAGCTTGTTTCAGACGGCAAGGTACTCAGTGATTCCATCAGCCGCACAAGGCAGTTGAGAAATCTGCTTGCATATCTGCTGACGTTTCGCAAAAAAGTGATCGCACAGGAAGCGCTGATTGATGTGCTCTGGCCGGATGGCTGCAGTGGAAGCCCCGCGAACGCGCTGAAAAATCTAGTTTACCGGATGCGGACGATTTTTAGCGCCCATGAAATTCCCTATGCCAAAGAGCTGATTGTATTTCATCAGGGGAACTATTGCTGGAATAACAAGCTAAACACAGAAATCGATGTTGAAAAGTTTGAACAGCTCAAAAAACTGGCGGATAATGCGTCATTGCCGGATGAAAATCGGGTGGATTTCTATCTTGAAGCGGTCAGCCTGTATAAAGGGGATTTTCTACCCTCTTCCTGCTATGAGGAATGGGTGGTTCCGCTTGTTAACTATTATCGCACAGAATATTTTAAATGTGTTTATGAAGCGAGTGCCCTTTTGGTAAAACTTGAACGGTACGAGACGGTTCAAACCATCTGTGAGCAGGCAATCATGATTGACCCGCTTGAAGAGGGCACGCACAGATATCTGATTTTTTCCTTGGTAAAGCAAAACAGGCAGCAGAAGGCGCTGGACCATTACCGATATGTACGGGACCTGTTTTACCGTGAGCTTGGTGTGAAGCCGTCGGACGCGATGAGGGCGCTATACAATGAAATTACCAAATCAGTCCAAACGGTGGAGACAGACCTCGATATCATCAAAGGCGACTTGAACGAGCAGTATGCTGCCGAAGGCGCGTTTTACTGCGATTATGAAATTTTTAAAAATATGTACCGTCTAGAGGTTCGCGCGGCTTCCCGCACCGGTCATTCGGTCTTTATTTGCCTGCTTACCGTAACCGACCGCAAAGGAAACGCTCTGGGGAAAGAGCAGCTAAACGGTGTCATGAACGAACTGCTGGAAACGATTAGCAACAGCCTTCGCAAGGGGGATGTGATCTCAAAATTCAGCCCGTCTCAATTTGTACTGATGCTTCCTATGCTGACATTTGAAAATGGGGAGCTGGTTATGGGCAGAATTTGTGACCGGTTTTACAAGAAGACGAACTTTCGCGAAATCCAGTTATCCGCCGATCTGCGGCCATTGGACACCGCAATTTAACTTTATAGACGCTTGAAATACGCCTGCTGCGGCTGAATGCGCAGCAGGCGTATTTTTTTTGTTCCGTCAATAAAGATGCAAAAACAGTTCATAAAAATGAAAAAAATTTATTTTACTGTGTTTTGTCGTCAAAATGTGACCGATGTGTGACCGATGTGTGCGATAGTATATAAAAAGATGATTAAGACGTAAGGGCTTCCGGATAGGGAGGCGATGGATTGGTATCGGGCAATGTAATCTTGAGACCAAGCAATATTACGAAAACTTTGGTTTGCATCGATGGCATCTTTCATGCCGATATGACCGGCCGCCTATTTAATCCCTACATACGAGGCCCGATCAAATTTTTTGGAATGATCGGAATGGTCAGGGAACTGGAGAACATGATGGATGAATTTTCATTTCCGGAATCCACGTTTCGCTATCAGACATTTCGAGAAGAGAACTGCGGCCCTCGGCAAAAGAACGTCAGGGAGGTTCGAAGGTTTATGAGCGACGATATCTTGCAGCAAAAATTCGGCGAACAGGCTACTTTTGTTGTTCAGGTTCAGTTTCGGCAGAACGCCACATGGCAGGGAACGATTCAATGGTTGGAGGAGAAAGAAAGCCGGAAATTCAGAAGCTTGCTTGAAATGATCAAGCTGATGGATGAGGCATTAACTCAAGAGCAAGAGACGGATGAGACGGTCAATTGGGATCTGATGTCCGAGAAGGCTATTTAAGTAAGGAGAGTAGAAGATGAATGTAAAAAAACTGTTAAGTTCACTTTTGGCAGCGGCAATGGTGGTTACCCTGGTGCCGCTCAATCTGTTTGCGGTGGAACCAGCGCCGGCAGAGGATTTAACCCCTGCGTCAACAACCGATAATACTGTTACGCTAAATAAAACGGCGGTTCAGACAGCGCTGAACGAATGGGAGGTTACTCTTAAAATATCCGGCGGAGGAAGCAAAGAGGCCGATCCAATTGATATTGTGCTGGTCATGGACGCTTCCGGTAGTATGCGGAATAAAGCTCCGGGATCCAATCAATCAAAAAATACAATTGCGCAGAATGCGGCAAAAGATTTGGTCAATGATCTGTTTGCTAAGAAAATTCATGCAAGAATTGGCATTGTAAAATTTAATGATTTAGCCGAGATTACGACGAACGGGTTAGTTTCTGTCCTTGGGACGGACGGTAAGCCTGTGGAATCCAATAAAAACGCGATTCAAAGTGCGATTTCCAATGCACAGGCTAAGCAGAATACGGGAACCAATATGCAGCAGGGACTCGTTAAAGCGAACGATCTTTTAGCAAGCAGCAACAATAAAAAATATGTGCTTCTTCTCAGCGATGGCTCACCAACTTATTATGGAATTGAAAGACACTATATATGGCCTTTTGGCGCATGGTATGAGCCAGCCGGCGGAAATGGCAGCAGTTTTACAGATGACGTGAGGGTCAGTACCACCGCGGCTGCAAATAGTTTAAAACAGCTCTCCGATCTGGAACTGTATACCATTGGGTTTGCTTATAATGACGGAGGATATCTTTCTGCAATCGCGACTTCCGCAGACCATTATAAATATGCAAGCGGCAACAATTTGAAACATATTTTCGATCAAGTTATCAATGAAATTTTAAGGTTCATAAACGAAGGAACTGTTACAGATATTATGGGTTCCAATATCTCTTTAATTGGGACTCCTGTGATAACCACAACTGAACCCCTGAAAGATAAGGATGGCAATGATCTGCCTTCCAATAAGCAGCCTAATGTTCAAGTAAGTGGCAACACCATTAATTGGTATACCGGAGCGTATATCGAAAATGCTGCAACCCTCACCTATCAGGTGAAACTGAACAATACTAACCACGCTAATGAGCAAATTGCATTAAACGACCATGCAACCCTGATTTATAAAAAGTTGGATTCGGGTGCACCGGAGCCGCCGGTTAACTTCCCGATTCCTAAAGCAGTATACCAGACAGGAACTCTGACTGTTTCCCATACAGGTCTACCCACACCGCCGGCTGCCCACCAGTATAATGCGCAACTGGTAGGAAAAGGCATCTGGGAATCGAAGTTTGCTTATACTGATTCTGCAATCTCGGAAATTGGTTATCGGCTGCAAGAAATCCGATACACCTATGATAACAATACGACGACGTATGCTACGGAAGCTGATTTTGCAGCGGCAAAACTCAATTCCAACATGCTGAATGTTTTAAATGAAGCACAAGCAGTTGAATACGTTTATGCTGCAAGATCCGATTTGTCTTATCAGTTCGAATATTATCAAGATGATTTTACAAGCAGCATCGGGGCTGCTCCAGTTCCCAATAAAACCTATGGCGAGTATACTTCCGGCAGCGATAATCAAAGAACGATTCCGGTTGGATATAAACTTGAGGGCTATTTTACCGCAAAGAACGATGAAAGCAAGATTACTGGCCAGTGGCCGTTGATTGCTGCTGACGGCAGTACGGTTATCTATGTCAAATATGTGCAGGACGATACGCAGACGCTCCCCTATACTATTGAGTACTACAAAGATGGGGCATCAGCTCCATTTGAGACAGTAGGCAGTTTATCCGTTCCCAAGCATACGCCAATTGTAAGCAGTGTGCCGGATAAAATGCCTGTAGGATATCAGCTGGATGCAGCAGCGTCAACCACTCTGCCGTATACCGTAAGCGAAACGAACAATGAGATCAAGGTTTACTATGTGCAGGATGACGCGCAGACGCTCCCTTATACTATCGAGTACTACAGAGATAAAGTACTATTCGATACAAGTACAGGATTGCAAGTACCTGCTTATGCCCCGTATGTTGACAGAGTGTCTTATGCAAATATGACCGCAGGCTATGTTCTTGATAGAAATGCTTCTACAGCATTGCCTTTTGAGGTTAACTCGGAAAATAGTGTTATCAAGGTTTACTATGTCCAGGACACTGTATTAGAAGAAGGTCCGATTGAAGTACAGCATGAATACTATCTTGGCCAAACAACACTTGATGGCCGCATAGATAAACAGTATCATGATGCGATTTCTGGGCAGTCGATTGATACAGCTCTCTGGAGAGCTCCGGCATTTCAAGGAAGAAATTACAGCTATTGGAAGACAGAGATTTGGGCGATAAGTGAACAGCAGCCTGAACTTGCAGCAACGGATATGAAAGCTAGCCTGGGGTCTATTATTCCGGGTTGGTTAAGTAAACGAATTAATAATTTAGAAGATGCTCTTTCCAATATGTCTGATGAGGAAATAGCGGAAGAAGCTGCGAAGCGTGAAAATGCGGTTGAAACTCTCCAAGCCGCATTTAATAAAATTATTCAAGATATCCAATCTGAAAAGCCTGATCTTGATACGGAAACGATCATTGAAGCTTTAGAAAATTACAAATCAACGCTGAAGAATGGATCGACTTCGGAAGATGAGGATAGTGAATCGGTGTCCGCTTTAAAAGATTCACTGAAAAAGCTCGAGTCAATAAAAGAAAAATATAGCATTACAGATAAGCTGGGTGCTGAAGACAGTATGGAACTGTCAGAGCTGTCCTCTAATTTGGATTTGATTATTCAAGATTTAGCTAATGAATTGGAAATTAATGAAGAACCGGAAGACGATGAGAAAGAAAACACGGAGGACAGCGCGGACCCGACGACACCTACGGACCCGGCAACTCCTTCGGACCCGGCGACTCCTACGGATCCGGCGACTCCTACGGATCCGGCAACTCCTTCGGATCCGGCAACTCCTTCGGACCCGGCAACTCCTACGGACCCGGCAACTCCTACGGATCCGGTAACTCCTACGGACCCGGCAACTCCTACGGACCCGGCAACTCCTACGGACCCGGC
>CAUQLV010000038.1:0-25199 GCA_963519235.1 uncultured Oscillospiraceae bacterium
CTGAAGCTCCTCGGCCAGCGAAATGCTATCCAACGATTGGATCATAGATACTTTATCAATGATCTGGCGCACTTTATTGGTCTGCAAGTGTCCTATAAAGTGAATTTCGACACCGCTTTTATGATAGCTTTCATATTTTGTGCAAAGTTCCTGCGCTTTGTTTTCCCCAAGCAGGGTGATACCAGCAGCTATCGACTCATTGACCCGCTCGGCATCAACCGTCTTCGTCACAGCCATGAAGCGGACTTCATCAGGATCTCTTCCGTAACTAATACAGGCCCCCTGTATTAGTTCGGAAATATGACGAACTGCCTGAGCGACGGAATCATCATCCGACCTGTTTATTGTCATAAAGATTCATCCCCTCAATTACAACTTCATCAAATTGCTGCAGACTGCGTCCGAAATCCGAATTGTTGGCATACTCTGGATCGTTTTCCCTGCAAAGCACAAATCCAACATCCTCATAAATCACGCTGACAGGCCGAAACAGCAGTTTTTCACCAACCAAAGTATAAACGCCCTTCTGCATGCCCACAAATCTGATGGCCTGTTCGCTAATCCGAAGCCCTGTCACCGATTTAAACTGAACATCTGCCTGCGCAATACGCAGATTCACCAGTGTTTCATTAATATAGCCGCAGCGAAAGATCACCACATTTCCCTTTTCGGGGTCCTTGTTGATCTTGCTGATCGTAGCGGTAACTGGGTTTATTCCGCTAATATTAAAATCTAAAGTTACAATCCCGTTGAGACGATATTTGGTAATCTCGTCATCCGGAACAATAGCGGCAAAATACCAGTTATGGTCCGTCATTAATTTGCCAATGCGTCCGTCCGGTCTGTTTTTCTTCTGTGCTGGTTGATTCATGAATTTGAATAACTTGACAGCGTCAAGTTCATCCAAGTTCTTCATATCGACTTTACTCTCAAAACCATCAATTGCCCGAATAAAATAACCGGGTTGAGGCGATTCAATGACCTTAGGTTCTTCGGTAATTTTCTGAGTATAAAAATCTTCTTCCGAACTGATTTGGTCAATTGCGCTTTGAAAATCCACTTGCTGGCCCGTTGCAATTTGTTTTGTATTTATCAACACCAAAAGCTTGTTCGCCGTATCCTGCAAATGAAGCAGAGAATCCGTGTTTGCAGCATCGATGACACTTCCAACCTCATTGAAAATCTGCTTGTTCAGCACATCGGTGTGCGCATAGGAAGTTGTTCCAGTATCTTGTGCTTTTTCCAGCAAACTGCGCTTACTTTCCAGCTCTCTAAGCTTTGCGATTGCTGAAGCGTCTGCCTTATTTTGAAAAACCTCGGCAATCTGTGAATGAATGGATACCTTGGCCCCATCTTCAACCGTATAAACAGCCACCTCATTGCCTACCCGGTCATCCAGAATCAGTTCATCCCGAAGCGCAATCCCGGTAATCCTGGAAGACTCGGATACCGTGTATAATAAGGTCGTTTCCGTCTTATAGCGGGAATTTAGAAAACGGTATGCCTGAAAGCCCACATAAACGAAAAGGAACAGTGCTAATATTGCAAGCACGATCCTCTGTGTTAAAGTATTTTTCATAGGATACTATTCTTCGCTGCCGACGTCGCAGGAATCTAAAATGCTGATAGATTTAGCCGGAATAATCGTCGAAATGGCGTGCTTATAGACAAGGTTCTGGCGGCCCTCACAGTCCAGAATGACAATATAAGAGTCAAAGCCCTTCACAATGCCCTTAAACTGGAACCCATTCGTCAGGTAGATCGTGACCGTAATTTTTTCGCGTCGCGCCTGATTTAGAAACACATCCTGCAAGTTAAGCTGTTTCATGATAACCCTCCCTGTTTAAAGCAAACTCTTGATTTATTACTCTTATCATTTAGTCCGTGTGTTTATTATATCATAAAATACCGCTGTTGTGAATGATGTTTTTTGCCGCTTCCAACAGCATTGATTGATCACAAAAACTGTCAACAGTCAGCCAGTGGATGCGGGAATCTCTTCTAAACCAGGTTAATTGCCGTTTCGCATAGCGCCGGGTCGCCTGCTTTAACGCATCAATGCAGGCTTCCAAAGTGGCAGAACCATTCAGAAATGCTTCCAGCTCTTTATAGCCGATCGCCTGGCGCGCTGTTCCGCCATAGACGCTGCTGATTCTGCGGGCCTCATCCAGCAAGCCCGCTTCCATCATGGCATCCACACGCCGATTGATCCTGTCATAAAGGTTTTCCCGTTCGTCAAACGAAAGTCCAAGCATGCATAAATCATAATGGGACGCTTCCATACGGGATCTCCGCTGATGTTCGCTCATGGGGATGCCTGTCAGCCGATAAACCTCCAGCGCCCGGATGATTCGGCCGAGATTGTTGGGGTGCAGTGCCGCAGCCAGCTCCGGGTCAACCTTGGCAAGCTGATCAAGCAGATAGTGATTGCCTTTTTCCTTTGCAACCGACTCAAGTTCCAAACGAACAGACTCGTCATTTTTAATTTCCGTATAGTTGATGTTATCCACAACAGCATTCACATAAAGTCCGGTTCCACCGGCAAGAATCGGAAGCTTTTGGCGTCCGGCTATTTCACTGATCGCCGCATGTGCCAATTGTGCGTAATCCGCAACAGAAAAAGTCGCGTTGTCAGGCTCCAGAAAATCAATCAAATGGTGGGGAATTCCAGACATTTCTTCCGCCTTGGGCTTTGCGGTCGCAACGTTCATCTGCCGGTATACCTGCATGGAATCGGCGGAAACAACTTCCCCGTTAAATGCTTTTGCAAGGTCCACGGCAAGGCCTGTTTTTCCGGATGCTGTCGGTCCTACTACAACCACAAGCGGGATCTTCTTGTTTGGTTCTGTCATAAAAATCTCATCCAAGTCTGCCAAATTTTTTTTCAATTTCATAGCGGGACATGCGGATTGCAACAGGGCGCCCATGCGGACAATGTGTCGCACTTCCGTCCTCTCTCAACAAATTGATTAACTGCTGAAGCGATAATGATGAAGTCTTGTCATGTGCCTTAATGGCTGCTTTGCAGGCAATCGTGTGATACAAATCTTCCAGTTGTCTGGGCAGCAGATGATGGTTATAGCTGAGCAGCTTCTGCGCAAGCTCTGTCACAACAAGCTCCAGATCGGTCTTTGCCAGAACCGGAGACACCTCGCGCACGACCACGAATCCGTCACCAAAGTTTTCGACTGCTATCCCAGCATCCGACAAAAGCTTTAGATTGTCGAGAATGGCAGCATGCTCGTCCGGCGTTAGTTTCACCGATACAGGAGCGAGCAGGAGTTGTTTTTCGCCTGCAATCCCGCCAGACGTCAACCGGTTGAATAAAAGCCGTTCATGCGCCGCATGTTTGTCGATCAGAATCATCTGGTCTTCATTTTGCAAAACCAAATAGGTATCAAACAATTCTCCGATCAGCCGGGCATTTTCGTATGGATCCTGCGATACCGGCTGAAGAGCTTGTTCAGGATCCACTTCGATGTCAAGCAGCGGCTTTTTGCGCAAATCATAAGTTTCGTCCAAAAATTTTTCACTTTCCAGCACTGCCGTTGCTGCGGACAGCTGCGGGCCAGGAACTTGTCTTTGCTCTCCTGCTGAGAATACAGATCGGGAAATTGCCTTTTCCGTAAAAGAAGGCCTCTCTGCGATTGGCGGCTGCACCGCCCTGCTGACCGTCG
Organism: uncultured Oscillospiraceae bacterium; assembly: GCA_963519235.1. GTDB lineage: Bacteria > Bacillota > Clostridia > Oscillospirales > Ruminococcaceae > Anaerotruncus. Next base: position 3,678 of record CAUQLV010000038.1, read on the forward strand.
AATGAATCTCTGCTTTTCTCGCCGGCAATTCAGAAGTCACAAGTCGATACTGGCTGGCGCTCATCCGCTCCTGGTGCGGGATTTCCCTGCCTTGGGATGCTGAAAAGGGATTATACTTTACATCTTCTGCTTTTATTTCAGGCTGCAGGCTGTTTGCACCGAGCGCTGTTTTGCAGCCGTAATAAACCAGATCAAAGATGCTTTTTTCATTTGCAAACCGGACCTCTATTTTAGCCGGATGAACGTTGACATCCACCTCATACGGGGGAACGATCACGTTCAGCACGCAGGAAGGAAACTTCCCGACCATCAGCGTGTTTTTATAGGCCTCTTCCAGCGCCGCCATGCAGGTTTTTGAGCGTACAAACCGGCTATTGATAAAAAAATTCTGCATCGTGCGCGAACCGCGCGCAATAAAAGGCTTGCAGATGCATCCTTCAAGCACCAGCTGGCCCTGCTGATAGCGGACTGGAATCGACCCCTCAGCGAACTCTCGACCCAGTATACAGCGCACTGCCGAAATCAGCTGCCCATCACCCGGCGTCTGCAGTTTTACAACCCCATCGCGGATGAACTTAAACGCAACACCGACATTTGCCAATGCTGCCTTTTCCACAACGGCAGCAACGCTGTTCCCTTCCGAGACATCTTTTTTCAGAAATTTCATTCTCGCGGGCGTGTTGTAAAAAACGTCGCGGACTGTGATTGTTGTGCCGACCGGGCATCCGGCATCCTCCAGCCGCTCTTCCTCGCCGCCCGCAACAGAGTAAAAGGTGCCAGCCACTTCCTCCCGGGTTCTGGTCAGCAGTTCCACCCGGCACATCGCGGCAATGGAAGCCAAAGCCTCCCCGCGAAAGCCCATGGTTGTAATATGGCTTAAATCCTCGCTGAAGCGCACCTTGCTTGTGGCATGGCGCAGAAACGCATTGGCAACGTCCGCCCGCTCAATGCCACTGCCGTTATCGGTGACACGGATCAGACGGATCCCACCGCCCTGTATTTCAACAGTTACGGAGGTCGCTCCCGCGTCTGCTGCATTTTCTACAAGTTCCTTGACGATGGACGCAGGGCGCTCCACGACTTCGCCGGCAGCAATCAGTTCCGCTACCTGTTTGTCCAAAACGTTGATTTTCGCCATGTGTCCACCCCTTCTATTCTTTCAGCAATTCTTTCATTTCATACAGTTTATTCAGCGCCTCAATTGGTGTAAGCGTATTGATGTCTATTTTGCGCAGGGCTTGCTCCACCTCGGAGGGCACAATGGCTTCAAATGAAATTTGTGAGGAGCCTTGATTTGCAGCCGGTTTCTTTTTAGCAGGAGAGACCGTTCTGCCTTCTTCCAGCTGGTTTAGCACCTGACGCGCACGCTTAATAATCCAGTCCGGCACCCCCGCAAGTTTGGAAACTTCAATCCCGTAGCTGTCATCGGCCCCGCCGGGAACAATCCGACGCAGGAATGTAATATCCTCGCCGCGTTTCTTGCAGGCAATATTGTAGTTTTGTACCCCGGGAATTTCGTCCTCCAGAACGGTCAGCTCGTGATAATGCGTGGCAAAGAGCGTCTTTGCACCAATATGGCGCTTGTCCGCTATATATTCTATCACGGCGCGCGCAATGCTCATGCCGTCAAATGTCGAGGTTCCGCGGCCGATTTCATCCAGAATTAAAAGACTTTTCGAGGTCGCTTCCCGCATAATCTGCGCGACCTCAGTCATCTCCACCATAAACGTCGACTGTCCGGAAGCGAGGTCGTCGGAAGCCCCGACTCGCGTATAGATGCCGTCCACAATGCCGATGGCAGCAGACGCCGCGGGCACAAAGCTGCCGATCTGAGCCATCAGCACAATCAGCGCCGTTTGGCGCATATAGGTGGATTTCCCGGCCATATTGGGGCCGGTAATAATCGCGATCATATGGTCTGAACGGTTGAGCACTGTGTCATTGGCAACGAACGGCGCCCCGCCCATCAGCTGCTCCACAACCGGATGACGTCCTTCCCGGATATCAATTTCATCGGACAGATTGACATCCGGACGGCAGTAACTATTGTTGCTTGCCACCGTAGCAAGCGAACAGAATACGTCGAGATTGGCTACTGCGGAGGCAGTCGCCTGCACGCGGTGCAGCTCGGCCGAAACTTTGACTCGAATCTGTTCAAAGGTTTCCGCTTCCAGTGTTGCGATGCGGTCACCGGCGGTCAGAATCTTTGCTTCCAATTCCTTTAATTCCTGTGTAATATATCGCTCGCAGTTTGCCAGTGTCTGCTTGCGGATATAGGTTTCAGGAACCATATCCAGATTGGACTTGGTAATCTCTATATAATATCCGAATACACGGTTATATCCGATTTTTAAATTTTTGATGCCTGTTTTTTCTTTTTCTGCTGATTCAATTTCTACTAGAATTTGCTTCGTATTATGTACCAGAGAACGCAGGCTGTCCAGTTCCTCTCTGAACCCCTCTTTAATGACCCCACCATCCTTCAAGGCTGCCGGGGGATCGTCCACAATCGCTCTCCCGAGCAGTTCGCAGAGGTCTTCCAACGGATCGAGGGTTCGTTCGATCTCCTGCAGATACTGGCTTTTGCAGCCCACCAGCCGCGCTTTCAGTTGCGGCAGCGTACGACAGGTATATTCGAGCGATTTATATTCCCTCGGAGACGCGCTTCCGTAAACCACACGGGTCATTAACCGTTCCAGATCAAAGATTCCAGACAGTTGTTCCGTCAGATCGCAGCGCAGCATCAAATCTTTATTAAGTTCCTCCACTGCATTCAGACGCTTGTTGATAATGGCAGGGTTTACAAGGGGCTTGTCCAGAAAGCTGCGTATCAGACGCTTGCCCATTGCGGTTTTGGTTTTGTCGAGCACCCAGAGCAGGGTCCCCCGCTTTTCCCCAGTGCGCATTGTCTGCGCCAGTTCCAGGTTGCGGCGTGCCGTCATATCCAGCACCATATACTGCTCCGCGTTGACACAGTTGATACCGGTAATGCGTTCTAGCCCTTTCTGCTGTGTCTCATATAAATAAGAAAGTAAAGCGCCGAGAACGCGAACGGAAATAGGCTTGTCTTCCAGCCCCAGATCATGTAGCTCCTTGGAAAAATGCCGCACGATCAGCTGGTCCGCAGCTGCCGGTTCAAATGTATTGCTATCGCACAAATCGGCAAGGCAGTGCAGTTTTTCCTTCATGAAATTTGTTACAGCCGTTTGATCGAGAACCTCTTCATTAAAGATAACTTCACTGGGATTATACCGGGACAGCTCGTTGATGACATCTTCCTGCGCCGAAGCGGCGAACTGCGACACAAAGACCTGCCCCGTCGAAATATCGGCGCAGGCAAGCCCCCATCCTTTTGTATCACACAGGATACACGCAATATAGTTATTGGTATCTTCCGCTAGCATATTGCTTTCTATCAGGGTCCCCGGTGTCACCACCCGGATAACTTCCCGCCTGACCACACCTTTTGCCAGTGCGGGATTTTCCATCTGTTCGCAGATAGCAACCTTATACCCTTTTTTGATCAGCCGGGAAATATAAACATCACAGGCATGATAGGGCACGCCGCACATGGGCGCACGTTCCTCCTGCCCGCAGACTTTTCCCGTCAGCGTAAGTTCCAGCTCGCGCGATGCGACAACCGCGTCATCGTAAAACATCTCATAAAAGTCGCCGAGACGGAAAAACAGGATATGATCCTTATGCTTTTCTTTGATGGCAAAATATTGCTGCATCATTGGTGATAGATTTTCCATGTTGACTTCCATCTGCGGCGACCTCCGAGATTATAAATTAGTGACAGCCTGCGCAGGAAGAGCAGCTGCCGGAACATTCACTTTGCTGCTGAATCAATTCCGGGTCTTCGCCGTTCACGCTTCCGCGCAAAATCTGAAGAACAAAATCCATCAGGGAATCCAGCTCCGATTTTGCCTCGTTAAAGGACTGCATATTTTCATTCGACATGATTTTTGCATAAATATCCTTGATTTCGGTGTTCATCGCGTTGATCTTTTCCTGATCTTTATCAGCTTTATTGATTTCTGTGTTGAGCGCAACGCGCTTTAGATTAAAGTCTCCGATCAACTGTTGCAAAGCGGTATCCTCGTCGTTTGCCTGCTGCTGCGCCATCATTTTAATATAGCGTTCATCCTGCTGCACTGCTTTTCCCAAGTCCCTCGCGATTGCTATAACATCCATTGTAAATCCTCCAGTTTCTAAATTTGGTCACCCTATTTTAGTTTGCCAAAAGACGCCCAGTTTAACGCGCGTTCAATTTCGACAGTTACAAAAGAGCCTATGATTTCCTTGGGAGCGATAAATTCCACAATATCATTGGAAGCTGACCGCCCAGAAATCCAGCCTTCACCGCTTTTCCCCTCACCATCCGCAAGCACCCGGATACTTTTTCCGATCAGATCATTTTGCAGTTCTCCCCGGATGATATCCTGCTCCGCGAGCAGTTCCCTCAACCATTGGGATTTTTCTTTTTCCGCAACAGGATCCTCCATAGAAGCCGCTTTTGTCCCCTCCCTTGGGGAATAGATAAACGTATACAGCGTATGGTAACGAACCCGTTTGATCAGCTCTACCGTCTGCCGGAATTCTTGGTAGGTTTCACCCGGGAAGCCGACAATGATATCGCTGGAAAAAGTGATTCCCGGAATGCATTTTCTTGCATAGTCAATCAGTTCCAGATATCCTTCCACCGTGTAGCGGCGGTTCATCGCTTTTAAAACCCGGTTGCTGCCGCTCTGAACAGGCAGGTGAATGTGACGGCATACCTTCTCACAATCAGCGATCGTTTCAATCAGTTTTCTGGTACAGTCTTTCGGGTGGCTGGTCATGAACCGCACCTGAAAATCGCCGTCAATGCCGTTGATTTCCCGCAAAAGATCTGAAAAATCAACGGGTTCAGGAAGACCCTTTCCATAGGAGTTCACATTCTGCCCAAGCAGGGTGATTTCCCGATAGCCCTGAAGAGCCAGCTCCCTCGCCTCGGACAGGACATCCTCCGGCCTGCGGCTGCGTTCCCTGCCCCGCACATATGGCACTACGCAGTAGGAACAGAAATTATCACAGCCGTACATCACCGGCAGGTTGGCCTTAATGCTTCCGTCCCGACGAAGCGGCAGCCCCTCCACAATTTCACCCGGGCTTGCCGCATTGGAAAACTGGCGTTTTTCTCCTGAAACCCGCTTGAAAAGCAGTTCAGGCAGTAAATGAAGCGCGTGTGTCCCAAATACAAGGTCAACATAGGGATAGCTTTTCTTAATTTTTTCAGATACGGAATTCTGCTGCATCATGCATCCGCAAAGTCCGATCAGCATTCCCGGTCTCTCTTGTTTCAACGGTTTTAGCGCACCGACATTTCCAAAGACACGATCTTGTGCATTTTCGCGGACAGCGCAGGTGTTATAAATAACCAGATCCGCACTTTCTATATGATCAGTAAAGCCGTACCCTATTTCAGTAAGCAGCCCTTTAATTTTCTCGCCATCGCTCTGATTCTGCTGGCAGCCAAAGGAATGGACATACGCCATAGGTGGATGGGAATAGCGCTGAGATAACAGCGCTTTTGCGCGTTCAGCATACCTTATCTGCAGTGCCAACTCCTGGTTACTGGCTGCCTGTTGTACCTGTTCCGGCAAATTTTCATCTCCTCTAATATATACGAATCTCTCTAATAAAAAGATCAGTTTATTATATCATTTTTGGCAAAACGATTCAAGGTTTGACTGTATAAAACAGGGAGCGCCAGAATAGCGCTCCCTAAATATCGCATCATTTCAGAGTCTCTCCGAAAGCTTTGCCCAGCTCGCGCGCTTTTTTCAAGTCTTCTTCCGAGGGAATAAAGCAAACTTTTAACCCTTCACCGAATAGTGACATCTTCAAACCGGTCAGCCGTGCGGACAAATTTGGCACAGCTTCGCCGCTCCAGCCATAAGAGCCGAAAACCAAAACCGGTTTCTTCTTATTATTGACTGCATCCACATGGCTCAGCAGAATCCATGCGGGCGGAACCGCGTCTCCGTTGATTGTCGGGCTACCCAGTACAAATGCATCCGAGCGATTCAGCAGTTCAGAGAGCGCGTTCATATCATGTTCAATAATATCGTAGGTGGCAACATCCGCATCCGGTTTGGACTCCAAAATTCCCTGACGAATCGCGTCGGCAATTCGCCACGTGTTGCCATAAGCCGTTGTGTAGAAAATGGGGACCGTCAATTTTTCATTTTTTACCGGCTGGCTCCATTCTTTATATTTTTCCCGCGCATAATCCAACATGCAGCCTTTTGTAATGATCGGGCCGTGGCTGTTGCACACAAACTCGATTGGCAGATCCTTGATTTTTTCCAGACCGGCAAGCACATAAGGCTTGAACGGCGCGAAAATAGCGTCATAATAGCCCCTGAACGCAACTTTGAATTTTTCAGGATAAGCAAGGTTATAGTCAAATAGATAGGGTTCGCAGTAATGCGTGCCTAAAAAGTCACAGCTGAAGAGCGTTTTATCTTCCTCGACCCAAGTGAACATAGAATCGGGCCAATGCAGGAAGGGCGCGTTGATAAACCGCAGCGTTTTACCGCCAATGTCCAGCACATCGCCGTTTTTGGCTACCTGCATTTTAAGGTCCGCCCGGTTGGTAATGTTTTTCAAATAGATGGAACCCGCCTGAGAGGCAATAATGGTAGCATTCGGCGTATAATCCAGCAGCTCTGCCAGACCACCGGAATGGTCCGGCTCGTTATGATTCAGTATAATGTAATCAATCTCGGCAGGATCGATGACCTCGCGGATATTATTCAGGTAGTGCTTAAAGAAAGCTTTGTGACATGTCTCAATCAGCACATTTTTCTCCGTACCTTTTACCAGAAAGGAGTTATATGAGGTGCCATATTCGGTAGTCATTACGATATCGAATATGCGCATATTCGGATTCAGAATCCCAACAGAATAAATGTTGTCTGTAATTTTCACTGCTGACATCTTGCTTTTCCTCCAATATTTCTGTCTTTTTCAACTCTATGACCATGAAGATGAATGTTCTCAATCCCACACACCGACAGCGACTTTCGTCTGTAAGTCTGGAATCGTTTAGATTGATAAAAATTTATTTATCTTCCATAAAGTATACTGTAAAAGTGTATGTTTGTAAACCATTTATTTAGATGAATACAGGAATTTTTTTAAATATTGACCGGTATAGGATTGTTTTACTTCGCAGATTTCTTCCGGGGTTCCCGTTGCGACAACGGTACCACCCCGATCACCACCTTCTGGGCCCAAATCAACGATAAAATCTGCGGTTTTGATAACCTCAAGATTATGTTCAATTGTAATGACGGTATTCCCCGAATCAACAATTGTTTGCAGAACTTCAATCAGCTTATGCACATCAGCGGTATGCAGACCGGTCGTGGGTTCATCCAGAATATAAACCGTTTTCCCGGTTGGCCGGCGGGAAAGCTCCGTTGCAAGCTTGACCCGCTGTGCTTCCCCTCCAGACAGTGTGGTTGCCGGTTGACCGACCTTAACATAGCCTAGTCCAACGTCCATTAAAGTTTGCAGCTTGCGCGCAATCTTAGGCACATTCTGGAAAAAATTCAACGCTTCTTCCACTGTCATTTCCAAAATATCATGAATGGATTTGTCTTTATATTTGACTTCCAGCGTCTCTCTGTTATAGCGTTTTCCCTTGCAGGCTTCGCAGGGGACATAAATATCGGGCAAAAAGTGCATTTCAATGCGGACAATGCCGTCTCCCTCACAGGCTTCGCAGCGACCGCCTTTCACGTTAAAGGAAAATCTGCCGGATTTGTATCCGCGCATTTTCGCATCATTCGTTTGCGCAAAAATTTCCCGAATATCTGTAAAAACGCCGGTATAGGTGGCGGGATTGGAACGCGGAGTGCGACCGATCGGGGACTGGTCGATGTCAATTACCTTATCGATATATTCGATCCCCTCTAATCCGGCGTGCTTACCCGGTTTTACACGCGGGTTCGTCAATTCCTTTGTCAGCCGCTTAAACAGCACCTCGTTAATCAGGGAGCTTTTGCCGGAACCGGATACACCGGTTACAACGGTAAATACCCCAAGTGGGAATTCAGCATCGACATCTTTTAGATTGTTTTCGGACGCACCGATAATTTTTAAAGATTTACCATTTCCTTTTCTGCGTATCTTAGGAATTTCAATCTTTTTTCTGCCGGACAGATACTGGCCCGTGATCGATTGCTCACAAGCTTTAATGTCATCAATCGTTCCGGCACAGACTATTTCTCCGCCGTGGATACCGGCGCCCGGCCCTACGTCAACAATATAGTCGGCAGCGTACATCGTGTCTTCATCATGCTCTACCACAATTAGTGTATTTCCAAGGTCACGCAGCCGCTTCAAAGTTGCAATCAATTTATCATTATCCCGCTGATGCAAGCCAATAGACGGCTCGTCCAAAATATAAAGAACCCCCATCAGCGATGAACCAATTTGGGTTGCCAGCCTGATGCGCTGGCTCTCTCCGCCGGAAAGTGTTCCGGCGGAACGCGCCATCGTCAAATATTCAAGACCGACGCTTTGCAGGAACCCCAGACGGTTTCGGATTTCCTTAATAATTAAATCGGAAATCATCTGTTCACGGGAAGTCAGCTGCAGCTTGTCCAGAAAATCCAAAGTCTGTACGACCGAAAGCTTGCAGAACTCGCTGATATTCAGATTCCCGATCGTCACCGCCAGAACAGTTTCGTTTAAACGGTCGCCATGGCAGACCGGACATTCAACACTGTTCATCCATGTCGTGATTTCATCACGCATCCAGCTGGAATTTGTTTCGCGGAAGCGGCGTTCCAGATTATTCACAACGCCCTCAAACTCTGTAAAGTAAGAGCCTTTACTGCTGCCCGTTTCCCGATGCAGCTGAATTTTTTCTCCCTTCGTGCCATAGAGTAAAAGGTCAATGGCTTTCGGCGGAAGTTGGGAAACCGGAACATCCAGTGAAAAGTGATAATGTTTGGCAAGCCCCTCATAATACATCTGCGCAATTCCGCCTTCGGCATAATACCAGCCAGAGGCGTGAATGGCGCCCTCACGAATGGTCAGGCGTTTATTGGGGATCACCAGATCAGGGTCGACTTTTAAAAATGTTCCAAGCCCCGTGCATTTTTCGCAGGCCCCGTAGGGCGCATTGAAGGAAAACATACGCGGGGTCAGTTCCTCAATGCTGATATCATGGTCCGGGCATGCATAATTCTGGGAAAAGTTCAGCTCCCCATATTCTTCCCCTGCGTCAATTACTACAAGACCGCCCGAAAGGGACAATGCGGTTTCCAAAGAATCTGCAAGCCTGGAACGGATTTCATCTTTAATCGCCAAGCGGTCCACAATAATCTCAATGGTATGCTTTTTATTTTTTTCGAGTTTGATTTCTTCCGACAAATCATAAAGGTTGCCATCCACTCGGACACGTACGTAGCCGGAACGGCGGGCGGCATCAAATTCTTTGATATGTTCCCCTTTACGTCCGCGTACGGTAGGCGCCAGCACCTGAATTCTTGTTCCGGACGGCAGAGCCATCAGTTTATCCACCATCTGATCTACAGACTGCTGTTCAATGGGGCGTCCGCAGACCGGACAATGAGGAATTCCAATGCGCGCGTAAAGCAGACGCAGGTAATCATAGATTTCCGTTACAGTGCCAACCGTTGAACGCGGATTTTTCGACGTCGTTTTTTGATCAATGGAAATCGCGGGAGAAAGCCCTTCAATGCTGTCTACATCAGGCTTTTCCGATTGTCCCAGAAACTGGCGGGCGTAACTGGACAGACTTTCTACATAGCGCCGCTGCCCATCCGCGTAAATGGTATCAAATGCAAGCGAGCTTTTTCCGGAACCCGACAGCCCTGTAAAGACGATTAGCTTGTCACGCGGAATCTCCAGATTTATGTTCTTCAGGTTATGTTCCCGCGCACCTTTAACAATAATTTTATCCAATGCCATTGTTATACTCTTCCATTTCAATAGAATTATTTGGGGACTCTGCTGGGACGTTCGTTTTCTGCTTTTAGCTTCGTAATTTTATCCCTGAGATAGGCGGCATGCTCAAATTCCAAAATCTTAGCGGCATTTTTCATTTCCATTGTCAGCTTCGCAATCAACGCCTCCCGCTCTTTAAAAGACATCCTCTTTCCGCTCTTTTTGCGGTCTCCGTTTTCATCTTTGGCGGAAATTTCAAGAATATCACGAACTTCTTTTTTAATTGTCTGAGGCGTAATTCCATGCTCTTTGTTATAGGCAATCTGAATTTCGCGCCGGCGGTAGGTCTCCCTGATTGCGTGTTCCATGGAATCAGTAACGTTGTCGGCATACATGATGACCTTGCCTTTATCGTTTCGCGCCGCCCTGCCTATCGTTTGTACCAGCGAGGTCTCACTGCGCAGGAATCCCTCTTTATCCGCGTCCAGTATCGTGACCAGAGAAACCTCCGGAATGTCAAGCCCTTCTCGTAGCAGGTTGATGCCGACCAGCACATCAAACTCACCCAGGCGCAGGTCACGAATAATTTCCATCCGTTCTATCGTATCGATATCATGATGCATATAACGGATGCGGACTCCCATATTTTCCAGGTAAGCCGTCAAATCCTCCGCCATTTTTTTAGTCAGGGTCGTAATAAGAGTTCGTTCTCCAACCTGAGATCGCAGATTAATCTCTGACAGCAAATCATCTATTTGCCCTTCAATCGGACGAACCTCAATTTCGGGATCGATAAGGCCTGTCGGACGAATCACCTGTTCCACGATTTGGGCACTCTTTTCGCGTTCCAAATTTCCCGGAGTGGCACTGACGAATATTGTCTGATTGAGCTTCCCGTAAAACTCGTCAAAATTTAGCGGACGGTTATCAAAAGCGGATGGAAGGCGGAACCCGAAATCAATCAGATTCTTTTTCCGCGCCTGATCTCCACCGTACATCCCGCGGACCTGCGGCAGCGTCACATGGGACTCATCCACAAACAGCAAAAAGTCCTTGGGAAAATAATCGAGAAGCGTGTAAGGGGTGCTGCCGGGAGCACGTCCGGAAATAACGCGCGAATAGTTCTCGATTCCTTTGCAAAACCCGATTTCCTGCAGCATTTCAATATCATAATTCGTACGCTCCGCGATGCGCTGCGCCTCAATCAGCTTTCCTTCCTTTTGGAAATAGGCAACCCGCTCGTCACATTCTCTTCGAATATCGTCTATAGCGGCATTCATTTTATCTCGGGGCACGATATAATGTGACGCAGGATAAATAGCCACATGAGTTACCACATTTTTAACTTCACCAGTTAGGGTATTGATTTCGCTGATGCGGTCGATTTCATCACCGAAGAATTCAATGCGGACCGCCGTATCGCCCGAATATACCGGAAAAATCTCCACCACATCGCCGCGAACGCGAAATTTATTACGAATAAAATTAATATCGTTTCGCTCATACTGAATTTCCACAAGCTTTTTAATCAACTCGTCCCGGTCCCTTGTCTGCCCTGTTCGCAGAGAAATGACCATGTTTTTATAATCAATCGGATCTCCCAATGTGTAGATGCAGGATACACTGGCAACGATAATAACATCGCGCCGCTCCCCTAAAGCCGCTGTGGCCGAATGCCTCAATTTTTCAATTTCATCATTGATTGCCGAATCCTTTTCAATATAAGTGTCGGTATGGGCAATATAGGCCTCCGGCTGGTAATAGTCATAATAACTGACAAAATATTCTACCGCATTTTCCGGGAAAAACTCCCTGAATTCCGAGCAGAGCTGCGCTGCCAGCGTTTTATTATGTGCAAGGACCAGAGTCGGGCGGTTTACACGTTCGATCACATTTGCCATCGTAAAGGTTTTACCTGAACCCGTTACGCCGAGAAGCGTCTGCTCACGAGCGCCCGAAAGAAGCCCATCCACCAAATGGTTGATCGCATCAGGCTGATCACCTGTGGGCTTATAACTGGAACGAAGTAAAAATTGATCTGGCACTCGTCACGCCTCCCTTTTCTCATCAATCAAATCGGTGCACTATATTATCTATTTTACCACTGATTTATCGATTAGTAAATGCAATTTCGGAAAAAAATCGAACAAATGTTTGTAATTTTTATCTACGCCTTTTGTTAACTAGGTATGATATTGACTATTTTGGGGGAAAGCTGTATGATTAGAATAGGTAAAATATGAATTGTAAATACCATTATCCTGCAAAACAAATGCAAACAATTCAGCATTTTTACAATAATTGATCTATTTTGAAGTCTGTTAACGAAAGTTCCATCATTACCAGCGAAGTTTTTAATTGTCAGGCTATATAAATTGTGTATATAAAAGAATTCGAAGAACCTGCCGGTTTTTTGGGTTTTCTGCTATATGATAGAATGAAAGGACGTGTCACATGATCAAGCTTTATGATACCGGCGTTTATTTGATAAACGGAGCCGAAATCATTCCGGACAGCCATGAATCCAAGGCACAGCTTGCCAACGCAGGCAAAACAGCGGATAAACAATCCGCCAGAAGGAATACGATCGCTTATTCCATTCTGTCAAAACATAACACCTCCAATAATGAGAAACAGCTTCGGCTTCGCTATGACTCCCTCACATCACATGATATTACCTATGTGGGGATTATCCAGACCGCGCGTGCCAGTGGAATGACAGCGTTCCCGATGCCCTATGTTTTAACCAACTGCCACAACACCCTCTGCGCAGTGGGCGGTACCATTAATGAGGACGACCACATGTTTGCCCTTTCTGCCGCCAAAAAATATGGCGGAATATATGTTCCTCCGAACTTCGCGGTCATCCACTCCTTCAACCGCGAAATGATGTCCGGTTGTGGCAGGATGATCCTCGGCTCCGATAGCCATACACGCTATGGCGCGCTGGGTACCATGGCGGTCGGCGAAGGCGGCGGAGAACTCGCGAAGCAGCTGGTTGGCCGCACCTATGATGTGTCTGCACCCGACGTAGTCGGCGTTTACCTGACAGGCAAACCGCAAAAAGGGGTTGGGCCGCTCGATGTTGCGCTAACCATTATTAAAGCAACTTATCAAAACGGCTATGTCAAAAATAAAGTGATGGAGTTTGTGGGGGACGGAATTGCAAACCTGCCGATCCAATTCCGCAACGGCATTGATGTCATGACGACCGAAACCACCTGCTGGTCCTCCATCTGGTGTACAGACAGCGAAACAAGGGACTATTTTGCGACCCATGGCCGGCCTGACGCTTATCATGAGCTGAAGCCGGGCGACATTGCTTATTATGACGGGATGATTTATGTGGATCTTTCCACAATTGAACCTTCAATCGCACTTCCCTTCCACCCCAGCAATGTTTACACAATTTCAGAGTTGAAAGCAAATGCGGCAGATATTCTTGCAAAGGTGGAAAAGGACTGTCTGGCGCAGCTGGGCAACAAAAATCTCTCCATGAATCTGCTCGGCAAACTGAAAAATGGCGAAATCCATGTCGATCAGGGAATCGTTGCGGGATGCGCGGGAGGTACATTTGACAATATCTGCGATGTAGCCGATATTCTCGACGGGCATTCGGTTGGCAACGGCAATTTTGCAATGAGTGTTTATCCCGACAGCCAACCCAATTATTTGGAATTGGTACGAAACGGATCGATTGCACGGATTATGGCTTCAGGCGCTGTTGTCCGTTCCGCGTTCTGCGGCCCCTGTTTCGGCGCGGGAGATACCCCTGCCAACGGAGAACTTTCCATCCGTCATACCACCCGGAACTTTCCGAATCGTGAAGGCAGCAAGCCCGGCGAGGGACAGATTGCTTCCGTTGCATTAATGGATGCCCATTCGGTTGCCGCCACCGCAATCAACGGTGGACGCCTGACTGCGGCAACAGATTTGGATGTGAATTTCTCCCACCCGAAATACTATTTCGACCAGGGAATTTATGAAAAACGTATTTATAATGGAATTGGCAATGCAGAACCGGAGAAACCGCTGCAATTCGGCCCTAATATTAAGGATTGGCCAGTAATTTCCTCGTTAACCGATCATTTGCTTTTAAAAGTGGTTTCTTTTATTACAGACCCCGTAACGACGACCGACGAACTGATTCCTTCCGGCGAGACCTCTTCCTTCCGTTCCAACCCGCTGCGGCTGGCGGAATTTACCCTGAGCCGCAAAGATCCGCTGTATGTCAGCAGCGCCAAAACAGTTCAGACTCTGGAAATTGCACGCGAAGGCGGCGACATGGCCTCGGTAAACACGCAGCTTGCCGGTGTTTATAAAAAGCTGAAAACAATTCCCGGCATGGAGTCCGCTGATTTTTCCGAGGTCGGGATCGGAAGTACCATCTACGCAGTGCGCCCCGGCGACGGTTCGGCGCGAGAGCAGGCTGCGTCCTGCCAGCGTGTTCTGGGTGCGTGGGCAAATCTGGCTCAGGAATATGCGACAAAGCGTTATCGTTCCAACCTAATCAATTGGGGAATGATACCTTTTCTGATTGACGGAAATCCTGAATTCTCCAAAGATGATTATCTCTTTGTTCCCAATATCCGTAAGGCAATCCTTGACGGTGCGGAAGCAATTCCGGCCTATGTTTTGGGCGATCAAGTCAAAACGATCACTCTCAGAATCGGAAGCCTCACAGAGGATGAAAAGAAGATTCTAGTTTATGGTTGCCTGATTAATTTCTATCGTTCTGAATTGTAAAACTTTTATCTAATATCTAATAACAAGAGGGCCGCACTGTGCGCAGTGCGGCCCTCTTGTTATAGGCGTCTCTTAAAATCTTGATAATCAAAGCTCTTGACCAGTTTTACCTGATGCTCTTTGTCTGCTATCGCAATGGACGGCAGATTCATCCCGTTGAACGTATTGTTCTTGACCATCGAGTAGTGCGCCATATCGCAGAATACCAGTTTATCTCCTCTTTGGAGGGTTCGATCAAAAGAGTAATCCCCAATGATGTCTCCTGCGAGGCAGGTCGGGCCGCCCAAACGGTAGGTAAACTGGTTCTCGTCCGGCAAACCTGCTCCCACGATGTTGGGGCGGTAGGGCATTTCTAAAGCATCTGGCATATGACAGGCGGCGGACGTGTCCAAGATTGCGATTTTGATGCCGTTCTCGACCACATCCATTACCGTACTGACGAGGTACCCTGTGTTGAGCGCGACTGCCTCGCCCGGCTCCAGGTAGACTTCAAGTCCATATTGCTCCCGAAACCGGTTTATGCAGGCAATCATCGCATTCACGTCGTAATCGCTCCGGGTGATGTGATGCCCGCCGCCAAAATTAACCCATTTCATGCGGCTGAAAAATCTGCCGAATTTTCCCTCCACTGTCTCAAGTGTTTTCACCAATGCATCTGCGTTCTGCTCGCACAGTGTATGGAAATGAAGCCCGCTGATTCCATCCAGCAAATCCGGGCGGAAGTTCTCAAGCGTAACGCCAAGCCGCGAACCGAAAGAACACGGGTCATAAATGGCATGGTCCTGCGTTGAACACTCAGGGTTAATCCTGATGCCAAACTGCTTGCCTGAGTCCAACGCTTTTTCCCGAAAAAGCTCCCATTGGGAAAAAGAGTTGAAGATAATATGGTCGCAGATTTTTAGAATTTCGTCAAATTCTTTTTCCGAATAGGCTGGGGAAAAAATATGCGTTTCTCCGCCCATCTCCTCATAGCCCAGTTTTGCCTCGTTTAAGCCGCTGGCAGTGGTGCCGTTTAAATAGCTCCCAATGAGAGGATAAAGCGAATACATGGAAAATGCTTTTTGTGCCAAAAGGATATGGCAGCCGGTCTGATCAATCACCTTTTTCAAAATTTGAAGGTTTTTTATCAGCAGGGTTTCATCGACGATGTAATACGGGGTTTCCACCGCATTTAAATCAAATCCAAGCCCCATCGTTTAATCCACCAGTTCAGGATGGTCGCTTTCCTGCCACGGCAGTCCCCATTGGTTCAGCGCATCCATAAACGGGTCGGGAACAAACTCTTCAACATTGAATACGCCCGGCTTCCTCCAGGTTCCGTTCATCACCATCATCGTGCCGATCATTGCAGGCACACCGGTTGTATAGGAAATTGCCTGTGAACCCACTTCCTTGTAGCACTCCTGATGATCACACACGTTATAGAGATAATAGGTTTTCTCTTTGCCATCCTTCTTTCCCGTGAAGATGCAGCCGATGTTGGTTTTCCCTTTCGTTCTCGGGCCAAGGGAGGCGGGATCGGGCAGCACAGCTTTCAAAAACTGCAGCGGCACAATTTTCATGCCGTTATATTCGATCGGTTCAATCGAAGTCATGCCCACATTTTCCAGGCATTTCAGATGGGTCAGATAGCTCTGGCCAAAGGTCATAAAGAAACGAATTCTCTTGATACCTTTAATATTGAGTGCTAAAGATTCCAGCTCCTCATGGTGAAGCAGATACATATCCTTTTCGCCGATCTCCGGAAACTCGTAGACCCGTTTGATTTCCATCGGTTCGGTTTCAACCCAGTTTCCGTTTTCCCAGTAGCTGCCCTTTGCGCTGACCTCCCTGATATTGATCTCAGGGTTGAAATTAGTCGCAAACGGATAACCGTGATCGCCCGCGTTTGCATCCAGAATATCTATTTCATTAATCTCATCAAACTCATGCTTCTGCGCATAAGCAGAAAATACCCCGGTGACTCCCGGGTCAAACCCACACCCAAGCAATGCGGTGATGCCGGCTTTTTCAAAGCGCTCCCGGTACGCCCACTGCCATTTATATTCAAACTTCGCAGTATCAAGGGGTTCATAGTTTGCCGTGTCGACATAGTTTGTTTTTGTAGCCAGACACGCATTCATGATCGTCAGATCCTGATAAGGCAGCGCGAGATTCAGTACGACATCCGGATGAAAGCTGTTAATCAGAGCAATTAATTCCTCCACATCATCCGCATTCACCTGCGCAGTATGGATTTTTGTTTTTCCGCCGTCCAGCTTTGCTTTCAGAGCATCACATTTGCTTTTAGTTCTGCTCGCAATCATGATTTCCTCAAAAACCTCGCTGTTTTGGCAGCATTTATGGATTGCTACGCTTGCAACACCGCCGCAGCCGATAATTAATGCTTTTCCCAATTTAATACCTCCTAAATATGAATCATCCTGCTGTTTATTGTTCGCTGAAAGCAAGTAAAATTTCTCGCAAGATTTTGCAGGCTATCGCTGTGGAAACTCCGCTTTGATCGTATACGGGAGAAAGCTCATTGATGTCGCACCCTATGATGTTTAATTTGCTGATTTGCAGAATAGCATTCAGCAGTTCGGGGAAGCTGACTCCCCCCGCCTCCGGCGTCCCTGTTCCAGGAAATGCCGATGGGTCGAGAACATCCAAATCCAGTGTAAAGTAAACAGGCTTTCCAGATAGCCGTTCTACGATCTTATCCAAATCTGCAAAGTTAAATTTGTTCAGAAACGTATGATTTTTGGCAAATTCAAATTCGGATTTCTCTCCTGAACGGATTCCAAACTGGAACAGCCTTCCATCCCCTGTTAAATCCCAAATACGGCGCATCACAGTTGCGTGAGACAACCGCTCCCCCAAGTAGTTTTCCCGCAAATCCGCATGCGCATCAAGCTGAATGAGATGCAGGTCCGGAAATTTCTGAAGAGCTGCCCGAACAGCCCCGAGGGTTACCAGATGTTCGCCCCCG
Source organism: uncultured Oscillospiraceae bacterium (assembly GCA_963519235.1). GTDB lineage: Bacteria > Bacillota > Clostridia > Oscillospirales > Ruminococcaceae > Anaerotruncus. The sequence continues at coordinate 21,367 of CAUQLV010000038.1, forward strand.
ATCATAACCGGTAGTTTTCCATCCTTGATAACCTGAGCGGCACATACTTCAATTTCTTCCAGCACCCTGATCGTATTTCCAAACGGCAGCTCCAAATCACCGCCGTCGAAGACCGCAATATCCTCTAAATCCCTGTCCTGATAGGGGCTGTATGTTTCAATTCCATACGACTCCCCCCGCATAGTTTTACTTGCAAACCTTGTTCCCGGCCGGTAAGAGGTTGTCGAGTCAAAAGGTGCTCCGAAAATCACCAGCTTTGCTTCTGAATACTCGTTGTCACACCCCAGAAAAGTCTCAATATTCTTATTCCACATCGGCCAGCATCTCCTCCACATAATTTGGCAAAGCAAAAGCGCCTTTATGCAGGTTCGTATTATAATAGCGTGTCTTCAGCCCAAGCTCATTCCACTGCTTCGCGTGCAGATCAGCCACCGGATGATATTTTTTGGAAGCGAAACCGAATAGCCAGTGCCCCGACGGATAGGTTGGAATATGTGCCTGATAAACTCTGCTGATTCTGAAGGACTCCACAATTCTTTTGTGCGCTCTTTGCATTGCAATCGCGTCGTCCTCATAGAAAGGGCTTTCATGCTGGTTTACCATGATGCCGTCTTCTTTCAGCGCATGATAGCAGTTTCCGTAAAATTCTTTCGTAAACAGTCCCTCTCCTGGCCCAAACGGGTCGGTTGAATCCACAATGATGAGGTCATAGCTGTTTTCACATTTCCGAATAAATTTCAGGCCATCTTCATAAAAAACATGGACTCTTTCATCTTCAAAACTGCAGGCCGTCTGAGGAAGATATTCTTTGCAGACACGAACAACCTGTTCATCAATTTCAACCATATCAATCTGCTCGATGCTCTGATATCGAGTCAACTCCCGAACCACGCCGCCGTCTCCGGCGCCGATCACCAGAACCTGCTTGACAGAAGGATGCACCGCCATGGGTACATGGGTAATCATTTCATGATAAATAAACTCATCTTTCTCAGTCAGCATCATAAATCCGTCAAGTGTTAGAAACCGGCCAAATTCTTTGGATTGAAAGACATCAATCCTTTGAAACTGACTTGTCCCACTGTAGAGCTGTTTATCGACCTGAATTGAGAATTTTACACTCGGCGTATGTTTTTCCGAATACCAAAGATCCATCAGTCTTCCTCCTTTAAAACATTCAGCCGGTCGGTTTCCATGTCTTCCGCTCCTGTTAAAAAGCAGCCTTTGGCTTTTGCATACTGAATATAATCAATAATTTCTGAAGTAATTTTCTCTCCCGGAGCCAAGATCGGAATTCCGGGGGGATAACACATGACGAATTCCGTGCAGACATGGCCGGCGCTCTCTTCAATTTTAAGAGAGGTTTTGTCCGCATAAAAAGCCTGTTGCGGAGGCAGCACTACTGTTGGCGAAATGTATTCCTGCTCCAGCATCCCCGCCTTATCCCTTTTATATCTGCGCCTGATTTCCGCCAGTGCACTAACCAGGCGTTCAATGTCTTTTTGGCGATCTCCCATGGAAATGTAGGCAAGAATGTTACCGATGTCTCCAAATTCAACCTGGATATCATATTCATCGCGTAAAATATCATAAACTTCTATTCCAGCAAGACCGATTTCGATCGTATGGATAGACAGTTTCGTCACATCAAAGTCGAAAATGGTGTCTCCGTTGATCAGTTCCTTCGAATAGGCATAATAATCGCCGATCCGGTTAATTTCATTTCTGGCATACTGCGCCATTTCCACCACCTGCCGAAACTGCTCTTTCCCGTGCAGGCTCAGGTTCCGGCGCGAGATATCCAGACTGGATAGCAGGAGGTAGGAACCGCTGGTTGTCTGCGTTAGATTGATGATCTGCCGGACATAGGACGCGTTGACTGCTTCCCCTGTCAGCAGAAAGGAACTTTGCGTGAGCGAACCACCAGATTTATGCATGCTGACAGACGCCATATCCGCACCGGCAGCCATAGCCGATACAGGCAGATTTTCGCCAAAATAAAAATGCGTCCCATGTGCTTCGTCAACCAGAACCAGCATGTTATGGCGGTGCGCCAGTTCTGTAATTGCTTTCAGGTTGGAACAGATGCCGTAATAGGTGGGGTTATTGACAAAAATTGCTTTGGCGTCAGGATTTTCCTCAGTTGCCTTCTGCACTTCCGAAACGGACATTCCCAGTGCAATTCCCAATTGCCGGTTGGTCTGCGGATTCACGTACACAGGAATTGCCCCGCCGATAATCATTGCATTAATGACACTGCGGTGCACATTTCTTGGAACAATCATTTTTTCGCCCTTTTTGCAGGCAGCAAGTACCATGGCTTGGACAGCTGAGGTGGTGCCATTCACCATAAAGAATGCGTTTGCGGCACCAAAGGCGTCCGCCGCCAGTTGTTCCCCTTCCCTGATCACAGAAACAGGATGACAGAGATTGTCCAAAGGTTTCATAGAATTTACATCAATTGTCACACACTGTTCCCCTAAAAAATCGGTCAGTTCCCTGTTCCCTCTGCCGCGTTTATGGCCGGGAACATCAAACGGAACCACCCGCTGCTTCTTAAATTTCTGCAAAGCTTCCAAAATAGGGGCTCTTTCCTGTGCAGATAAGTTCATTTCTCTCCTCCCTTTTAATACACATTCACGCCGCTGAAAATTTCAATCATTTCCTTGCGCAGACTGTTTGTAATCGAAAGCCGTGTCTTCGGATGAAGTTCATATACATCCGTATTAAACAAATAATTTTGCAGGTCTACTTCTTTAATCATCATTTTCGTGTGGAATAGATTTGACTGATAGATGTTAATATCTATCGCATCGTAGCGTTCCAACGTTTTTTCATCGATGTAGTCCTGAATCGAAGTAATTTTGTGATCCATAAACAATTTTTTGCCGCTGATTTCCCTTGTAAAGCCTCTGACTCGGTAATCCATCGTAATGATATCTGAATCAAAGCTCCCAATAAGAAAATCCAACGTACTCAGCGGCGTAATTTCGCCGCATGTAGCGACATCAATATCAACACGGAAGGTGGCAATGGAAGTATCGGGATGAAATTCAGGATACGTATGAACCGTAACATGACTTTTGTCCAGATGCGCTACCAGCGTTTCTCCGCTTTTCGCGGGCAGCATCGATTCTTCTGCGATCAGAAACGTGACGCTTGCCCCCTGAGGATCGTAATCCTGCTTGGAAACGTGGAGTACATGCGCGCCTATCATGTCTGTAACATGATATAATATATCAGTCAGCCTTTCCGAATTATATTGTTCGTCGATATAAGCCACATAATCCCGCTGCTCCCGCTCGCTTTTCGCGTAGCAAACATCATAAATATTGAAGCTGAGAGATTTTGTAAGATTGTTAAACCCGTATAAGGCCAGTTTGTTATCCATCATCCACACTCCCAAAATAAAAACTCAAGTAACCGCGCAGCATTCCACTACAACAATCACTTGAGTCATATTCCACAATATTATTAACAATTGGATTCTCATCCAATTTTGTTATTCTTTATGCAGATATTAGAGTCTATATAGCAAAAACTTACTTTTACTACTCTTATTGACCGTTTCACAAGTGTTGTGCAATGAATACACATGGTTATGAAGTAACCAACTTATAAAATTTGAGCTTCTAACTCAATCAATAATGCAGCAAACGCTGCAATCGGCAGTTGACCCGGCTGTCCGTATGGCCTTAATTCTTTATAAATAAAGAATGGTCAAGTTCGTTTTGCTTAATCACACAGCAGTCTATTAAGACTCTAAAACTACGTCGAATTTTAACATATAGAGCTCTGTTTGTCAATCAATAAAATGTCCCAAACCATAAAAA
>CAUQLV010000039.1:0-24880 GCA_963519235.1 uncultured Oscillospiraceae bacterium
CATACTGCTTATGAATAAACAGACCGGAAAGGAGGAAAACGCATGACCGCATTCGTCTTGTTCGGAACACTGATTGTTCTTTTAATTATCGGCGTGCCGATTTCCGTTTCACTGGGCGCCGCGACCCTTGCAACTTTGCTGACCTTTGATGTGCCTCTTGCCGTCATTCCGCAGCGCATGTTTACCGCTTTGGATTCCGTCTCCATTATGGCGATTCCGTTTTTTGTCCTTGCGGGCAATTTTATGACCAAAGGCGGTATCTCCCGTCGTCTCGTCGATTTTTGCAATAGCATTATCGGCAATGTGCGCGGAGGCATGGCTTATGCAATGGTGCTGGCCTGTGCGTTTTTCGCCGCGCTGTCCGGTTCTGCGCCGGCAACTGTGCTTGCAATCGGCTCCATGCTGTATCCTGAAATGGTAAAGCTCGGCTATCCGCCGGAACGCTGCGCAGGACTTCTCGCCGTATCGGGCGGCCTCGGCCCCATTATCCCGCCGTCGATCATCATGGTGGTTTACTGCACGATTACCAGCAGCTCCGTCGGTGATATGTTTAAGGGCGGCATTGTGGCGGGCGTTATGATCGCTGTTGTGCTGATGAGTATCTCCATCTTCCTTGCTCATAAAGAGCAGTGGCCTAAGAATTCTGAAAAAATCACCCTGCGGGAACTGGGCATCAATTTCTTGAAAGCAATTCCCGCCATTCTGCTTCCGGTTATCATCCTTGGCGGCATCTATTCCGGACTGCTGACTCCCACAGAGTCCGCGGCTGTCGCGGTGGTATATTCTTTCATTGTCGGCGTATTTGTCTACCGCGAAATCAACCTGAAAGAAATCTACCAGATTATTCTGGATTCCGGAAAAAGCAGTGCGATGATGCTGTTCATCATTGCGACTTCTACCGCATTTTCCTGGCTGTTTACCTTCTCCGGAATATCCAACGACCTGATCAGTACAATTGTCGGCATGAACCTTGCTCCATGGATGTTCTGTTTTATCATTGCAATTATTCTATTGCTGTTTGGAACATTTCTGGAAGGAATTGCGACCTGCGTGCTGCTTGTGCCGGTGCTCTGGCCGATTGCCGCGAGCCTTGGCATCAACCCGATTCATTTCGGCATGATTGTTTCCATTTCCAACGTCATCGGAACCATGACGCCGCCTGTTGCGGTCAATCTGTTCTCAGCCGCGTCTGTCTCCAAGCTGAAAATGGGTGAAATCGCGCGTGGAGAACTGCCGTTTTTCATCGGCTTTACCGCGGTGTTCTTCCTGATCGTATTTATCCCCGGCCTCAGTACCCTGCTGGTCTAATTCGGCTAAAAAAGAGGAGGAAACAAATATGCAAAATCAATCCAATAAGGAACGTATGGAAAAATGGGGATTCCAGTCCCCCGAGACGCCTGGTTTCCATGAGATTATTGTTCCGGGTAAAGCTGACTGCAAAGCGGTATATATCTATCGCCTTAACCTGCCGAAGAATGAAACTTACATCCTGAATTCCGGTGAACTTGAACTGCACCCCGTTCTGCTCTCCGGCAGCGCACAGCTGACAGATCATGCTGTTTTGACACAAAAAATGGAGCGTTATGATGCTTTCTACATTCCGGGCGGCAATTCCGTGAAAATCACCGCTCTGGAAGATTGCGTCTTCTATATCGGCGGCGCGAAATGCGAGGGGATCGGGTCACCGTTCTTCCGGAAATATGACCAGTCACTCCCGATCGGCGATATCCACCAGATCCATGGGCAGGGGGTAGGTCAGCGTGAAGTAATGTTTACATTGGATCCCAAAACCCCGGCTTCCCGTATCATCGCCGGCTTAACGTGGGGCGGACAGGGTGCGTGGACAAGCTGGCCCCCGCATCAGCATGAAAAACATCTGGAGGAAGCTTACTGCTACTTTGATATGCCGCTGCCGAAATTCGGATTCCATGTCAGCTACCTGCAAAGCGGGGATGTGGAGGATATCGTCACCCACACGGTGCACAGCGGCAGCATGGTGCTGGCTCCCTGCGGCTACCACCCCACTGTGGCGTCGCCGTCAGTCCGCAACACCTACTTCTGGGTGCTGGCGGCGTTCGAACCGGACGGCCGCAGCTATGAAAAGGCTGTGGAAGATCCGGCGCTGACCCAGTATAAAGGCTGATCAGGCGAAACTATATTAATAAAGAAGGAACTGTGATTATGGCAACTCTATTCGATCTTACAGGAAAAAAAGCAATCGTGACCGGAGCGGCTCAAGGCCTGAGCAACGGAATGGCGGAAGGGCTTATGGAAGCCGGCGCCGAAGTGACGATTTTCGATATGTCCCCCAAAACGGAAGAGGTCGCGGCCGAATTCTGCAAAAAGGGCTTCAAATGCCATGGAATCCGCGTGAATCTCAGCGATGCGACCGATCGCTCTACAGCATTTCAAAAAGCCGTAGAGCTGATGGGCGGACTGAATATTCTGGTAAACGGCGCGGGCGTTCAGAGACGTCATAAATGCGAAGACTTCCCGATGGAAGACTGGAACTTCGTTCTGGACGTGAACCTGACCTCTGTGTTTGCAATGTGCCAGCTGGCCGGACGCCACTTCCTTGCAAACGGCGGCGGAAAAATTGTCAATATTGCCTCGATGCTTTCCTTCTTCGGCGGCTTCACTGTGCCGGCCTATGCGGCTTCAAAGGGCGGCGTTTCCCAGCTGACCAAGGCGTTTGCAAACGAATGGGCCTGCAAGAACATTACGATCAACGCGCTTGCACCGGGCTATATGGCGACAGACATGAATACCAAGATTATAGAAGACGAAGGCAGAAACGCGGAGATCAGCGCGCGTATCCCGGCGCACCGCTGGGGCCTTCCGGCAGACATGAAAGGCCCGGTTGTGTTCCTAGCATCTTCCGCGTCTGATTATCTGAACGGCGCGATTATTCCCGTTGACGGCGGTTATCTGAACAGATAGAATGCGCTTATAAAAACAGCGGCTTAAACAATCAGGTTTAAGCCGCTTTTACGTTTATTGGTACTTTTGACTTGAATATTCAACCAATTTAGACTAAAATGAGAATTATCGTATTAAAAAGAAATGCATATGGGGTGTAGGCCGTGTTCGAAATCGTGAATGAAAATGCGAAGCCGCTTGCGGAACAAGTGGCAGATCAGGTGATACAGCTGATTGTTGACCAAAGCCTTGCCGCCGGTGATAAGCTGCCCAACGAATTCGAACTGGCGGAGGATTTGCATGTGGGGCGGGGAACTGTGCGTGAGGCTGTGAAACTGCTTGTATCGCGCAATGTTTTGGAAATCCGCCGGGGAAAAGGGACGTTTGTTTCGGAAAAGACCGGCGTCAGCAACGATCCTCTGGGCCTTCAGTTCATTAAGGATAAACGCAAGCTGGCGTATGACCTGCAGGAAATACGTATGCTGATTGAACCGCAGCTTGCTTCGATGGCGGCAGCTGTGGCCACGCCGGAGGATGTGGCGCAGATGGAAAGCATCTGCAGGGAGATCGAGCAGATGATTGAAAAAGGGGAAAACTACGTAAATAAGGATATCGAACTGCATACTTGGATTGCCCGCAGTACTAAAAATCTCGTAGTTCCAAATCTGATTCCCATTATTACAACGACAATCCGGCTGTTTATCGACCTGAACAACCGGGTGCTCTGGCAGGAAACTGTTCAGTCGCACCGGGCAATTGTACAATACATCGGAGAACACAACGCAGGAATGGCCGGATATGCTATGGAAAAGCATCTGCTTGACAATAAGAGAAACCTGGAAGCATTGCCTGCCAGCGCATTTCACAGTGAATATTTGACAGAGCCGCTTGAGACAATGCTTTAGTGCCAGCCTTATAGGACAGGAATTTAGAAGACGGGAAACGGTTAAAAACCGTTTCCCGTCTTTTCCATTTCCAGTGCCTCTGACGATAAGCGCTTGTCCTGATACATCAATTCATCCACATGATGCGAAAAGCTTTCAAAATCCGGCCACTTTTCAGGGTCATAGAGTTCATATCCGATTGCAATCGAAAAATCGTACTCTGATTTCAGATTGATGTTCATTACATTTTCCCTGAATATTCTTAATGCCGCTTCAAAATCCCTGCCACTCATATCGAGCAGAATACAGGCAAACTCGTCCCCGCCTATCCGATAGCCATATTTCCGTGTGCCAAAAGCGCCGCAGATGCATCCGTAGGCATCTTTCAGCGCCCTGTCCCCCGCAATATGCCCATATTTGTCGTTAATTCCTTTCAGATTATTCAGGTCGAACAGCACAAGGCGAATTCCTGCTTTGGGTTCAGACCCGCCGAAAATCTCTTCAACATCGTGGCAATAGGCAGTGCGGTTTCTTCCCTGCGTCAGAAAATCCTGATATGCGAGACGTTCGAAATACCGTGCGTCGCGGCCCCGCTCGGCTTGAAGCTGCATCTTGCGAATTGCTTGGATACTTAGCAGAACGGTATAAATCAAAACACCGATTTTGGTGTATTTGGAAATTGTTAAATAATTTCCGGCATAGAAATGGTAAAACTCCAATATGGCGAACAGAATTGGAAAGGTAAAGGCAAACAGCTGCCTCTTTGCCTGTTCGTTATGATACTTTATGAGTTCGTAAAAAAGCGATACCAAAAGATAGGTCAGCAGCAGAAGCAACAAACCGTTTGGAATAAACAGCGTTTCATAAAAGTCGGCAGTTCCTGTTATCTGCAGAAAAACACATACAAAAAAGACGATCAGAAAGCCTAAAAAGAAACTTTTTAAATAATTACGGTGGTGCGGCTTATAAGCATTGCGGAGATAAAGGGTTAGCGGCATTGGAAAGAGCAGCAACGCAAGGAAGGACAGGTTTGTAATGACAAATTGGTTTCCGGTAAAGAACTGCAGCATTTTGGACTCGCCTAAAAACCACAGCGAGATTAGGATGGCAAATAGCGAAAGGCTAAGAACGTCGTTCGTACGAAGTAAGAAGCCATGCTGCGAACAATATAGGACCAGCATAATAATTCCAAGCATGCAGAGTGCGACGGAAATGACAAAGCCGAATCCAAATTCCTTAATAATGCGGAATAGGATGGCGCTTTTGCTTCCATAGAAAATGCTGTTGAGTGAGCCGGAATAAGACGGATATGCTGAATTAAACACAAGCTGAATCTGATTTCCAGCACATTCAGCCGGGATCCTGACCAGATTCCAACAGCTGCCTGGGGTTTTCCCAATGTAAGACCGGGGGTCGACACCGAATTCATAGAGCATTTTTCCGTCCGAAAAAACCTGAAGCGACTGCATGGAAGTTCGTATGCAGATTGTTTCACCGGCGATCGCTTTTTGGGGCAGCATCTTGGCTATTATCACATCTTCCCCAGCGGGGACGTCAAGCTTGACAGGAAGGGCAATACGCTGGCTGGTTCCGTCCGGAGCGATATAATCCCACCCGGTGTTCATATCAACCGCTTTTTCCGTCTGAAACTCTAAAGATTCGTCTACGAAAAGTGTGGATCCAACAATCATAATGATGACTGAAAGAAGCACCGCTGTGTAGAACCAGAACATCCGATTCGCATTTTTCATAACTGCACCTCGCTGCTTTCCCATAAAGCAAGCTTCGATTTGTGACCAAAAACGACTAGAAGCACTTTCTTTCGACACAAAAATCCTCATGCGGAAACGATCTTTTTAAAAAAATGCCGAAAGCCGAAGAACACTGTAAAATAAGCTCGATTTCTAGTTTCTGGTCTCATTTTACTATATTGCCACAGCAAATACAATAAATTTCCTCCCTTGGAGGAAATTTTTGCTAATTACATATTGCGGAAAAATTACAGTGGTATTGTGACTGAGAATCCGTCAATTGCCATTTTTCATGAAACACCTCTTCTGCTGCAACGATTTTCATAATAGCAAAACGAAATAAGTGAATTTATGGTAAAAAAAAGAATATTAATCAAAAATTATGGGAAAACTGTTGTAAAAACACCAGAAAGGACGGTTGTTTTTTTATGCGGGGAGAGGAAAGCACTTGCAATTTCCCTTACATGCAGGTATAATACTAGATAAGTGGGGAAAAGTGGTTAAAAGTGGAGAAAATAATCTCTGGGCAATGAAAAATTGCCCAATGGAGGTGATAAAATGCTCACAGGACAATACGCCCACAGCCTGGATACAAAGGGCCGGGTGAATTTTCCGGTTCGCTTGCGCGAGGAACTGGGAGAGCATTTTATCATTACACGCGGGCTGGATAACTGCCTGTTTGTTTATTCCGTGGAAGAATGGGAACGACTGGCTGTCAAACTCCGGGAACTTCCGATTTCCAAATCTGCGCCGCTCAACCGGTTTTTCTTTGCCGGCGCCGCCGAAGTTGAAGCGGACAAGCAGGGAAGAGTGCTGATTCCGGCTCATCTGAGAGAGTTTGCCGGAATTGAGCGGGACGTTACCATCGCCGGGGTTTCCAACCGCGCGGAAATTTGGGACACCGCGCGCTGGGAACGCAATAATGAGCTGCTGACCGCCGAAACAATCGCTTCCGCCATGGACGAGTTAGGATTTTAAAAATGGAACATACAGATTTTAAACATATTTCCGTACTGCTTGGGGAATGTATGGACGGGCTGGCTATCCGGCCGGACGGCATCTATGTGGATGGAACCGCCGGCGGCGCTGGTCATTCCTGCGAAATTGCAAAACGTCTTTCCTCCGGCGGAAGGCTGATTGCGATCGACAAGGACCCAGACGCGGTGGCGGTTGCCTCCGCGCGGCTTGCTCCGTATCCTGCTGCGCAGGTGGTGCAAAGCGATTTTTCTCAGCTTTGCGATGTGCTGGACGAGCTTGAAATCAGCCGGGTGGATGGGATTTTGCTCGATCTGGGCGTATCTTCTTTTCAGCTGGACACACCGGACAGAGGATTTTCCTATATGCATGACGCGCCGCTGGATATGCGCATGAGCAAAAACGGACTTTCCGCCTATGACGTCGTCAACACCTATGACTTTAAGAAACTCTGCCGGATCTTTCATGAGTACGGCGAAGAGAAATTTACTCCCGCAATTGCAAAGGCAATCTTAAAGCAGCGTGAAACTGCTCCGATCAAAACAACCGGAGAACTGTCCGAACTGATCCGGCAGGCGATTCCCGCAAAAGCAAGGCGGGAGGGCGGTCATCCCGCCAAGCGCGTTTTTCAGGCAATCCGGATTGAAGTAAACGGGGAGCTTGCAAGCCTGTCAGAGTTTTTGAGGGATGTATTTGACCGCCTGAATTCCGGCGGGAGACTTGCGATTATTACATTTCATTCTTTGGAAGATCGAATGGTAAAGCAGCGGTATGCAAATCTCTGCAAAGGCTGCACCTGCCCGCCGGATTTTCCCATCTGCGTATGCGGAAACCAGCCGAAAGGCAAACTGGTTAACCGTAAGCCGATAGAGGCTTCGCCGCAGGAACTGGCGGTCAACAGCAGAAGCAAAAGCGCAAAGCTCCGGGTAATAGAAAAATTATAACGAATGAAGCATTATGGAGGGATTCACCATGCAAAGTCGTTTTGTCAGCGGTAGTGTTGCTTATGATTTTGAAAAATTTGAAACAAGACAGCGCGCACAGATAAAAAAACCGCGGCTGACGGTTGCCAAGCCCAATCATAAGGCAAAAATGCGGGCAAAAATTGGCGCGACGCTGAAACTGCTGGCCACTGTGGCGGTGCTGGCGGGGGTGGTTATTTCCATGCTATACAGCCGGGCACTGTTGACAGAGCTTAACGCTCAGATCAGCAAGCAGAACGCGATGCTGGACGAATATAAAAGTGACAGCACACGTTTGAGCGCCGAACTTGAATCTAAAATATCCCTGCGCAATGTGGAAGACTATGCGACGCAGACGATGGGCATGTACGCGATGGATAAGGGGCAGGTGACATATGTCAACCTTTGTGACGGAGATAAGATTGAATTAACCAGTGAGTCTCCCAAACAGACGATTTTGGATCGGATTCGTTTATCAATCAATCATGTGCAGGCATACATCCAGAAACAATAAAATATACATTTTAATACACAATTGGGTGGTTTCAAAAGCAAGAAGCGTAAAAGGGACAGGACTCTGCCCGGAATACTTCTTGCTTTCGTCACTTTTAAGCCCTTTTCGACAGGTTTAGACCCATCTTAAAGCGCTCTGCAGCGTAATTTCCTATTTTGTAAAGGACTGGTATATCGCTATGGCAAAAACTCCAAGCTACCGGATGAAAACCCGCATGATCGTTGCCCTGTCCGGCATGATCGTGCTTGGATTCAGCGCGGTTGTGCATTCTCTTTTTCAGCTCCAGATCATTCAGGGTGCCGCTTTGCAGGAAAAAGCATTCAATCAGCAGATGCAGAGCACTCGCATCGGCGCGGAGCGCGGGGAAATTCGGGACAGGAACGGAAAAGTTCTTGCCAAAAGCGCAACGGTTTCTTCAGTGTGCATTTCGCCGCTTCAGGCATCCAAATTGAACGAAGAAAAACAGAAGGCGCTTGTGGATGGCCTTTCTCAAATTTTGGGACTTGAAAAAGACTTCATCTCAAAAAAAATGAAGAAAATCGAAAGCCAGTATGAGGTGCTCAAAACCAAGGTTGAACGACCAGATGCAGATAAAGTGACCGAATTTGTGCAGGAAAACGGAATCGGAAACGCCATTTTTATGGAAGAGGATACCCGCAGGTATTACCCTTACGGCAATTTTGCGGCAACTGTTCTTGGATTTACCAACAAGGACAATGTAGGCGCCTACGGTCTGGAATCCTATTACAACAAATCGCTGGCGGGTACGCCGGGGCGTGTCGTGTCGCTGAGAAATTCGCGCGGGGTAACAATGTCGAGACAATATGAGCAGGCATATGACCCAAAGAACGGCAACACTTTGGTGCTGACCATCGATGAACAAATTCAGCACTACCTCGAAAAAAACCTGGAAACCGCGGTAGTAGAGCACAAGGTGGGAAACCGTGCGGTCGGAATCGTCATGGATGTGCAGACCGGGGAGATTCTTGCAATGTCCACGAAGCCCGATTTTGACCCCAATGATCCATATGCGATATTTGACCCCGAAACCGCCAAAACGCTCGCGGAGATGGATACGGTCGAAAAGGTCGAATCCAAAAAAGAAGCGTTGGCGAAAGCGCAGTTTGACCAGTGGAGAAACAAGGCGATTTCCGACCCCTATGAGCCGGGTTCGGTTTTCAAAATTATCACCTCCGCCGGCTCTTTGGAATACGGTACCGATACGCCGAACAGCAGCTTTTACTGCCCGGGCTACATAGAAGTAAACGGCCGCATCCAACACTGCTGGGTCTGGGCATCCAGGCACGAGGGACATGGCCTTCAAGATTTCACAAAAGCGCTGACAAATTCCTGCAATCCCGCGTTTATCACCATCGGTCAGCATTTGGGAGTACATAAATTTAGCGAGAACTTTGCCAATTTCGGACTGACAGAAGGCACCGATGTCGATCTGCCGGGCGAAGCGGCTAGTATCTACTACAAAGAGAGCCAGATGGGCATATCGGAACTGTCTTCCGCCTCATTTGGTCAGACTTTTAAAATCACCTCTATCCAGCTGATTACAGCGGCATCCGCTGCGGTTAACGGCGGAAAGCTGATGCAGCCTTATGTGGTAAAGCAGATCCTGGATCCGGACGGAAATGTGATTAACAATGTGGAGCCGGTTGTAAAGCGGCAGGTCATTTCCGAGGAGACTTCGAAAACGCTTCGCTTGATGCTTGAACAGGTAGTTGCAAACGGCTCCGGTCGAAAAGCGCAGATCCCCGGCTACCGCGTAGGCGGTAAAACCGGTACTTCTGAAAAAATCGGTGAAAACGACAAAAATATTCTTTCCTTCCTCGGGTTTGCCCCGGTGGACGATCCCAAAATCGCGTGTCTTGTCATGCTCGATGAGCCCGACCTGTTCAACGCGTATGGTTCCACGATTGCGGCGCCGATTGTCGGCGCAATTTTGGCGGATACGCTGCCTTATTTGGGCATCGAACCGCAGTATACGCAGGAAGAACTCGAGAAAACTACTACCAAGATGATTTATATCACCAATATGGATATCCACGAGGCGGAAGCCGATGTGCGCATAGCGGGGCTCAAGTACCGCACGGTTGGCAACGGCACTAAAGTCGTCCGTCAGATTCCGGGAGCAGGTGAGCTGGTACCGGAAGGGGGCACAGTGGTCCTCTATACGGAAGAAATCAATGCCGATCAGATGATAGTGGTGCCGGACGTGAAGGGGAAGAGCGGCAGCGCCGCCAACCAGGCGATTACGGACGCGGGGTTAAATTTTGCCGCCTCAGGCGAAGGCATCGAGGGCTCGCAGAATGTTGCTGTTTCCCAGTCGCCCGCAGCGGGAGAATCGGTCGCGCCGGGCACGGTTGTCACGGTGGAATTTGCAAGCGGCGGCAGCGGCGATAGCCAACAGAACGGATAACTGGGCATAACCAATGCAAGGAGGCTATTTACATGCGGTTAGAGAGATTGATCGGCGGGCTGGAACTGTCCGGCCGCGTTTTGGACTGTGAAATCACCGGCGTCACAGCCGATTCCAGACAAATAGAAAAGGGCAACCTTTTCGTCTGCATTAAGGGCGGCAAGTTCGACGGGCATGACCATGCGCGTGAAGCGCTGGATATCGGAGCCGCGGCGGTCGTCTGCGAGCGGGATCTGGGGTTGGAAAACCAGCTGCTCTGCACCGACACCAGGCAGGCTTACGGAATTCTCTGCGGAAACTGGTACGGAAATCCGGCGCAGAAGCTGACGCTGGTGGGTGTAACCGGAACAAACGGGAAAACAACAATCACCTGCATGTTAAAGCACATTTTGGAGTCAAGCGGGAAAAAGGTCGGGCTGCTGGGCACCATTCATAACGAAATTGATGACATTACCCTTCCCGCAAAGCATACGACGCCGGACCCGCTGGCGCTGCACAGCATGTTTTCGCGCATGGTGGGCGCGGGCTGCGATTATGTGGTGATGGAATGTTCCTCACATGCGCTTGACCAGAAACGATTGGCGGGGCTTCATTTTAAAACGGCAATCTTTACGAACCTGACGCAGGACCATCTTGATTATCACCTGACAATGGAAAATTATTATCAGGCAAAAAAGAAGCTGTTTTCCATCTGCGATACCGCTGTGTTGAATCTCGACGACAGCTGCGGCCGCCGGCTTGCTTCAGAAGTCTCCTGCGATACGCTTACCTTTTCCATTTCAGACAATGCCGCGGATTATACCGCACGGGAAATCCGCTCGTATCCGGATTCCAGCAGATTTATGCTGGTGGGGAACGGCCAGATCGCGCGTGTCAAGCTGCCGATCCCCGGCGATTTCTCTGTCTCCAACGCGATGGCGGCCGCGGTTGCTTGTCTGACGCTTGGCATGACGATTGATGAAGTCGCACAAGGGCTGAATACGTGTCAGGGCGTCGTGGGGCGTATTGAAGTGCTGCCGACTGACACCGATTACACGGTTATCCGGGATTACGCCCATAGCCCGGACGGCTTGGAAAAAATCATCACGACGATGCGCAAATTCGCGCAGGGCAGGGTGGTCACCCTGTTTGGCTGCGCGGGCAACCGTGACCGCGGCAAACGAAGGATCATGGCGGAAATTGTGACACGCCTATCGGACTTTGTGATTTTGACTTCAGATAACCCGCGGGACGAGGACGAACTTCAGATCATTCAGGACGCGATGCCGGGCATCAAGGAACACCCCGATACGCCGTATCAGGTGATTCCCGACCGTTACACCGCCATTGAGTGGGGGCTGACGCATGCCCAGCCGGGCGATATCCTGATTCTGGCCGGCAAAGGGCACGAGGACTATCAGGTGCTGCGGGGAGAAACGATCTGTTTCGATGAGAAAAAAGTGGTTGCGGAAATTCTGTCGCGGATGAATCATCAGCTGTAAAGCGGAAAACCGCAGGTGGAGGAACCCATGGAAAAATTGACGATGACAGAAATCGCGCGGGCTGTCGGCGCTTCCGGCAGCTTTGCGGGTGAAATTACAGAAATTTCGACCGACTCCAGAAACATTCCGCAGGGATGTTTATTTGTGGCGCTGTCGGGTGAACGGTTCAACGGGCATGATTATCTGGCAGACGCGCTGAAAAACGGCGCCGCCTTTGCGGTTGCCCATGAGCGCCGGGATTACGGTTCAGACCGTGTGCTCTACGTAGAGAACACGCAGGACGCACTGATGGCAATCGGGCGGCTTTACCGTTCCAAGTTCCAAATCCATTGCGTCGGGATTACGGGAAGCGTCGGCAAAACGACCACGAAGGACATGATCGCGGAAGTGGTTTCGTCCGCTTTTCATACGCTGAAAACAGAAGGCAACCTCAATAATGAAATTGGCCTGCCCAAAACCCTGTTTCGTCTCGACCCGTCCTATGAAGCGGCGGTGATTGAAATGGGCATGCAGGGGCTTGGAGAAATTTCCGCGCTTGCCGCGGTTGCACAGCCGCAAGTTGGAGTGATCACCAATATCGGTGTCTCCCATATCGAGCGCCTTGGCTCGCGCGAAAATATCCTGAAGGCAAAGCTGGAACTTGCCGAATCTCTGCCGGACGGCGCCCCGCTGATTTTGTGCGGAGACAACGACCTGCTGCAAACGGTCAAAGTTCCCCGCCTAAATGTGCAGTTTTACGGCATCGAGAATCCTGCCTGCACAGTTCGCGCCGAGGGCATTCGTGAAAATGTGACAGAAACTTCGTTCACCTTGTGTTATAACAGCAACCGAACGCCTGTTTCGATTCCCTGCGTGGGCAGGCATAATGTGCTCAATGCGCTGGCCGCCTGCGCAGTTGGGACTGTTCTGGGTATTCCGCTCGAAACCTGTGCCGGCGCACTGAAAAATTATGCACCGTCCGGCATGCGCCAGAAAATTGTCCCGTTCTGCGGTTATACGGTGGTGGAGGACTGCTACAACGCCTCCCCCGACTCTATGAAGGCCGCTTTGTCCACACTTTCCGCCTATCCGTGCGGAGGCAGGCGCGTTGCTGTTTTGGGCGATATGTTTGAGCTGGGGGAGATTGCTCCGCAGGCACATAGAGATGTGGGGGAGTTTGCCATAAAAAATGACGTGAATTACCTCTTTGCTTATGGAGAAATGGCACGATATTATAAAGAGGGGGCAATTGATGCCGGCGGAGAATCCGAGCTGTATCAGGATCGGGATTCTCTCGCGGGGGCGCTGAAGAAATACCTCCGGCCAGGCGATGTCGTCTGGTTCAAAGCTAGCCGCGGCATGCGGCTGGAGGAAGTTCTGCAAAGCCTTTATGCGGATGCGCGCTGAAAAGGTGTGCGTTTTGCCGGATTCCCAATGATATACCGCCAATGAGGAGAGAAAAAATAAATGGACAACATGGCATTTCTGCTGACAACTCTGGTTTCTTTCGGTGTCACCGCCCTGCTCGGCATCGTGATGATTCCTTATCTGCACCGGCTGAAATTTGGACAGACGATTTTGGACATCGGCCCGGCCTGGCATAAAAAGAAACAGGGAACTCCTACCATGGGAGGGATAATGTTCATCGTCGGTGTTACAATAGCTGTTATGACCGGCTATGCAACCCTTGCCGCTTCGAATCCGGAGCTGCTTGCGGATACGCGCAATAACCTCCGTCTGTTTGCGGGGATGGTCATGGCACTTGCGTTCGCGGCAATCGGGTTTTTGGATGACTATATCAAAGTTGTTAAAAAACGCAACATGGGCCTGACCGCTCGGCAGAAATACCTGATGCAGCTGGTGGTCGGCGTGTTTTATCTCACCATGCTGTACCTTTCCGGGGATGTCTCCACAGAGATCACCATTCCGTTTTATGGACAGCTGAAACTGGGGCTGCTTTATTACGTGCTCGCGATGATTATCATTACCGGGTTTGTGAACGCTGTCAATCTTACAGACGGTATTGACGGTCTGGCATCCTCGGTTACATTTGTCTATGCGCTGACCTTTCTTATCATCGCGGGAATCCTCCGCTTTGCGCAGACCGGACTGACCGCGTGCGCGCTGGCCGGCGGATGCCTGGGATTTCTGGTGTGGAATTTTTATCCCGCGAAGGTGTTTATGGGCGATACAGGCTCTCTGTTTTTCGGCGGTCTGGTTGTGGCGCTGGCTTTTGATGTCAGATTGCCGCTGCTGATTCTATTTGCCGGGGTCATTTACTGGTGTGAAGCCTTTTCCGTCATTCTGCAGGTCATTAGCTTTAAGACGACTGGAAAGCGCATCTTTAAAATGAGTCCGATCCATCATCATTTTGAAATGAGCGGGTGGAGCGAAATCAAAATTGTCACTGTATTTTCCATCGTGACGCTAGCGGGAGGCCTGCTTTCCGTGCTTGCAGTTTTGCAGATGTAAGGTCTGCGGCTGCCGCCTGCAAGGGAAAATGAATTGAAAGGGGCGCTGCCAATGGATTATGTACAGCCGAAAAATCCGGCGCAGGGGCGTGTCGCCTCAAAAAAAAGAATTACGGAAAGAGGCGGGATCGATCTCACCTTCCTGATTTTGGTGCTTCTGCTGTTGGCTATCGGCCTGATTATGCTTTTTTCCGCCAGCTATGCCTATTCCTACTACCATGAAAACGGCAACAGCTTCTATTACATTAGCCGTCAGCTTGTATTTGCCCTCGTTGGCGTTCCGGTGATGCTGATTATCGCGGGTATTGATTATCATATCCTGCATCGGTTTGCTTTGCTGGCTTATGCCGGGTCGGTATTTTTGCTGATTTTGGTGCTTTTTGTCCATACCCGTGAAGACTTTAACCGCTGGCTGCCGCTTGGGCCGTTCAGCTTCCAGCCTTCTGAACTCGCAAAGCTGGCAATCGTAATTCTGTTCGCGCATCTTATTTCCATCAATCACGATAAAATGAAAGACCCCAAATACGGGGTTTGGCCGTTTTTGGTGCTGATGGGTATTGTTGCGATGCTGATGCTGCTTGAACCGCACCTTTCAGGTACGATTTTAATTGTTGCAATCGGCATCGTCATGATGTTCGTTGGCGGCACCGACTTAAAATGGTTTATGCTGGGCGGAATTCTGCTGGTGGGCGGCATTATCGTTATGGTTATGATTCCGAACGTGGTCAGCTACGCCGCGTCTCGTATCGAACACTGGCAGCACCCGGAACTTGACCCGCTGGGCGCGGGCTATCAGACGCTGCAATCGCTTTATGCGATCGGTTCGGGCGGGCTGATGGGACTCGGTATCGGGAATTCCCGCCAGAAGCACCTGTATCTGCCGGAACCGCAGAACGATTTCATTTTTTCCGTGGTCTGCGAAGAACTTGGCTTTGTCGGCGCCACAATCATCATCCTCATCTTTGTACTGCTGATATGGCGCGGGTATGTTATTGCCATGCGCTGCCGTGATCGGTTTGGCTCCATGCTTACGGTCGGGCTGATTACGCAGGTCGGCGTCCAGACGATTCTGAATATTGCCGTTGTGACCAATACAATTCCCAATACCGGCATCAGCCTGCCTTTCTTCTCCTCCGGGGGTACGGCGCTGCTGCTGCTTTTGGCACAGATGGGGGTTATCCTGTCGGTATCACGGCAAACCTTCATCGAGAAAGAATAAAACAGGAGGATTCATATGAAACTATTATTTGCCTGCGGCGGGACGGCGGGCCATATCAATCCGGCCATTGCCGTGGCAAACTATATACGGAGCCGGCACCCGGATTGTGAAATCCTTTTTGCCGGCAACCCCCATGGAATGGAAGCGCGGCTCGTTCCAAATGCGGGATTCCAGTTTGCCCCGATTGATATTATGGGGTTCCAGCGCCAGCTCAGCTGGTTCAATGTGAAATATAACCTTCGCTCGCTGCGCTGTTTCCTGCTTGCGTGGGGGCGCGCAAAAAATTTGATCCGGGAATTTGGCCCGGACGTGATCGTGGGAACGGGCGGCTATGTCAGCGGGCCTGTTTTGCGGGAAGGCTACAAGCTGGGTTATAAAACCGTGACCCATGAGTCCAATGCGTTCCCCGGCGTAACAACAAAGCTGCTTGCCCCGACAACCGATAAAATCCTGCTGGCGGTGGAAGAAGCCAAACGCTTCCTGCCCGGTAACCGGGAGTATGTCATTACCGGCAATCCTGTCCGGGAACAAATCATTTTTGCAAATCGAGAACAGGCCCGCAGCAAGCTTGGCGTAGGGGACAGAATCTGCATCGTCTCCTTCGGAGGGAGCCTCGGCGCGCGCCGCATTAATGAAGCGGTGGCCGGGCTGATGGCATGGGAAGACGAGCGCGGTGGCATCTATCATATTCACGCCACCGGCAGCTACGAAAAGGGCAGGTTCCCCGCCATGCTCAAGCAGGCGGGTGTGCAGTCTGAGCAGAATCCCAATCTGGATATCCGCGAGTACATAAATGATATGCCGGACTGCCTCGCGGCGGCGGATCTCGTTATTTCACGGTCGGGTGCCATTACGCTTTCCGAACTGGAAGCAAGCGGGACAGCCTCGGTGCTGATCCCGTCTCCCAATGTAGCAGAGAACCACCAGTATCATAATGCGATGGTATTGCAGAATCACGATGCCGCCGTAGTGATAGAGGAAAAAAATTTGACACCGCAGCTGCTCCGAAAGACAGTCGCAGAACTTTGCATGGATCCGCAGGCGCTTCGCAGATTAGGAAAAAATGCGCAAAAAATGGCAGTCATTGATGCTAACGAGCGAATTTATTCCCAAATCATGTCCCTTTTGAAAGCGTAACCACTGTTTGCCATCTCGCATACCATAATCGTGTAGGGGGTTTTGTGCCCTCGTTACGTTTGAAAGGGTGCGTGAAGATGGAAAAACTTCTCATTCGAGGGCAGAACCGACTGAAAGGAAGTTTGCAGATACACGGCGCAAAAAATTCGGTGCTGCCAATTATGGCGGCGACTTTATTGTCCGGCAATTGTGTCATACATAACTGCCCAAGACTAACCGACGTGGACGCGGCATGCAACATCCTAAGTTTCCTCGGAGCAAAAAATAAGCGGGAAGGGGACAGCATCTTTGTGCAGGAGGCAACCGGCGGCTGCTGCTGCATTCCGGATGACCTGATGCGCATGATGCGTTCGTCCATCGTTTTTCTCGGTGCAATTATTGCCAAATGCGGGGAAGCGCGCATTTCCATGCCGGGAGGCTGTGAATTGGGTCCACGCCCCATCGATTTGCATCTTGCCGCGTTGGAAAAGCTTGGGGTTTCCATTGAGGAGGACCATGGCTATTTAAACTGCAGCGTGAAAGAAAGGCTGCACGGAGCGAAAATCGCGCTGCCGTTTCCCAGTGTTGGAGCAACAGAGAATATTCTGATAGCCGCAACCCTTGCCGAAGGGGAAACGATCATCCAGAATGCGGCGCGTGAACCTGAAATCACCGATCTCGCGGCGTTTCTCATTGCCTGCGGGGCCAAAATAGATTTAACCAAGGACGGCGGTCTGCGTGTGGAGGGAGTCAAATCCCTGCATCCGGCAGAACACCGGGTAATCCCGGACAGAATTGCCGCCGCCACCTATCTTTCCTGCGCGGCCGCGACAGGCGGCGACGTTTTGCTGATGGATGTCTGCACCGAGCACCTCTCCGCTGTGCTGCCTTGCTTCGAGGAGATGGGCTGCCAGGTTCTGACGACCCCGGACAGCATTCGTCTGAAATCTGACGGGATGCTGAAACCGCTGCGCTGTGTGCGTACGATGCCTTACCCGGGCTTTCCGACTGACGCGCAGTCCCCGCTGATGGCGGCGGCATGTCTTGCGGAGGGCAGCAGCATTTTTGTTGAAAATATCTTTGAAAGCCGCTATAAGCATGTGCCTGAATTGCAGCGGATGGGCGCCGATATCAAGGTCGAGGGGCGGATTGCGGTTGTACATGGCGTGCGGGAACTGCACAGCGCTACAGTGCGCTGTACAGATCTGCGCGGCGGCGCAGCAATTGCCGCTGCGGCTTTGGCGGCGCAGGGTGAAAGCGAGCTTTTGCAAATCGAACACATCGATCGTGGATACGAGCACTTTGAACAAAACCTTGCCAGTATTGGCGCGGATATCCGCCGCTTACGATAACAGCGGAAAAGGCAAACTGGAGGAAGCAAAATGAAGCAGAAAATCATTACGTTCGGCGGTCAGCGCCGTGCTGCGCCTGTAAGAGCGCAGACGGCTGCTGCGGGCAGCCAGCAAAAGCGCCGCCGCCGGCGTACCGGAAGGCAGACACTGCATTATCTGCTGATCCTGCTGTCGGCAGCCGCAATCCTCCTGATCCTCTCATTGACCGTATTTTTCAAGATTGAAAAATTGGAAGTGACAGGAAATACCAAATACGCAAACGAAGAAATCCTTGTGCAAAGCGGCGTCAATATCGGAGACAATTTATTTCGCGTCAGCCAGAGCGCCGTGCAGAAGGCTTTGCTGGAGAAATTCCCTTACATAGAAGGCGTCAAACTCAAGCGTTCCTTTCCGCCGAAACTGATTTTCGAGATCACCCAGGCAAAGCCGCTTGGAGCGGTCAATGCTGCGGCGGGGTACGTGGTGATCGGTTATTCCGGAAAGATTCTGGAAACCGGTGTGCGTACACTTCCGGCAGATGTAACCGTTGTAAACGGAATGTATCTCAGTCTGGCGGAGGTGGGGCACCGGCTCGGCGAGGTGGTTTCAAAAGGAGATCTGACCTACTCCGCGGAAGTTTCCTCGGAAATGGAGGTCTGGCGCAAGGAAAAAGCCGGAAAGCCCAATGCGAAGACGGAGGATAAAGAAAAGGAGTGGCGCACTCGGTCTGCGGAAAACGAAGAAGAAAACTTTAAAATGCTGGCCTACCTTGTTGAGGCGGTGGAAGAGACCGGGTTCGGAGAGATCACTCTCGTTGATTTTTCGGACAGGCTGAATATGCGGCTTGTCTATGACGGCAGGATTCTGATTGAGCTCGGCAGTGAAGCAGATCTCTCTTATAAGCTGAAATTCGTTCAGCGGCTGATCTCGGACGAGCTGCCGGCGGATTATCAGGGACGGCTGGATGCTTCCACCGCTTCCTCCAGCGGACAGGTTTGGGAACTGGCATGCGACATCAGCGAAGAACTGGCAAAAATGCAGCCTGAATTTTCGGTAGCACCGCCTGAAGCGGAGCCTTTGAATTCGGAACCGAAAGCATCTGACAGCATTTCCCAGCCTGACGATCCGGATCTGGTTGTCATACCGGGCAGCAGTAAGCAGGCGTCCTCCGGGGGTTCTTCCGCATCCTCCACGGAGCAGTCTTCTTCCGCTGCATCCGGTGCTTCACCGGAAGCCTCCAGTTCCCAGACTTCGTTTAATCGGTCAGATGATCTTGCGGTAATTCCGGACAGCGGACCCAAAACAACAGGCGATACAGTCACATCAGGCTGAATATCGGACTGTAAATGTGTGTATTTTGTACTGGAACGTAAAATGCTATTGATTTACCATATCCTATCTGATAAAATAATATTCAATAGTATAATTTTGCTTTCCGATCTTAATGGTTAGAATATATTGGAATTAACACAGGGGGAACAACGATGTTAATGAACTTCGACATGGCGAGTGACTCGGAGAATGTTGTCTCTATAAAGGTAATCGGGGTTGGCGGCGGCGGCGGTAATGCCATCAACCGAATGGTGCTTTCAGGGATGAAAAGTGTTGAGTTTATCTCGATCAATACGGACAACCAGGCGTTGCTGACGTCTCAGGCGACCTATAAGCTACATATTGGGGACAAGCTTACCCGCGGCAAGGGAGCGGGCGGGAACCCGGAAAAAGGCCAGCGCGCCGCAGAAGAAAGCAGAGATGAAATCGCTGCGGCCCTCAAGGGAACCGATATGGTTTTTATCACTGCCGGCATGGGCGGTGGAACCGGTACGGGCGGGGCCCCTGTTGTCGCCGAGGTGGCGCATGACCTGGGTATCCTAACGGTTGGTATTGTGACCAAACCGTTTAATTTTGAAGGCAAGCGCCGTATGGAACAGGCGGAGATGGGTGTGACCGCTCTGCGTGAGCATGTGGATGCGCTGCTGGTCATCCCCAACGAGCGATTAAAATTGCTGTCTGAAGAAAAAATTACTCTGCAAAACGCGTTTTCGGCTGCCGATGACGTGCTCAGACAGGGCGTACAGAGCATCTCTGACCTTGTGAATATCCCCGGTGTTGTCAATCTGGACTTTGCGGACGTCACCGCAATTATGAAGGACGCGGGTTACGCGCATATGGGCGTGGGAAGCGCTACCGGCAAAGACAAGGCAAAGGTTGCCGCGGAAAAGGCGATCTCCTCCCCGCTGCTTGAAACCTCTATCAACGGCGCTCATGGCGTCATTGTAAACATTACGGCTTCGCCTGACATCGATCTGGACGACATCGACATTGCTTCCTCCATGATCCACGATGCTGCTCACCCGGATGTCAACCTGATTTGGGGTGCTACATTCGACGAAACCCTCAGCGATGAACTGAAAGTGACGGTTATTGCCACCGGTTTTGATGACGGGAAGAATTTTGAGCTCCCAAATTATGGATTCAGCGGAAACACTGCTTCTGCGAATGCAAAGCAAACAACAACTCCGCCGCCTGTTGTCGCTCCGGACAAAGAGGACGATGACGATAGCTATTTCGATATTCTGTCAATATTCAACAATAAGAGGGGCTAAGAGATCAAGAAGAGTATTGCCGGAATAGGCAATACTCTTTTTTGGTTACTGCATCCGGGCGTTTCCGGATGAGCTGCTGCCGGAGGCGGCCGATTAGAAACAAAGGAGAACTTTGCATGGATGCAAATACAACCCCCATACTGTATCATAACCGGGAACTGAGTTGGCTGCATTTCAACCAGCGTGTTCTCGAACAGGCATGTGACCGGTCGATTCCTTTGCTGGAACGGATGAAGTTTCTTTCGATCTTTACCGATAACCTGGACGAGTTTTTTATGATTCGCGTCGGCACGCTGACTGACTCGGCCGCTATCGATCCCGACGCGGTCGATAACAAGTCGCTGATGAGCCCCGCCGAACAGCTGTCGGCCATTTTTGAAGAAGTGCAAAAACTGGTGGCCTGCAAGGACGAAGCTTATCGTGGGCTGATGAACGATTTCGCAGACAGCGGAATTGAACATTTGAATGTGGAATACCTGACGCAGGAGCAGGAAGCCTATCTGGAGAGTTACTTCAAAAACGAAGTGCAGCCCATGCTTTCCCCCCAGATCATTGACAAGCACCATCCGTTTCCTTTTTTAAAGAACAAGGAAACGTATATTTGCATCCAGCTTCAGACAAGAGGAGAATTTGTAAAGCTGGCTATGATTCCGGCGTGCACCGGATTTGAGCGGATTGTGTTTCTGCCGTTTGATAAAACCAAATTTGTTTTGGTGGAAGAACTGGTGTTGAAATATTGCGAACAGGTCTTCCAAAGCTATGTTGTTGCCGGCAAAACGATCTTCCGTGTCACCCGCAACGCGGATATCAATGTGGAGGAAGCGCTTTATGACCACGACATGGATTACCGAAGCGCCATGGAGGAGCTTGTCAAAAAGCGCCGCAAGCTGATGCCGGTGCGCATCGAGTTCCAGAACAGGGCGGAAGAAGCGATTGTCGAGCAGCTGTGCAGCAAGCTGGAGCTGTCGTCTGACCGCGTTTTTTTGAATCAGACCCCAATGGATTTGACATTCGGCTTTTTACTTTGCTGCAGGTTTGAACGAACCGGCGAAAAGGAACTGTTTTTCCCCCCGCTTGCCCCGCAGCACCCGGTCATGGTGCAGTCCGGCAAGCCGATTATCCCCCAGATTGAACAGCACGATTGTTTGCTGAGCTATCCGTTTGAAAGCATGAAACCGTTTATTTCCCTGCTCCTTGAGGCGGCCTGCGATGAGAGTGTCCTGAGCATCAAAATGACGCTCTACCGCGTGGCGCGTGAAAGCCAGATTGTATCTGCTCTGATGAAAGCGGCGGAGAACGGTAAGGAAGTCCATGTAGTCGTGGAACTGCGCGCGCGCTTTGACGAGGAAAACAATATTATCTGGTCAAAGCGGCTTGAAGAGGCCGGAGTAAACGTGGTTTACGGTTTGGGAGAGTACAAGGTGCATTCCAAACTGCTGGTGATTACCCGCAGGGTGAACGGCCAGATTTGCTTCATCACGCAGGTTGGCACAGGCAACTATAACGAATCCACGGCAAAGCTTTATACCGATCTGAGCCTGATTACCGCAAACAGGGATTTCGGTGAGGATGGCAACCGTATTTTTACAGGGATCTTGACAGGCAATCCGGCAGATCGCACGAAATATCTTCTGGCGGCGCCCAAAAACATGAAGGTCATGATTCTGCATTTCATCGATGAAGAAATCCGTGCCGCCAAAGAAGGGCTGCCAGCGGAGATAACGGTCAAAATGAATTCTCTGACGGATAAGGATATCATTGACCGGCTGATTGCGGCTTCCATGGCGGGCGTCAGAATCCGGATGATTATCCGGGGCATCTGCTGTCTGCGGGTCGGGGTTCCGGGCTATACCGATAATATCCAGGTGGTCAGCATTGTCGGACGGTTTCTGGAACATTCCAGGATTTATGTGTTCGGCCCGCCGGAACGCAGCCTGATTTATCTTTCTTCGGCGGATTTTATGACCCGCAACACCGAGCGGCGCGTGGAAGTAGCCGCCCCGATATTAGACCCGGCTATTAAAAAGCGCATTCTGGCGATGCTGAATCTTGAATTTTCCGATAACGTGAAAGCAAAACTTTTGCTTCCGAACGGGGAATATGCGGCGGTGAAAACGGACGGGCCGCCTATTGACAGTCAGATTGACCTGTTCAAAATTGCATATCTGCACAATGAACATCGGCGGGAGCAAAATACGAAACAGCCCGTGATATCCGCGCGGCCCAAACACACGCACAGCGCGGCGGAGCGGGAACCTGCAGCCCGCCGATCGCTTTTTGCCAGAGCGGCGGATAAATTGCGTGCGCTGTTCAAAAAATAGTCTGAGCCGGATGAACTATACGTCGCTTTTCAAAAATGTCCGCCATCAGCGGGCATTTTTGAGTTCCATCCGGCAAAGAACCCCTGAAAAAATTGGGATGGAAACAGAATCCTACTTGACAGGAATGTTATAATGAAAACTATTGAACCAATATATCTGACGGAGGCTGGGTAATGCCAAAAAAAACGACCAGAGAGTATGACAATGAAAGTATCTCTTCGCTCAAGGGCTCGGACAGGGTTCGAAAAAGGCCGGGCGTCATTTTCGGATCCGACGGACTCGAGGGCTGCCAGCATTCTGTGTTTGAAATTCTTTCGAACTCGATTGACGAGGCGCGGGAAGGGTATGGAGAACGGATTATTGTCACCCGTTACCGAGACCAGTCGGTTGAAATTGAGGACTTTGGGCGCGGAATCCCGGTAGATTACAATACCCGGGAGCAGCGGTATAACTGGGAGCTTGTGTTCTGCGAGCTGTATGCGGGCGGAAAATACGCGACCAACGAGGGGGAAAGCTACGAGTATTCCCTTGGACTAAACGGGCTGGGCCTTTGCGCCACGCAGTATGCGTCCGAATATATGGATGTGGAAATTTACCGTGACAGCACGAAATATAGCCTGCGTTTTGAACACGGTGAAAACGTGGGCGGGCTTGGAAAAGAGGAAGCACGCCGCAGGCAGACTGGAAGCAAAATCCGCTGGCGGCCCGACCTGCAGGTGTTCACCGACATCGATATTCCGCTGGAGTATTATCAGGATGTCATCAAACGCCAAGCGGTGGTCAATGCCGGAGTTCGCTTTATTCTCCGCAACCAGACGGAATCCGGCTTTGAGGAAACGGAATATCTTTATGAAAACGGGATCGTGGATTATGTGAGCGAACTGGCGGGTGCCGAAACGCTGACACCCGTGCAGTTCTGGAAAGCGGAACGCAGAGGACGCGACCGGGAGGACAAGCCAGACTACAAAGTCCTGCTGAACGTGGCGCTCTGTTTTTCGAACCGTGTCAAGCGCACGGAATATTATCACAATTCCAGCTGGCTTGAATACGGCGGCTCCCCGGAACGCGCGGTGAAGCTTGCGTTGGTTTATATGATCGACAGCTTTATTAAGAGCGCCGGCAAATATACCAAAGGGGAAAGCAAGATTACTTTCGCGGATGTGGAAGACTGCCTTGTGCTGGTTTCTTCCAACTTTTCTACGCAGACCTCTTATGAAAACCAGACGAAAAAATCCATTACGAACAAGTTTGTTTATGAAGCGATGAACGAATTTTTGCGCCATCAGATGGAAGTGTATTTTCTGGAAAATCCTGATGATGCGGCGCGTATTGCCGAGCAGGTGCTGATTAACAAACGCAGCCGTGAAAACGCGGAGAAAACCCGCCTGAATCTCAAAAAAAAGCTGGCGGGCAGCATTGACATGTCTAATCGGGTGCAGAAGTTTGTGGACTGCCGCACCCGCGATACCAATCGCCGCGAGATCTATATCGTGGAGGGCGATTCGGCGCTCGGAGCCTGCAAACTGGGGCGCGATTCCGAGTTTCAGGCGATTATCCCTGTCCGCGGAAAAATACTCAACTGCCTGAAAGCGGAATATGATAAGATTTTCAAAAACGATATCATCACCGATATTTTCAAAGTGCTCGGCTGCGGCGTGGAAGTGACCTCCAAGGCAAACAAGGATTTATCCTCCTTTGAGTTGTCGGGCCTGCGCTGGCACAAAATCGTGATCTGCACGGATGCGGATGTGGACGGTTTTCAGATCCGCACACTGATTCTGACCATGCTCTACCGCCTTGCGCCTACGCTGATTGAGGAGGGCTTCGTTTACATTGCGGAATCCCCGCTTTATGAAATCACCAGCAGGGACAAGACCTATTTCGCGTATACAGAGGCTGAAAGAACCGATGCGCTTTCCAAAA
>CAUQLV010000040.1:0-24731 GCA_963519235.1 uncultured Oscillospiraceae bacterium
GTTTTACCGGCTTCTCGCTGTGGCGAGCTTTCTGCCGCGGAATCCGTTTTACCGGCTTCTCGCTGTGGCGAGCTTTCTGCCGCGGAATCCGTTTTACCGGGCTTCGGCGGGAAATCGCTTGCCCCCGTCACACTGCTCGAAATCGGTGCAACATCGCCCGTTTCTCCCCCTGCATGACTGGGACTCGATTTCTCGTTGAAGAGGGCACACATTGGCTCACAGGGGCTGACGCGGGGTGCTCAGTGGGTTGCCTCTGGTTATGCGCGGCTCCGATGGAGCAAGTGGCCTCCTTGGGATGTTCCGTTTGTTTTTTAAAAATCAAGAAATGTGAGCCAACAGGGAACACTTTTCACACGGTTTTTTAAAATTTGAGCCAAGTAGGTATACTTTGCGGCCCGGTTTCTATCCAGTACTGGCAGGGTCAATAGGGTTATCTGAAATAGCGGCACTGCTCCCATCTGCATTTACACGATCAGCACTGTTTGAGGCCGCATGCAAGCCGCTGGACTTCGCATGGCTGGCGTAAACGCGCTTTGCCAGTTTCTCTGCTATGCATTGCTGATCTACCTGAAGCATCTGGCGCTCATAGAAAACATTCAGCGCTTCCTGAATTGGACGGATGGTGTAGAGCAGGCTGCCGTTCATTGGACGTCCGTCCTTACGGCGAATCATAGTCGGCTCGGTATAGATGAGGTCCTTTTCTTCCAGCATGACAACATATTTCCGCACCGTGTTTGGGCTCATCTTTACCGCCCGCCCGATGGTTTTGTAGCTGGGCCAGCACTGGTAGGTTTTCCTGTCTTCAAGATAAAGCAGGTAACCGTAGATGGCAATCTCACCCGCTTCCAGACCCAGACAATAAATTTCATTGGGAACCGGAAAATAATTTTTGATCGGGTCACGCTTGGGCCATTGGTTGAACTTCAAATGGCATCTCCTCTCTTTTCTGTTTTTTCACTAATCGTTTATGAAATCATATTGTTCACGTTCCTCCCTTGCGATTGATTTTTATTTTTATATCTGGTACAATGAGCGTAACATAGCTGGAAAAAAGTTTCAATACTTCCCGGCTGGAATGGGTAAATCTCAAAATTCTATCGGATACAGGAGATGTGGCACGATGGCGGACTATTTCGACCAGTTTTCCGTCCTGTTTGGAACGGGTGAGTTATTTGTAAAGAGCAAGTCTTTTCCTTTGGGGCAATGCACCACCGACATTTTAAATATGGATGAGGCAGTGCTGAACGAAGTTGACCAGCGGGTTCAGGCGTTTCTGCCTACGGTAGCAGCTTTGCTCCGGGAAAAAACGAACAGCGCCGCTTGCTCCGCACAGGAGAAGCTGAACGCTGTCTGGGATTTGATTTTTAAGATGCCCGTCTATCGGGAGCTGCCGATGGATTTGGAGACAAGCTATCGGCTCTTGCCGCTCATGTTCTCCGACCAGTCAAAGTGGAATGAAGTTCAGGACATTCATTCCGAAGGTCACGCCATGTTTGAGCGACTTCTAAACGGTCTGGAGTACTTTCCCGAGAGCATTCGCAATTTTCGGGGGCAGGTCGCCGGAATATTAGAGCTGTACCTCGAACCGCTTAAGCGTAGAAGCATCGACAGCTATGCGGCGGCTTATGCACGATACTTTTCTGATATGGCTGCAGCGGGAGGGCTTTTTAATATGCCGGAATTTGAACAGAGCTTTCCTACGCAAATCAAATTTGTCCCCAAAGTGCATCCCGCCGAGGATGGAAAGGTTGTCTTGGCGGAAAAAGCGGAATTTTCCTATCTCTCGCATTTTCTCTACACAGACTTTTACCGTGGCCTGATGGTGGGCAACACCCCACGCCGCTGCCACAATTGCGAACGGTATTTTTTGCTGACCGAAGGCTACAACACCTGTTACTGCAACAATTTAGCGCCGGGTGAAACAGAGCGCACCTGCCGAAAGGTAGGCGCCCACCGGAAGGAGGCAAAAGGAAGGGCCTCCGCTACTCCTGCTCAGAAGGAGTACACGAGGGCCTATAATCGGTTGAAGTCGAGAAAAAACAGGGGCAAAATCAGCGGGGACGATTGGAACGACGCCGTGGCGAAAGCACAGGAACTGAAAGAGCAGGCGGAACGGGGAAAGCTGAGCGACACGGAGCTACGTCGGCGGTTGGAGGCACTTTGATCGCTGCGGGTTTTTCTTTGCTTATTGCGACGCAAACCTGCTAAGCAAAGTCAAGGGGTTGATTCAAAAAAGCTGAGATTTTAGTGTGGGTAAAAATGAGTATAGCAAAGCAGACCAAGCACAAAAGGCTACTTGGCCGGAAGCATTCTAAAAGCGGTTACTCCGAGTAGACCTCCATTACCCTGGCGTAGTAAATACGGAGAAATTTGTTCAGTCCAGCAATTTTAGCGGCCTTTTTGTGCTTTCCTTCTGCCTCCTTTTTCAGAATGAACTCATAGACGGCAGCGTCTTCGGTGGGCTTGGTGGTTTTTAGTGCTTTCATGATCTCATAGCCGGTTTTGCGCAGCACCGGTGATCCCCGTTTGGAAATACTTCGTTGGGTGCCGACAAATGACCCCGATTCGTAAGGCGGCGCATCAATACCGGCGAACGCAACCAAAGCGCTGCCGCTGTGGAATCTGCGGACATCACCAATCTCAGAAATAAGCCTGGGGCCGAGGGCAGCGCCAACGCCCTTCATGGCCATAACGACCGGATATTCCGGCAGGCTACTTGCCAATTGCTGCATCTGTGATAGAATGGACTCCAGAGTCTTATCCAATTCACGGAGGACTCGGACAGCTTCCAGTACCAGTGTTTTCGTCAACGGGGTCGCTGGAAGCGATGGGATACCATTCTGAGCTATGGCGTAGATTGCCTGCGCCTTACGCTCGCTTGAATGGTATCCCTTTTTCTTTGCCCAACGGCAGTATGTATTAACAAATCGCTGTTCGCTCATCTTTTTGATGCTGTCGAAATGCCAGAATTCTTCCACGAAATCACCCAGCTTACTGCCCTTACGCCCCTCTTTGGAAGGGCGAAGGAGGGTCTTTATGCCCGGCATGACACCGTCCAGCAGATGGGTGAGCGAATTTAAGCTCATAACACTCAGGGCTATGTAATGCTGATACTGGCGGCCTAAAAGCTTGAGGTCGGCATAAATCTCCGCTGGGGCACGGTAGTCTTCAAGGTGAAACCAATTATCCAGTCCGTAATTCGCTATTTTAACAGAATCCAGTTTATCTGTTTTCCCCTTGCGAATGGCGGCGGAAGCATATTTTTTCATTACCAACGGGTTGATTACCGCAACAAAAATACCAGCTTGCTGCAAAGAACATAGTACCGGCAGATGATAGGCTCCAGTGGCTTCTACAACCACCCTGACCTCGCCCTCCAACGCAAGCAGCCGCTGAGACAGCTTGGTGACCTCCGGCTCGGTATGCGTAATTTCATAGGGAGAAGCAATTACTTCGCCGTAAGGCTTCATAATGCACACCATGCTTTTCCCTTTGGAAACATCGATTCCAACACTGATCATTTTATCACTTCCTGAATTATATTTTTCGTAACGGCGATCCATCCTTGCTCATTGTGATTCATTTTGGCTCGTTACACGAAAGCTCCTGCGAGTTTCAACCTGCTTAAGCGGATGTTTACAACGAGGGACGGCCGACAGTTTGCGTCACGGATGCTAAGATCCAAGCCGAGGGGCGTCAGACCGGTACTCCCTCATCATAAAGAAATGAGCGCAAACGCTCAATGCCATGGGCTGGCGAAAGCATCTGCACTTTTAGTGTAC
Source organism: uncultured Oscillospiraceae bacterium (assembly GCA_963519235.1). Lineage (GTDB taxonomy): Bacteria > Bacillota > Clostridia > Oscillospirales > Ruminococcaceae > Anaerotruncus. Next base: position 3,783 of record CAUQLV010000040.1, read on the forward strand.
CAAAACGAGGGTCTTTTCAGATACGCATGTTGAGTTATTGCAGAGCCAGGTCAGGGTCGCTTCGCAGTGTTTCACAAACAACCTTCATCGCCGCTGACAGCTGGCACTTGTGTTTCGATTGGCACTTCTTGGAGCTCTGAGTGCTTAGTCCCCATATGGCAGCATACAGTTCCACACACTCGGTGATTATAGTTCTTCTGCTTCTGCAGATACAGAATGAGCGTCCAACCCCGCCACAGTCGGAGTAGAACGCTCATCTTTGTAATGGTTCAGTTGATTTGACAGCTTCCAAGCCACTTTGAAACCACAGATGAAACTATCTAGCGAAAGCTGTCCCGCTATGCTGTCCTTTGCGTCAATGATTCGCGGTACCAGCCTCCGTTTCGGTTTCTCCAGCCGTTGGATAAGCAACTGATGATTGTCCTCGGCCTCCCGCTTCAGTTCTGCCAGTTTCGGGGGAGTATAAAAACTATCATACAGTGCCTTGAGCATCTCATCCATGTACATCGCCTCCTTGTAGTACGAACATATACCACAAGTCGGCGGGAATAGCTACTAAAAGATTGTAACTGTATTTCTTTTGTTGAAAAGAGGCCAGTTTCTACTTATATCCATTGAGCAACATCGTACAGTCACTATGGCATTTTCTTTGTCATTTTCTGAGTATTACCTCATCCATCAGGTAGGAGTCATATGTGAATAATACCGCCTGTCTTATTCATGGCATTCACCTTGCAGATTTTGAACGATTTTTTTCAAGGTACCCTCGGCTACGTTCTTTTTTAATTCACACTCCCATACAATCAGCACTTTCCAGCCCAACTTTGCAAGTTGCTCATAATTATGGGCATCACGCCCTGCATTGCCTTCAATCTTCGCTCTCCAGAACTCCGCATTGTTTTTTGGCCACACAAAATATTTGCACCCTTCATGCTTATGCCAGAAGCAACCATTCACGAAGATTACAGTTTTATACTTAGGCAAGACAATATCCGGTTTCCCAGGTAATCGGGCACTGTTTTTTCTGTATCTGAAACCTTTCGAAAACAGATACTTCCTTACCAATTCTTCGGGCTTGGTTCCTTTACCCTTAATTTGGGACATGTTATAGCTTCTAATCTCAGGAGAATGCACATCAGACATTTAATCACTTCCTAGAATCGCTGCCTGGAATAGTATTGCTCCAGTTTTTTCCCGCATATATCAAGAATATCTGCTACATTCTTTTCGGTCAGCTTATTTTTCAGATCAGGGTGCAAAGAAAACAGGCCGATATCAGGTGCATATTCAAAGAACCCACTTTCGACCAAAGCTTTTACGGGATTGGCAATCAAATTTATCGTTATTTGACCCAATGTGACGCCAGGGTTCTGATATATGCATTTTTTCAATTCAACAGGAAGCCCACTTTTGCGACGCTGTTGATAAAATGTTTTGAAGTATTGGGCTGCCTGGGAAATAGGGAGATTCCAGTCCTTATCATGCAATTCAAGGAAAGCCATGACAAAAACAGGCTTATATGAATACGACATTTTCATACTTGCACAATAAGACATTAATTCTTCAACTGCATCTGACCATATCTGTGATGCGCGAAAGCCATTAGGGAGAGCCGCGACGTCTTGTACCGGGTACTCTGATAGACTTAAGGCTTTAGAAATGGCAGCTGCAGTCTTTCCAATTTCAAGCACTGCTGCATCATCTTGTTCTATAAAAAATTTACGAATTGATTTCTTCAGATACTTTTTCATATCTTCCACTGAGGATGAACAGATAGTATCTTCTAAGGAGCCTGCGTGACTGAGTATATAGCCGTAAGCCTGATCAGATAAAGGCCGAATTGAACTTTGCCATGGTGGATTAATACTTTTTCTCACCTCCTGGTAGCTTAGCTGTTCTATATACCCACCATCAGGAAGATATATCGGAACCTTTTGAGGAAACTGCTTGCAATTGTCCAGCGTTGCATAGTAGTTTTCTTCATTCACAGCAGATATTTGTGCTATAATGCCGGTGCCGAAATAATAGCGCTGTTTTCTGTCATAGCGGTTTCCCTGATAATAAACAAATATATCGCCTTCGTGAAGCTGATTACGATAGCGGGACGGATAATGATATGTCTTAAACAGCTCGTCTTCATACTCTGATTGAATATCAATTCTTTGCGATAAAACTACAATCATACCTCAACCTCACTGGTCGCAGATTTCTTTGAAAAAACCAATGCCTTTATCTTTAAGCGTTCCAACAACTGCGCCACGATCCAGCAGACGGTTACCACACTCGCAGCAGGTCTCCGGGAGCAGAGTGCAATTGTGGCACGCTGCAAGATTACATGACTCCGGCCCCTGTCCTGCAGACTGAATACAGATGGGGTCAGAGGTACACCACTGCGCGTTTTTCACAGCATCAACTATGGTATCCTCAATGCGACCAGCCGCGCCCTGGCGAACTAATCCCCCAAGCGATCCTTCAGAATCACCAGATGCCGTATAAATCAACACCCCATACATTTTGTGTTCATTGCTCGTTTTTTCGCAGTAAATACGCTCACGGAGCGACGAACTTCCATATCCGCAATTGAAGCTTAACTGATTAATCAGTATGTGTGCAAAGGTATGAATTAACACAAATTCCGGACGGAGATTACCTTCAGCTCTCTGCCCAAATTTGGACGCTCTGTATGCGCGATTCAATTTTTCAATGCGCTCATCTACACTTGACTTTTGCGCCCATCGTTGCAGCTCCTGCGCATTAAACTCGAAGAAAATGCCTTCGCCATATACTTCAATAGCCGGCAGCCAGTTCTCACCGCCAGTTCGAAGCATTTTCTTCCTTTCGGAAATAGCAATATCATTTGGCTCCAGTCGGGAAAATCCAACAAATGCACGCGTTTCACGAAGCTTTGGCACTAACGATATACTCTTAAAGTATTTGCTGATTGCCCTATCATAGTAGGTAATAGGATAATTTTGCGAATGGAAATCCTGCGTATCGCTCCCGCTGTTCTTAATCAAAACCTTGTACTCCGCAAGTCGATACTCATCTTCTGACATTTCTTCACTAACTTCGGGCAAGCCTTCAATGCACTCATCACGCTTTATAAAAGCCTCGTAAAGAATATCCTTGTCAACATGGTGTTTGTCAGCGAGGAGGGCGATAAATGATCGATCCCATTCACCATTGATTCTCCGGGTTTTCAGTACATCGAAAAACTCGTTAAGAATACCGATGACTTTCTGTGTTGTTGTCTCATCATCCGTAGGGATATGGATGGAACTACGGGTATCTGCAAACCAGACATTTGTGGCACCTCGCAGAAGAACTTTTACATCTTTGTTGCCACAAATGTTTTCATCACTCTCAATACCAAGCCAAGGTTTTGCTCCTTTGCACATGTAGGCAATTCTTTGAAGTGCACCTGGGCGGGTTGCTCCGGCTATAGACTTTCTGGCCCCACAGGAACATTCGTAAAACACACCTGTAAGGGCAGCAGACGTACCACCCGTGCTTCTGCGGATTTTGCAAGTGTTCGGGTTGTATGGATGATCTGCTCCGCTGTGCAGCCATTCGGCCACAGGAAAATCATCTATGTGGCCCTCGGGGCAAACTACCACAAAACGTTCTGGTACCAGTTTTCTTTTCCTGTATTTTGGATCACATTTTCTTCCATTTGGCCATTGGTAACAATCACACTCCGGTTGAGGCTCATAGTATGTGGTTTTACGCATAGTTCCACAGAATGGGCAGTAGTGCCAAGTTGGGAATCTGACTGCCGGTATCTTAAGATAGCAGTTTTCCGAATCGGCATTGCGTTCTCTGAAATCCGGTGGCCAGCGCAGCTCTTTGACGCCAAGTCTTTTCTGCAAACGGTCATCTTTAATCAGGAATGGATCTGCAGTGATATATCGCCACATATCAAGCCCAGCAATCATTAATGACTCATCGTTCGGAAAGGGGACCATAGCCCCCACACCCCACGGACCAATTAGGGCACTTCGCCGAACAGGTCTGTTTGAATATGCCATTTTTAGTCCTCCTTTGCCGTATATCGGTTTGTCAGCACATCTGCTTCGCAGGATGCGTCTACACTTCGCATGGATGATGGCGTTTCCATTCCACGTGGGCCCCAGGCTTCATTCCTGTGGCCTCCGGCAAAATACATTAGTGGCACAGCATTGCCATAAGACCAATCCCTGTTGAGCTCAGGCTCCCATTTCTGAGGGTTCCAGTCCTCCCAGCATTGGATAATATACTCCATGCGGGTGAGGGTAGCCTCCAATTCGTCAGGATCAATACCCTCCACCCGGTTTTCAATAATTTGGTATATGCGATTATAAATATCTTTATCTGGCAGGTGCGGGGGATCCGCATTGAACGCTGCGTTTCCTTTCAACCGCATCATACCAATCATGATTGCATGGAGAGCCCGCTCCCGGATCGGCGCAGAGAATGGGGTAACGCTGGTGGGTTCAACATTGCAATACACCCGGGAATGATATCCCTTAAAATGTTCATAGTGTGATTTGTCTCTCGGTCTGCCCGGACGATACAGGACAAAAACAATGCCTGGGGCCTCCGCCGGGTTACGGCCTACGCGGCTGGTTGCCTGTATATATTCAGACGTGGTTTTTGGCTGGCCTGCGACCGTCATCAAGCCTAATCTCGGAACATCAAGGCCAACAGAAATCATATTGGTTGCCAGACAGATATCAATGGGATGCTCTCTGACCTTCCCGTTTTCATCGAGCTCTGCCGGGTATCGGATATTCAGATTGGCAAGGCTGGCTGTAACTTTATCTCCCGCGATTCGGCTGGTCAGCTCTTCATCGCGCCATATGTATCTTCTGTGCTTTTTATATTCTTCTTTGGGGTATCGTTTATCATCGTATCTGCGTTTATACATAACATCAAGATGCTGATCGATATCTGCGCGAATCCAAGTGGCCGCTTGCCCCAGCTCACGAATACTGTTGAAGTAGCCAACATTGGTCCAATAGGGGTCTCTGTGTTTTTCATCACCAACATCCATCGCTTTCGCACCGTACAGCAAAGCTGAAAATAAGCGTATGGCTGTCGTGGTGTCCGAAGAGGAACCTGTTGCCAGGATTCCAACATATTGCCGGCCATTTTGCGCACGGTCCTCTTTAGCAAAAAATGAATTTCCTGCGTCGAGGCCGGAAGGAGGAAACTGAAACACTTTATCGGCCCCGCAGCCATACAATGCATGGCACTGCTCCTTTGCACGGCTGATTGTGGCCGTAGAGGCAATTACCTTTGGATGAATTTCTCCGCTTTCCGTTCTTGTAATGCACAGCTCGTTTATCAATGTTTCGTAGTGCCCGACCATAGAGCCTAATGGCCCTGAAATCAGATGAAGCTCATCCTGAATTATAAGATCGGGGGACGTTACCTTTATCCCATCCTTATATCCAAAGATACCCTGTGCTTTGGGGCGGAAAGGAAGCATAGCAAACTTATCCACAGTCCCCAAAAGTAATGTGGGTGTGGATTCATAGATGACATCATCTACAACGTACAGCGGAAGGGCATAACTGCTGGAAGAAAAATCGCAAACGTTTTCTGTATTTCTGCACTGAAAAATAATTCTGTCTTTGCCATACGCACCTCTGATTTTTCTGTATCCGGGCGTTTCATAGATACCATGCGCCCGCTCAACAACCCCCATTTGTGCGCCGCACCATGGACATTTAAGCATAACAAAAGGATTGGCGGCGCCATCATTTTTCATTTTATTATATTTTTTCACGGCTTCAGCCATTGAGTTGGGTGTCGTTGTACCGCCGACCCATAGTCCAATACTAATTCTCACATGTCCAAACAGGTCTTCGTGATCTCTTCGGATGAGGTCACAGGCGCAAATCATAGCGGATGCACGTTCGTATTGCTGTGCTGTTAGCAGGCGCAGCGTGTATCTCATCAAGATGGCCGTTCCGGAATCATCCCTGTCTATCAGCCTTCTGATAAAAATCGTATAGGCCGACAGACCAAGGTAGGCCTCCGTTTTACCGCCGCCAGTGGGAAACCAGATCAGGTCAACGATTTCGCGCTCGTCGCAGCTGCGGTCATACATAGAGCGCAAGTTCATCAAAATAAATGCGAGCTGGAATGGTCTCCACTTTCCGTATTTTTCTTTATTCCCATACCAGGTGTTCTTATCAACTACAGAAGGTAAGATTTTTATTGGATCGGCAAGGCGAATATCCCCAACTCCGTCACTTTCCCATTTTTGCAAAGGCAGGTTATAATGCAACTGCTGCATAAGCATGGCGAGGTTCATGTACTGAAAAGCTGTGCGAACCAGCTCGTTTTCTTCCAGCAGTTCCACGCCACCGAGCATGCGGCTAAGGCAGGTTTCGCAGTTATGGATATGCCTCTCCGCGGTACGGACATATCTGTCCTCCAGCTTTGACTTTTCAGCCTCAAGCCGGTCAATCCATTTCCGATACTCGATGCACATAAGCTTCAGCTCGCGGACTGTATCCTCAAAATCGCCATAGGAACTCATTTCGCGCATACTAAGTGAAACACCGGAAATAGTACTTGGTACAATAGGCTTTATCTCATATGAAGGAAACACAGCGGATGAAATCCAAGATACTTTTTGGGCCGATTCGTCCCAATCGGCTGCACATCCATGACCGATGGCGTAGTTATGGACGTTGCGGTAAAGTAGCTGGTTAGAGTCATAATCATCGTCTTCTGTATTGATACGCTGACTGTCGGGCAGGGGACAAAAGCCCTGCTCCGAATGGAGCTTAAACTTCACTTGGAAGAAACAATCGTCGTCCCTTACTGCATTTCCGTTGTTCATCTTTGCGTTTTCCAGTGTGAAGGTATAAATAGAGTAGTCGCCTCTTTTGTAGCGATATGTTATGTCAAATTGTAGTCCTTTTGCATCTGCAGGTATTTTCACAATGCCATTCTGGGGTGACGGCACGTCTATAGGGTTGTCTTCATTATTCCAGCAGATTGCACTTCTGGGATAACGGACAAGCTCTCTTTCGGTGGACGGATCAGTTGACTTCAAAGTAGTATATACGCCTGCAGAGACCTCAACGCGAATTATATCATCTTTTCTGACAGCAGCGGTCAGGCTGATTGCTGACTGCCTGTAGGCATTGGATCGGTTGATCAACTCTTCGGCATCCTCAAGATATTCTGCACTATCTCCCGTCACTATAGCTGCGGGAGCAGGCTCTCCGGGATCTTCACGGTCGTCTTCTTGGGTTTCGGCTTCTTCGCCTTCCCGTGTTTCGGCATCACTGTCTGTTGTCTCCTGAGGAAACAAAACCCCTGAAATATAACGAGTACGCGGCGGGTCGGTCACCAAGATTTCTTCACCGTTATCCTGCGTAAGACCCTCCCAATCTATGGGATCCGGACCAATAAATTCACGCTCTACAAAGCTGAGCAGCTGGTTTCGCCTGTTGTCACTCATGAAAAAGCCTCCTTTGCAGCAAGGTCAGATACTCTTTGGATGCAGCCTCAGACTCCAGAATGTACAGCCCGGATCGCGCCCTGCTTAATCCTACGTACATCAGTTTATCCATGCTGAAATCTTCAATATCTGTCAGAATAATTACAGTGTTTTCAAGGCCCTTATAGGCCTGAATGGTGCAGAAAGTAATATTGGTATTCTCGTGCATGCTAAAATCCCGGATGTCAAACCTGTTCAGGAGTGAGACAACCGAATTCTCTCTCCTGTACGGGGAGAGGATGGTAATGCGTCCGGGCTCAATGCGCATATCCACCAGATGGTCCAATAAATCAGCTAACTTATCTCGCTGATCTTTGGCGGAGGCATAAGTAATATAGTTAACCGGAGGCCCCTCCACCTTCGTCCATAATCCGCCAGGAGCTTTAAATCCGGTAACAGTTTGGATTTCCTCACAAATTGGCTTTGTATTTCTGCAATTAAGCGTCAGGCTGAAACGAATAAAAGAAGTATAATCTTCCAAAAGCTTCTTAATCTTTGCGCCAGTTTGACCATTTGCATAAATAGCCTGCATGGAAAAGTCACCAAACATGGTCCAGTGCCCACGGATCATACCTTTTCGCAGGCAAGCATCAAAGACATCCAGATAGTCAATGCAAATCAGATCCTGAGCCTCATCAACGACGATTTTATCAAATGATTCTTCGGCTGTGCACAGCGCTTTCATTGTGGCCCGAGGAAGGACTTGTTGATAGAACCTTTGTAATTCAAGCTCATCTTGAGGGGGTTGCAGGCTTATACCGCTTTCTTTGACCTTCTGAGCCATAAATCTATGTAGTGTTCCTACATACTTGGGTCGCAAGGTTATCGGCATGTCATCAAAATAGCCCTTCAGCCAATCAGCCAAGTTCGAGTTAAAGCAGAATAACGCCGTTCGCTTACCTCTTGCAACGGATTTCTTGACCTCCTCAACAGCTAAAAGCGTCTTTCCTGTGCCTGCCGGCCCCTGAATCAGACAACGGGGATTATCGTCAAGCTGGTCCAGACAACGGTACTGTTCTTTTGTAAGGCTGATTAACGCTTCGTCCGCATTGCGAAGCTGAGCAACCATGGAAACAGCATAATCGAAGTCGCCTCTGAGAATTGAGGTCAGATAGCGAACATCTTCAACAGTTGGAAGTTTTGATTCATCGAGGCAGCCATATATATTTTCCCATTTCCGGCGCGCGCCATCTGCCAGTCTTTCAATAAAATCCTTTGCATGGTTCCCGTCACGGGAATCAAAGATTTGCCATTGCTCTTCATCTATGCCGGATGCCTCATACTCAATGTCCGGAAACATGACGCCAAAGCCAAAAAAAACGTTTGTAAGATAATGATGATCGCTGTCTATCCGCTTTCTCAGAGCAGATACGATGCTGAAGACACTTTCTTTTGCCTGGTCAAATGGGCCGCGCACCTTTGAATTTGTCTTTCCATACTTGTTGGTAAAATACCAAATCCCGTTTTCACGCTTTATGCGGCCACCTTTGACTTCGAGAGCGAATAGCCCCATTCGAGGTGCCAGAACGAAAAAGTCTGTTTCTCCATAGATGACTTTGTTATGCGTGGAGATTCCCAACGAGTGAAGAACAATCCAGTCGTCGGTCTGCGCTGCGTTCTGAAACCATTCGAATATCCGACGTTCTGCAGAACTGCTCACTTCCGGTGAGATTACCGATGGAATCATTGTGGCCATGTTCTGCCTCCTATTCTTCGATCAGGTGATTGGTATCTGCAATATCGACGACAATCGGTAAACCCACATCAATAATCTTAAGAATTTTGACCGGTCCAACGCCATCGACCATCATTTCAATCGGCTCCCAAATATTGAACGGGTCAATATCGCCATAGCTTTCCAGAGCTTCTACAATTCTGCCACGCAGCTGAGCAGAGAGGAGCCGCCCGGCCTGAACATGTGCAGATCTGACTTCCTGCGCAGCATCGAATATCTGATCTAAAAGTTCATTTATCACGCTGTTTTCTGTTATAGCAGCTATGTACTGAAGGTCCTGTTTCTGCTGTGGTGCAATCATATCTTCATCCGTCAGCCAATCACGAACCGCTTGGTATCCCTTTGTGCACCCGGAGGCCACAAGTTTTTGATAAATCTCTTCCGGTGTTGAGAACAGTTGCTCAATTTCAAGAGCTTCTTTCCATTTTGTCGCCAATTCACGAAGTCCGTGCTTGCCACTATTGGACAACATGATATCGGCCATTTCCTTGATGATGTCGCGATCTGCTTCTCGCACCACAACAAAATCCCCAACTTGGAGCTTATCCGGCAAAATGGTTTCAATTTTTTCTGCATCCTGCGTGATGATCTTTGTTGCAGAAATAACCTTGTGTCCTGTTCTGTAGAATGCCAGAAACCCACCCACGTAGTTTACAGGTATTGCTTCTGCTGTTGCTTCGGCCGCTTTCATGCCGCCGTTGGCGACATATTGTCTAAACTTGTTTTCACGCAAAATGAATTCAATTTCATTAAGTTCATCGGCCTCGGGTATCTCCGCCGGCCCCGATCCGGGAGCTTCCAAAAAGCGGCCGGTAGAAATGCTGAGTTGATCGCTATTAAAAGAACTGGTAATAATTGTTTTGTTGTCGGATCTTTTTAACTCGGAATCCCATTTAGTTGTATCATAATTTTTCCAACGGCGTTCATAGTCATACAACAAAACAATATATTGTTGCGTGTTGAAACTGTATAGAATTTTTCTCATGATGGCGCGTTTCAGCCACCCGATAACAACTGTCGCCGAAAACGCTGTGCAGCTTACTGAATAGTATTCTGCCGGATGCAGCACGTGGACTATGGTACCTAAACCTCGCTGGCGACACCATGACTGCCAATAAGCTTGAATAGGCTCTTTGTCCGATTTTTCCGGCACAACGATACAGATATCTTTGTATTTCTCAGCCTGCAAATGTTCTGACAGGGCCGCTTGCTTAAAAAGTCGGTATCCGGGGGCATATATCTTTTTTAAACAGCTGATGACTTCTTTGTAGTCCTCATATATGTCAGGTGCCAAAAAAGGTTTTTCAGATGTTAGTATCCGAATGGAATCGTTAAGTTGAAGGCCTGCCCTTTCGACAACGCTGCTGGCAAATGGAACTGTTTCCCGAAGTGCAGTAAAGGCAAGCGAGTTCAGGCTGTCGAACATTCGCATCATCTGAACAGACTGCTCTTTTGATTCGTTTCTGTGGGCGGCAAGCTTGCGGATGGCATCGCTTGTCTCATGCCCATCAACATTCAGATATTTAACTTTTCGGGTCGCACAATTTTTGATTTTTCGATCCAGAGGTAGGGCAGTGACATCATACAGTTTGGGCGTAATGCTTGATTCGTCCCATCTCCAAATGTTAAACCCTCTCATTTCAAGAGGCTGCAAATCAAAAGAGTTGACAATGTCAGTAACACAGGTAATTGAAACGTCCAACCGCATTAGATCATCCAACGCATCCATCTGTGTAAGAATTCTGTTGGAATCGGAGGCATCAATAATAACCGACTGGACAGGATGTCCATTTTCAGAAGCAGCTAAAATGGTATACATATCAGGCGCCAATACAATTGAGGGAGTTCCAGCCAGCTGACCTGCCCCGATATTCCGGATTGCGCCAGTGTAATCAGCCTGTCCAATAAGCAGGATGTCGCTGAGCCTTTTTCCACAAAGGCGACAGTCAGCAATCATTTCCTTTGTACTGATGATTGAAGTCATGTTAAAAATTGAACTGTTCATATGGGTCTTATAGTCGGCGAGAATAGCCAACTGCTGCTCATCAGGTGACAAGTATGTAATCTGGCTCTCAGCTTCCTTTTTGGCAGCAAAAAATTGCTCATACTTACTCAGTCCGCGCTGCGTACTTGTGCGTTGGAAAAAAGGAAAAAAATCAACAGGCGCACTGCTGATTAAATCTGCAAGCTTAATTCTCAGACAGAGCTTACCATCACGTTCCTCAAGACCGAGGAATTCTACAACCGTATTGCCTAACTTCAGTTTTTCCCCAAATTGAAAAGCTGAAGGATCATACATTTTTTCGATTTTGCCCTGGGCAATATTGTGCAGCAGCTTCATCAGGGTGAAAATAAAGATAGACTGCATTCTCTCCGGGAATATTATTATGTTGTATTGCCCTTGGTGCTTCATCATCTTGTCAAGCATCAGGATACTTGATTTTATAATTGGAGGAATACCAGTGTCATCCTGATTCTCACCAAATGACAAGCTGATGCCATCAAATGCACTCTCGTCCTGCAGCAATTGTTCCACATACTCATGCCACTCAAGCATTGGTATCCCCCCTTGGCTTATTGCACGCTAAACCCCTTGTTCAGGGCTTCTTTATAGGCTTTCAGCGCATGATTTGATTGTTTATAACTCGGACGCTGATTGCGCCCGACAATCGTACCCACCTGAAACAAAATGCTCCGTTGCCAGGGTTGGAAATTACCCGTTTCTTTAGCCCACCTCGACAGTGCGAACCACGTCGTTGACGGAACTGAGAGAACTTCATCTATCAGTGCCTTCTCAACTTTGGTTACAGAGTTTATACTGTTCATCGGAGGGGATGTTGTTGCCATTGGGCGTGCAACAGAAATAAGCTCTGCGATGAGCTCGGGACGCAGGCTATACTCATATTCACGAATTATATCCCAACATTTTTCACGCTTGCACCACTCACTGACATTGGCTCCGCCGGGAGGGTTTATAATCATCTGCTGAACATATTTAGATACTTCAACAATCTCGTTTTCCAATGCAGGTGTGAGGCTTTGCTCCTTCCAAATCCGATCCAGATCAATTCTTTGCGCAGATTTATAGGAGATATATGCCAGAGTATATGTTACGATATTAGCTCTATACCCACCGTACTGCTGCTTTTGTACCAGTTTCTCCGTTTGTCTGAAGAGGATAGCTTTGGCGATCAGATTCCGATAGTATTCTTCGCTAGGCTGTAAGCTCTTACGCTCATTAAGCCTAACAGTAAACTTACGAAAGTTTTTCTGGGCCCCTTCGCTTACCTGATAAGGCAATTGGTCCCATGTATTCTCGAATTTGGCGAGATCAGTTTTGGTAAACAACGGATGGGTCTCTTTGAACTGCTTTTTTCTCAGGGTTGTTGTTTCACGGGAGAGCATGTCCGCATACTGTCCGCGAGCGCGCTCATAAAACCAGTTCTGGGGTTTCAGACCACCTTGAGCAGGTGCCCAGATTGTTCGGGACAACTCCTCAATCCTCCGGTGAAAAGGATCATTTGCAGAAAAATCAGCAACCTGAATTTTATTCTGCGTATTGGCAAAAGCAGAGATGCGTGGCACAATTTCATCCATATCATCCGGTGATTTGATAACCGAAATCTTCATCTGGACGAATACTTGCGAAAGATCTGCTGATATCTTTTTATCCCGACTGGCATTGAAAATCGACGCAGTAGTTTGTCCGCCGTTGACGATCTGCATATCACGAATTTTCCCAATCGATGGTTTACCATTTTCATCACGGACTATTTCAATACTCTCCGCAGTTACAGAGATTCCATTGTTATATGCCAGGAACATTTCAGGCTCTTCCCGTAATGTATCACGGATTCCCTTGTTGACGGCTCCTTTTACTTGCAGAAAAGAGCGTACATTCTTTTCAAGAAGTCGATCTCTGTATTCGTCATAAAGCGCCGCCAGGATATTGCCATCAATAATTGCAAGATACACACTGTACTTACTGCTTGTGTTATTCTCTATACATGAAACGGTTGTTCCGAACTTTTCCTCAAAGTCAATTTCTATTGTTTCGCGCATTTTCCCAGAGGTAACGCAACGGTAGAGACGATCAATATCCCAGATTGTAAAGGAAATTTCCGCATTACCGATGGTAATGTTCTTAAATGGAATAGGCTTTACAAGACCATTTGTAATAGCACAAATGCGCACATTTTTTATTTTGTCTTTTTTCTGATGTAGCGTAATTGCGAATTCATATGTATCGTTATCTTTCTGAAATGAAGTATAAAGATCATTGATTGCCTTATGATAAAGTTGAATTGCACGCTTAATTGCAGCGTCAACTTCGGTCTGTGAAACAGACTTCGGTATGTCTGACTCAGAGTAGATGCTTACATATATATCAACACATTCAAAATCCTCAGATATGGTGTATGCATTAAGCTGCAGCCCGTATCCCCTGAACGGGCAGATAATGGGGTCATTAACTTCTCCTGCCTCTTCAAGGTATCCCAGCATAACCGAAGTCAGAAAGTCATCAGTCGTCCATCCACTGGTTTCTGTATCAGCAGCAAACAAAATTTCATCCTGAAAGCTCTGATAGAACTCAGCAAGAGACTCGCGTTTAGGCATTGTTATCCTCCTTACAGAGCTGTTTATATATCTCTGCCGCTATAGCCTTTGCCATCAATGGAGGTACTGCGTTTCCTACCTGAACAAATTGGGCCGTGCGAGCACCTTCAAAAAAATAATTATCGGGAAATGATTGTATTCTTGCGGCTTCACGGACTGTTATGGAACGATGTTGATTAATATCCGGATGAATGAAATAGTGCCCATCCTTGGAAAGGTGTGCCAGAATCGTGTGGCAACTGTCCAGATCACCTTCTACAACTTTAAATCTGTCCACAAAAGAAGTTCTGTTACGATGTGTTTTCAGTTCATCCGGCAAATGATTATAGTTTAATCGTTGATGGCCGTTTTCCCAGAGTTCAATAGCTTTCTTATAGATCTGAATATCGCGTTCAATATGTGGACGACTTTGATGAAGTGTAAGCACATCCTCCGGAGTTCGGATGGCATTTTCTCTAGCGTATTTGCTGAAATAGTCAGTTCTATATTGATGTCGCTCCTGTCCAGGAGGCATTTTAGGGAGGTCTTGTAACAGGTCATTCACAGTTCCGTTGACTTTAACAGGTTTAAAATCTGGGTAATAAAGGCCGCTTCCGCGTTTCCAACCGATGATAATCATTCTGCGTCGATTCTGCATTACACCAAAATCACGTGCGTTCTGTTCACGACATTCAATGTCATATCCTACCCGTCTGAGTTCGGCCTGGATACTTGCCCATGTGCGTCCGCCGTTTGCGCTTTCAATACCCATGACATTTTCAAAGACAAACATAGTTGGCTCGTAGCGCTCTAAAAAGCGGGAGTATAGCAGATACAGGTTGTTTCGTGGGTCTTGCTCCATAGGTGTTCCCATATGACTGCTTTGAGCTCTTCCAACCAACGAATACGCTTGGCATGGAGGTCCACCGACCACAACATCAATTTTCGTGATACCATCCTCGTTCATGACTTCATCGATTCTGTCAAAAATACCCGTTATTGCACGCTCTGCCATCTCAACGCACATGATAGTCTTCAGTACGTTCTCAGGTATGTAATTTAAAAACTCTGTACGCGTTATATTACCGCGCAGATAATTATAATAAATACTCAGCTTTCTTTCGCTCTTTAAATAATAATAACAACTTCTGGTTTCGAGCGTTTTGCAAGCCATAGCATTCATTTCAACGTGTGCAACCGGATTGAATCCGGACTGAATAAATCCTTCGGAAAGGCCACCTGCTCCGGCAAACAGATCAATGAAGCATAATTTTGCATTCTTGACAAACATAAAAATTCCCCTGACTTTTGAGACTCTTTTTGACAGAGCTGATCCCTCAAAGAGATTCTTCAGGTATCAGTTTTCTTCTTAAATCCAATTGATAGCCAATTGTTTTGTGTTTTTTTATACACTAAATCTGACTTTTGCTTCAGACCAAAGAGGCTCATCAGTTTGGACGTTTGCATTTCCGCCTATCTGTTGGTTTCTTTGCATCCTTTGGAATTGCCCAAGCCTTACCGAATTTCTCCAGCCCTGGGATGCGTCCCTCACTGCAGAGCACCTGCACGCGGCGGCGGGTGATACCCCATTTTTTTGCTGCTTCGGCGATTGAAATATAATTCATAATACCCACCCCATGATGATATACAAAAACATCCCTACGAGCACGTAGGGCTAAACATTTGGCACAGTCGGCTGCCATCCAAACGGTACGGGTCCTTATAGCGTTGTATCGCTGCCTTTCGGCAGCTTTGTCGATTATTAGTATAATATAGTTACAGTATATACCGTTTGACGAATAAACACAATGCGAAAAGTGGAAATCATAACCAGTAGTTGATGAGAGACCAGATATAAAAGTCAACACATTATAAATTCATATTCCCTTTTTGTATTAACGAAGTTGTATTTTCAAGCATGTCGTATTTCTTTGTTTATTGCGACCCAAATTTTTGCGGTGCACCCTATTTCATTTTTAGTAGTTTGACCACTTCCGTTTATCAGAGTTTTAACAGGCTGCCCAGATGCTCAGCCGCCTTTGTCAATTTTTCTGATTGCACCTCCGCAACAGATGTCTTTGCTTTTTTCCGGCTCTGACGAGGAAAATACGGCGCATAGTTCTGACGGGTCATATAAATGCGGGAATGGCCAAGCATTTCGGACAGCTCGCCGATTTCCATGCCGCCCTGCAGGGCGAGGGCAGCACAGGTGTGCCGCAGGTCTGCGAAGCGGACATGATCCAGACCGGCCTGCTCTGTCACCCGCTTGTGTAGCAGCCGCGCCATATTGGGCGAATAGGGCCTCAGTGTGCCGGGGTGCGGGAACATGTATGGGCTGCTGGGATGCCTGGCGTGCTCCTGCTCCAACAGCTGTACCGTCTGACGAGTCAGTGAGATTGTCCGTGTCTCGCCGGAGTATTCCACCAGTTCCCGGCGCTCCACGGCTCGTCCCTCGTGGACGGTGAGCGTGTGCTCCTCCACATTCAAATCCGACCACTTGAGTGCGATGAGCTCACCCTCCCGCAGACCAGCTGTCAGCGCCAGCATGAACATAGGCAGATACCCCAGCTGCGCGGCGGCATCCAGATAATCTTCAATCTCCAATGCGGAGAGGATATTCGCTTTCACCGCTTTAGGCTTCGCATAGTGGAACGCTCTTGCCGGGTTCTTTTCCATCTTACATTCTTTCACGGCCTGATCCAGACACTGTTGCAGGAGCCGATGGATGTGCCGCATGGCGTCATCGCCGAGGCCCGGATAATTGGCGCTCTCGGGGCGGTGACTGCCGAATCGCTTTCGGTTGTCCAGAAAAGCCCCGACCACTGTTTCCGTCAGTTCAACGAGCTTCATGTCTCCCAGACTGGGCAGGATGTGATTTTTGAAAACATAGTCGTGGGCCGCATAGGTGGTTGGGCGTGATCTGGGCTTGTCGTAGACTTCCTGCCAATACGTGACCCATTCCTGGACGGTCATATCCCCACCTCCATGCACTGGCGTTGCAAGTCGCGGAAGGCAACCCATTGGAGCCTGGCCTCCTTTAGAATCCTTTTGTGCAGGTAGTAAAACTCATGGAGCTTGTACGGCTCACCAGTCTTGGGGTTAAGAAACACATGGGGCAGTTCGGAGGGTGGAAGGTCTGTCAGCAGGGCAGCCGCCTTATCGTTGAGGGACAGCAGTCGTTTCCCCTTTCGGATATACCGGCACGGGACATGAAAATCGGCCCACGACAAGGTGAGTAGCTCACATTGCCGCAGGCCGCTGGTCAATCCGATATAGATGATGGGGAACGCCCCCAGCTTCTCTGCCGCGTTCAAATAACGCTGAAGCTGCCCCAGGCGCAAAGGGATTGTTCGGCATTCTTCTGTCTGGGGTACATTACAGAGCCGTGCCGGGTTAAGGGGTATCTGCCCATCCCGACAGGCTTCATCCAAGCACCGCCGAAGGAGCAGGTGGACACACCACACGCTTCGAGCACTGAATCCGTTTTGGACAAGCCGTTTGTAAAACGATTGGATTCGCCGGGCTGTCAGGTCGCTCAACCCTGCCCTGCCAACACCGGGGATGATGTGGTTGTAAATCAGGTTTCGGTAGCCGCCTTCGGTATTGGGGCTCCATTTGCCGACGCGCTGGACTAACCATTCCTCCGCCCACACGCCGATGGTCATGCCTTTTTCTCTCTGCATTTGCTCGCCTCCTATCAGCAAGCAACAATATCACAGAAAGAGAGAAATAGCTATCCGGCAATGCTACCATAAAAGCGGGCCGAGTTTTTACCCCATTCTACCGCCACTGCGCCATGGGCCATCACTTGCCAATCCTCGCCCCTTGGGGTAAACTGGGAGGAAGGATACGACTATACCCTAAAGCAATAAGGAGCTGAACCGCCTTTGAGTGAGAGACGGATATTGATTGATGCGGACGGCTGTCCCGTGGTGGACGAGACCATAAAAATCGCCAAGCGATTCGGATTGGAGTGCCTGATCCTCTGCGATACCTCCCATCGCATTGAGCGGGAGGGTGCGCAGACCATGGTGTTCTCCAAGGGGGCCGATAACGTGGACTTTGCCCTGATTAATCTGGTGCGTCCCGGAGATATGGCGGTGACGCAGGACTATGGTCTTGCCGCCATGTGCCTTGCCAGAAGCGCTCTGGTCCTGAATCAGGATGGGATGGAATACACTGCGGACAACATCGATGCGCTCCTTCTGTCCCGGCACACCGCAAAGAAGATACGGAGTGCCGGCGGCAGGCTGAAAGGCCCCGCCAAGCGCACAGCGGTGCAGGACGAAGCCTTTTCAGAGGCGCTCATTCAATTGTTGCAGAGATAGGTAAAGACGGCT
This sequence comes from uncultured Oscillospiraceae bacterium, assembly GCA_963519235.1. Lineage (GTDB taxonomy): Bacteria > Bacillota > Clostridia > Oscillospirales > Ruminococcaceae > Anaerotruncus. Next base: position 21,955 of record CAUQLV010000040.1, read on the forward strand.
GCTTACGTGATGTCACGCAAACAGCCGTCTTCATCATTCATGATTTCAATTGCGATTCTGGCCCCCAAGCGAAAGCCCTGAATAAAGCTCTCCACCGCCGTGGTACCGTCCACAACGCTTTGGGCGTTGACGAGGTCAAGCAGCAATTTTTTCTCCTTCCCTTCCAGCAGTTCGGTCAGTTTCTCCTCATTTTCGGATAGGGTCTGAACCGCCCGACTATAGGTACTGTCCTTTATGAAAGTGCGCTCGTTGGGATTGATGTTGCCATAATAAAATTCCTCCAGCATCCTGCGCATCTGTATCACCTCCTCCCGTCAGTGACACACAATACCATGATTTCTTAAGGATAGCTACTATTTTTTTCACCCGCGGAGAGACCGCCTTTGGAGGGAAACCTTGCTAACTCCGGCACCTTGAGGTAAACTGGGAACAACAGAAAAGCTCTAATTGAAAATGAGCTGTTCAGGAGGTCGTTATGATTCAGGAAATTATGCGGGATACCGCTTTCCTTGCCCAAAAGGCGGAGCCTGCCACCCAGGCTGACCTGCCCATGGCTCAGGATTTGCTGGAAACCTTAGCCGCCCACAAGGACGGCTGCGTGGGCATGGCGGCCAACATGATTGGCGTCAACAAGCGCATTATCGCCTTTGACAATGAGGGCAGCTATATGGTCATGTTTAACCCGGAGATTGTCAAAAGGGCCGAGCCTTACGAGGCGGAGGAAGGCTGTCTTTCCCTGACCGGCACACGGAAGACCGAGCGTTGGAAGTCTATTAAGGTACAGTACCAAAACGAGCGCTTCCAGACTCGTTTCAAGACGTTCACCGGCTGGACGGCGCAAATTATCCAGCATGAGATTGACCACTGCGAGGGAATTGTTATCTGAGAAGGGTGCTCCATGCGGCTGCACTACCCTGGGGCGTGACGCCCGGCGAAAGAATGTCAGAGCTTGCGCGCATCCCGGCGGACACGAGAATTTCCAGCATGCAAAAGCCGTATGAAATCTGAGCAAAACGGAGCGAGGGAGTATGGAACATCAATTTATCAACCTGACGGCGGAAAACCTTGCCGCCGAGCACCTGTGTTGCATCATCCGCAGCAAAAAGCCCCATCCGGGAGTGGAGGCCAAGCGGCAGTGGCTGACTCAGCGGCTTTCCGAAGGGCACGTTTTCCGCAAGCTTGACGTAAAGGGCTGCGTTTTTATCGAATACGCGCCGCTGGAAACGGCGTGGGTGCCCGTTATCGGCGAGAATTATCTCTACATCTATTGCCTGTGGATTAACGGCGAATACAAGGGCAAAGGATACGGAAAAATGCTGATGGAATATTGCCTTGCCGATGCCAAAGCGAAGGGCCGGTCCGGTGTCTGTATGCTGGGCGCGAAAAAGCAAAAGACCTGGCTTTCCGATCAAGCCTTTGTGAAAAAATTTGGATTTGAAACGGTGGACGCGACGCCCGGCGGCTATGAGCTGCTGGCGCTCTCCTTTGACGGGACAACGCCGAGATTTGCGGAAAACGCCAAGAAAGAGCAGATTCCATCCGACGAGCTGACGATTTATTACGATCTGCAATGCCCATATATTCCACAGGTGATCGAAAAGGTCGGACAGTATTGCGAAGCCAGTGCGGTTCCCATGTCGCTCATTCAGGTGGATACCTTACAAAAGTCGAAAACGCTGCCCTGCGTATTCAATAATTTTGCCGTGTTTTACAAAGGCAAATTTGAAACAGTGAACCTGCTGGACATTGCCTATCTGGCACGCATCCTTAAGAAATGAGTCCAAACCCACCGAGCCACATCTTTTAATATACAGACTCCATCCCATACAAAATCCCAAAAGCCGAAAGAAAGCTATGAAACACGCAGGGCTACAAAGCGCCAAAGAGTAAGGTTGGGAGTGCTACAAAGCAACAAAGAGTGCCGGAAAGCGCCCGCTGAAAGCTCAGAGCGACCTTTGGGAGCAGGATGCCGTGAGTTCGAATCTCGCCACTCGGACCAAATAGTTTAGAAGAACCGCTTAACAAAGCGGTTCTTCTTCGTTTGTCAGAACATTTTTCATCATGAGTTTGACCCACATACAGATAATATGTATTATAAATTGTAGCAACTTGTTATAGCTTGGGGCGACTGATAAGTTCATACATGTGAGAACTCGTCAATCGCCCGAACTGCTTTTCAAATATCAATTTTATAGAAATGAGGACGAAAAATGGTTAGACCTGTGATGAAAGATCCGATATTTCTGGCACAAAAATCCGAGCCGGCAACACCGGCCGATTTGGGTGTGGCGCAGGATCTGCTCGATACGCTGATCGCCAATCAAGACGGCTGCGTCGGCATGGCCGCCAATATGATTGGCGTTGCCAAGTGCATCATTGCCTTTGACAACGACGGTGAATACATGGTGATGTTCAACCTAAAGATCATAAAACGCACCGGCCCTTATGAAACCGAGGAGGGCTGCCTTTCCCTTGCCGGCACGCGAAAGGTCAAACGCTGGCAGGCGATAAAGGTGGAGTATCAAAACGAGAAATTCCAGACCCGCATCAAAAGTTTTACCGGATGGACTGCAGAGATCATTCAGCACGAGGTGGATCATTGCGATGGGGTGTTGATTTAATAAGGGTTCGGCGGCGATTAAACTGTGTATGACCGCAATAATGAGCAGAAGTCGGTGCGCCCAGGTGCGGGGGGCCCCCCCAGGAGCTTTTGATGGGGTTGAGCCCCGCGGTGGTGGGCCCATTGGGGGGGGCATACCGGGTGGGGCCAAATTAAA
>CAUQLV010000041.1:0-24197 GCA_963519235.1 uncultured Oscillospiraceae bacterium
CTCCTTCTGCTTTTTTCTGTATTAATTGTTAAGCATTTTAAAATTTCTTGCGCAGGACATTGAATTCAAAAAAGTTTGTATAAAATTCGAAAGAACGCATCACCGGACGGCTGAGTTTGCAGTATCCAACTTCGTCCAGCATCATCAGCGCTTCGTCCTCGTTTAAATCGAGCGTTTTGCGGATCAACGGATCAGCATTTGTCGCGTAAACCTTAGAGATGGTGGTAACGACTGTCAGTCCGCAGTAGCGGTCAAGAATATCGAAAACAGGGGTTGACCAGTCTATATCTGTATAAGTCATGCCGTCAAACAGGCTCATGGGAAGATAATCAATCGAATAGATAACAGGTAAACTGCCCGCCAGCACCCGCTTTTCGCAGACAATGACAGAGTCGGCAACATCAAGCTGAAGCTTCTCGGCAAGGTCATGATCCGCGGATTCCACACGCAGGACGATACTGTCGGCGGCAGGCCGGTAGCCAGCCTCGCGAATCAGATCATTATATTCAAATTTTAAATCGAGACGGTTGTTCAGATTCACAATTCCCCGGTTAATCACGGTCCCGATTCCGCGCACACGTTCAATAAAGCCCTCCCGCTCGAGATCTGAAAGGGCGTCTCTGATCACTGTCCGGCTGACCCCAAGCCGTTCGGAAAGCTCTACTTCAGAAGGAAGACGCTCCGAATGGGAAAAAACGCCTTCTTTGAGCTCCTTAATCAACAGAGAACTGACTTGAGTGGACATCAGTTTTCCGCCAAGATGAGGCAAATCATATTCCATTGACATCTTGAGTACCTCTTTCAATCTTTAATCGGTTTGCGAAAAGTAAGCAAATCATGCTGGCACCGCCGTTATACAAGATGGGGGGCTTGAATTTATATAGATTATATCTTGCATTTTGGGCCTGATTACGCTATGATTTAGGGGATAAGTAATACCATTTTACAAACTGCACAATTTCCAGGTTCTAAACAACACCATAACAAATATCCATATTATACAGGATTATTGTTTGAAATACAAGCGGGGTCATTTAGAGGAGGGCTGGCATGCAAAGAGCAGCGTTTGCGTTAAAGGGAAATCTGCTTTACAGTGCTGATAAAGACCATCTGGTCAGTTTGCCGTCGGGTTATCTGATTTGTGAGGACGGTAAATCGGCGGGCGTATTTGAACAGCTGCCTGCCCGTTATGAGGGAATTCCTGTGGAAGATTACGGCGAAAGCCTGATTATTCCAGGTCTTGTTGATCTTCATCTGCATGCGCCCCAGTATGGTTACCGCGCACTGGGCATGGATTTGGAGCTGTTAGACTGGCTTAATATCAATACTTTCCCGCAGGAAGCGAGATATGCGGACCTTTCCTTTGCGAAAAAGGGCTATCAGATCTTCACGGAGGATTTGGCAAAAGGCGCAACAACACGTGCCTGCATCTTTGCGACGATCCATGTTCCGGCAACGGAGCTATTGATGGACTTGTTGGAAAAAACAGGACTCAAAACGATGGTTGGAAAAGTGAATATGGACCGAAACAGCCCCGCGTATCTGTGCGAAACAGATGCCCAGTCGTTGGCTGATACCGAGCGGTGGATTGCGGATTGTGAGGGCCGCTACCAGAATACCGCTCCTATTTTAACTCCGCGTTTTACTCCGTCATGCAGTGATGCGCTGATGGAGGGTCTCGGCAAGCTGCAAAAGCGCAAGGGTCTGCCGGTGCAGTCGCACCTGTCGGAAAACCGTGCTGAGATTGCGTGGGTAAAGGAACTTTGTCCGGATACCGGCTGCTATGGCGAGTCCTATGACCGTTTCGGGCTGTTCGGCGGCGATGAATGCCCGACTATCATGGCGCACTGCGTCTATTCTGCCGGAGAAGAGCTGGATCTGATTAAGCGACAAGGCGTTTTCATCGCGCACTGCCCGCAGTCCAACACCAATCTGGCTTCCGGCGTGGCGCCTGTGCGGGCTTTTCTGGACAGAGGGCTGCGTGTAGGTCTTGGAACAGATGTGGCGGGTGGCTTTTCCGCCTCTATTTTCCGGGCAATGTGTGACGCGGTGCAGGCTTCCAAGCTGCGCTGGCGCCTGCTGGACGATTCCCTGAAACCGCTGTCGATGCAGGAAGCGTTTTATCTTGGAACAAAAGGCGGCGGCGCTTTCTTCGGGAAAGTGGGTTCGTTTGAAAATGAGTATGAGTTTGACGCGGTTGTGCTGGACGACAGCGGCCTGCGCACTCCGATGGAGCTGACGCCAGAGCAGCGGCTGGAACGGGTGATCTATCTTTCGGAGGAAAGTGCGGTAACAGCCAAATACGTTGCGGGCAGAAAAATAAAAAGGTAACATCTTTTGGAGGAGAGGCGGCCTCAGTCCGCCTTGAAATAAACCGGTTCCGCCCAAAGCGGCAAATAGGACGGAACCCTGTCAAATACAGCGAGGAGGAAGAAATATGGTTCAAAAAAACACAAACACAGGATTTCTTGAGCAGTTCTTTCATTTGAAGGAACACAACACGGACATTAAGACCGAAGTGCTCGCCGGCTTTACAACCTTTGTTGCAATGGCGTACATCATCATTGTGAATCCCCAGATGCTGGCGGATCCGTTCTACATTATGGGGCAGGACGCTTACGCGGCACAGGTAGCAAACGGCGTCTTTTTTGCGACCTGTCTGATTGCGTTCTTCGGCACATTCCTGATGTCTGTTTATGCGAAGATTCCTTTTGCGCAAGCTCCCGGCATGGGCCTCAACGCATTTTTTGCCTATACGGTAGTTCTGACGATGGGCTACACTTATGGTGAAGCGCTTGCAGTGGTCTTTTTTTCCGGCCTGTTGTTTATTTTTATTACGCTGATCGGATTCCGCGAGGCAGTCGTCCGTGCGATTCCGAACTGTGTTAAAACGGCGATTTCCGCAGGAATCGGGCTTTTCCTGGCGCTGATTGGTTTAAAAAATGCGAGCATTGTTGTCGCCAACGGCTCGACATTTGTTGGTCTGGTCGACTTTTCGCTTTGGAACAGCAAAGGCGATGCCGCCGGCATGGTAACCGCGGGTGGTGTCCAGTATGCTGCCGATGTCTATCACAGCATGGTCGCTTCCGCGATTGTTGCATTGATCGGTTTGGTGGTAATCGGCGCCCTGCATGCGCGCAAAATCAAAGGCTCTATTATTATCGGGATTCTTGTAGCGACGATTATCGGAATTCCGTTCGGGCTTACCTCCTTCCATGGGTTCTCCATAAATATCGGCGCACAGTTCCAGGATTTCCTTGATGTTTCGTTTTTTAAAATGGATTTCCCGGGGCTGTTTAAAAATTCTACAAATGTTTTCCAGATGATTTTTACTATTATTATGATCATCATTTCGTTCTCGATTGTAGATATGTTTGATACGATCGGAACCCTGCTCGGCACAGCCAAACAAGCCAAAATGCTGGATGAAAAGGGCGATATGCCCCGCATGCGCCAGGCTATGATGAGCGACGCGATTGCGACCTCTGTCGGTGCCTGCCTTGGTACCTCTACCGCCACGACCTTTGTGGAATCCAGCGCCGGCATCGCGGAGGGCGGGCGGAGCGGCCTGACTTCGCTCGTTACTTCGCTGCTGTTCCTCTGCTCGTTGGTTATTGCCCCGTTTATCGGCATTATCCCAAGCGCGGCGACTGCGCCGGCTCTGATTTTCGTGGGTGTTCTGATGATGAGCAGCATGAAGGAACTGGATTTCTCGGATATGTCCGAGGCAATTCCGTCATTTGTGACGATCGCGTTTATGCCGTTTACATACTCCATCGCAAACGGTATTGCGGCTGGTTTAATCACCTATGTGCTGATTAAGCTGCTTTCCGGAAAGACAAAAGAGATTAAACTGTTTACGGTGGTTCTCTGTCTTTTGTTTGCGCTTCGTTTTGCGTTTATGGTTACAGGCTGATCCTTTCTATTTACGATGCGGCCGGGACATTCGTCGGAATGTCCCGGCTGTTTTTGCAAAGACGGAAAATTTTTAAAATTTCAAAAAACTGTTGTATCGGCGAAATGGTTGTGCTATAGTGATATCAGAATATAAAAGTATGACTTTTATATCTTTTGACGGAAATATCAGAAATTATTAAAAAATTATAGCGATTATAGTAACAAGGAGGCCTGCAAGATGGGAATCGGAAAAAGTATCAACCGAGTGGATGCGGTCGAAAAGGTGACGGGCGGCGCGCAGTATACCGATGACTTCAGCGTCCCAAATTGTCTGGTGGCAAAAGTCGTGCGCAGCACGATAGCAAATGGCTGGATTAAAAGCCTTGATCTTTCGGAAGCCGAAAAGGTTCCGGGCGTCGTCAAAATTGTCACTTGCTTTGATGTGCCTGATATTCAGTTTCCGACCCCTGGCCATCCCTGGTCTGTGGAGGCGGCTCATCAGGACATTTCCGACAGGAAGCTGCTCAATCGGCGTGTGCGTATTTACGGAGACGATATTGCCGCAGTGATTGCGGAGGATGAAGTTGCGGCAGCGCGCGCTGCCAGACTGATGAAAGTCGAATATGAGGAGTACCCGGTGTACGTTACGCCGGAACAGGCTATGGCGGAAGGCGCTGTTGCCATCCATGAGGAGCATCCGGACAATGTTCTGAAGCACAGCGCGTTCCACATCGGCGAGGTTGATTTTGACCAAGCGATTGCGGGCGAGGATGTTTGCATCGTGGAGGGGGAATATCAGACCCAGACAGTTCAGCACTGCCACATTGAAGTGCCGGTTTCCTACGCGTATATGGAAAAAGGCCGCGTCGTTGTAGTGTCTTCGACCCAGATCCCTCATATCGTCCGCCGCGTGATTGGGCAGGCCACTGGCATTCCGTGGGGCAAAATCCGAGTGATTAAGCCCTACATAGGCGGCGGCTTTGGGAATAAGCAGGAGGTGCTCTACGAACCTTTGAATGCGTTCCTGACCATGCAGGTTGGCGGTCGTCCGGTGAAGCTGGAGCTATCGCGTGAGGATACGCTCTCCTGCACGCGCGTGCGTCACGCGATAGACTTGAAAGTAAAAACCGCGGTGCGTCCGGATGGGCAACTGGTTGCCCGCCAGGTGACTGCGGTCTCCAATCAGGGCGGCTATGCGTCTCACGGGCATGCCATTGTGGCAAACACAATCAATAACTTTCGCCACACCTATCATGATGAGAAATCCCTGCAGGCGGACGCTTACACCGTTTATACCAATATTGCATCCGGCGGCGCGATGCGCGGATACGGAATTCCGCAGGCGGCATACGCCATGGAATCCCATATGGACGATATCGCCTGTGCGATTGGGATGGATCCGATTGAACTGCGCGAGAAAAACTGCATGCAGCAGGGCTATGTCGATCCGATGACCGGAATTACCTGCTATTCTTCGGGGCTGCTGGAATGTATCCAGAAGGGCAAAGAATATATTCATTGGGATGAAAAACGCAAAGCCTACCAAAACCAGACCGGACCTGTCCGTCGTGGAGTTGGCATGGCGCTGTTCAGCTATAAAACCGGCGTCTATCCGATTTCGCTGGAAACCTCGTCGGCTCGCCTCATTCTGAACCAGGACGGTTCCGCGCAGCTGCATATGGGCGCGACGGAAATCGGGCAGGGTGCAGATACCGTGTTTATTCAGATGGCAGCGGAGACAATCGGCTTCAGTGATGACAATATTCACATCGTTTCCACGCAGGATACCGATGTGGCTCCGTTTGACACCGGTGCTTACGCTTCCCGCCAGACCTATGTCAGCGGCATGGCGATTAAAAAGACCGCGGAACTGTTTAAATCCAAAATTCTCGATTATGCAAATTATATGCTCAAAATCCCGACCGATCAGCTAGACATTGTCGATGACAATATCGTCAGCAAGGAGAGCGGAGAACAGCTGCTCACCATGGAAAAGCTCGCGATGGAGGCATTTTACAGTCTGGATTATTCGGTTCATATCACAGCGGAAACCACCAGCCATTGCAAAAACAATACGTTCTCGTTCGGCGTTTGTTTTACCGAAGTGGAAGTGGATATTCCGGTCGGAAAGATCAAGATTCTGGATATCATCAATGTGCATGACAGCGGAACGCTGATCAATCCCAAACTGGCCGAAGCGCAGGTGCACGGCGGCATGAGCATGGGGCTTGGCTACGCGCTGGGCGAACAGCTTTTGTTTGACGACAAAGGCCGCGCGCTGAACAATAACCTGCTTGACTACAAGCTTCCCACTAGCATGGATACGCCGGAGCTGCACGCCGATTTTGTTCAGCCGACAGATTCCAGCGGGCCTTACGGAAACAAAGCGCTCGGCGAGCCGCCGGCAATTTCGCCGGCTCCCGCAATCCGCAATGCTGTTCTGAACGCAACAGGCGTCGCAGTGAACAGCATTCCCATGAATCCGCAGAAGCTGGTGGAAGAGTTCTCGGCAGCGGGCCTGATTTGAGAAGGGGGAGAAGAAGAGATGTATGATATTGAAAAGCTGTATCTGGCAAAAAGTGTGCCCGATGCTGTCGCGGCCCTTACCGCTGACCCCGATGCGGTCGTTATTTCGGGCGGAAGCGATGCCCTGATTAAAATCCGTGAAGGGAAATTGGCGGGCTGCTCGCTCGTCAGCATTCACGGGATCAAGGAATTGAACGGTGTTTTCATGGAAGAGGATGGCACCATTTTGATCCGCCCCGCAACCTCCTTCAGCCATGTGACCTATCATCCGATCATTCAAAAACATATCCCGGTTCTCGGGGACGCTGTCGATCAGGTGGGTGGCCCCCAGATTCGGAATATCGGCACCATCGGCGGCAATGTCTGCAACGGTGTCACCAGTGCGGACAGCGCGTCCACACTGTTTTCTCTCAACGCACAGCTGGAGCTGCAGGGCCCGGACGGTAGCCGCAGGGTTGAAATCGCGGACTTTTATAAAGGGCCGGGCAGAACCGACCGCGCACATAATGAACTATTGGTCGCCATTCGCATCCGGAAAAAGGATTACGAAGGCTTTGGCGGACACTATATTAAATATGCGCAGCGCAACGCAATGGATATCGCGACGCTGGGATGCGCTGTCAATGTGAAGCTAAATTCGGTAAAGGACGCAATCGAGGATCTGCGTCTGGCGTTCGGTGTGGCGGCTCCGACACCAATCCGCTGCCACAAAACAGAAGCGCTGGCAAACGGACAGAAGATTTCCGAGTCGCTGTTTGACGAGGTGGGCAAGACCGCCGTTACGGAAGTGAGCCCCAGAACAAGCTGGCGCGCTTCAAAAGAATTCCGCCTGCAGCTGGTGGAAGAACTGAGCAAACGCGCCTTAAAACAGGCGATCATCAATGCGGGGGGTGCGGTCAATGCTTAAAATCATTCAGATGATAGTCAACAACAAGCCGGTGGAGGTTGCGATTGACGAGCGGGAAAGCCTGCTGGATACCCTGCGCAACCGTCTGGGGCTGACCAGTGTAAAAAGAGGCTGCGAAGTCGGTGAATGCGGCGCCTGTACCGTGCTGGTGGATGGGGAAGCCATCGACTCCTGCATCTATCTGACTGTTTGGGCGGAAGGCAAGCGCATCCTGACCGTAGAGGGTCTGCGCGGCCCTAACGGGGAACTCAGCCCGATTCAGACCGCTTTTGTGGAAGAAGCGGCAGTCCAGTGCGGTTTCTGCACGCCCGGCCTGATTATGAGCGCGGTGGAAATTGTGGGTAGCGGGAAAAAATACAGCCGAGAAGAGCTGCGCAAGCTGATTTCCGGGCATCTCTGCCGCTGCACCGGTTACCAGAACATTCTCAACGCTATGGAACGGATTGTCAATGAAACCTATAAGGTTGTCGGAGACAGGAAATAAGAATACAGGGCGGCCGGGAAACCGGCCGCCGTTTGGCATGTCTGATTGATTGATCATTTCTATAGATCCCAATTTCCCCTTGACTTTACAAATGACAGGAATATAATTTGAACAACCGATATGTTTTCTAAAACATATCGATGGAGGGAATGAAATGGGACTGCACTATTGCATGCGCCTGCGGCTTGAAAATCACGCTTCTTTTTTCGGCCCCGGGGTGGAGCAGCTTCTGCTGTTGGGGGATGAAACCGGCTCTTTGCAGACAGCCGCGGCAAAGATGGAAATGTCTTACAGCAAGGCGTGGAAGATTATCAAGCATGCGGAACGGGAACTTGGGTTTCCTCTCATGGAGCGGCATGTGGGGGGAAGCGGCGGGGGCTATTCCCGGCTGACGCCCAAAGGCCTTGACTTTGTGAACCGCTACACCGATTTTCGGCAGGAGCTTGGCAAAGTTGCGGACGGTTTGTTTGAAAAATATTTTAATACGGGTGAAATAAATGAAAAAAATTGAAACCGCCAAGGCGGTCGGACAGGTGCTCTGCCATGATATGACCCAGATCATCAAAGGCGTTTCCAAGGATGCCCGGTTCCGCAAGGGGCATATCGTAACGGAAGAGGATATTCCTGTGCTGCTTTCCATGGGCAAAGACTATTTGTACGTTTGGGAAAAGCAGGAGGGTATGCTGCATGAAAACGATGCCGCTGACCGCCTCTGCCGTTTATGTAAGAATGAATATATGAACGAATCGCCGGTGAAAGAAGGAAAGATTGAGCTTTTCGCCGCAACTGACGGCGTGTTCTGCATCGATCTAGAAAAATTGAATGCCATCAACAGTATAGACGAACTGATGATAGCCACCCTCAGCAAGTATTACCCTGTCAAAGCGGGAGATAAGCTCGCGGGAACACGGGTCATTCCGCTGGTAATCGACGAGAAAAAATTGCAGGAGGCGGAAAGAATCGCGGGCACTGCGCCGATTTTCAGCCTGAAACCATACCGCAAAAAAAAATGCGGTATCGTAACAACGGGGAACGAGGTCTTCTACGGGCGTATTGAAGATACGTTCAGCCCGGTTGTTGTGAAAAAACTGGAAGAATTCGGTGCGGAAATTCTGGGAGTAACCTATTGCGGGGATGAGCCGGAAAGCATTACGGCTGCAATCCATGAATTTCTGAATCAGGGAGCGGACATGGTGATTTGCACCGGGGGCATGAGCGTTGACCCGGATGACCGCACCCCGGCGGCCATCCGCGCCACAGGCGCCAAAATCATCAGCTACGGTGCGCCGGTTTTACCGGGGGCGATGTTCCTGCTCTCCTACCTTGACAGCCGTCCGATCCTTGGACTTCCGGGATGCGTGATGTATGCCAAGCGCACGATCTTTGATCTCGTCCTGCCGCGTTTGATGGCGGACATTCCGATTGTCAAACAGGATCTGGCGAAGCTCGGAAACGGCGGGCTGTGCCTGAGTTGCGAAGTCTGCCATTTTCCAAACTGCGGATTTGGAAAGGGAGGACACTGATGGAAAACGGGTTGACGCATCTTGATGCGCACGGCAACGCGATTATGGTGGATGTCGGCGGAAAAGCGGTCACAGAACGAATTGCCACCGCAAAAGGAGAAATCCGGGTGGGCAAAAAGGCATTTGCCGCGATCGAGAGCGGAACCGTCGGAAAAGGCGATGTGCTCGGGGTTGCCCGTATAGCGGGCATCATGGCGGCAAAACAGACCTCCGGGCTGATTCCGCTCTGCCATCCTTTGATGCTGACCAAATGCGCGGTGGAGTTTGAGCTGCATCCGGAATCTTTGACGGTGGTGGCAAGCTGCACCGTTCAGGTGAGCGGAAAAACCGGCGTGGAAATGGAAGCGCTGACCGGCGTATCGGTGGCATTGCTGACCGTCTACGACATGTGCAAAGCGATTGATCGGGGAATGGTGATCGAAAATCTCCACCTGGTCAGCAAATCCGGTGGAAAATCCGGTGATTTCCGGTTTGAGGAAAATCAGGAGTAAACAGGAATTTCTTTGAGAAAAGCAGGTGAAATGATGATTGACTCGCAGGGCAGAACCATTGACTATTTAAGGATCAGCGTTACCGACCGCTGCAACCTGCGCTGTGTCTATTGTATGCCCGAAGAGGGGATTGTCCCCATGGCGCATGAAGAAATCCTCACCTATGAGGAGCTGGAACGGATCTGCGCCTGCGCGGCAAAGCTTGGCATCCGCAAGCTGAAGCTGACTGGCGGAGAACCGCTTGTCCGCCTTGGCATTGTGGATTTGGTGCGGCGGCTCAAGGCCGTGGAAGGAATTGAGCAGGTTACCATGACCACGAACGGGGTGCTGCTTGGAGAGGCCGCCTCCAGTCTGGCCATGGCGGGACTGGACGGAATCAATGTCAGTCTGGATACTTTGGACCGGCAGAAATTTGCCGCGACCACACGCCGGGACGAACTGCCCCGGGTGCTCGCCGGCATCAACAGCGCGCTGAAAGCCGGACTGCGGGTAAAGATCAACTGCGTGCCGACCAGACAGGCCGATTTGGACGGACTTTTGAATATCGCTGCCCTCGCAAAGGAAAAACCGATGCAGGTGCGTTTTATTGAGATGATGCCCATCGGTCTGGGCGAACGCTTTGAGGGGCTTCCCGAAGAAAAGCTGAAAGCCTGCATGGAGGAGAAGTTCGGAAAGCTCGTCCTCTGTTCCGACCGGCTTGGAAACGGGCCAGCGGTTTATTATTCCGTCAACGGCTTTGCTGGTCATATCGGGTTTATCAGCGCAGTAACAGAAAAATTCTGCGGCGGCTGCAACCGTGTGCGGCTAACGGCTTCCGGATTTTTGAAGCTCTGCCTGCACTATGACCGCGGAATTGACCTGCGGGCGCCTCTGCGTTCGGGGATGGATGATATGGAATTTCTGCATTTGCTGGAGCGAGCGATTGCGCAGAAGCCGACGGCTCATCACTTCGAACAGTCCGAAGTGGCTCACCGGGAGCTGCACACCATGGCACAGATAGGAGGATAACAATATGGGAAAAGTCATTGCGGTCTGTATCAGTGAAAAGCGGGGGACACAAAAGAAAAATGTGGGTTCCGCCCAATTTCAGGAAAACTGGGGGATTCAGAACGACGCCCATGCGGGGGACTGGCACCGTCAGGTCAGCCTGCTTTCCTACGATAAAATCGAGGCGTTCCGCGCGCGCGGCGCGAAGGTCGACGACGGCGCTTTCGGCGAAAACCTTGTGGTTTCCGGTATTGATTTTCGCAGCCTGCCGGTCGGAACGATTCTGGAATGCGGCGGGGTGGTGCTGGAGATGACCCAGATCGGCAAGGAATGCCACTCCCATTGTGAAATCTATCATAAAATGGGAGAATGCATCATGCCAAGGGAAGGTGTGTTTGCCCGTGTTTTAAAGAGCGGCACGATTTCCGCCGGGGACATAATGGAGGTGCGCCGTGTTTAAGGTTGCAATTCTTACGGCCAGCGACAAAGGATTCGCCGGTCAGCGCGAGGATATCAGCACACAGGTGGCGCAGGAACTTGCGCTGGAGGCGGGCTACGAAATTGCCTGCTGCACGCTGCTGCCTGACGAGCGTGACCAGCTTTCTGTAGAGATGCGCCGCATCTGCGATGGAGGGCTTGCCGACCTGATTTTAACCACCGGCGGCACAGGGTTTTCTCCGCGGGACTGCATGCCGGAGGCCACGATGGATGTGGCGGAACGAGTCGCTCCCGGCATTGCCGAAGCTATGCGTTATTCTACAATGAACATAACGAAACGGGCCATGCTTTCCCGCGCCGTTTCCGTCATCCGGGGTTCTACGCTGATTATCAATCTGCCCGGAAGCCCGAAGGCTGTCCGCGAAAATCTAACATTTATCCTGCCCGAACTTTGGCATGGGCTGGAAATATTAACCGGGCGTGCACATGATTGCGCGCGTACCGAACAAAAGGAGCGAGCATGATGAAACGCATGATTTGCAGCTTGCTTGCCTTTTTGACGGCATTTTCAATGGCGGCATGCGGAGCAAAACCGGCGGTGTCCGCTTCGCAGGAGCCTTCCTCCGAAGCTGCCCCGGTTGAAAAGGCGGAGCTGATGGTGTCGGCGGCGGCAAGCCTGACCGACTGCATGAATGAGATCAAGGGTCTTTATGAAAAGGAAGACGAAGCGATCACCATTACCTGCAATTTTGCTGCTTCCGGCGCCCTTCAGCAGCAGATCGAACAGGGTGCGCCCGCCGACGTTTTTTTCTCTGCCGGCAAAAAGCAGATGCAGGCGCTTTCAGACGCCGGGCTGATGGACGACTCCACAATCACGGATATTGTGGAAAACAAGGTCGTGCTGATTACCCCAAAGGATAGCAAAAAGCTGGCATCGTTTGAGGAACTTGCCAATGCGAAACAGATTGGCGTCGGGGAGCCGGAAACGGTTCCTGTTGGACAGTATACCGCGGAAGTGTTTGAGAATCTTAAACTGACCGATACTTTAAAAGACAAACTGGTGTACGCGAAGGATGTCCGCGAAGTGCTTTCCTGGGTGGAAACCGGCAATGTGGACGCAGGCGTGGTTTATGAAACAGACGCTAAAATCAGCGATCAAGTGGAAATTTCCTGCACTGCGCCGGAAGATTCTCATAAAAAGGTGATTTATCCGGTCGGCGTAGTCAAAGAGAGCAAAGAGTCGGATGCCGCCAAAGCGTTTGTAACCTATTTGTTTGGAAACGAAGCCAAAGCAGTATTTGAAAAGTATGGATTCTCCCCTGTGGCATAAGAATCAGACCTTATCATCACCCAACAGGAAGGAGGTGACCGCCGTGCCGTTTGACTGGTCGCCGCTGGCGATATCCCTTCGCACCGTGCTTTGCGCCGGGGCGCTGATATTTGTTCTGGGCATTGGATTTGCCCGGCTGCTCTTGTATGCGGACGGGCGCGTGAAGTGGATGACAGACGTCATCTTCACACTGCCGCTTGTGCTCCCACCCACGGTGATTGGGTTTTTTCTGCTGGTGCTGTTTGGGAAAAACAGCCCGCTGGGAAAAGCGCTGGCGCAGATGGGGCTGTCGCTGATTTTCACATGGCAGGCCACCGTGGCGGCTGCGGTTGTCGTGTCTTTCCCGCTGATGTACCGCGCGGTGAAAGGCGCTTTTGAGCAGGTGGACGAAAATCTTGTCTGGGCCGCCAGAACCCTGGGAATGTCCGAGTTCACCATCTTTATCCGCATTTTAATTCCGCAGGCCTGGCCGGGAATCGCGGCGGGCACGGCACTCTCCTTTGCGCGCGCGCTCGGCGAGTTCGGCGCGACGCTGATGATTGCGGGGAATATTCCGGGGCGCACGCAGACGATTCCGATTGCCATTTATTTTGCGACTGCGGCGGGCAATATGCGCACCGCCGGAATTTGGGTCGCGGTGATCACCGCAGTATCCTGTCTTGCGCTCGGGCTGATGAACTATTTTAACGCCCGGGCGAAAGGAGGCGGCGCATGAGCCTTCTGGTGGATATCCGAAAGAAATTTCAGGGATTCTCTCTGAACATGCAGCTGGAAACAGAAGATCAAGAGGTCTTGGGAATTCTTGGCGAGTCCGGCAGCGGCAAAAGCATGACTTTGCGCTGTATCGCCGGGATCGTCAAGCCCGACAGCGGCAGAATTATCCTGAACGGCAAAACGCTGTTTGACTCCGAAAAGGGGATTAACCTGCCACCCCGCAGCCGGAATGTCGGGATGATGTTTCAAAACTACGCGCTGTTTCCCCATATGACGGTGGAACAGAATATTGCCGCGGGAATAAGTGAAAAACAGAAACGCGAAGCGCAGATTGCAAAAATGCTTCGGCTGCTGCATTTGGAAGGGCTGGAAACCCGCCGTCCGTGTCAGCTGTCCGGAGGACAGCAGCAGAGAGTGGCTCTGGCGCGGATGATGGCCGCAGAACCGGAAATTCTGCTGCTGGATGAGCCTTTTTCCGCTTTGGATGGGCGTCTTCGGCAGGAGATCGAATCGGATTTCTCAAAGGCGCTGGAAACATTTGCAGGCCCGGCGATACTGGTTTCCCATAATTTTAACGAAATATACCGTTACAGCTCACGCGCAGCTATTGTGTCAGACGGCGAAAAGGTGGAGGAAGGCGGCACGAAATTGCTGTTCTCAAGCCCCAAGAAATTTGCGTCGGCAAAGCTGCTCTGCTGCCCGAACCTTGCCAAATTGGACAGCGCGGGGAATGTGCCCGATTGGAACCTTCACATTGAACCGGCCGCAGCAAAAGAAGGCTGCGCATGGGTCGGGATATTCGGCGGGGACATCGAGTTCTGTGACGAGAAAGACGGATTTTCTGTAAAGGTTCAGGAAATTTCCGAAAGCCTTTACGAGTCAACCGTAAAGCTGGAGAAGAAGGGAGCAAGGGAACCGCTGTATGCCATCTGCTCCAAAGCGCAGGCAGAAAGAGCATTACAGCTTTCTGCCTCCGATCAGCTCTTTGCACGGCTTCCCCCAAACAGGCTTCTTTTTTTAAAGAGCTGAAATACGGCTGTTGCCCAGATTTTAACTGCCTGCATGAAGCAGGCAGTTTTTATTTACCATCATAAACGTTCAATTACGTGAAAGAATAAAGCCATCACGTTAAGAAAATATTATTTTTTTTAAAATGTTTAATAAAAATCTATTACAAATGTTAAAAATATGATATAATCAATGCATTCCTTATTTTTTTATTGGAGGTATTAAAACCATGAACAAAGTCATTTCTGCAAAAAATGCCCCTGCCGCTGTTGGGCCTTATTCTCATGCGGTCATGGGCGGAAACGTCCTGTATACTTCCGGCCAGCTTGGCCTTGACCCTGTCAGTGGCGCGCTGCCTGACGGAGTGGAAGCGCAGGCGAAACAGGCGCTGGACAACTTGGGTGCAGTATTGAAAGAAGCCGGAATGGATTACGCTGATGTAGTTAAAACGACTGTTTTTCTTGCCAACATGGCGGACTTCGCTGCAATTAACGCAATTTATGCAGACTATTTTAAAGGGGATTGTCCGGCTCGTTCCTGTGTGCAGGTTGCGGCACTTCCGAAGGCAGCTCTGTTTGAAATCGAAGCAATTGCAGTCAAATAAGTAATACTTCTAACAGGTTATACAAAATTTACTGTAATATTTTTTTATTAAACTTTGATAATCTTCTTGCAAACCCACCTTACATAAGTTATATTAATAACATATCAAATAAAAATACAGTTTTCCTAAAAAAAATTTGTAAGGTTGTGTTTGAATGAAGGATCATAGTACACAAGGCTCGGGATCCATTTTTGAACTGGGCGGCGTGCCTCCCATGAAGCAAGTGGTGCCCCTTGGGCTTCAGCATGTGGTTGCGGCGATTGTCGGCGTGGTTACCCCGGCCCTGTTGGTTTCAAATACGGTTGGCCTGAGCGGCCCGGATAAGACTATTCTGGTTCAGGTGTCTTTGCTGATCACAGCGATTGCCACCCTGATTCAGCTGTATCCGCTGGGCAAGCACATTGGATCGGGACTGCCTGTGATTATGGGCATCAGCTTCGCCTATGTGCCGACGCTGCTTGCGATCGGCGGAAAATTTGATCTTGCCACTATTTTAGGCGCGCAGATTGTCGGCGGCTGTGTTGCGATTCTGTTCGGCATTTTTCTCAAGCAGCTGCGCAGATTTTTCCCGCCGCTGGTAACCGGCACAGTTATTTTTACGATTGGTCTTTCCCTTTATCCGACCGCAGTAAAATATATGGCCGGCGGTGCGGCAAGCCCGACTTTCGGATCTCCGAAAAATTGGCTTGTTGCAATTATTACATTTGCCGCGGTGATCTTCTTTAACTATTTCACCAAAGGCGTCAGCAAACTGGCTTCAATCCTGCTGGGTATGATTATAGGCTATGTGGTTGCTCTGATGATGGGGATGGTTTCCTTTGAAGCAGTTGGCACCGCCGGCTGGTTCCAGTTGGTTGGCCCCCTGCATTTCGGTTTGAAATTTAACATCAGCGCCTGTATTTCTATGGCAATCATGTATATCGTCAATTCCGTGCAGACCATTGGCGACTTGAGTTCCACTACGTTGGGCGGGCTTGACCGCCTGCCTTCCGACAAGGAACTTTCCGGAGGCATTGTCGCGCAGGGTGCTGCAAGCATTCTGGGTGCATTCTTCGGCGGTTTGCCCACCGCGTCCTACAGCCAGAACGTCGGTATTGTCACCGTGAACCGTGTCGTCAATAAAATTGTATTTGCATTTGCGGCGTGCGTGCTACTGGTTGCTGGATTTATTCCTAAATTTGCTTCCGCACTTACAACCATTCCGCAAAGCGTGATTGGCGGTGCCACGATTTCTGTGTTCGCGACGATCACAATGACCGGTATTCGTATGATCACATCCGAAAAACTGACGCAGCGCAATGTTGCGGTGGTTGGTCTTGCGGTTGCGCTTGGTGTCGGCGTTACTTCGGTGTCCGGCAGCCTTGGCGGTTTCCCTGATTGGGTTACCACGGTGTTTGGAAGCTCTTCCGTAGTGATTGCCACGCTGATGGCAATTCTGCTGAATACAATTCTCCCGAAGGATCAAGAACAAACAAAATAAACATCAAGAAGGGGAGGATGATTTGCATAAGCTATTAATCTCCTATCTTCCCATGGTTGATTTTATCGCTGACTGTATGGGCGGGAATACCGAGGTCGTTTTGCACGACCTGACGGACTGGCACAAATCTGTCGTTGCAATCCGCAATGGGCATCTCAGCGGCAGAGAGGTCGGCTCACCCATCACAGATTTATCGCTGAATATTTTAAAAACGGCATCGTTCGAGCAGCTCCCTTACATGGCCAATTATCAGGGTGTTGCAAAAAACGGTCACAGCCTGAAATCATCCACTTTTTTTATTAAAGATGACACAGGCGCCATGGTAGGCATGCTTTGTGTCAATACGGATTATCATGCACTTACGGAAGCCCATCTGCAGTTGGAATCTCTGATTTCTGCGCTGGGCATCCAGACGGGCGGCGGGGTTACGGAGAACTTTACCATGAATGTCAGCGATCTGGTGCAGGCCAACCTGTTCCGCGTCTGTCCCAACCTTGAAGAACTGGTTGGCAGGATGAGCCAGAAGGATAAGCTGGAAATTGTGGAAAAGCTCGATGAGCTCGGTACATTTTTGGTGAAAGGCTCCATCGTCTGCGTTGCGGAAAAGCTGGGCGTTTCCGTCCCGACCATCTACCGGTATCTCAATATGATCCGAAAATAAAAAGAAGGCGGACGCGAAGCGTCCGCCTTCTAATTCCATCAGGCAATTCAGTTTTTAGCATCAATATAGCTGTAAAGGGTATATTTGGAGATTCCGAAATATTTGGAAACTTTATCGCCGCTTTTGGTAATCAGAAATGCGCCGGTGTTGTTTAAAAACTGAATGGCGTTGATCTTGTCGTCCTTCGTCATCAGGGCTACCGGCTTTCCGACAAGCTTGACCGACTGCTCGATCAGCTCATCCAACAGATCATTCACATTCTGCGAAATCCGCTCCGGTTCTTTTTTGTCACTTCCGGTTTCCGTTGTAATCAGCGGCTTAATAGAGTTTTCGATCATCAAAAGGCTGGTGATGTCAAAGTTAATTCCGAAAACACCGATTGCTTCCCCCGAACCGTCGCGGATATAAATGGTGCTCGACTTCAGAATTTTCCCGTCTTTGGTTTTCGTCAGATAATTCAAGTGGTCATGCAGGTTGCTGCGGTCACCGTGGAGGGCTTCCAAAACAACATGAGAAGGGCCGTCTCCCGGCTTGCGGTTGGTAACATGTCCGTTCACGATGTCTACAACGGAGCTTTCTGTATTGTTATCTGTCAGGTCGTGTATCACGACTTCGCAGTTACTTCCAAACTGCTGTGCGATTCCGTAAGCAATTTGTTTCAGTGTATGAAGCGTCAATTCCGGAAGCATTTTGAACATCCCTTTCTGAATAGTACTCGATCTATGCTATCATATCAACTTTTTGCAAAAAAAGCAATAAAAAAAGTAAAACCTAAAAAATTTTTTTGAGAATATTGTTTACACCTATTGCGATCTGACGCCAATCATGTTATAATAACAGTAAAACAAACAGCTTCGCTGTTTGTGGCTGCGCTTAGCGGCGAAGCAACCCATAAAAAGGTTTATGATGATGTTATAATCATGTCAAAGAAAAACAGGGAATATTCCTGTTCGTTTTTCACAATTTAAGATAGGTAGCTGCAACGGAGTGCTTCGCGCACGGGCTGGATGATCATCGAAAATTCGGCTTTCCCGCATCCTCTGCAAGCGGCCGAATTTTGGGGGTTCATCCGATGGGTGGGCGCCTTTTTTGCTGTTGCTGGTTTCGAAGATGAATAAAGGAGGAACAGATGATGTTGCTGGTAGGAAACGGAAGACTGATTACACGAGGAAAAAATCACCGGCTGATTGAAAACGGCTGCGTGGCCGCTGAACAAGACCGAATTATAGCGGTTGGTACCACAGAGGAGCTGCGCGCGAACTATCCTGAGGCGGAATTTGTCGACGCCCACGGCGGCGTGATTATGCCCGGCCTGATTAATGCGCACAATCATATCTATAGTGCCTTTGCGAGAGGGCTCTCAATCAAAGGCTATCAGCCCAAAAATTTTCTTGACATTCTGGACGGCCAGTGGTGGACAATCGATCGCCATCTGACGCTTGCAGATACTAAAATGAGCGCGCTCACCACCTATCTTGACTGCATTCGCTGCGGTGTGACGACTGTATTCGATCATCATGCCAGTTATGGCGGGATTGAGGGCAGCCTGTTTGTGATTGCGGACGCGGCAAAGGAGCTGGGTGTGCGGACCTGTCTTTGCTATGAAGTGTCCGACCGTGACGGCGAAGAAAAAATGAAAGCCGCCGTGAAGGAAAATGCCGATTTTATTCGTTCGTGTAAAAATGACGACACGGATATGCGTAAGGGAATGATGGGCCTGCACGCATCCTTTACGCTTTCGGATTCCACCCTTGCGCATTGCAGGGAGAACACGCCGAAAGGGGTCGGCTTCCATATCCATGTCGCGGAAGGCATGGCGGACGTTTACGATTCTCTGAAAAAGTACGGCAAACGTGTTATCAACCGCCTGCATGACAATGGGATTCTTGGCAGTCAGACCATTACGGGGCACTGCATTCACATCAACGGAATTGAAATGGACATCCTGAAAGAAACTGATACGATGATCGTGCATAATCCGGAATCCAATATGGGCAATGCGGTGGGCTGCCCGCCCACGCTGGAAATGATGCATCGCGGTCTGCTGGTGGGGCTTGGAACCGACGGTTATACAAACGATATGTTTGAGTCGATGAAAGCGGCGAACTGCCTGCACAAGCACAATCTCTGCGATCCCACCGTGGCCTGGGGTGAGGTTCCGCAGATGCTGTTTGAAAACAACGCGGCCATAGGCGCCCGTTATTTCGACAAAAAGCTTGGCGTGTTGGAAGAGGGCGCGGCGGCGGACATCATTGTCGTGAACTACGATCCGCTGACACCGATGCATGCGGACAACTGTAATGGGCATATGCTGTTTGGTATGATGGGACATGACGTCGTAACCACGATTATCGACGGCAAACTCAGAATGAAAGACCGCGAACTGGTCGGCATTGATGGCGCGAAAATTCTTGCGAAATCACGGGAGCAGGCGACCGACCTCTGGAGCCGTATCAATGCCTGATCTTTGGAAACCATAAAACCAACGGCCGCTTGTTCGATCCGGCGGCTTCACCGATAGTTGAATCAGGAGGAATACAGATGAGTGATATCATGCGCCCAATCCCGTTTGAAAAACTGATGGACTGGGTTTTGGAAGAATATAAATCGAGAGGTTCGGTTTTTGGCATTTCGAAACTGTTTTCGCACGAACCGGACGAGCAAAAGCTGCCTCTTTTTGCGGAGAAGCTGGAAGCCCCGTTTGGGCCTGCCGCCGGCCCGCATACCCAGCTGGCGCAGAACATCATTGCGGCGTATGCCGCCGGCAGCCGTTTCTTTGAACTGAAAACCGTACAGAAAATGGACGGCGAAGAACTTTCCGCGTGCGTGAGCAAGCCGTGTATTGCTGCGGAGGATGAATGCTACAACTGTGAATGGTCCACGGAACTGCGTGTACCCGAAGCGTTCGAGGAATATGTGAAAGCATGGTTCGCCTGCAAGCTGCTCGCGCGAGAACTTGCGCTTGGAAGCGATGACGGCTTTATCTTCAATATGAGCGTTGGTTATGACCTTGAGGGGATTCAGGGCGAAAAGGTAGACGCCTATATCGAGGGCATGAAGAATGCAAAAGATACATCCATCTGGAAAGAATGCAGAGACTATGCGTTCAAAAATATTGCAAAGTTCAGCCGGGTCGATGAGGCATTTATCGAATCAATCACACCGCATGTGAGCAACTCGATTACACTTTCCACCCTGCATGGCTGTCCTCCCGAAGAAATTGAGCGAATTGCCACCTACCTGATTATAGAGAAAAACCTCAACACGTATATCAAGTGCAACCCAACATTGCTGGGCTACGAATATGCCCGCAAAACGATGGACGCGCTTGGCTATGATTATGTAAAGTTTGACGATCACCACTTTAAGGAAGATCTGCAGTTTGCGGACGCGGTTCCCATGATCCGCCGCCTGATGAAACTGACCGAGGAACGCGGGCTGGAATTCGGCGTGAAGCTGACCAACACTTTTCCGGTCGATGTCGCGGCGGGCGAACTGCCCAGCGAGGAAATGTATATGTCCGGCCGCCCGCTTTACCCGCTGACCATCTCGGTCGCGCGGATGATTGCGAGCGAATTTGAAGGGAAGCTGCGCATCTCATTTTCCGGCGGCGCAGATTATTACAATATTGAGCGTCTGTTTGCAGCCGGCATCTGGCCGATTACGATTGCGACTACCCTGCTTAAGCCCGGTGGCTACCAGCGGATCTTTCAGATGGCAAAGAAGCTGCAGAACGGCGGCGACCAGCCGTTCTCCGGCGTGAACGTGGCGGCAATCTCGGATTACACCGAGGACTGCATGACCGACCCGCATTACCGCAAAGCCATTAAGCCTCTGCCGCGCCGGAAGCTGAATAAAAAAGTGCCTCTCATTGATTGCTTCACCGCGCCTTGCCGCGGCGGCTGTCCCATCGAACAGGATATTCCCGCCTATCTGCGGCTGGTCGGAGAAGGCAACTACCTCGAAGCCCTCAAGGTGATTACCGAGCGCAACCCGCTCCCGTTCATCACAGGCACGATTTGTTCCCACCGCTGTATGGACAAATGCACGCGCAACAGCTATGAAAAGAGCGTGCAGATCCGCAGCAGCAAACTGGTTGCTGCGAAAGGCGGCTTTGAGGAACTTATGAAATCCCTCAAAAAGCCGGAGGCCACTTCGGAGGACATCCGTGTCGCGGTGGTCGGCGGCGGACCGGCAGGCATTTCTGCAGCCTTTTTCCTCGCTCGCGCCGGCATTCCTGTTACCGTATTTGAAAAACGCGATCAGCTCGGCGGCATCGTGCGCCATGTCATTCCCGCGTTCCGCATTCCCACTACCGCGATTGAAAAGGATATTGCGATGGCGCAGGCGCTGGGCGCAAAATTTGAGTGCGGCGTGGAAATTACCTCTGTGGAGGAGCTGAAAAAGAAGGGCTATACTCATGTTATCCTTGCGAACGGCGCGTGGAATCCGGGCCGTTTGGAGCTGGAGTATGGCAAGACGATAAATGTACTGGATTTCCTGGAGCAGTGCAAGAGCAGCCCAGATGAGCTGAGCCTTGGCGAGCATGTTGTAATAATCGGCGGAGGAAACACCGCTATGGACGCTGCGCGCGCCGCAAAACGCGTGGAAGGCGTCAAGCAGGTGCGGTTGGTTTACCGCCGCAATAAGCGTTACATGCCTGCGGATGAGGAAGAACTCACCCTTGCGCTTGACGACGGCGTGGAGTTCTGCGAGCTGCTGGCGCCCGTTGGCGTGAAAGACGGTGTGCTGACCTGCCATAAGATGGCGCTGGGCGCACCGGACGCATCCGGACGCCGCCGGCCCGTTGACACGGGGGAAGTGGTGGAAGTGCCTGCTGACACTGTCATCGCTGCGGTTGGCGAACGTATCGACGGGGAATTTTATACCGCGAACGGCATTGCGCTTGATGAGAGCGGCAAGGTGCAGGTAAACGCGGATACCCTTGAAACCAGCATTTCGGGCATCTATGTGACCGGCGATGCGAACAGAGGCCCGTCCACGGTCGTGGAGGCAATTGCCGACGCGATGAAAGTCGCGAAAGCAATTGCCGGCATTAAAACCGATGCTTACGAGGCACAGAATGTCAATCCGGACGCGGGCCCGGCATATCGCAAAAAGGGCACACTTTATTCGAACTGTTCCAAATGCACCGAAGATGAGCGCTGCCTGGAATGCGCGACCGTCTGCGAATGCTGCGTGGATGTGTGCCCGAACCGCGCCAATGTCGCTGTGTGCGTGAAAGGCCATGGTATGCGCCAGATTGTCCATATCGATGGCATGTGCAACGAGTGCGGTAACTGCGGCACCTTCTGCCCGTATGACAGCAGGCCGTACAAGGACAAATTCACATTGTTCTGGAGCGAAGAGGATTTTGAGAACAGCACGAACGAAGGATTCCTGCAGCTGAATCCCGAAAAGCAGCTTTACCGCGTCCGTCTGGATGGTCAGGTAGGGGACTATACCGTGTCCGGTTCTGACTGCGAGCTTCCCAAGGACATCTGTGAACTGATTTCGGCAGTTGCTTTGGAATATAGCTATATGCTTTAAAAGTGAATCAGAAAAGGGTGGGCGAAGGCCTGCCCTTTCTTGGCATCATAATCAAGACAGAATGTACGGAGAAGGGGTAAATTTCCATGAAAACACTCATTCAAAACGGAACGATTGTTACTTCGCAGAAAAAGTTTGACGCGGATTTGCTCGTGGAAGATGGCAAAATTGCGGCAATCGGAGCGAATCTGTCCGAGGATGGCTGCGAAACATTTGACGCCGCCGGATGCCTGTTGTTTCCGGGGTTTATCGATGCGCACACGCATCTGGACATGGACACGGGAACTGCCCTGACAGCGGATGACTTTTACAGTGGCACCCGCGCGGCGATAGCGGGCGGAACCACCATGCTGCTGGATTTCGCCACACAGGATAAGGGGAAAACGCTGTCGGAGGCGCTCAAAACCTGGCACGGCAAAGCAGCCGGAAAAAGCTCCTGCGACTACGGTTTCCATATGGCGATTGTGGACTGGAACCCGGCGGTCTCCGCCGAACTTGACGAAATGGTGAAAGCGGGCATCACCTCCTTTAAGCTGTACCTTGCCTATGACAATCTGCGGGTTTCGGATGGGGAACTGTATGAGATTCTGAAACGGGTGGGGCAGGTGCACGGCATCATCGGTGTGCACTGCGAAAACGGCGACCTTGTCAACCGGATGGTCGCGGAAAATCGGGCAGCCGGCCATTTGACGCCAAACTATCACCCGCTTTCCCGTCCGGATTTTGTAGAGGCAGAAGCGGTTGCGCGCTACTGCTATATCGCACAGGCTGCAGGCGTTCCGATCAACATTGTGCACCTGAGCACCAAGGCGGGGCTGGAAGAGGTGCGCCGCGCCCGCGCCCGCGGCCAGAAGGTTTATATTGAGTCCTGCCCGCAGTATTTTACGCTGGAGGATAGTCTTTACAGTCTGCCCGGATTTGAGAGCGCAAAATATGTCTGCTCGCCGCCGCTGCGCAAGAAAGCGGATCAGGCTGCGTTGTGGGGGGCGCTGGAGGCGGGAGAAATTGACACGATTTCCACCGACCACTGCAGTTTCAACTGGAAAGGCCAGAAGGATCTTGGAAAAGAGGATTTCAGCAAAATCCCCAATGGGCTTCCCGGCATCGAGCACCGTCCGGTTATGATGTATACCCAGGGTGTTATGACAGGAAAAATGACTGTTGAGCAGATGGCAAAGCTGCTGAGCGAAAACACAGCGCGCCTGTTCGGGCTTTATCCGCAAAAAGGGGTGCTTGCCGTCGGCAGCGACGCGGATATCGTTGTGTGGGACCCACTCTTTCAAAGCAGTATCCATGCACAAACGCAGTATCAAAATGTGGATTATACGCCGTATGAAGGCCAGAAAACGTTCGGCAGGGCAAAAGCTGTATTCCTGCGCGGCACACAGGTGGTCACGGATGGCCGTGTGGTCTGCGAAAACAACGGCATGTATGCATCTCGCGCACAGTCGGAATATTACGCGCGTTGAATGGGAAATGACATTCGGTATGTTGGGGGGAGCGCGCCCCGTAAAACGGGGCGCCCCCCAATTTAAAATTTTTATAAAAAACACGAAGTTGAAAAAAGAGTTTAAAAAAGGGCAAAAAAAAAAAAAAA
>CAUQLV010000042.1:0-24160 GCA_963519235.1 uncultured Oscillospiraceae bacterium
GCGTGCTCTCCAACAAGGAAATGAACAGTCAGGCTCAAAAAATACTTGACCGGCTGAACATTGCAATTTCGCCGGAGACCATTGTTGGTGACCTTGCAGTTTCAAAACAGCAGATGGTGGAGATTGCAAAGGCTTTGTCTACAAACGCCAGAATTCTGATTATGGATGAACCCACCTCGGCGCTGACTTCAAAAGAAATCGATGATTTGTTTACCATCATACGCAAGCTGAGGGGCGAAGGCTGCGGAATCGTTTATATTTCTCACCGGCTGGAAGAGCTGCAGTACATTGTTGACCGCGTCACCATCATGCGAGACGGCCGGTATGTGTCCAATATGAACTTTGCAGAGACTACCATGCAGGAGATCATCTCCAACATGGTAGGCCGGGAAATTAAAGAAAAATTCCCGAAAGTGGAAACTGGACGCGGGGGGAAAATACTGGAGGTCAAAAATCTCAACGCAGGGAAACTGGTCAGGGAGATCAACTTTGAATTGTATGAGGGCGAAATTGTCGGCATCGCCGGATTGATGGGCGCGGGAAGAACCGAAATGACAAGGGCGGTTTTCGGCGTCGACCCAAAAGAAAGCGGAGAGATCATTCTGGACGGAAAGACTATTTCCATCCAGAAACCCAAGGATGCAATTAAAAACGGTCTGGTCCTTGTGCCGGAGGACCGGAAAAAAGATGGCCTTTGCACAAAACTGAGCATCCGTGAAAACATTGCGTTGCCCAATCTGGACATTCTCTGCGGACGCGCGGGCGTTATAAACCGCGCAAAGGAAACGGCAATGGTGAATCAGACAGTAGAGGAGCTTACCATCCGGCTTCCAAACGCGGAAGTGGATGCGGGGAGCCTGTCCGGCGGCAACCAGCAGAAGGTGGTTGTTGGCAAATGGCTGGCGCGTAATTCCCGCGTTGTGATATTCGATGAACCGACGCGCGGAATCGACGTTGCCGCCAAGGTGGAAATCTACAATCTGATGAACCGTTTAAAGCAACGCGGAATCGGCGTATTCTTTGTTTCTTCGGAAATGTCGGAGATTATGGGAATCAGCGACCGGATTCTTGTCATGTGTGACGGCAGGATCACCGGCGAATTTATGGCTGGAGAGGCAACCCAAAACCGCATTCTGGAGTGTGCCACCAAATTTGATCAGAAACTGAATCCGGCGGCCAGCCCCTGAAGAATAAAAATTGCCTTGGGAGAGTTGAACATGAAACAGAACTATCGTCAAAACCCCTTGAAACGACTGATTGCCGTCAGAGGCATGGGGCAGGTTATTACGGTTACGGTCGGCCTAATCATTCTTTGCATCGTCTTTGGCATTTTAAACCCCACGTTTTTTTCCGATAAAAACGTGGCAAACCTGCTGCGCCAGATCGCGCCGATTTTGCTGATCGGCATTGGGCAGTCCTACGTGCTGATTACCGGAAATATCGACCTTTCCATCGGTTCCGTTGTTGGCATGAGTTGTATGATTTCCGCGACGCTGATGACAAAAGGCATGAACCCGTGGGTAGCAGTGATTATTACAATGATCTGCTGCGTTTTGGTGGGGGTAATCAACGGGCAGCTGGTGGCAAACTGCAAGCTTCCCCCGTTTATTGCAACGCTGGGTACAATGACCATTGCCCGCGGAATCGCCCAGATTGTCAATAACAACTATAATACCGACTCTATCGGGGACGCGGCGCAGGGATTTCGGGACTTTTTCTATTACGGCAAGGTGCTGGGTGTTTTTAATACCATTTGGATTGCAGCAATCCTCTGGCTGATCTTCGATTTTCTTCTGAGCAAAACCAGAACCGGCCGCCATATCTATGCAATCGGAAGCAATGTGGAGGCGTCGAGGCTGTCCGGCATTAACATCGTATCCACGACGACCAATGCGTATATCGTCAGTGCGATCTGCTCGTGCGTGGTGGGACTGATCATCTGCGCGACCAGTGGAATGGGGACCATGGACGCGGGCAACACGTATGAAATGTACGCGGTTGCCGCCTCTGTAATCGGCGGTGTCAGCACGCTCGGCGGACAGGGCATTCTGATTGGTACCGTTGTAGGCGCCTCCATCTGGGGCGTGCTGCAAAACGGCTTACAGTTTGCGGGTGCGCCGGTTGCCATCCGTAATATCGTAATCGGCGTGATCGTCGTCATCTCCGTGCTGCTCGACGTCATCGTCAGAACCGGAAAACCCAGAAAAAAGATGAAGAAAGCCCTTTCGAACACGGAAGTTAAAGCGTGAGCTTTGATGATAATTATTTAGGAGGAATTGAAATGAAACGCAAACTGGTCTCGGCTTTACTGGGTCTCGTTTTAACGCTTGGTTTAATGGCGGGCTGCGGCAGCTCTCCCGCACCTGCGGCCTCTTCCGCCGCGCAGCCGTCCGAAGCATCTTCGGCGGCACAAAGTCCCGCGGAATCCGCATCTTCCACGTTTGCCGCTGAATCCTATAACGTTTACCTGATCACCATGGATCAGATGGACCAGCATTGGGTCAATGTGGATGCCGGATGTAAAAAGTCGGTTTCTGAGCTTGCCAATGTAAACTATAAAATCAATTACACCTGGCTGGCTCCTGATGTGAAGGACGATGTAAAACAGATCGAATGCATCAACAATGCGGTAGCGGGCGGCGCAAACGCCATCCTTTTGGCGGCGAATGGCCCTGACGCCGTAACAGCCGCGCTGAAAGAAGCGGAAGGAGCGGGCGTGAAGATTATTTATGTTGACTCCGCCGCCGACTTCCCCGCAATCCAGACCCTGGCAACCGACAATAAAGCGGCAGGCACAACCGCCGGCAAGGAAATGATCAAAGCGTTGGAAGCTGCCGGCGCCACTGAAGGAAAAATCGGCATCGTAAATGTCAACGCGGCAACCGCTTCCACAGTTGCACGTGAGGAAGGCTTCCGCTCCGCTTTTGAAGGCAGCAAATTTGAAATTCTGGAAACACAATACGGTGAAGGCGATGCGGCAAAATCCAAGGACATCGCGGCAAATTATATTACACAGGGCTGTGTCGGCGTCTTTGGCGCCAATGAAGGCTCCACCGTCGGTGCGGGTAATGCGATTCAGGAAGCCGGCGGAACCGTGGTCGGCGTTGGATTTGATAAATCCGACACAATTCTCAACCTGATCAAAAACGGCTACCTGCTCTGCACAATGGCGCAAAACCCGGATGTCATGGGTTACGAAGGCATGAAAACAGCTGTGAAGGCGCTTTCGGGCGAAGACACAGGCGAGAAGAACATTGATACAGGCGTATCTGTCATCAATAAGGATGCCCTCTGATCTTTTTGTTTTCAACACGCAAAGGTGGTTTCTACGCAAAGTAGGAACCACCTTTTATCAAATCTGAATAGGAGTAAGGAGCAACTGTATGCTGGCAGCCGGAGTTGACATTGGCGGAACAAAATGCGCCGTATGCCTTGGCGAGGTAACGGGCGAAGAATACCGGATTTTGCACCGATGCCCTTCCAGAAAAACGCAAGAGTACACCCCCGCAGAAATGCTGGATGCGCTCTGCGAAGATCTGATTTCCTTAAAGCGGCATTTGGATGAGAATCAAATGGTGGAGCGAATCGGAATCAGCTGCGGCGGGCCGCTGGACAGCAAAGCAGGAGTGATTCTTTCCCCGCCCAACCTGCCGGGTTGGAACCACGTTGCGGTCACAGACTATTTCGAGAAACAGACCGGATGGAAAGCAACGCTCTGCAACGACGCAAATGCCTGCGCGCTTGCGGAATGGCGGTTTGGGGCAGGAAAAAGCTGTTCGGACATGGCCTTTCTGACTTTCGGCACCGGATTGGGTGCCGGCCTGATTC
Source organism: uncultured Oscillospiraceae bacterium (assembly GCA_963519235.1). Taxonomy (GTDB): domain Bacteria; phylum Bacillota; class Clostridia; order Oscillospirales; family Ruminococcaceae; genus Anaerotruncus. Next base: position 3,829 of record CAUQLV010000042.1, read on the forward strand.
TCAACAATCGGCTTTATACCGGTGCAAGCGATATGGCGGGCGAACTAGGCCACATTCGCCTGTCCGATTACGGCCCCGTTGGATACGGGAAAATGGGCTCTTTCGAGGGATTTTGCAGCGGGGGAGGCATTGCGCAGTTTGCGAAGGCGGTCGCAATGCAGGAATTGCAGGCGAGGAGGATGCCGGCGCTTTGCCCGGGCGCTGCTGACTTGGAGAGCCTCACCGCGGAAAAGGTCGGGCTTGCCGCAAAAGCGGGAGACGCACTGGCCAAAGAAATCTTAAAACAAGTGGGCGCGCAGCTGGGAAAAGGGCTGTCGATTCTGATTGATCTGCTCAATCCCCAAAGAATTGTGATCGGCGGCATTTTTGCGCGCTGCTATGAGGAACTGTGGCCGTCAGCGGAAGAGGTCATCCGCCGTGAGACGCTCACACCGGCCAGAGCCGCCTGTGAAGTGGTTCCCAGCCAATTATCAGAGTCGGTTGGAGATGCTGCCGCACTGACGGTTGCATGGTATGCCCGGGAAATTTCCGGCTCACGATTCCAGCGCGGTTTTTAACTTAATAGCATCTGGGGAGGAAAAGAATGAAAAACAAGACAGAACAAACAGTTCAGGACTTTTTTGTGCAGCATCAGGACCTTCAGCCCATCAGGCAATCCATTTTAGCGGTATGCGGCATGCTGCTGGATACCTACGCTGCCGGGGGAAAACTTCTTGTCTGCGGAAATGGGGGCAGCTGCGCGGATTCTGATCATATCGTTGGCGAACTGATGAAGGGGTTTCTACTGAAAAGACCGCTGGAAGATTCTTTGAAAGACCAGTTTCGGGCTTTGTTTGGGAATGAAGGATATGAAGTTGCAGTAAAATTGCAGCGGGGGCTGCCTGCAATCTCCCTGAACGCGCACGCCTCTTTAAATTCCGCTTTCGGCAATGATGTGGACGCGAATTTGATTTATGCCCAGCAGGTGGCGGCATACGCAAAGCCGGAGGATCTCGTGTTGGGAATCAGCACATCCGGTAACGCCAAAAATGTATGGTATGCGCTGATGACGGCCAAAGCAAAAGAAATCAGATGCGCCGCGCTTTCGGGAAGAGACGGAGGAAAGCTTTGGCAAATAGCGGACTGCTGTGTCATTGCTCCGGCGGAAGAAACCTACCGCATTCAGGAGTACCACCTGATGATCTATCATTTCATTTGTGCGTTAGTGGAGTCGGAACTGTTTGCATGCTGACCTTTTTTGATAAAGAATCATGACTGCAAGGAGGAAACGTCATGCTGCCTTTTCAGTTGACCCCTGCTTATAAGGACTATCTTTGGGGCGGAACAAAATTAAAAGAGGAGTTTCATAAGCAGACTGATCTGGAACGCGTTGCGGAAAGCTGGGAACTGTCCGCACATCCCGACGGGGAAAGCATAATCGCGGAAGGAGATTACTCCGGTACCAAATTTTCAGAGTTTGTAAAACAGTTTCCTGAATTACTGGGTACCCGATTTTCGGTACATACAAAATTTCCGGTGCTTGTGAAATTGATTGACGCACAAAAACCGCTTTCCATTCAGGTGCACCCGGATGATGCTTATGCGCTGCGCAACGAAAACGGATTGGGTAAAACCGAGATGTGGTATATGCTCAGCGCGAAACCCGGCGCATTTTTATATTTCGGATGCAGGCAGGAAATTTCCAAAGAAGAGATGCGGCGCAGGCTGATAGACGGAACCGTTACCGAAATTCTTCAAAAAATGCCTGTCAAAAAGGGCGATGTCTTTTTTATCTCTGCTGGGACAATACACGCAATCGGAGCAGGTATTCTGCTGGCTGAAATTCAGCAAAACTCTAATACGACCTATCGGGTTTATGATTATGACCGTCTGGGCGCGGATGGAAAACCGCGCGCGCTGCACCTTGAAAAGGCACTTGAGGTTGCAGATCTGCGGCCTGCTAGTGCTGATGCCCCCAATGCGGCAGTATTGGAGAGAACCGCCGGTTACAGCGCCCGTAGACTGGCCCGATGTGATTATTTTAATGTGGAGGAAGTAGTGCTTGACGGCAGCTACACCCGCAAACTGGATGGCAACAGCTTTGTTTTCATTCTTTGCACCGACGGAGGGGCAACGTTATGTTGTGACAGCGCCGCAAGAGCGCTCTTAAAAGGCGGAAATCTGTTTATTCCCAGCTGCTATTCAGAGTTCACGATGTCAGGTCGGGGCTCATTTTTGTTTATAACACTTTAGGAGGCAGCCATGAAGCTTTATATGGGAATTGATCTCGGGGGAACCACTATAAAAGCGGGCCTTGTTGATGAGGACTGCCGCATTCTGGCACAGTCCAACTGCCCGACTGCGCTGCCGCGTCCGGCACAAGCGGTCTGCGATGATCTGCTGAAAACATGCTCCGCAATTCTGGAACAGAAAAATCTGGCCTGGTGTGATATAGCCGGAATCGGAATCGGCTGCCCCGGAACAGTCAACTCCAAGTCCGGAATTGTGGAATATTCCAACAACCTGGGCTGGCGTGAGTTTGCCATGCGCGATTATCTGCAAAGCCGCACTGGGAAGCCTGTGCGGATGGGAAATGACGCAAACGTGGCGGCGCTGGGCGAGGCCTGCGCGGGCAGCGCCAAAGGCGCGCAAAGTGCGGTCATTCTGACTTTGGGAACAGGCGTCGGGTCCGGCGTTGTGATGAACGCGCAGATCTGGAGCGGGCATTGCTTCGGAGCCGCCGAATTCGGGCATATGGTAATCGAACAGGGCGGACGCCTGTGCACCTGCGGTCGGCGGGGCTGTTTGGAAGCATATGCCTCCGCCACCGCGCTGATCGCTTTTACAAAAGAGGCAATCAGCCGCAGCCCGGAAAGCCTGATGGGCAGAATCGCCGCGGAAACCGGAAAAATTGACGGACGCACGGCGTTTGAAGCAATGAAATGTGGTGACTTCGAGGCCGAAAAAGTGGTGGAAACCTATCTTGATTATCTCGCGTGCGGGGTCGCCAATATTATTAATATCTTGCAGCCGGAAATCATCAGCCTGGGAGGAGGCATTAGCAAGGAAGGGGATGCGCTGCTTGTGCCTCTGCGCAAAAAAGCGTACGCACAGGCATTTGGGGGATGTGATGCAAGCATTACCCGCATAGAGGCGTGCACGTTGGGAAATCAGGCGGGAATCATCGGCGCCGCAATGCTTTTTTGACTTCTATTATCAAAGCCTCCAATCGTAGTTCAGTACGACTGGAGGCTTTTTCTTTTTACACTTTTTTCTGATGCAGATTTACGCTTTGGTCGGCCATGTTGTTTCGGATCGTTCAGCTTTTGAGATAGAAATAAGAGAAACTGTTATCTCGACAGCTGTTTAATGATTTCAGACGGCGACTGGCCGGATTTTTTCACAAGTTCATATAAAGCTTCTTTTTCCGCTTTTTCTTTTGATGACAGCAGACTCTTTTTCTTTGCGTTTAATTCTGTAATTCTTGATTGATAAAGTTCTATCTTTGACTGAATTTCTGCAACCTGACTATCAATTGATTCCGGCGTTCTTTTTACTCCGCGAGGCATATAATTCACTCCTGTTCCAACTTTATTTTACTATAGTATAGTCATAGGAATTCAATAAATATGCGCGAATCATGCGGTTAATATAAAAAAACGAGATAAATATTACAATTATAGGATTTATTATAAAATAAGCACTTACCCGTTAATCGCAGACAAACGCATAGCTTCCGGTTTGGAAAGTCCGGAATAGCAGCACAAGACCGTCTTTGGTGCTTCGCACTTTTGCGCCTGTGCTGACGTATTCCCCATCTTTCATAACAAGAAGATCAACATTCTTTTTGCCTTTTAAATCTTCTGGAACCTGTATAGAAATCAAGATCGGAGCGTTATTTTCAATTTGATAAGAGACCGGTTCACCTTCTGCGGAAAAAAATGCAATATTATATTCCGCTTTTATATTCTGTTTTGGTTTTACTTGCCCAAACAAGACCCGGTTCACGCGGTCTGCAGATAATTTTAGATTGGGAGTCCCGGGAGCTGTATTCAGCCGGGTGAGCATGCCGTACGCTTTTAGAAAATTGCCTTTTTCATCGTATGCGATGTTCGATATATTGTACATGCTTAAAGCATTTGAATACATTGTTTCCAATCGGTTTGTTATTTCCGTAGAAATTTGAAATTGTTGCAGAGGAGAAGCGGAAAGATATTGCATATAGGTGCTTTCAAGTGCGGCCAAATAGGAATCCTTACTCAGGGTGGAAGCCTGAGTATATAACCGCTCTGTCTCAGAAACAATTTGATAGGCCGCAGAATGAATCATAAAATCCGCGCTTGCGCTTTCACTGGTGTTATTGTTTTGATCCTGCACACAAAAGTCCAGGTGATAGCTTTTTTCATCCGTCAGCGTGAATGTGTATTCACTGTTCTGGCCTTTTTGCATGGTATGCCAGCCATCATTGATTTTTACCCAAACGGCATGCAGGTTCCACGTGTTCTTTGGAGTAACCGTAATTGTGACCGGACCGGAATAAATATTATTCACAACGGGTAATGCACATTTGATTGCAATTACCGGCGATTCAGGCTCCTTGTAATTAATGGACGGCTCAATGTTTGCCAGCCATTGATAGTAGGTCGTTAAAATGTGTTTCGGATAAACGGGGAACAGAAGCCTTTGATCGGCGGGGAGCTGGTTATATCTTTTCTTCAGGGAAAGAATCACAGCCTTATTCTTCGTGACCGTTTCATCGGTGGATGTGTTTAGATTCGGCAGGGCTTTTACATCGTTTAGGAGCTTTGCAAACTGCGAATCAATCGTAAAATCAACTTCTTTGATTGTACTGGCCTTTGTCTGGCTGTCTTCCATTCGAAACTGGAAGGAATAGTTGCCGTCACCGGAAAATGAAACATAATATACATTCTTTTGGCGATCAGGCAGCTTCATCCAAATTCCGTCATAATTAATATAGGCAACGAGATCCTTGAAGTCGTTTTGTGGCTGAAGAGCAATTGTAGCGGTGCTTGCATAAAGCTCCGTATCCGGAATTTTATCCCCGGTTACAGCAATGTTAAATTCCGTTACAGAATCAGCGGCATCCACATAGAAGAATCCGCTTGTAAATAAAACAATTAGAAGAATTGTGCAGAAAATGCAGCGAAACAGTTTTTCCATAGAATACTCCCAACCATTAAATATAAAAACCTAGTATATAATCGACACTATTTTATAAAATTAAAGGCATTGTCCCAAAATTTCACGGTTTTTAGTAGCTACGCCGATTACCGCGGGCGTTTGGCAGTGTTGGGCAAAACGGTATCCCGGCGCGTATATTGGTAAGGGGCATGAATACGCGTTATTCTGCCTGATTTTATGTGACTGCTCATGAATACGCTTTTCTTGCTTTCGCACCTAAAACGAACGGTGAAAGCAAAGTGAAATTTAAATCCTGTATCTGAAAACCAAAGAGAATTTAAAAGAAAAGGCCTGCTGCGTGATCACAGAAGCAGAAACGGAATATCAAGATATGACCAACGCGGGCGAAGCGAAATTTGAATATGCAATCGATAAGCTTTATGCACAGATTCCTGCTGTTTTCAAACCTTTTATGACGCGCACGATGATCGGCACTATCGTGCAGACGGTGTTTGAGAGTGTGGAATCCTATGCAAGATTACGGCTGGATAAACTGGCCGATACCACTCAGTCGAGGACCCTGCAGTAATGGCAATCAAAATGCTGGATGTGTCCTATGCACAGGGCACGATAGACTGGAATAAGGTCAAAGCAGCCGGCTTCAACGCCGCTATCATTCGGGCTACTGTCAGCTATCCGCATGTGTATAACGGCAAACAAATCAGCGGAGTTGACCTAAAATTTAAAAGCAATCTTGAGGGGGCGCTGGCTGCCGGGCTTGATGCGGGCGTGTACCATTATTCCTATGCTTTATCTGCAAATGAAGCGATACTGGAGGCACAGCATTACCTCAATACGATAAAGCCGTATAAGCTCACACTGCCGATTGTTCTGGATCTTGAAGATCCGACGCAGACGAATCTTACTCCAACGCAGAAATCAGAAATCTGTGCGGCGTTCCTCAAACTGCTGCAGGACGCCCAATATTATGCCATGCTATACTCCATGGCGTCGTGGTTGGAGTATCAGCTGACCGGCGCGGAGCTGGCGCAGTATGACAAATGGGTCGCTCATATCGGCGTCTCAAAGCCATCCTATTCCTGCAGTTACGGAATCTGGCAGTATTCCTGGACGGGAAAAGTGTCCGGCATATCCGGCTACGTCGACGGCAACTATATGTACAAGGATTATCCAAGCATTATCAAGGCGGCGGGACTGAATCACCTGGGCACACAAACGCCCACCGAACCGGAAGGTGAAACTGTTCTGAAAGAAGAATACGATGCCGTCGTTTCAGAAAAAGACCGGCTGGCGGCTAAGATTGAGAGCATTAAAAAAATAATTCAATGAATCCATAAGCGGGGCCGCGGCCCCGCTTATGTTTCATTTTTCCGGTTTAAGTCACAGCTTCCGTTTTGGTAATCAATTATGACTTTTTCGCACTTCCGGCAGCAATGGGCGATCATTGCAGACCCTTTCAGCATAGATAGCTCAGACAAAACGATGGAGCCCTTATGCAACTGAGCTCTCGCGGCAATATATTTTTTATCATTGAAGGCTAACTCCTGAGGGCTTTGGATAACTCCGGCTTCCATTTCTTCACCGCAATACGGGCATTTCATACCAGCCGCTCCTTTCACATTTACACTCTATTTTACAACGAAACTATTAATAGGACAAGGAAGCGTGAAAACAAAATTTCCCGAATCATTCTCATTTCAAATGAACTGCCAGATATTATGTTAATACAAAATGGCTTTTATTACAAGAATTTGTCAAAATGTAATCAGGATGTTATACTATATTTAATAAGTACCGCCTCGGATGATTCGGCTGGGAATGAAAAAATAATATATGGAAAAGGAGAGTTCTTATGAAACGTATTCAACAGTGTCTGGCATTTCTTTTGGTTCTTGCCGCAATTTTCCCCGTCACAGGATGCAGCTCGGGAAAATCGGACAATACTGTAACGGTAGGGGCAAAAAATTATACCGAGAGTTTGCTTGTCGGAGAAATCATGGCACAGCTGCTGGAAACCAAAACGGATCTGAAAGTGAAACGGGAATTCAATCTGGCACCCGCAGTATGCTTTGAATCGGTTCAGAAAGGTGAAATTGATCTTTTTCCGGAATATACCGGAGGCGCACTGATCCATTATCTGAAGATGGAACCGATCAACGATCCTGATGAAGTCTATAACGTCGTGAAGGACGAGTATCAAAAACAATATGATTTGGTTTGGCTCGAAACGCTTGGCTTCAATAATACGTATGCGAATGCGATTCGTAAAGACTTCGCGGAAAAAAACAACATCAAAACCGACAGCGATTTAGCCCCGTTTACACCGGACCTGGTCTATGGGGCGGAGCACGGCTATCTGGATCGGGAAGACGGGTATTACCCGATGTGCGACCTGTACGGCTTTCAGTTCAAAAAGACGGTTCAGATGGATATCGGGTTAATCTATCAGTCTCTTGACAAGGGGGACATGGATGTCGCAAATGTGTATACGACAGATGGCCTGCTCTATCAGTATGATCTGGTGGTTTTGGAAGATGATAAACAGTACTTTCCGTCCTATTACTGTGCGCCGGTGGTAAGAGGCGATACCCTCACCCAGCATCCTGAAATTGCCGACGCACTGAGCGTGTTAAAAAATTGCGTAACAGAACAGGATATGATAAAATACAACTATATGGTGGACGGCCAGAAAATGGAAATCGAAGATGTGGCCGAAGTTTTCATGAAAGACCATGGCTGGAAATAATCATGCTGTTCAGAAGCTTTTGATGGAAGGAAAGCGATTGGGTTGCGGCTGTTTATTGCAATTAATTTAAGCGAGCCTGTGAAAGAGGGACTTTGCCTAATCATTCGGGAATTCGAAAAAGTCTCTTTAAAGGGGAACTTTACCAGACGGAAAAACCTGCATCTGACACTGGCTTTTCTGGGTGAGACTTCGAAGCTAAAAGAAGCCACGCAGACAATGAAAAAGGTGAACAGCGGGATGTTTCCGCTCGTAATTGAGGGAATCGGAAAATTCCCGCGCGGCGCTGCCGACCTTTACTGGGCCGGCATTCAAGAAAGCCCGCCGCTGATTGCGTTGCAAAGCAGCCTTTGCAGGGAGCTGACCCTTGCGGGGTTTTCGCTTGAACAGAGAACATACCGGCCGCATCTGACCTTGGGACGTGAAGTGGTTCTGCGGGAAGATTTTGAGGAGGCAGCGCTTTGGGAAACGGCTCCGGAACTTTCCATGGAGGTCTGCAAGATGAGCCTGATGAAGTCCGAGCGCATCCACGGCCGCATGGTTTATACCGAAATTTTTGCAAAACGATTTGATTAGGAGGAAACAGCGATGCCATTTATTCAAACAAAAGTCAATGTGAATGTTTCCGGGGAAAAGGAAGAAGCGATCAAATCCAAATTAGGCAAGGCAATAGAGCTGATTCCTGGGAAAAGCGAAAGCTGGCTGATGCTTTCTTTTGAGGACAACTGCACGCTTTATTTTAAAGGGGAAAAAAACCAGCCAATCGCGTTTGTCGAGGTGAAGCTGTTCGGAAAAGCCGGAAAAGACGCTTACAATATGCTGACTGACGCAATCTCTAATATCCTTTATCAGGAATTGGGAATCAGCCCGGATCATGTCTATGTAAAATACGAAGAGGTTTCGTACTGGGGCTGGAACGGCCATAACTTTTAATTTCGGTTCAAATAAAAATCCCGGCATGAAAATGCCGGGATTTTTAATGTATATAACAAGCTCTATGATAATTGTTTCTTTTTGTGGAAAATGATATAATAAAAGAAATTTGTAGAAAACCCAAACACATGGCATTCATAATTGATAAAATGTACGATAAAGAAGGATTCCGACATGTTGAAACTTCTGCTTTCGACGCAGATCGAGCAGGCAGCCCCCTATATTGATGAGCGGATGCTGGCACATATACGTTACCGACAGGTGAACAAATTTGAATCCTATCAGGATATGGACCTGCTCTCCTTTGACTGGTACGATATCCATAACAAACATGCAAAACCTGCTCAGGTTATCATCTATTTCACAAGGGAGCACATTTTTTTTATTTGCGAAGGCGAACGGTGCTTCAAACAGGCGGAACAGCTGATTACGGAAAAAGCGTCGAACGAAAAAAACCTATATTCGTTTTTTCTTGAGCTTCTTAAGGGCGATCTGGAGCATTTGGAAAAGCTGGAGGAGCGTATTACGGAGACGGAAGATGAATTGCTGACTGCGTCCCAAAGTGCCTATGCGGGAGAAATTATCGCGTTCCGCAGGGAATTGCTTCGCCTGAAAAAATATTATGAACAGCTCAATCAGGTTTTTGAAGGGCTTACCGAAAATGAAAACAATCTGATCCCGCCCGAAGACCTGCGTCTTTTTCGTATATTGGACAATAAAATTGATCGTCTTTTTTCCCATGTGTTGAATCTGCGCGATTACGTTACACAGGTTAGAGAAGCATATCAGGCGCAAATCGATATTGAACAAAACAACCTGATGAAAATATTTACAGTTGTGACGGCAGTCTTCCTTCCGCTGACGCTGATTGTGGGATGGTACGGCATGAATCTGCAGATGCCCGAGTTTTCCTGGCCGTTTGGCTATCCGCTTGTCATTGCCCTGAGCATTGCTGTTGTCATGTTTTGTCTTTTCTATTTTAAACGGCGCAAATGGTTTTGACAGATTCAGCACGATATTCCGTTCAACGGCTTTTCTGATAAGAATCAACGTCAAAGGCAACCGCAAAATCGTTGCTAGAATAAGGAGGATCACAGTGATAAGGTTTCAATGTGACTACAGTGAAGGCGCGCACCCGAGCATTTTAAAAAAATTGGCTGAAACCAACCTGGAACAGACATCGGGATATGGGGAAGACCCCTATTGCTATCAGGCGGCAGCTTTAATCAGGGAAAAATGTGGGCGGCAGGAGATTGACGTGCACTTTTTTGTGGGCGGAACACAGACCAACCTGACCGTTCTCTCTGCTGCGCTGCGCCCCCACCAGGGTGCGATTTCGGCTGACAGCGGGCACATCAATACCCATGAAAGCGGCTCGATTGAGGCGACCGGCCACAAGGTGCTTGTATTGCCCGGTACGGATGGAAAGCTGACGGCCAGACAGATTCAGAACGCCTGTGACGGACACTTTGGCGACGCAACTCATGAGCATATGGTGCAGCCTAAGCTGGTTTATCTTTCTTTTCCAACCGAGGTGGGCACGATTTACAGCCGGTCTGAATTAACGGCCATCAGCGAGACCTGCCGGAAAAACAACCTGTTTCTTTATGTGGACGGCGCCCGCATGGGCTACGGACTTTGCGCCGAGGGCAACGATTTGAGCCTGCCGGATTTTGCGCGGCTGTGCGATGCATTTTACATTGGGGGCACCAAGATGGGTGCCTTGTTCGGTGAAGCGCTCGTTTTATGCAACGACGCTTTGAAAGAAGACTTCCGCTATTTCATCAAGCAGAAAGGCGGGTTACTTGCGAAGGGCAGGCTGCTTGGCCTTCAGTTTCTCGCTCTGTTTGAAGATGATCTGTATTTTAAACTTGCAAACCATGCCAATCAAATGGCGGCGCTCATTCGCGAAGCCTGCGTGAAAAAGGGCTATTCGTTTTTAACGCCGTCGCCTACCAATCAGCAGTTTCCGATCATGCCGGACAGTGTATTGAAAAAACTCGGCGAACAGTATGAATACTCTTTCTGGCAGAAAATAGATGACGGGCACAGTGCGGTGCGGTTCTGCACAAGCTGGGCTACAAGCGAAGAAACTGTCCGGCAGCTGGCCGCAGAGATTGAGAATTTCTGAGAGTAACTGGCGCTGCCGATTTCTCATAGACAAATTGAAATTGATGCATTCGTTCAGCCAAGACAGCGGCTTGTTTTGTAAGCCGTGCCGTTTGGACGAAGCATAAGGAAATTTATTTTGTCGGCGGAGACAAAAAGACAGCGGAGCAAAATCCGCTGTCTTTAATAAGTAACTGTTCAGTCTGTAATATCAAATTCGGCTGTATAATTCTGATTGAAAACAACTCTGTAGCGTCCGGGTTTCGGTGTGCTTGCAAAGTTCTCCAGCGACAGGGGATAGGTTTGTGTGGTATGCGGCGGCAGACTGACCGCAATTTCAATAAAATACTGTTCTTCTTTTAAAGGGGCTACATACCAGTCGTCGCCTTTTTTCATTTCAATGGAATACTGGTAGCCGTAATATAATTCGTTGTCTGAATCGTTTGTGATCAGCAGGTTTATGGTTTTTGTGTCCTTTGGATAGGAAGGCAGTTCCGTGGCAATTGAGAAGCCCTCCTGCTGCACCGCGATATCCGGCTGATAAGGGGATTTCTGCGGGGATTCGCACCCGGAAAACAGGGTGAAAACAAATATTAACCAGAGCGTAATAAATTTTTTCATGCAAAGTCTCCTTTATAAACTGATTTCCTACTAATAGTGCAAGATAAAGATTGGTTTACTGCATCCCAAATCATTCAATCAAACCCTCAAAACGGAAATCGGCCAAGAGACATGCAAAAAAAAGATACCGTATTCGCGGCATCTATAAACACTCTATTGCAGTGATTGTATTTCTCTCCGCACAGTTCTCATGTGCTCCATCCATGTACAGATCTCGGTGACGTTCCCTTTTTCCTTTGCCCGTGCAAGCCCATTTGCGTAGATTGCGAGTTTGCTCTTCAAAACATCAATTCTTTTTTGATTTATCAACTCGAAACCTCCTTTCTAAACCCATTATAACATAAAGTATATTAAATGTAAAATTATATAATATGTACAGATATAATAGGCGTTTTTGCATGGACTTTCCCTTTTTGAAAGAAAATGATATAATCTGCTTCATTAAGGGGGATTATGATGAGTTCTATTCTGGTTGTAGGGTGCGGCGGGTTTATCGGAGCCTCGCTGCGATATTTATGCACCGCAGGCATTGCAAAATTATATTCAGGTCAACTGCCAATTGCTACGTTTGCAGTGAATCTGCTTGGTTCGTTTCTCATCGGGTTTTTATCCCAATGGTTTGCGCTATTTTATCCGGAACATAAAATACTGCGGCTGTTTATGACGACCGGTATTTTGGGCGGATTTACGACCTTTTCGACATTCAGTCTGGAAACAGCGGATCTTTTCCAAATAGGGAGCACAGGAATTGCCTTTCTGAATATCACTACCAGCGCGGCTTGTTGTATTCTGGGAGCATTTGCCGGCAGAGCGCTTGCCAATGTAGCAGGCGGTATGCGGTAAGCAGTTTGTCAACCGAATTGAAAATCGGGGAGTGGACAGCGTTAATGCTGTCTATTCTCCGATTTTTCCTGATAACGGCGGAAATACTGGCAAAAATTTAAGTCATCTTGTAAAACATGCTTTTGTGTCCATTCGTTCAAAAACTCATAAAATAAATCGTATTCCTGTTTGCAATTATTACATTCCTGCATTTTTACAATGAAAAATTTGAGCTTTGTAGCCAAATATTGATGTGTTGACTGATGGATCCGGTAATTTGGATAAGCGCATTTTACCTGATAGGCTTCTTCAGCAGGAAAGTGAGACTGGACAAAGTACTGCAAAAATTCCAGATACTTTTGAAAAGACTCCTCGTCGTATCCAAATTTGTATTGGATAAAAAAGGAATTGGCCTCTTCCAAAAACCGCCGATGCTGGGTGTCGATTAATGCGATGCCGGTTTCCAGCCGATTATCCCACCGAAATATCACCTAAATCACCTCCTATTTTCTTTGTGGTAAATTTTATTTTAGCAGAAAACAGGACTTTGTAAAGAAAATTCTCACAAAATAAGTATGAATAAAAAAATACCGTCCCGTCGGGACGGAGTTGTCTACACATCATTTCTTTTGACAGACTGCTTTTTGGAATTCGGATTATGGTTTTGATTTTCACGAGTCAACGGTGTCTGCCCATTGCATTTTTTCATGCGGTCTTCTTTCTTATCGGGCTGGCTGTCTTTTGGCATAATATCACCTCACACATAGCATGGCTTAAGCTGCTTCAAACATTCAAAGACAATCAAAAAAGGCGCATCCTTTTACAGGAAAACGCCTTTTCGACAGTGGTTATCAGCTATGCTATTTAGAAGCGGGGAAGTAAGGCCTCAGCGCGCCGGCAACCGAGCTAATAGGCAGGGTTTGAAGAATGATTCTGCCGGGACCCATTACCAGCGTATTAAAAATGCCCTCGCCTCCAAACAGCATATTTTTTACACCCGGAACGGTTACAATCTCGATTGAGCAGGTTTCGCTCATAGCTGCAAGGTAACCTGTATCAACGATCATCGATTGTCCCGCTGCCAGATCATACTGCACTGCGTGTCCGTCGATCTCAAGAAATGCGGTGCCATTTCCGGACAACTTCTGCATAATAAAGCCTTCGCCGCCGAATAAACCAGAACTGATTTTTTTCTGGAAAAAGACCGAGAGTTCCACACTGGTTTCCGAAGCAAGGAATCCGGATTTCTGAACGACCATGCTGTTTCCGGGGGCAATATTAAGCGGCATAATAGAGCCCGGAAAACTGGATGCAAAAGCGATCATGCCGTTGCCACCCTGGGCCGTATAACGGTTTTGGAACAGCGCTTCTCCTGCAAACATTCTGCCCAGAGCCTTGCCGACGCCGCCGTTACTGGTTGTCTCCATTTTCATGTTGGGGCTCATCCAGCTCATAGAGCCGCGCTCAGTAATCATAGATTCGCCGTTTTCCAGTTCGCAGATGACTACCGGAAGCGGATTCCCTTCGATTTTGTATTTCATGTGAAAACCTCCTCGTTCGTTGATTTCATTCTGAAATTGCCTTTCTCAGCGTAAAACAGCGGGAAATATTTGTCAATACCTAAAAGTGAAAATAGGAAACAGAAAATTCTTATTTTCCAATTATTTGAAATTTTATTACAAAACGGTAACAAATTATGACAAAACTGTTACAAAACGCATTGACTTTCTAACAAGATTCAGGATATAATAGAAACAGAAATAGGGAGATGACCCAGATTCATCATTCCTTTGCGTTTCCCGAAGGAGGAATCCTGATGAAAAAAATAATATCGCTGGCGGCTGCGGGTTTGGTTATGCTCAGCTGCCTGTCTGCCGGCGTTTTTGCAATACCCAGCCCCGGAACTGTGTCAATTGACGCGGGCACCGGCATGGGCGCAGCTTATAATGAAGACGGCATGCCAATCAGCGGGACAACCTACAATGGGGGTTCACTGGAAGGCTTTGCGCCTGACCAGACCGTCTACCTGAAACTGACGGGCGCCTCTCTTTTGAAAGCGTCGGACGGGATGACAGCGGTCCCGGTGAATGACGGCAATCTTTTGGCGGATAAAGACCGTTTTAAACTGAAAGTAAAAAAAGACGGCGACGGCCGGGGGCTTGTCAAAGAGGTCTCCCAGGTCGGCGGGAAAAAGGACGCAAACGGTGTCCGCTGCGGCTGGGTTAAAATCGTTATTGCACCCAGTGATCTGACGGAAGAACAAAAAGCGGAGTTGAAGCTGACCTTTACCGCAAAAGAGGACGATGCCACAAATAACTGGGAAGAGGGGGATGATGCAGCTGTGAATCTGAACCTTTGGATTAGCCCGCCGGCAAAAAGCGGGGATGATTATGATGCCGACCCCGGCGAACAGTTTGTATACCACCCTGTTTCCAATGATAAAAACGGGGTGAACTGGGACAGTGTTGCGACATTGTTTTTTACGGCGGATGACGATGCCTCAAAATTTTATACGAAGCTATCCACGAAAGCGGATGATGCAGTCTGCCAAAGCTTTCCGGACGCTGAGCTTTACTTCTGTGATTTTTCCGGTTCTCCCGCAATTTCTGCCGCTTCCCGGGCAACGCTGACCTTGCTGAACCCGTTTGCACAGGAAGACAGCCCGCAGGTAAACCCCGAAAGCTGCCACATTTACACAAAGGATGCGGAGGGGGAGTTGACAGACGTTACCAGCCTGTTTACCTATCTGGACACCGATGAGGATGGCAACGAAGTGGACGGCTGGCGGATTAAGACCCGGACTCTGGGCAGCTATGTCATATCAGATGTGCCCCTCAATACTGCGGAAGAGTCCGGCAGCACTTTTCTGATGCGTCCCGAAACAATTGAACTCGCAGGCAGTTCCTCTGCGAATACCGGCTATTCGGGGATTACCAGCAATACAAAGCCAAATCCTCCCACCGGGCGCTAATAAAGCACGATGTAAACCGCTGTCACAAAGACAGCGGTTTTTTGTAGGAGGGGATGTTTTTATTGACTTTGTACGTTATTGACGATATAATAAAATTACCAATAATTCTGTCAATTTTAGGGGGGGTTGCAGCGTGAGACGCATTTTTGCAACGCTTTTAGCTGCGGTGCTTGTGATTGGAGGTAGTTCGCTCGGTGTGCTTGCGGCAACTACTGCGGATATGCCTTTTGGTGGTATTGTCAGTGTTTACGATGATGACGGCGACGCTGTCAGCGGTTTTGAAACTTCCGGCGGTACAGTTTCAGCCGATTATGTTGTTCCCGGCAAAGAGTATTATGTGAAACTGCCGGACGATACGGTACCTGTGACAGGCTTAACGAGCACGACTGTTGGCGATGTTACCGAAAATGATAATTTTTCTTTCAAACTGGACCGCGATGAAAACGGCAAACTGCTTGACGGCGTATCGTTTGTCAGCAAAAAGTTTGACGGTGATGCGACGAGAAACGATTATATCAAGGTTTCGCTCAAGGAATCCGACATGACGGAGGATAAAAAGCTGACCTTTGACGTTTATTTTAAGGCAAAAAGCTCAGAAACAGGAAAATGGGACAGCGGCGACCGTGTGAACATTCGGTTTGAACTTTGGGTGAACAACGATGTGGAAGACGGGGAAGACGCCGACTTTGAAGTCGGAGAAGGCGTTGTGTTCAATCCTGTTTCCAACGAGACCAACACCATTACCTGGGGCGGAGATTATGATGTCGCATCGTTGAAATTTGAGGCAAACGATGATGCTGATAAATTTTATGCGAAACTGTCTACCAAATCCAATTCGCAGATCTACCGCGATTATGGCGACCCGGCCGATGCCGATTTGTTTTTCCGCACCTTTGTCGGAAGCCCTTCGGTTGATTCCACCTCTCGCGCCACGCTGACACTTTATGATCCTTGGAGTCAGGATGACGATGATGATTATGAGGTTGATCCGCACGATGTGTTTATTTATGAAGTGGATAACGGTGAACTGACAGATGTCACGGATCGCTTTCAGTATGTGGACGGCGATGAAACGGAGACAGGCACCGATGGATGGCAGATTAAAGTGCGTACATTAAGCAACTATGTGCTTTCCGACACGGAGCTGGACACAAGCGGAACAGACTGGGAAGAACCGACAGACGAGATTGTGCCGGAGACCCCCGCGGTTCAGAAACCTAACCCGACCCCGACACCAGCCCCCTCTACCGGTTCTTCTGATCTGGTAGGCGTTGCGGCGTGCGCAGCAGCGGTGTCATTGGGCTCTATGTTCTGGCTGAAGAAGCGTAAATAAGGTTTGGATAACAAATAAAACAATTTCTATTATAGAGGGATTCCATTGCTTGACCAACAGGGTGAGGTGATAGGAATAAACTCTGCTCATCGCTTAGAAAGCCCCTGTAGGCGCCCGTTTAAGGCGCTCACAGGGGCTTTTTCGTATTGTTATGGTGCAGCCTGAACGATTGCCAAATCCGCCTGGATCGCCGACGTGCCATAGTTAACCGCAAATGGTGTGCTGTTTACAAGAGAAAACGTTGCGGGCGCGTCAACTGTTATTAGCGCATGCCCGTTTAACTGTAAGGAAGTGACAGGGAAAAGGGAAGACGCGGAAATTAATTGGCCATTCGAAACTGCTACGCTAAAAATAACAGTTGATTCCGAGCCGTGCCATCCGTATTCACCCACCAATCAATATAATAAGTTCCTGACTGTGTCAAAGAGAAAACATCGGCAGCAGCGTTGTAGGCTATAATGGAACCGGAGTTGTATGATAAACCGCCGTCCCGGCAGGAAAACCCATTACGACTCATGCCCCGCCGAGGATACATCCGGGACGGGCACTTTTGCTGCAATCAGACGCAGATTATTTTTCAGCCGTTCATCGTCCGGGCTGGCTTCGAGCGCTGCTTTCGCGTGCCCGAGCGAGCGCTCATACAGCTCCAGTCTGTACGATGCGATCGCCGCCAGATCGTGAGGCGTGTAATCCCATGCATACCCCATATTGACATAGGTTTTCGATTTTTCCTTAATTTTCAGCGCTTCTTCCGCCATGAAAAGCACCATCGGCCAGTCCGCCACAAGGTAGGCGATTTTCGCACATTCGACGTACGGCTCGCGCATCGTGGGCATTTCTGAAATTGCGCGAAAATACCATGCATAAGATTCCTTCGTATTCCCAAGGCTGTGGTATGCTTTTGCAATCCACCGCATAGACGCGCAGCGTTCCTCTTTCCACGTCGCTGAAGGCAAAGAAAGATGCCGTTTCAGGGTGTCAATGCATTTCTGCCACTCACCTTTGTACATATACTCCCGGCCAAGGTAGTAGGCGACGCGGTCGCCCGCAGGGTCCTCCTCTACGGCAAGCTCCAGCAGGGGAAGGTAGGAGCCGCGTGATTTGGTGGGGTCGGGATAATGGTTGAGCACCATGCCGCTGATTGTGACGGTTATTCTGTAACCATCGCCAATGTAGCTCAGGTATTCATGCACGGGGCAGGTCCACCGGAAGCCATGCCGTGCGTGCACCTTGGAATAATACATCTGCACGTCGGGTGAGCCGTCTTTTTTCAAGCTCCAGTTATAAAGATACCTTCCTGATTTGGCCTCCGGTATCCAGGCACGCTCCAAGCATTCCCGCCAGCCCGGCTCAAACCGCTCGTCGAGGTCGGTGCACACGCAAATGTCCGCGTCTTCCGGAACATGATCCAGCGAAACGTTGCGTGCCACATCAAAGCGCCACGGCCTGATCACATCAACATATACAGTGGCCCCGCGTTCCCGCAGGCGCTCTACCGTTGCGTCGTCGGAGCCGGTGTCTGTCACAATTACGGCATCTGCTTCACACATCGAATCCATCCACTGGTCTACAAATTTTTCCTCATTTTTGCATATGGCATAAACGTACACTTTGTATCGGTTCATAATAACTTCCTCAATTCATCCTGTCAGTTTCAGTGCGATCAGCTCCAGGTTTTTTTTGAGCTGCTCATTGTCCGGTGCCAGCTCGAGAGCCGTTTTGGCATAGCTGTACGATTTCTGGTACAGCCCGAGCCGGTAGGCGCTGATGGCCCCGAAATTATAAAGGCTGTAACCCCACGATTCCGGTTCCAGCAAATAGCTGCCTGATTTCCCGGTAATGGCCAGTGCCTTTTCCACCATCAGATAGACGAGCGGCCAGTCCCCCTCCAGATAGCCCAGCTGTGCCAGGTAGAGATACGGCTCCCGCACGTACGGGCATTCGGCAACGGCCTTGTACAGCCACATACGCGCCTCCCGCAAATCGCCTTTGGCCTGATAACTTCTGGCGATAAAGCGCATGGACGCGCAGCGCTCCTCGTCCCATTTCGCGGAGGGGAGCTTCAGATGACGCTTAAGCTCAGCGATGCACGCGTCGTGTTGTCCGCGGTACATATACTCCCTGCCTAGCCAGAAGGCTGTTCGGTCATCACAAGGGTTTTCTCGTGCCGACAGTTCCAGAAGAGGCAGATACTGCGCCCGCGGCTTTGACAGGTCTGGGTGGTGGTTCAGGACCATTTCCTTTACCCAGACGGTAGACTCCTTGTCAGGACCGCTGTATTCGAGCACCTCGTGTACCGGGTGTACCCAGCGGAACCCGTGCCGCCGGTGTACCTTTTCCATGGCAAACTGCTTATTGGGCGAGCCGTCGGCGTGGTAACTCCACGTAAAGAGGTAGCGCGCGCGGGTATGGTACGGCTGCCACGCTTCTTCAAGCTTTTGCCGCCAGCCCGGCTCGAACACCTCGTCGAGGTCGTTGGAGACACAGATGTCCACGTCGTCCGGGATATGGTCCATCGCCTTGTTGCGGGCGGTGTCGAACCGCCACGGGCAGATCGCCTCCGAGTAAACGTTGGCACCTCGTGCGCGCAGGCGTTCCACCGTGGCATCCTCCGAGCCAGTGTCGGCGACCACGACCAGATCCGCCTCGCTTACGGCGTCCATCCAGTGGTCAACAAACTGTTCTTCATTTTTACAGATTGCATATACACAAATTTTGTATTTGTTCATAACAAAATATCCCATACCTTTTCTCAATGTTGTATACATCTGGCGCCCGCTTCAGTCGCAGGTGCCCGAATGTTTGTGCGCCTTTTGCGGCGCTTGATTTATTATGGTTGTCGGTTCATATGCACGATCGGCCGTAGGACCCAAATTGAACGGCTGGTCTATAGCCAGTTGTACCAGTAGCGGAATCCCAACAGTATCGCTAGTAGGTCCGGTGTCTCCCAGTCGGGCCAAGCACAAGTAGTGCCAGTACCGCCCGAAGTCGTCGTGGACTGGGTTGCCACCCACCAATTGATGACATATCGTCCGCCTCGTTAAACGTTTCCACTACTGTCGCGCTGTTTTAACTCACATTTCCAGCGGAAAAGACAGCGTTCGATTTGTAACGCTATATCGCTCATATTGAATCCTCTTATCTGTTGATTTCATTTTTACACATTCTCTAGACAAACGCCGGGATGGCAAATGCGGTATGATCCGTCGGGCCCGTACGGGAACCGGGGATAGCAGGAATAGGCTGTCTAAAGTCCATTTTAGAAGCAGGGCGGCTGGAGAATAACCGGCCTTGTCACCCTTATCATATGACCGATTTGTGTTATCCGCGCCTGATTGCCATTTGACTTCTAGAGGCTTGTTTGCAGTTTTGCCGTTCGTACAGTGCACTTACTGGCTATTTGCTGGATTGTTCTTCTTGTTTCCCTATAATAAAGATTTTTAATTTTTAGAAGGCAGACTGGGCTGGGCATTAACGGCGAGGACGCTGTATTGCTGCCCGAAAAAGTGCTTGTGCCACGAATTAGATTCCATTCCCGCAGCCCCTCTGCCGCATAGCCGCGTCTCAGGAGCATTTTACTCAGTTACTATTTAGGCCGACGATTTTGTGCATGCCCAGAAATGGGAGAAATATTACAAGGGGATGGAAGCTGAACGCA
>CAUQLV010000043.1:0-24006 GCA_963519235.1 uncultured Oscillospiraceae bacterium
AAGCACCAGTATCCCTCCTATTTCATATAAGCGGCGTAACGCGCCCTCATTGCCTCTGTAATCGCATCATCCACTTCTTTAGTGAACTATACCGAACAGCCTCTCGCACGGGCCTACAGGCCGTCCTGCCAGGTTTGCAGCCCATTTTACAATCGAGTTGGGATTGCCGAATCGAAAGCAGGCCCGAATCGGGCGGTTCACCTGATTGCGAGCTCTATTTTCATATCATAGCACGTCCTTTCTGATTAGACAAGATTTGTCGGCAACCTGAACTTAGCTTCCTTGATTGGATAAAATAGAACTATTAATTTAATAATTGCCTAGCTTAAACGCTCGCGAATTTCATTAGGCAAAAGCAAAAAACGGCTTCATGACTTCCGTCATCCGTTCCCGTGCTCCCAACATCAACTTTTCAAGCCGCACAGTTTCTTTTTCCTGCAGCATTGTCGAAATCTGATGGCTTCCCGCCAGGGCCAGCTCGGTATTGACGTTGATTTTTGCCACCGCAGTGGATACCGCCTGCCGAATTTGTTCAGTGGGAATTCCCGAACAGCCATGCAGCACCAGAGGAATTCCCGCAGCCTGATAAATCTTTTCCAACCGTTCCATATTGAGGTGAGGGGTTCCCTTATACAAGCCATGCGCATTGCCCACCGCAACCGCCAGGGTGTCGATTCCGGTTTCTCCGGCAAACTGCCGCGCCTGGTTTACATCCGTATACGCGCTGTGGCTGATGCTGACGGGCATTTCGCTTCCGTCTTCCGGGTTCATGCAACCCAACTCCCCTTCCACGCTGACGTCCCTCTCGTGTGCGTATTGCGTTACCTTAAGGGTGTTTGCAAGATTCTCCTCAAGGGGCAGCCGCGACCCGTCATACATAACAGATGTAAAACCCGCTTCGATCGCCTGATAGATTGTATCAATCTCCTTGCAGTGATCCAAATGCAGGACAACAGGATAGGGGTGTTGTTCAGCGAGTGTTTTTACGATCGCTGCCATGACAGAAAGCGAAGCATTCTCCTGATATCCTTCTCCAAACGCCGCAATTACCGGTTTTTGCGCCAGTTTGGCTGCCTGAAAGACCGCCTGCGCCGTCTCTAAATTATAAATATTGAATGCCGGTATACACCGAGCATGTGCCCTTGCGTCTTTTAAAAGTGCGGTACTGTTCATCAGCATCCGGTTTCCTCCTCTATTTAGTAAGGCGCCTGAACGGATTCAGGCGCCTTACTGGTTATTGCATCAACAATTCTACTGCTTTGCGCAGGGTATCCTGTTCGCCGACATTGCCGGGAAAAATGATATACGGCATACTGGGGAATTTGCTCTCCGCGCCTGTCATCCACACCGGGATACCGGGCTGTATCTGCCCCATGACAGTCGCGCGCTTCACATGTAGCGCTTTCGTGCCGACATCACTCGACGTAATGCCGCCTTTTGCAATGATAAAGTTCGGACGCACAGTGAGTTTTCCCACAATACTGGTAACCGCGTCCGAAATCTCAACCGAAACGCGTAATTGCTCATCCGGGTCATCGGTCGGCAGATCAAACCGGTCTCGTCTGGTATAGACAGCAACCGTTTGTCCGTTTCTGATTTTTTCTTCCGCCAGCGCAACCACGCGGTCAACCTCTCCCGCAAGGCCATCCTTCACCAGCACAAGATGCTGATTGAACTCGATAAACACAATCGGGAATTTGCAGCGGCGCAGTTCTTCCATTTGCAGCGTGGTTTTATTGACATGGGAACCGACGATCACAATTCCCCCATTAACATTACCCGGCTCCACAAGCTCCTTTTTGGTCAGCAGGGGTCTGTCCGATACCCCGCCCAGAACTTTGGTGACCGCGGCAGCGCTTCTGAACAAAAATTCCTTGCCTGACAGCACCGCCTTTACAAATGCTGTGCAGAAGACCTCCACATCGCAGTAATCAATGGCGTTGACCACGACTTTATGGAATCCGGATACGGCCTTCAACTGCTCTGTAATCTTGTCGATGTTTCCCTTCCGAAGGTCTTCCAGTGAAATGCAAGTGACCGCTTCTGCCCGATAGGCTCCCTGTGTTTTTTCCTCGCACCACTCCGTAAGATCGGAGGAGCGGTAGCCGAACGACTTGTCCTTTGCAAATTCGGTCTGACCAGCGGGAATCAGCTGGTCACCGTCCTTGACATAATGAATGTTGCCGATGGTGAAACGTCCGCCTTCCTTAAAAAACGGCAGGATGATTTCCCCGTCAAACGTTTTGCCGGTTTCGGCTTCCAGAACCTGCCGAAGCGTTTCCGTCTCCAGCGAATAGTGGCCGCGCAGCGTGGAATCCCCGCGGCTGATCACAAGAAAATCGGAACCGGCAGCTTTGGCGGCCGCGGCAATATTTTGGGCAATTTCACGGTGCGCCTCCCGTGTCTGCTCCACCGTGAATCCGCGGGAATTGGTCAGGACAAAAAACATGCTGTTTTTCTCCCGAAACCCCTCCAGCAGAGTTTCTTTTTTCCAATCCGTATACACTGACACGTCATGTACCGTTTGGATGCCGGTCGGGTCGTCGTCCAGAACCACAATTTTGCGGTTCAGTCTGGAGAGTTCCTGCTCGTATGCGCGCCTAACAGACGCTCTGTCCGGCTCCGGAAACCCGGAAAGCACCGAAGCGGACAGGGGTTTCAGCGTATTACTCATCGTTTGCCTCCCTTCAGCGTCCGATGCGGAAGGTTTCGCGCGCTTCGTCCGGAGTCATGGGTGACTTTCCCATACTCTCCAGAAGTTTTGCGAAATGCGCAACGATCGGCGCGTTGGTTTCGCTCTGCATTCCCGCATCAATATAATTGCTGTCTTCAAATCCGACACGGATGGTTTTCGCGCCCATACCCACCGCCGCACAGATAATGTCGTTGTTGACACGGTGCGCATGGGTAATCCCCCACAGCATGTTGCCGGGAATAAAGCTGCGCATCGCAACCAACGCCTCAACGGTCGCGGGAGCGGCTCCCTCGTGTCCCAGTACGATGCTGAACAGCAGTGGGTCCGGTATCGAATACTCTTGGTACAGCTGCACTGTGGTGTGTATCATGCCAAGCTCAAAAACCTCCACCTCGGGGGTCTTTTTGTTTTTGATAATTTCCTGCACGCAGAACCGAACTTCGTCAATCGGGTTTTGGTAAACCGCTGCGCCGAGATTGACCGAACCGACATTCAGTGACGCGCATTCCACCTTATCATAGTAGAGCGGCGCGCAGCGTTCCTGAATTGTCAGGTTGGAAACCCCGCCTGTGGATGCCTCAATGACGATGTTGGATTTTTCTCTGATTCGCTCAATCGTTTCGCGGAAGACCTCCAGATTGGGGGTCAGCCTTCCCTGCGCATCGCGCACATGAAGGTGCACCATGCCTGCGCCCGCTTTTTCACAAGCGAGGACATCTTCGGCGATTTTTTTCGGGTCAATCTGTGTGTCGGATGCCGAAACGGGTGCAACCGATATTAAAACCTTATCCATAAATGCAGCCCCTTTAACCTACGTATTACGTACTACCTAACAAGATATCATTTTACTGATAAAGCACCTGCGCGATCAGAACCAGCGGTTCCTCACCCTCACAGGCAATTCCATGGGTATCGCCCGGCATCGCCGCGATGATATCGCCCGCCGCCAGAGGCTGCGTCTCCCCGTTGATGACGTGGATAGCGTGTCCGGAAACGATGACCATGGATTCCATTTCATTTTCGTGCTTATGCTGACCGATGCTGACTCCCGGATTTAAGGTATGGCGGACATAAGCTCTGCCTTTCCCAAGCATTTCCTCCGGCGCCATCAACAGCTTTTCCATCATGACGGTACCTTCGCCGCCCATCACATTTTGAAGCGGCACCGGTACAATCTCACTGGCTTTTCTATAAATCATAACGATTTGACCCTCACTTTTTCTGTTGCTTTTTCTGGGAAGTCTCCAGCCGCCAGAACTGATAATGATCCTTTACAGTCTGCGCAATGCGTTCAGCCTGACGGTTCTCAATCACTTCCACAATCCGCTTATGCAGATCAATGAAATCGGACTGTTTTCCGCTCACAAGAATTTTTTGCATTGTGCGCACACGGGACGGGATCGTAATCCGATCGATATACCCTGCGATGTTGGAGATCAGGATGTTATTGGTCGATTTGATTACCGCGTTATGAAACGCGATGTCTGCTTCAAGCGTTTTTTCGGGGGATGCGTCCTCACAGAGAATTTCCCTTTCCAGGTCTGCAAGGGCGCTTCTGATCTGCTCGATAGCATCCGAAGACGCCTTTTCCACGGCTACCTGAATAATTCCTGTATCGAACACCTGCCGCAGCTCCATAATTTCCGTAGCGGAGTCCTTTTGCAGGATTAAGCCGTAAAGCATGGGTTCCAGCATTCGATGGTGGAACTGATCGCTGACAAAGGTGCCTTCCGACCGCTTGATATACAGCACGCCGAACGAAGCCAAAACCTTAATTGCTTCCCGAACGGAATTTCTTCCCACTTCAAACGATTCACACAATTCCATTTCCGTCGGAATTTTATCTCCCGGGTTGAGCTCCCCGTTAATGATTGCCGCCGTGATCTGATCCACCACACGGTCAACCACCGATTTATTCGCCAGTGAGGCGCTCAAAAGGCTTTTGTTTTGTGCCACATTCATCCATCCTTCGCTCGATGTTTTCTTTCGTATTTATGGCTTAAGTATACATCAAACAAAAGCCGTAATGCAAGATTTTCCATTTAGTCGGTTCAGTAATTGTTACTTAATTAATGCCAGCGAGAACCATGGCACATAGGTAATGATAAACAGGGCGATCATCGACATGATGAGCAGCGGCACCATCTTGCGGCAGATGTTTTCGAATTTCACCCTGCCGATATCGGCAGCCACATAGAGGTTCGGCCCGACCGGAGGTGTTACCTGTCCAATTGAAAGGTTCAGTACAATGATGGTTCCCAGATGTATCATGTTAATGTCAAGCGCCTGCGCGATTGGCATAATGATGGGTACCAGAATATACATCGCGCTGGTGTTGTCCATCAGACAGCCGGCAATCAGGAAGATGATATTGATGACGAACAGCATCACGTATTTATTGGTGGTCAGAGCCAGCGCCATTTCCGTCAGCTGCGCCGCGATACCCTGCTGGGTAAGCAGCCATGCGAAGACACCCGCATTCATGATGATTAAAAGGATAATACCTGTGGTAATCGCAGTTTCGCTGAGCGTCTGCACCAGCTTTTTAAAATTGAGTTCTTTATAAATGAAAACACCGACAATAAAGCTGTAAATCACCGCGACCGCCGCGGCTTCCGTCGGTGTGAAGATGCCGGAGTAGATGCCGCCAAGCACAATCACCGGGCTCATCAAGCCCCAGAAAGCATCCTTGAGGGAATGCAGAAAATCCTTGAACGTTGCCCGGGCATCGTCGCTCTTCCAGTCGTTTTTGCGCGCCTTAAGGAACACGGAGATGCACAGGCAGGCTGCAAATATGACCCCCGGAATGATGCCGGAAAGGAACAGGTTGCTGATCGATTCACCGGTAATCATTCCGTAAATCAGGAACGTGATGGAAGGCGGAATGACGGTTCCCAGAGAACCGGAAATTGCGGACAGAGCGCTTGTGTATCCCGCGTCATAGCCTTGTCTGATCATCGACGGAATCAGAATGGAACCGATTGCCGCTACCGTCGCGGTGCCGGAACCCGAGATTGCCGCGAAAAACATGGCGGTGATTACCGAAACATAGCCAAGGCCGCCATGAATTGGGCCGATCATGCTATTTGCCATGTTAATCAAACGTTTTGAGATACCACCCTTGTCCATAATGACACCCGCCAAAACGAACAGAGGAATCGTGAGCAGCGAAAACTTTTGTACCGTCGCCTGCAAAATAGAGGAGATCGCTGTTACAGGCATCCCGATATACATCAGCGTGATTGCGCTGGAAAGACCCAGAGAAACAGAAATCGGGATATTGATAAAAATAAAAATCGCAAGCGTTCCAAACAGAATGACCGTTGAGCTCATTATTGAAGCGCCCCCTTCTCTTTTTTGCCGAAGCGGTATCCAAGCTCATACTGCAAAATGCGGATGACCGTCAAGATTGCGGAGACCGGAATTGCCAAGCCGATCAGCCAGCCGGGGGTTGCCATAACGGCAGTTACCAGGCCGCTTCGAATCTGATCGCTCACCATTTTGAATCCATAAATAATCCATAACGCATAGTTTGCAAAGATGATTATCACACGCAGCCATTTATGGATTTCGTGCGGGACTCCTCTGAATTTATCAGTTAGATACGAGAAGCCCATGTGGGAATTGGTTTTAAATGCCGCCGCCGATGCAAGGGCGCAGACCCAGACAAACATCGTCGTAACCAGTTCCATGGTCCAGGACAGGTTCACCTGCGGCAGTTTGCGGGAAATAACACCAAGAAACGTGAAAATAGTCATGACTACAAGTCCTGCGGAACACATGTATTCCTCAAAGTTATCTATGAATTTCTTCATGTTTTTTCTACCTTTCCTCCAAATTGAAGAAGCAAAGCCGTCTTGAGCGGATTCAAGACGGCTTTGTTTATCGAATCATCAGCCGTTAGCGACCTTCTGGAACAGATCAATGACATCTTTGCCGATTGTCTCGGTGTATTTTTCATAAAGCGGCGCGGCGGCATCCGCGAATGCTTTCTGCTCTTCGGGGGACAGCTTCGTAACGGTTACCCCTTCTTCTTCCAGTTTCTTTACAATATCCGTTTCGTTTTCCGTAACGTAGGTATTTGCCCAGTCAAGCGCCTGTTTTGCCGCATCCAAAACCATGGTCTGCTGTTCCGAGGATAGTTTGTCCATCGTTTTCTTGCTCATGAACCAGGCGGTGGTGTCTCTTACATAATCCCACTGGGTAATATATTTCTGGACCTCGTTGAATTTGGAGGAGTCAAAGACGCTGACAGGGTTTTCCTGTCCGTCAATGGTCTTCTGCTGCAATGCGGTGTAAACCTCGGAGAAGTCCATTGCGGTCGGGTTCGCGCCGAAGCAGTCTCTGTACAGGTCGATAAAGAGCTGCGCGCCCGGGACGCGGATATTCATGCCCTTGATGTCTTCCGGAGTACGGATTTCCTTTTTGCTGTTGGAAAGCTGACGGGCGCCCGCGTTATGGAAGCCGAGCATTTTCATGTTCATGTCGGCGCACCAGCCGTCCACTTCCTTATAAACTTCGTCGCTCTGGCAAACCTTCAGGAGCGAATCCGTTGTCGGGAACAGGAAGGGCATCCAGAAAATATAGAAGCGGGGGTCAAAGTTCGCCGCGTTCGTCGGGGCTGCGGCGTGAATATCAATATCGCCTGCTGTAGTCATTTCCAGTGCTTTTGTCAGGTCGCCGCCGGAGAGCCCGCAGTTTGTTACAATGTTTACTTTAATACTGCCTGCGCTTTTCTCTTCAATAATTTTCTTGAATTCTTTTGCAGCCATATCACTCACCGAGTTTGGGGCCTGCGTATGGCTGAAATTCAGGGTAATCGCTTTTCCGCCGGCTGCTACCGTGCTGGAAGCACCGGCTGCGGTGCCGGATGCAGCGTTACTGCCCTTCGCGCTGCCGCCGCAAGCGGCCAGCGAGAGAGTCATAGAAGTTGCAAGAACCAGTGCCATAACTTTTTTTAACATTTTAAATTTCCTCCCCGAAATTATTCGAATGTTTCTGTTTTATCAAAGAAGCCCCTTAGCTTCAAGTGCCTTTTTCACAGCTTCCGCGCCAAAGCGGGGACTGGATACGACAAGCTTTCCGGATTTTTCATGAATGAGCTCCTCGCAATATGCCATGGAACCTTGCGCAAAAAGTATCACGTCAACATTATCCACAATTTCCATCGCTTTCGCAAGCATCCGCTGTTTAAATTCCTCCTGTGAAAGCCCGAATGCGCCTTCCAGCAGCGCGTCAACCAGTTCCACATGTTTATTCATTTCCCTGGCAACGCGCAGGATTGTGTTCTTTGTGGGATCCAAAGTGGAGTTAAGCGTTGCCATAACACCGATGCGGCTGCCCTTGCGTACCGCTTCGCGGCACATTTCTTCATCAATTCGCACAATCGGGATTCCGGTAAACCGGCCCATATCCTGCACGCAGTCTGCAACTTCGCCGACCGAAGAGCAGCAGTTGAGGATGACATCCGCACCCGCGTTGATTGCCTGGGTGTACAGGCCGATGAGCCTGGCCGATGCCCCCGGGGTAACATATTGGCTGTCTCTCACTTCCGCCAGAATGGAGGGGTCCTGAAAATTGACAAATTCCGCCTTCTCTCCGACGTTTTTTTTCAGCTCCTTCTCAACAAGATCAATCAGTTCGGGGGTCGTGCTTGTGTAAACAATACCGACTTTCATAGTGTCTGCTCCTTTTGCATTGGATTTGATTGGGCATATGTTCAACGTAGGATGTATGCTCTATGCATTTATTATATCATATCGTTTTGATTTGTATATTCGCTTTTTAACCCAAAATCAGCTATAAAATTTTATCGTATTCCCCATATAGTCAGAAGATTTGTACAATAAATTGTGTGAAATGCCTACGCAATAACCAAAAGGGCTTGACGTCTGCAAATTGCAGGCGTCAAGCCCTTTTGGTTCCCTTAATTCTCCGATTGCCCCACCTTTCGGCGTAATTTTCAAAAAAATAAGGAGCTGTATCCTATCGATACAGCTCCTCGTGCTATGCGACTATATCATAGCCTTGATCTTCGATTTCAGCCTTGATTTGATCCAGTGAACTCTTTGCAGGATCGTACTCCAGCGTTACCGACTTCTTTTTTAAATCCACAGCAACACTTGCCACGCCGGGCAATGAGCTAACCGCATTCGTAATTGCTTTCACGCAGTGTTCGCAGGACATCCCGTCCACCGTTAATACTGTTTTTTCCATGTTCAAAACCTCCCATTAGCTTATTTTCCCGTTTCGTTTGAATTATTTCAAATTAAACGGCTTTAACAGTTTCTCCACTTCGACTTTTTTACCGTCCTGATCCATCGTAGGCACCTTGGTGAAAACCCAGCCCTCAATCTGATTCGGGTCTGCGCCAGCCTCAACAAAAGGCTCCGGATTCAGGACAAACACAATGTCTTTGTCATTTGCGTTCATGTCCTTGGCCCATTCAAACATGTTGCCGCCGGCCAAATCAATGCCATAATGGTCAAGCGCCGTATGATAACCGATGCTGCCGCCTTTCAGCCTGACAATCTGCTCAAAGGATGCAAACGGCGTTGCTTCGCCGGGATAGGTGAACGTCTCCCCGCCCAGCTTGGTGCCCACCATAATTTTGTCCTCAAATACCACGATTTCTTTCGGCAGTTTGCCGGGATCCAGTCCTGCGTCAAGGAACGGCTGTGCGCTGAATTCAAGCATCGCATCATGGAGAGGGCTTTTGCTGAAGTCCTTGCTCCAGATAAACCTTACGCTGTCATCAGGAGCGCTCAAGGCCCATCCGCCGTTCATCTCATCGGCTTCTATGTGGTCCAGTACTGTATTGGTGACTTCCTGAAACGATTTGATGGCACCGTTTCCGATGACATCGAGCTGCTGGCAGGCCGCCGTCAATCCCAGAATTAAAAAACACATTGAAGCGAGAAAAAACTTTTTGGTCCGTTTCATCGTTCCTGTACTCCCTTCTCTATTCGTACCGCTTTGAATCGTTTCAACCGCAGAGCGTTTGTCAAAACCGATACAGAGCTGAGACTCATGGCAGCGGCAGCAAAAATCGGATTGAGCAAAGGGCCGCCGAACAGATGGAGCACACCCGCCGCGATGGGGATGCCGATTACATTGTACCCGAACGCCCAGCATAGGTTTTGTTTGATGTTGCGGATGGTTTTTTTGCTGAGGTCTACGGCGGTCGGCACGTCCATCAGATCGCTGCGCATCAACACGATATCAGCCGATTCCATCGCCACGTCCGTACCGGAACCAATGGCAATCCCGATGTCGGCCTGTGCCAATGCGGGCGCGTCGTTAATGCCGTCACCGACCATGGCGACCTTATGCCCTTCACTTTGCAGCTTTTTGACCTCGTTGGCCTTATCCTGCGGCAAAACCTCGGCAAGCACTCTGTCAATTCCAACCTGTCTCGCGATGGCGGCGGCAGTCTTTTGGTTGTCGCCTGTGATCATCGCAACCTGAATGCCCATTTTGTGCAGGCTTTCGATGGCGGCGCGGCTGGAGCTTTTTACGACATCGGCGACCGCGATAATCCCCGCCAGTTTGCCGTTCAGCGCCACATACATGGGCGTTTTGCCTTCTTCTGCAAGGCTATCGCTTGCCTGCTCCAGTCCGGAGAGGGAAATGCCCCGCTCGTCCATGAGCTTGCGGTTTCCCGCAAGAACGGCATCTCCGTTTATTTGCGCTTCTATACCGCGTCCTGTGATTGCCTCAAAATGGTCTACCCGCAGGAATTCAAGCCCTTTTTCCTGTGCGCCAAGCACAATGGCCTGACCCAAAGGATGCTCGGAACCTTTTTCCGCCGAAGCGGTGATTTGCAGCAGATCATCGGATTTCACGCCCTCTGCGGTCAGCACATCTGTTACAGTTGGTTTCCCCTCCGTAATGGTACCGGTTTTGTCAAAGACAATCGTGTTGATTTTATGCGCAGTTTCCAGCGCCTCTCCGCCTTTAATCAAAATTCCGTTTTCGGCGCCCTTCCCCGTTCCGACCATGATGGCGGTCGGTGTGGCAAGACCTAGCGCACAGGGGCAAGCGATCACAAGTACCGAGATAAAAATGGTCAGGGCGAATTCCAGATCCCGCGTGCCGAAATACCATGCAGCTCCGGCAAGAACAGCAATGATGCAGACAATCGGGACAAAGTAGCCGGATACAATGTCAGCCATCTGCGCAATCGGAGCCTTGGAGCCCTGCGCGTCCTCCACAAGCTTGATAATCTGGGCAAGCGCTGTGTCGCTCCCGACTTTGTCCGCGCGGAACCGGATGACACCGTTTGTATTCAGCGAAGCCGCGTATACCGCGTCGCCGGCTTTTTTATCCACCGGCATACTCTCCCCGGTCAGCATAGATTCGTCGATGGCTGTGTGCCCTTCCAGCACCGTCCCGTCAACCGGGATTTTCGCGCCGGGTTTTACCAGAATGACATCGCCGATTTCCACTTCATCAATCGGAATTTCTTTTTCCACATCGTTCTGAATAATGATCGCTGTTTTAGGCGCAAGCCCCATTAATTTCTTAATTGCTTCGCTGGTTTTGCCCTTGGATACCGCTTCCAGCGATTTTCCAAGCAAGATCAGGGTAATAATGACACCGGCTGTTTCAAAGTACAGGGCTTCTGCTGCGCCAAACTCACCCGTTGTAATCTTCCAGACGTTCCAGACACTATATGCGACGGCCGCCGTGGTGCCAACAGCAATCAGCGAATCCATATTCGGGCTTCGCTGCAGCAGCGCCTTGAAGCCAACCACATAGAATCTGTATCCCACGCCGATTACCGGAATCACCAGAAGCAGCTCAACCAGCGCGTAAACCAGCGGGTACCGCATTGGAGACAGCCATTCCGGGAAAGGCAGCCGGACAAATGTAATCATCGGCGCCATCGCGATATATAATAACGGCAGTGAAAATACAGCTGATACAAGAAATTTTGTCCACAGCGTGCGGATTTCCTTTTCCTTGCGCGCGCGGTCCTCATCGGCAGCATCGGATTTGGAAACCTCCAACGCCTGATATCCCGCCTTTTGAATTGTTTCCTTAATCGCGGAAAGCCGCACCGTCTGCGGTTGATATTCAACCGTCGCCTTCTCGGTCGCCAAATTCACCGAAACACTTGCAACTCCGTCAAGTTTGCGGATTACCTTCTCGACCCTTTGCGCGCAGGCCGCGCAGGTCATGCCGCCAATTGGAATGGTGATGTGCGTATTTTCGGATTTTTCCACCACTTCATAGCCGATCTTTGTAACCGCCTGTTTGATATCGGTCAGCGAAAGGCTGCTTTGGTCATACTCTACAAACAGCTTCTCGCTTGCAAGGTTTACAGACGCCTGACCGATGCCCGGCAGCTTCCGAACCGTTTTCTCTATACGCTGGGCACAAGCCGCACAGGTCATGCCTCTGATACTTAAAACCTGATTTTCCATCTATAAAGCACCCCGCTCCTTCTATTTTTTGCTCTCTTGACTCACTGTGCTTGTCATGATATTATTATAACTGTAATTATATTTAAAACAAGTACGCACTATTTTGTATGATACTATACAATAGGATAGTAAGGAGGAGACGACATGGGATGTCATGGAAGCGATTTGAACTGCCCGGTTGATGCGACGCTCCGGTTGATCGGGGGAAAATATAAGGCTCTCATCCTCTGGCATTTGATCAACGGCACCATGCGCCACGGCGAACTTCAAAAAATGATCCCGCAGGCCACACCGAAAATGCTGACACAGCAGCTTCGGGAACTGGAAAGCGATAATTTGCTGGCGCGAAAGGTTTATCCGGTTGTGCCTCCCAAGGTGGAATATTCGCTGACAGAGTTCGGGGAAAGCCTCAAGCCTCTTTTGTTTGCGATGTATGCCTGGGGAACGCAGTACATGCACGATACCGGCCGCCAGATTTCCTGTTCCATGACCATGAGTGCTAAGGAAACTTAGCACCCATGGTTTTTTATTGCTCTTCTTTTTTGCTTTCCCGGTTGAAAACCCAATCCATAGTTTAACCATTATTTCCTATAAAACCCATAAAACCGTTAATGGCAGCTTGGTGCGCCGCCGCCTGCTTCAAAATATTCCGGCGGCCAAATCAAGGTCTCATAACCTCCCACTTCAGCCTTAATTGCGTCAAGATCTACGGAATTAAGGTCTTCCACAACCTTTACATATCCATAGAATGAATTGTCTCCGATCGAAAAATCGAAATCATCAGTGGGATACATGCGTATCTGGTTTTCTCCGGCCAATAGGGGGAATTTTGCATAGTAAATAGGGAAAAGCAGCGTGTCGCCCGTGCGTGAAGAAGTATTATTGATGATCCACTCGGTTTGAATATCTGCCTGGAGCACGATAACTGCAGGGCTGAACCCGTTGTCTGTCATGTCAATGGTAACCTGCTGCACTCCGTCAACAATGCTTGCAACGGCAACCTGCTCTGTCGGAATGGGGTATCCCGCCGGTGTTGGGGTCAGCTCGGGCGGGGACAATAACACGGGTTCTTCTGCGGCTGGAGCGTTTGCGTCGGGGATCGCTGCCCCTGCCTCCACTACGGTGATAGAACTGCGGATCATCCCCATCCAACAGCTGTATTGGAATGTTCCGGTTTGATCCGGCGTGAATTCAATCAAATTTTCTCCCGTTTTGAACTGATATTCGACTCCATACTCCTGAATGAACAGTCTGTTGTTGCATCCGTTGATGCTGCCTTGAGGTGCGTCGATCACCCATTTCACCGGGGTGCCGGCCTGTACTGTGATGGCAGGATATCCGCCGGACGAAAGCGTGCTGTTTACGATCTGCACACCGTTTTCCATTCGGGCCTGTGCGCCGCCGCTCTGAGAAGAGGTGTCATTGGAAGGATTCAGGGAAGGAAGTGAAAATCCGGACAGGCTCCAGCCGTTTGAAAACATGGAGGCGCCCAGAACCACAACCAAAACGGCGCCAACCGTCATGACTTTGGTCGTAAATTTTTTGCTTAAAACGGAGGTAAGCGCCCCAAGGGCAAACATCAGCGGAACGGTTCCAAGGCTGAAGATCAGCATAGACAAAGCGCCCTTTATCGGGCTGCTGGTGGAAAGCGCATAAATCTGCATCGCCTGCAAAGGGCCGCACGGCATCAGGCCGTTTAAAAGCCCTACATACAGCGGGCTGTTGCTGCCTGCCTTTTGCACACTGATCTTATGGGCGATAAATTTGGGCATCCGCGGGTTCAGCTTTCTAAGCCCGGGGAATATGCCGAGCATATTCACTCCCATAATAACCATAAAAATGCCCGCGATAACCTGTACGATGCCTCTCATGCCATCTGAAAAGGAAATGACCGAACCCAGCGCACCGACGATACCGCCGACCGCCGTGTAGGAGATCACCCTGCCAAGGTTATATAGAAAGCTCGGGCGCAGAGAAGCAAACCGGCTGCCACTTGCGGTTTTCACAGTCTGCGGAATACATTGTGTGAGGTTGATGCCGCCGCACATGGCCACACAATGAACCGACGTCACCAGCCCGATGATGAACAGCATTCCATATCCCATACCAGCTTCGGCCAGCTGGAAAGAACTGAACAACTGTAAAATGCCAAACTGCCGCAGGATCATATACAAAGCAACAATGATGATGACGATACCGGCGATTCGGCCTGTCGATTCCCGCTGTTCCTTCCCGGTTAAGACCTGATAGTCAAGCTTATTGAGGATGCTGCCGATATCTTTGAGCGTTATGATGTCGGAATCGTAGGTAACCACCGCCGTTCCCTTGCTATAACTGACCTCGGCGTTTTTAATGCCAACCGTGTTTTTTAAATTCTTTTCAATTTTATTTTGGCAGCTGACGCACGTCATACCGCCTATGCGCAGCTTAGCGGTTTTTTTACCGGATTCCATAAACCATCCTCTTTTCGATTATTTGTGTGACGAGTTCAGCACAAGCTCTTGGCTTGTTTGGTTAGTTGCATGGTAACAAAGCGATTTGTAGATATTATGTAGATTTAAAAATTTCGAAAAAACCAAATGAGCGCAAGAACCCGCCCATGATACATGGGGCAGGTTCTTGCGCTCATTTTTATCCATAGAGTTTGCCGCACAGGGTACTATATGGCACTGGGAAATCCGATTGTATGGTGTGCTAGTCTTTGTTATTAAAAATTTGGGCGATTGGGGAATCTTTGGATAAAATCAGTGTCGTATCAGAACCGGTCAGCGAAATTTTTGCGGCATCCAATGATCTTACAAAAGAATAGAAGTCCGCTCTGCTCGGGTCATTATACGCCGCGGAAAGCGTCTTCATATATTCCGCTTCTCCTTCGGCGATCACCGTATCGGCTTTTGCCTGCGCCTCTGACAACTTGATTTTTACAATTTTGTCCGTATCGTTGCGAATTTTTTTGGCGGCTGAATTTCCTTCTGCCGTGTATGCCGCCGCGATATTATTGCGTTCCGAAATCATTCTTTCATAAACAGCCTGCTTGTTGTCACTCGGCAAATCCAGATGTTTTGTTTCCACCGCAACCAGTCTGATTCCGTATTGATCCAGGCTGTTCCCGATATTCTGATTAATTGCAATTGCAAGGCTATCACGCCCACTGATCATCTCTGCCTGCTGCAGGCTGCTGATCACGTTTTTCATCGAGTTATATACGATATTTCCAATTCGGGACTCCGCATTGGGCATGCTGCCATTCAGCGACTGGATAAACTTCGTCGGATCTTCCACTTTCCAGAGCACAAAGCTGTCGGCTACCATTGTTTTCTTATCCTTTGTTATAACATCCGAAATGGGGAGGTCATAAAGCATAACCGCTTTTGAAATGGGGCTCTGTTCCTGCAAGAAAGGTACCTTGAAGCTTGGGCCCGGCTCTGACCGAACGGAAATGATCTTGCCGAACTGCCTAATTACCCGGTATTCATTTGCATGGGTGATAACCACGGACTGCGAGATCAGAAGAATCAGCGCAAATAAAAGGGCGGTCGCTATTCCTGCTATTTTGCCATATTTCGATGCTTTTGATCGCCCTTGCTTTTGTGTTTTCTCATTGGAAATGTCAGCATAATTGATCGTGTCCGCATTGTAGTCGCTCATTTAGAATCCTCCTCTGCCGCCTGGGTGTTTGTATTAGAATCCGCAGCCTTTTCCTCGCTGCCACCGATTTTGAACGTCATTGGGTCCACAAAGGACTCTAAAGGCAGAACCTTGCTGGTTGAACTGCCGTTATCGATTACGATTTTTAACTTTGGAAGAATTTTTTCCATTGCTTCATAGAACATCCGCTGCTTGGTAATGAGCGGATAAAGTTCGTATTGCTCATACATTTCGTTAAATCTGGAGACCTGACCGATTGCTTCGTTTTTGCGCGCAGCCGCCGCAGCTTCGGCCTGCTGTAAAATTTCATCCGCTTGTGCTTCCGCAGCTGGAATCTGTTCGCTCTGATAACGATTGGCGTTATTCAAAGCCGTTTCTTTCCCCTGCTTGGCTGTTTCAACTGCTTTAAACGCGCTGAGGACATCTTGTGTCGGCGGCTCGGAATCCTGAATCGTAATTCTCACCAGCGTCAAGCCGATATCCTCATGCACAAGGCGATCCGTCAGCTTTGTGGTAATTTCCGCCTGAATTTCATTTTTCCCGGTTGTAATGACATCATCAACCGGAAACAGCCCAATCGTATCCCGTATGTAAGACTGTGCAAGCATTTTCAGAACCGACTGTGGGTTTTCCGCGGCATAAAGGTACTTGATCGGGTCCGATACACGATACTCCACATAGAAGTCCACATTGACAAAATTGTAATCTTTCGTGATCATTAAAGATTCCAGCTCAATGGTTTCTTTGGTATCAGAATTATAGCCGATTGAGAACCCCGAGATTGTCGTCGGAACTTTCTGCACTTTCTGCACCCAGGGCACTTTGAAATGGATTCCGGTTGTGCTGATGAGCTGCGGTTTGCCGAGTGTCGTTACAACCGCCTGCTCTTGCTCGTTGACCTGATAGCTGGATTGAAGCAGCGATAAAATGACGAACAATGACACCGGCAATAAAATGGCCATCTTCTTCCAAGATTGGGTTACCTTTTCTTTGATACTCAATTTTTTCCCTCCATAACACCATCTATAAAATTTAATACTACCCTATATGGTTTGCGAGCGCTCTTTTTCGATATTCTCTTGGGGTACATTTATAAAAACGTTTGAACATCATTGAAAAATTACTGGGGCTGTCAAATCCACATTGAATTGAACTATCAGCAATACTGCAAGTTACATTTCTCAGCAGAATGGCGGCGCCCTGGGTTATCCGGTATTTTATCAAATACTGCATAGGAGAAATTTGAATTACCCGCTGAAAACAACGCAGGCATTCCCGTTCCCCTATGTCTGCCGATTTTGCGATTTGGGATAAACTCAAATTTTCGGAATAGTGTTCTCGGATAAAGCAGAGCATTTTCCGAACGCGGATATTGTCCTCGTTTTGTTCGGCGTTCCCCGCTCCGATTATCTGTTCATGTTGCTGATAAAGAAAAAAGCATATATGTGAAAGCTTTTCCCTGACGGTAAATTCATATCCCGGCCTATCTAGAGAAACAGCTTCAAAAGCGATCATGAAGTCATTCGTAACAGTCTGTTCCCAAGCGCGGGCGGAATTTAACAGACAGCCGCCAAGCGCTGTGCAGCGGTTAAGGGGGGTCATGTATTTTTGTGCATAGACTGAGTTTTCCTGCCCGGTAATCAGCAGCGGATGGAAAACCAGCGAATAAATTTTGCAGCACGGTTCAGCTGCCGCGTAATGTAAAATATTGGCATTGATGAAAAAACAATCTCCAGTTTTTAAATGAAAAGTTCTTCCGGGAATCTGCAGTTTCAGACTGCCGGACGCAACATAGAGCAGTTCCATCTCTTCATGCCAATGCCAGCAGATGTTCTCTTCTGTGCCGTTATGTTGTGAAACATAACCGGCACAGGGGAAATCTGGCGTACCATGCGGTTTTAGTTCCATATTATTTCGGTCCAGATTTAGTTCACATTCGCGCAATACCATTTTACGCCCTCATTTTGGTCGATTTTATTATATTATACGTCTATAATCAAATTGAATCAATTGAAAAAAGGCGGTATTTTAATAATATGCTCATAATTATACTGGGAGGTTGAAAAGTGGTTCAATTATTGCTGGTTATCATTTACATTGCATTCATCAGTTTGGGGCTACCGGATTCTCTGCTGGGCTCCGCGTGGCCGTCCATGTACGCAGGATTAAATGTGCCGGTATCTTATGCCGGTATCATCAGCATGATCATTGCGGGCGGGACCATTATCTCCAGTTTGTCCAGTGCCAAATTGAACCAAAAGTTCGATATCGGCCCTGTAACTGTGGTGAGTGTCGCAATGACAGCGGCAGCTTTGCTGGGGTTCTCCTGTTCACATTCCTTTTGGCAGTTGTGTTTTTGGGGAATCCCATATGGGCTCGGAGCCGGAAGCGTGGATGCTGGTCTGAATAACTTTGTGGCTCTGCATTACAAATCCCGACACATGAGCTGGCTGCATTGTTTTTGGGGGATTGGCGCAACAGCAGGGCCTTATATGATGGGGCTGTGCCTGACAAACGGCCTGAAGTGGAACGCAGGGTACCAATCGATTGGTTTCATCCAAGTGATCCTTGTTATCTGCCTGGTTTTGTCTTTGCCTTTATGGAAAGTAAAAGCGAACTCAAACGGTTCAATCACACACGAACAAATCAGCCTGAGTTTAAAAGAAACCATAAAAATCCCCGGGGCGAGCGCAATTTTGACGGCATTTTTCTGCTACTGCGCCCTTGAAACCACAACGGGCCTATGGGCAAGCAGTTATATGGTGTTGCAAAAAGGAATAAAATCAGAATCAGCAGCAAAATGGGCTGCTCTTTTCTATTTTGGAATTACAATTGGCAGGTTCATTTGTGGATTAATCACGGATAGACTTGGCGACAAGTTTATGGTGCGCTGCGGGCAATGTATAGCAGGCTTTGGAACGCTGCTGCTATGGATTCCTTTCGGAGAAACCATAACGCTCATAGGTCTGGTTCTTGTTGGAACGGGGTGTGCTCCGATTTATCCGAGTCTGCTTCACGAGACACCTGAGAATTTCGGAGCGGAAAATTCCCAATCCATCATGGGCTTGCAGATGGCCTGCGCTTATATGGGCTCTACTTTTATGCCACCGTTATTTGGTATTATCGCGGACTATATCAGTATCCGCTATTATCCCGTATATCTGATGGCTTTTTTGGTTCTAATGTTTGTTATGGCAGAAAAAATGAATCATACTCCCCGTGGAGCCGTTCACTAATTACCATATGCACAGCTATTCCCACAAAGCTTGTCTTTCAGCCGTGAAAGACAAGCTTTTTCTTCATTGATTTTTTGCCATCTCATAGATTGCTTCGCACTCTGTTTGAGAAGTTGTTTTTTCCAGAATCAAAGCGATTACGATAATACCAATTATATTGCAGACAAGCCGCAGCAGCATATAGTTCCAGCCAAGGTTGGATGTCTCAAACAGGATCATCGGGATTTTGGTGGTTGACCACGCGCCAACGAAAATAAACACATTGGTAAGCTTAACGCCTTTTTTCAGAAGCACACCGGCAATCGGGAATGATGCATACAGTGGCCCGGCAGCGGCAGAGCCCATAATGAACGCAATCACCGCGCCTTTCACTCCTGCGCCCTCACCCATGTACTTCATCATGGTCTCACGCTCCACCCACACATCCAGCAAGCCAAGAAGAATGAAAATAGGCGGTAAAATAGAGAGCATTTCCAAAAAATTATCTTTGGTTATGGCGAATGAGTTTTTTCCTAGTTCCGGCTCGACAAAAAGCAGTATCATGTTGGCGGCAAGTAATAACAGAAAGAATTTGTATCGCTTAACCAGCATCCGGATTTTCTTCATCCAATAATCCCTCCTATGACAAACGAGATGCATACGGCATAAATAAGCGCAAATGGGTTGCGCTTATTTGTTGTACGCTTTCCAAAATAGTTCATTTCAACGGGAAGGGTCACAACGCCTACCAGCATGAGCGTCGTAACAAACATCGTTATCTGACCATATCCCGCGCCCGCTTTCAGTAAAGAGGCAGCTAACGGAAATGCCACAAATCCCGGAATGAGTGTAATAGAGCCTATTACGGCCGAGATTGCCATCCCGATGAACCCGGACTCTCTGCCAAGCAGATGAGAGATGTCGTCGGCATCCAAGACAGACAGCATCATTCCAATGATGAGCAGAACGCAGAGAAACTGCGGTAGAATGTTCTCAAAGGACTTCCATGCTTTTTTCAGCGCCATGAGGGTTTTCTTCCTGTCCCTGATAAAAGAAAAGGCCAGCAGCCCATTCCCGGAGCTATTCAGTCCCTATTCGAAAAGAGAGTATGGAAATCTTGAACCAGAAATTTGTGGAATGGTTCCTTTAGTGAATGGAGGATATAAGTAATGAATCGGGACGAACTATTAGCCGCATTATCAGCTTTGGATTTTATGGCCGTTGATCTCCACCTGTATATGGACACCCACCCGGAAGACGATACTGCGCTCATGATGTATAACGAAATTGTCATAAAAGCTAACGAATTGCGAGTTGAGTATGAAAAATTACACGGCCCGTTATATTCCTTCCGTTCTTTGAGCTTAAATGACTGGCGCTGGGATGATGATCCTTGGCCGTGGCATACCTGCCATAATTTCCAGTTACCGAAAGAGGTGCGTAAATAGATGTGGATCTATGAGAAAAAACTTGAATATCCAATCAAAATCAAAGCTCCCAATCCCGCAATGGCAAAAGTAATTATCACGCAGTATGGAGGTCTAAATTGTAACAAGATATAAAAGCGTAGAACGAGAACAATGCCCGCCCTGCGCTTTTGTCTGCGTTTTATAGAAAGATTCACTTTCCTTTTAGTAATAGATACAGTAAATTTTCAGGATCCAAAACAAGTCAACGAAATAACCTCTATAAGCAGACCGGCCATCTGATAATAGAGGTTATTTCATTACTTGGTGATGTTTATACATCATTCTCTTTTTATACGTTAGTTGCAATTACATAGATATTGTGCCGAGCCAGTGGGTTTCCGAAAAATAGTTTTTCATGACCAACGTTAAGGTTCCGGCTGCCAACCGCATAGATCCTGAAAAGCTGTGCGCATATGCTCTATGCTCGCCTGCGCAGCCTTTTCCGGCTGCTTTTGTGCAATGGAAGCCAAAATCTGTTCATGAGGCATGAGCGCATGATCCACATGTTCTTCAAAGCGGAAACTAGTCTGACGCAGAATCTTGAAATAATGATTCGTAATACGCACTAAGGACAATAGCAAATCATTGTGCGTTATCTGCGCAATCTGTTCATGATATTTTGCGTCGTACAATTCAAGCGCGGCATTATCCTTGCGATGAACGGCTTCCACAAACACTTTATGAATTTCGCACAGAGCGTCAACGTCTTTCTGAGTTGCGTTTTCAGCGGCGAGCCGGGCGGCCAACGGATCTAAGGCCATGCGCACAAAAAGATAATCTTTCATCTGAACTTTATGGGTGGAAATCCATTCGATTGCTTCCTGGATGAAGTCCCGCTCCTTGCTTTTTACAAAAGCGCCTTTTCCGATCTGGATTTCCAAATAGCCCTGCGACTGCAAAACACGGTAAGCCTCGCGCATCGTGGTTCTGCTGATATTCAATTCTTTACAAAGTACAACCTCCGCAGGGAGCTTGTCTCCTACCGCAACACCGTCGCTCTGCACATATTCAATGAGCTTTTCCACTGCAAGGTCCACTGTGGATTTCTTTTGAATCGGTTCCATACACTACCACCTAAAATGAATTCCCTAATAGTAATTTTGGCACAGTCAGAATAATCTGCGGGAACACGTTAATGAGTACCAGAACAGCCAGCAATCCAATATAATACGGCGTAACTGCTTTGAATGCCCTCTGGAAGGAAATCCCCCCCAGTTTAGAAGTGATAAAGAGGCTGATTGCCATGGGCGGT
Source organism: uncultured Oscillospiraceae bacterium (assembly GCA_963519235.1). Taxonomy (GTDB): domain Bacteria; phylum Bacillota; class Clostridia; order Oscillospirales; family Ruminococcaceae; genus Anaerotruncus. The sequence goes on from CAUQLV010000043.1 coordinate 21,708, forward strand.
GTCAGTAGGCCGATCATCAATGCAAATATCATTATAACACCAAATTGTACCGGATGCATCCCAATTAGTTCCGCGATTGGCATTAAAATGGGGGTCAAAATTAAAATACTTGCGTTGGTTTCCATGAAAGTACCCATAAAGAGCAAAAGAAGGTTCACCAATATCAGAATAATGACTTTATTGCCGGTCAAACTGAACAGCATTGCCGTGGTGCGTTCCGCAATCTTTTCCATACCCAGCACCCAGGCAAATACTTTTCCGGAGGACATCAGCAGCATAACCAGGCCCAAATTTTCTATTCCGGTTACCAGCACGTGTATAATATCGTTAAATTTTAATTCCCGGTAGATAAATATTCCGACAAACAAGGAGTAAAATACTGCCACAGCAGCCGCTTCTGTCGGGGTAAAGAAACCAGACAAGATACCACCCACAAGAATAATGGGAGACAGCAGCGCTGGCAGCGCAGAAAAAAGGGATTTCGCGATTTCTCGCAGCCGCGCTTTGTGGTGTTTGGGGTAATTGCGTTTTTTTGCAATAATGTATACAGTTGTCATCATGAACAATCCCATAATAACGCCCACAGTAATTCCACCCATGAAGAGCGAACCAATCGAAACGCCTGCTGCAATTCCAAACATAACCATCGGGCTGCTCGGAGGAATAATTGGCCCGATAATGGAAGAGGCCGCCGTGACACCAACCGAGAAGTCTACATCGAACCCTTCATCAGTCATCGCCTTAATCTCAATGGCTCCAAGACCCGCGCAATCGGCGACCGCCGCACCGGACATGCCCGCAAACAACATGGAGGACAGAACGTTTACATGACCGAGCCCACCTGTGATATGGCCGACACAGCAGTTTGCAAAGTTGAAAATGCGCTTGGTAATTCCACTGCTATTCATCAGTTCTCCTACCAACATGAAAAACGGAATCGCAAGCATGGTATAGGAGGAAACACCGCTTACCATCGCCTGAGGGATAAATGTCAGGGAAACGGAATTTGTCATAATGACATAGAAAAACGCGGAAAGAACCATCGAAAAGCCAACCGGCACTCCCAACCCGATCATCAGAATAAAACCAAGTACTACTAGCATTTGTTGATACCTCTCTTCTTTTTCTTCCGATTAGGACTGTTCTATATTTTTTGAACCATTTATCAGGATCGCCATTTCCTGAATCACATTATCAAGAAGAAAAATGCAGGCGAAAGCCATTCCAACGGGATAAGAAATGTACCAGTAGCCAGATTTTGTGGGAAGTACCGTCATAGGTACCATCATTTTATTCTGTGCAAGCTGCCATCCGTACCGCACCAGAAATACCGCTGCTACAAATATGGTTGCCTCAATGAACAGCATCAAGATATGACTTGGATAAAAGGGGAGCTTTTCAGTAAACACTTCAATGCAGACATGTACTTTTCTGCGCACCGCATATGCAACCGTCATGAAAGCGCACCAAGAAGCCAGCACGATTGAAAACTCTTCGATCTCCACAAACGACTTTCCAGTTAACGTTCTTCTGGCCACCTGAAAGAACACTGTGCAGACCAGAATTACTAACAATATAATCGAAATAACCTTAACAAACTGTTCAAGCCATTTGGTCAGTTTGGACATGACGGTTGCAATTTTGTTCATCTGAAAGCTCCCCTTTTCAATCAGTTCTTCAGTGCTTGAATTTTTTCATAGGCACCTTCCGGATACTTATCTTTGTTTTCTTCAAGAAGTACAGGAATAATTTTGTCTTTAAATGACTGGATATCAATTTGATCTTTTGTAATCAGAGTCATACCTTTTTCCTGGAAGGATTTCAAAAACTGTTCGTCTTCCGCATTGACCTGCTCGTTGTGCCATTTGAACCCTTCGTCAATCGCTTCACCGATAATCTGCTGCTGCTCTGGCGTTAACGTCTGATACCATTTTTCATTAAAAAACATAAAATAGTTGGTATACTGGTGTTCCGTCTGCATCAAATGGCTTTGAACTTGGTAAAGTCCGGCTTGATCAATATTGGCAAGCGGATTTTCCTGTGCGTTAACAATCCCGCTCTGCAATGCGCCAAAAAGTTCTCCCCACGCAACCGGCGTCACATTGGCACCCGTGGCTTTCCACGATGCGATTACACCCGCATTATTCGGCGTACGCAACTTAACACCTGTCATATCCGTTACCGACTTAATTTCTTTGTTTGCAGTTAAATAACGCGGGCCGCGCAAAGCGATCGTATTGAGATATGTGTAAAGTCCTTCAGATTTCAAGATGTACCTACTACTATGAAGCCAAGTCAA
>CAUQLV010000044.1:0-23263 GCA_963519235.1 uncultured Oscillospiraceae bacterium
GTTGTCACCTATAGCTCTCCATCACATTACATGATGACAGTCACACGTCTTTCGACCATGTGCCCAGAAAAATGTTGCCAACATCTTTCTTCGGCGTCTGTCCCTTTCACACGGCTTTTAACGACTCTGGCAGTCTAGGTCCGGATACTGATGAAAGACGCGCCTCTACCGGTTCGGCTTTATAATATATATTTTATGATTCTATTTTTTATAATATTATCATTGATAATCCCTGATGTCAACAAAATCTGCTGATTTTACACAATAAATCGCCTGGAAATTTGGAGGACCTGAAAAAATGAAAAAATCAGACTTTTTTTTTGATCTGCCTGAGGATCAAATTGCTCAAACACCGATAGAACCCCGGGATCTTTCCCGTATGTTAAAGCTGGACCGCCAAACCGGTGAAACTGAACACTATCACTTTTATAATGTGATTGACTTTCTTAATCCGGGCGATACGCTGGTAGTTAATACGTCTCGGGTTATTCCCGCGCGGCTTTTCGGGACAAAAGAAAAGACCGGAGGCGCCATGCAGTTCCTCCTTTTAGAGCAGAAAGAAAAGGATGTCTGGGAGGTTATGGTCAAGCCTGGGAAAAAGGCAAAGGAAGGTGCGCGCTTTGTGTTTGGAGACGGTCTTTTGACCGCGGAGGTTCTGAAAACGGTAGAAGGCGGAAATCGGTTGGTACGCATGCATCACGAGGGTTCCAATATCTATCCGATTTTGGAACAGATTGGAAAAATGCCTCTTCCGCCTTACATTACGAAAGAATTGCAGGATAATGAACGGTATCAAACCGTTTATTCCAAAGAGCTTGGTTCCTCAGCGGCACCGACCGCCGGCTTGCATTTTACAAATGAGCTGCTTGAAAAAATTCGAAATAAAGGCATTAACATTGTCGACGTAACGCTGCATGTTGGAATCGGTACTTTCCGCCCGGTGAAAGTAGAGGAAATCACAGAGCATCATATGCATTCAGAGCATTATCATCTTCCGAAACATACTGCGGATGTCATCAATGAAACAAAAAAAAGAGGGAATCGCGTGATCGCGGTTGGAACAACCAGCTGCCGTACTTTAGAATCCGTAGCCACCAAGCTTGGTGAAATTCGTGAAGACGACGACAATACCAGTATTTTTATTTATCCCGGCTATCAGTTTAAAGTGTTGGATGGTTTGATTACGAATTTCCACCTTCCGGAAAGCACCTTGATTATGCTGGTGAGCGCGTTTGCAGGTTATGAACATACGATAAAAGCTTATGAAACCGCTGTAAAAGAACAGTATAGATTTTTTAGTTTCGGGGATGCGATGCTGATTGTATAAGGAGAATGAAAAATGTACACGTTAATAAAAAAAGAAGGCAATGCGCGCCGCGGAGAATTTGAGACGATTCACGGGACTGTGCAAACCCCCGCGTTTATGAATGTCGGCACTTCTGCAGCCATTAAGGGGGGAATTTCCTCCATAGATTTGGTGGATTTAAAGTGTCAGGTTGAACTGTGCAACACCTATCATCTTCATGTTCGCCCCGGGGATGACGTAATCCGCGAATTGGGTGGGCTTCATAAATTTATGAACTGGCATCGTCCAATTTTAACAGACAGCGGCGGATTTCAGGTATTTTCCCTTGCAAAATTGCGCAAAATTAAAGAAGAAGGGGTCACGTTTGCCTGTCATCTGGACGGTCATCGGATTTTTATGGGACCGGAAGAAAGCATGCGCATTCAGTCGAACCTAGCCTCCACCATTGCTATGGCTTTTGACGAGTGTGTGGAGAATCCCGCGCCTTATGATTATGTATCCAGATCGATTGCAAGGACGACCAGATGGCTTGTGCGCTGCAAAAAGGAAATGGAACGGCTGAACGCTTTGCCCGACACATTGAACCCTCATCAGATGCTTTTCGGAATCAATCAAGGTTCTACTTATACTGATCTGAGAATTCAGCATATGCAGGAAATTGCAGAGCTTGATTTGAACGGCTACGCCATCGGCGGTCTGGCGGTGGGCGAAACAGCAAAGGAGATGTATGATACCATTGAGGCTGTTGAGCCATACATGCCAACCGGTAAGCCGCGTTATTTGATGGGGGTCGGTACCCCTGTTAACATCCTAGAAGGGGTTCACAGGGGGATTGATCTGTTTGACTGTGTAATGCCGAGCCGCAATGCCCGCCATGGAACTCTGTTTACATGGGACGGTATTCGTATCCTGCATAATGAAAAATACAAGACTGATCCGCTCCCGTTGGATGAGCATTGCGGCTGCCCCGTATGCCGTGACCATAGCAGGGCTTATCTCCGCCATTTGTTCCGGTCGAACGAAATTTTAGCTTCCCGGCTGGGCGTTATGCATAACCTGTATTTTTATAATACGCTGATGGAAAAAATACGTGAAGCCTTGGATAATGGGACTTTTGAAACTTTTTACGAGCACTGGGTGCCAATTTTAGGGCGCAGAATTTAGTGGGTCATATTTTATAAAGTACTTGCATGACATATAAAAAAACAGTATAATGATACCAATGTCTAAAATTTTTCATAAAATTTGGAGGTCGTTTCAATGTTATTACTGGATGCCGCAGCTGCACAAGCTGGCACCGCCGGAACTCTGATGAGCTTTTTGCCGCTGGTTCTGATTTTTGTCATTTTTTATTTCCTGCTGATCAGGCCGCAAAAAAAACGTGAAAAAGAGACCCAAGCCATGCGCTCCAATATTGAAGTTGGAGATGAGGTTATTACAATTGGCGGAGTGATCGGAACGATCGTTTCCATCCGTGATGATAGCCTCTTGATTGAAACGGGTTCTGACCGGAATAAAATTCGCGTTGCCCGCTGGGCAGTTCAGCAGAATAATACTCCGCACGAAAAAGCCCCTGTAGTGAAGTAAATAGCGGACTGGCATATTGAGCTGCGCAAATGAATACTCTTGTACAAAAAGGAGGGGTTCGTTTGAAGCAGCCTAATATGCAGGGGATGAAGCGGTTTTTCCGCCCAATTATGTATGGAGTTATATCGGGCGTTGCGGCTTGCTTGTTATTATTAATTTTCATGTCTGTAGTTATGGAACTTCAGGATATTCCAGAAACCGCGGTAACTCTGATGGCAACCCTGACGTTCGTTTTTGGCGGAATTACCGCTGGACTGATTAGTTCCGGTATGTCCCATGAAAAAGGGCTATTGATGGGAACGGTATGTGGAATTTGCCTGTTTGGCATCTTGAGTTTAGCCAGCCTCATGGTATATGGAGGAGACTTTGGCGTAGCAGCATTGTCAAAATTGATTGCGGTGCTTCTTGCTGGTTCCATAGGCGGAGTTGTTGGAGTAAACAAAAGAAAAAAATGCAGATGATTGAATTTTTGCCACAAATATGATATCATAATTGGGCAAATTCAAAGAAACGAGGAACGAGTCATGAAACATGTGAAAACTATTAACCATGCGAACTTAAAAGAATCCGCTGTAAAAGGTGGTTGCGGAGAGTGTCAGGCGTCCTGCCAATCCGCTTGCAAAACTTCCTGCACTGTTGCTAACCAAAAATGTGAGAACAAAAACAAATAAGTACGATTTTGTTTGAGGATAATGGCAGTTGCAGAACTGCCATTATCCTTTTACGCTAAAGTTATATATGGAGAATTTGAATGATACATCAATATAAGCTAAATGGTTATAATATCGTTCTTGATGTGAACAGCGGCGCTGTGCATGTTGTGGACGACCTTTTTTATGATATGCTAGACTGTTTGGATGATCAGCTCACCGAAAAATGCCCGGAATGGCTGTTGCAACGTTTTGAGCAAGGGCATTCCAAACAAGAACTTGAAGAAACTTATCAGGAAATTTTCGCTCTGCACAAGGCAGACCAATTATTTTCTTCGGATGACTATGATAAATTTGCAAAGTTAATGGTGCCGTCCCCAGTGAAAGCCATGTGCTTACATATCGCCCATGACTGCAATTTGCGCTGCAAATACTGTTTTGCGGATTCCGGCGAATATATGGGGCATCGTGAGCTGATGTCTGTCGAAGTTGGAAAAGCTGCAATTGACTATTTGATTAAATATTCTTACAGCCGGCATAACCTAGAGGTCGATTTTTTTGGCGGTGAGCCGCTGATGAATTTTAATGTAGTCAAAGAAGTCGTAAACTATGCACGTTCGCTTGAAAAAGAGCATGACAAGTTATTTCGCTTTACAATCACAACAAATGGCGTTTTACTGGGCGATGACAAAATAGATTTTATCAATCAGGAAATGTCCAATGTGGTGTTATCCATTGACGGGCGTAAAGAAGTGAACGATCCTATGCGTCCCCATGTTGACGGCAGGGGCAGTTATGATAGTATTATTCCGAAATTCCAGCGCTTGGTGGAAAAACGCCATGACGGCCAGTTTGGCCAGTACTATGTAAGAGGTACTTTTACAAAATTCAATAAAGATTTTGCAAATGATGTGCTGCATTTAAACAGCTTAGGCTTTGATCAGATTTCGGTAGAACCGGTAGTAGCTGACCCTTCAGCACCATATGCTTTAACCGAACAAGATCTTCCAGAGGTTTTTGCTGAATACGAACGTTTAGCCGACCTCATGGTAAAACGGGCAGGAACCAAGGAAGATTTCAACTTTTTCCACTTTATGATTGACTTGGATCAAGGCCCTTGCGCAATTAAACGTTTGCGGGGCTGTGGCTGCGGCAACGAATACGTGGCTATTACGCCCTCCGGCGACGTTTATCCCTGTCATCAGTTTGTCGGACACACCGATTGGAAGATGGGCGATGTGTTCAGTCAGTCGCTCGATTTTGAACGTAAAAAACAATTTGCATCGGCCACTGTTTACGGCAAAGCGGAATGTAAAAATTGTTGGGCTAAATTTTACTGCTCAGGAGGTTGTAATGCCAACAGCATGCAATATTGCGGGGATATCCTGAAGCCGTTTAAATTGTCATGTGAACTGGAAAAGAAACGTGTCGAATGCGCAATTATGGTTAAAGCGGCGACACTTTAAGGGAGTGGTTTGTTGAAAATCGGGTTTATCGGTACCGGCAAAATGGCTGGAGCAATTATTGACGGAATCATTTCTTCGCAGATGCAAAGACCGGATGGAATCGCGGTTTATGATATTAACAAGGATGTCTGCGACAACTACCAAACCCGTGGCTTTCACGCCTGCAACACCATTGGACAGCTTGTATCTGATTGTGAATATGTTGTTTTATCTGTGAAGCCTCAAAGCTTTACAGATGTGATGGCAGAGATCAAGGCTTATGCAAATCCTGATACAGTATTTGTATCAATTATGGCAGGCATCAGTGCTGAGGCAATTAAAAAGGGGCTTGGATTTGATGCAAAGGTGATTCGGGTGATGCCCAACACACCTCTTTTGGTTGGCTATGGCTCTATCGCTTTAAGCCGTGTTGAGCCCGCAACCATAAGGGAGCTTGATTTTGTCAACGAAGTGTTTGCATCTGCGGGCAAAGTTGAAGAAATTTCACCTGACATGATGAATGAAGTAATTCCTCTGAATGGCAGCAGCCCGGCTTACATTTACCTCTTTGCAAAAGTGTTTGTTGACCGGGCCGTTGAATTGGGGTTTGACGCGGGGGTTGCGAACCGGCTTTTTTGTAACAGCCTGATCGGCTGTGCTAAAATGATGATGGAAACAGGGAAGACTCATCAGGAATTGATTGACATGGTTACCTCTAAGGGTGGGACTACATTTAAAGGTTTAGAGGCACTGTCGAGAAACCATTTTGATCAGGCTTTATTGGAGTGCTTCGATGATACCATCAAACGTGCTTATGAACTTGGGAAATAAACATTTTTCTGCCATCAGCAGGGAAGAAGGACGGTATTCCTGAAGGAATAATTGGATATGAGCCATCATATGCTTTCTATGAGAAGTAAAAGCGAAAGGATGGCTGCAATGAGTTGGAATACTTTTGATTTGGACAAGATCTATCAGCAAACGACCGCAAAACCAGCTTCACAAAGACGTGAAAGAATGGTTTTGCGGTCGTTTCATGCACATTTTGGATTAAACCACATGCTTGCCGGGCTATTTATGATTGGAATGCTGGCTGGAACACTGCTCATCCGTAATGCTGACAATGCAACATTAACCACTATGCAGGCAGTACTCGGCGGTTATATTGAACGACGCCAAACAGCGTCTTTTTTGAGTGTTGCGACCGCGACATTTAGTTCCATATTTACGATGCTGATTTTATTATTTGTCTGTGGGTTTTGTACAATTTCGCAGCCAATCATTGTCTGTGTACCAATCTTTAAAGGTTTGGGCTATGGCTTTTCAATTGGGATTCTTTACGCGCAATATGGGCTTTCTGCGGTTCGTTATGTATTGGTCCTTCTTTTTCCGGTATTATTGATGGGAAGCTGCTTGTTGATTATGGCGTGCAGGGCGTCTCTGCTGATGGCTGTTTCTCTTTTTCGAATGACACTGCTTGCACAGCAGCAAACAGATCCATACAGAGTTCGCCGTTATTGCATGAAATTTGTAGCATTTACAGTCATTTGTCTGTTAATTTCTTTAATTGACGCAATCTTGTTCTATAAACTGGGAGCTATAATTACTCTAGAAACTGTGCCAGCACGCTTTTACTGTGCGGGTGTCACGTTTGAAAGCGGAGAATTTTTTGCAGCATTTTCCATTTGTGTACTTGAAACATGCGTATAAATTTCAGTTGTTGAAAGGCTGACGTGGCCCAGAATTTCCTTTAATACCCGGATATCTACATTTCCATGCTGATACATCAGGGTAGCGGCTGTATGGCGCAGCTTATGGGGGGAATAGCCCTGTCCTTCCAACCCAGCCTGCCTGAGGCAGTCATCTATAATCTGTTCTACGCGTCTAGGTGTTATGCGAGTTCCACGGGAAGAAAGGAACAACGCATCCCGATGTTTCTCATTATTTGATGGTTTTCGAACGTTCAAATAGGCTGATATTGCAGTTTGGCAAGCTTCATTCAAATAAATGATTCGTTCTTTATTGCCCTTACCAAGCAGTCTGATTGTATTTTCTCTGATATCATACAGGTTGATTCCGACTAATTCTGAAAGCCGCATTCCACAGTTTAAAAAAAGAGTTACCATACAAAAGTCTCTTTCGTAATTGCTCGAGTCTATGTGCGTTAGCAATTCCAAGCTTTCTTCCAATGTTAAATAGCGTGGCATTGATTTTTTTGTAGACGGCACTTCTAAATTCTCCACAGGATTTGTTTTTAAATAATTGGATTTTACTGTTAAATAGTGAAAAAAAGATCGGATCGAGGAAACTTTACGGGAACGGGTTTTAGCGTTGTTATCGCGATCATTTGCTGCAAACGACAGAAATGCGTAGATATCTGAAAGCGTAATTGATGATATATCTGCAATCGCAATATCCTCAATTTGGATTTTCTGAAAATCATCTAAATCATTCGGATCTTTTTTTATGATTTTAACGCATTTTATATATCTCAAAAATGTTCGTAAGTCGATATGGTAAGCATCAACAGTGCGTTTTGATCGTCCGCGGATGGTAAGGATGTAAAACAAGAATTCTTTTAAATAATCAGGGCAATCCTGATAATCTGCCATTTTTTCTCCCCCTCATTACAGGAAATTTTTATTTAGCGAAATCAACTGTAATAATTTTACAGCTTCCCTTTTAAGTTGTCAAGCCCTTTTTCTATATTATTAAGTTTTTCTATCTTATGAAAAAACTCCTCCTTCACTTAACGCATGAAGCAAATTCTTTAATAATCTGTAAGCCGCATTGCGGCTTACAGATTATTCTATGCGCAGCGCATCAACTGGCCTCATTTTAGCTGCAATTGTCGCCGGATAAACTCCAAATATCATTCCCACCATAACGGATATTCCAACGCTGGACATCAACAAATTAATATTGATTAATATTGGTGTTTTTACAATTGCACATCCTATCCAAACCAAACTCAGGCCAACTATAACGCCCATGATACTTCCAATTACGGAAATCGTAAATGCCTCAATCATAAACTCGATCATAATAACGCCTTTTGTTGCTCCGATAGACTTCTTGATTCCTATTTCCCTTGTGCGTTCGTTGACAGATACGATCATTACGGTCATGATACCAAGCCCAGCAACTACAAGTGAAACCGCTGCTATTGCTGAGAGAATGACTGTGATCACACTCATCATATTATTGAGCGTATCCTTTTGCTGAGAAATATTGTCAATTTTAAACCCTCGCTCAAGATTATGCGAACGATTCATCATTGCGGTGAGCTGTTCTGCAGCGGAGTCAATGACATCGGAGTTGCGGAGGGTGACAGCAATTTGTTCAAAAGAAGTCTCCCCTTTATATCGCTGCAAAGTCGAATAAGGCACATACGCAAAAGACGGTATTACATCACCTACCATGCTTTGAAGGATATTACCGCCTGAAGATGCAACACCAACAATCTCAAGAGTGACATAACTCCCCCCTATCATTGCGTCAAGATGTTTTCCTACAATATTTTCCCTGTGATAAAACATATTGGCCATGTTGGAGTCTACAACACACACATCGGCAGCTCCGGCCAAATCTGTTTGATTTAAAAGCCTGCCGTGCTTGGATTTCAAAGTAATGATCTGGCTGTTGGCGCCATCCATTCCCCAAAGAACAGTATTGGCAACCAAGCCGCGCATACGCACACTACTATAATCCACAACAATCGGAGAAGCACTGCATACCGATGGGACGCTCCTAATCAGCGCTAAATCTTCCTCTGACAACTTTAAATTTGTAAACTTCTTATCAGTGCTCACAGTGACACTTCCAAGTCCTAAAGAACTTAATTCACGATTGACTGTGTCTTTTCCGATTTCTCCAATAGATCCAATTAAAACCACGGACGCTACCCCAATCGCAATCCCGCATATTGTCAAAAAACTCCTAAACTTTTTTCTTCCAAGGTTCCGAAAGCTGCATATTAAACTGTCGGCAAGCACATTCTCTACCCCCTTAGTAAGCGGACACGAACTCCGGTTTTAACTGCCGAAGCATTTGAAACCAATAACTCATTTTCTTCGAGGCCACCTGTTATTTCAACACCATCCAGCAATTCCAGCCCTGTCGTGATCTCTCTTCGCACAGCCTTGGAATCTTTCAGCACATACACATATTCCATATTATTATCATCCTGTTGAATTGCTTCATAAGGAATGATCAGCATATTGCGCCGTGTATTCGTCATGATTTCTGCCCTTGCAGTAAATCCTGATTTTAATGAGTCATCCGGGTTATCAATTGTAATTTCAACATCGACTACTGTCTCCTGTGACGTTGTGCTGGATGCTTTTCTGGCAACGGGATAAATCTTACTAATATGTCCCTCGTAGCTTTTTTCCGAAAATCCGGTTCCCGTAATAATAGCTAGATCCCCTATCTGAATGTCCGAACTGTAGGATTCTCCGATTGTTACCATCGCCACATAGCTGCCGGTGTCTGAAATTGTAATGAGCGGTTTGGCAGTACGCGAAAGAACATCACTTTTAACCTCCACAGAAGTCACTATGCCGTCCATTGGTGCAGTGATTATTTCCGGAATGTAAACGTAGGAATTGGAAACAACAGATTCATCTGATGCTCCATAAACGGAGGTTACCAGTTCATCCAATGAACCGATTTGGGACCCAAATGGAGAAGATTGGAGTGCCGAATATAGACCTGCTAAATCTGCAGTTTGCTGAAAATCCTCTGAAAGAAGATTTGTGAGGTCCTTTGCAGGAACACTTTGTTCCATGACACTTTTTGTAAGTGATGTATCAATTGTGGCCAATACCTGATTTCTTTTTACATAGTCCCCTACTGATACTTTTACAGAACTGGCTATCACCGGTGTTTCCAGATAAATTTCTTTGGTATTTTGCGCTTCAATCGTGCCGCTTGCATTAATTTTCTTTTCATATAGTACCTGTTTCGGTACAATACAGGTCACTGTCGGTATCATTTGTAAAACAGCTGCCGGCATAACAGCGGCAACACCAAAAGACCCTGCGGCCAGCAGCAGAGCCACTATTTGTTTCAAAGCCAAAAAATTACCCCCATTCAGTCAAAAATCTATCCTCAATTCACGAGGTTAGTTTCTGCTGTACTGGGGGATTTATTCTTTTTGTTCAAGAATGATTTGGCATTCAATCGGTTATGATAGTCAATGAAACCTAAAATTAGTTTGGGGGTGTTTTGACTATGTCAAGTGCAAAAGAATCCAGAATTCATCTTATTCCATGTGATAAAGACTGCTATTATCAGCAGCAGGGCTATTGCGCTCTTGATCAAATCACTTACATTACAAACTGCGAAAACGGAGGCTGCGGCTATTTCACGCAAACCGATCCTTATGCAGACCTACCTGATTATCGAGATGGCTTGTGATATGCTCTCAACTCCTAACAGATTCAGGTCCCGCATTTCACTGGTGTCGACTGATTTAACACTTTGTTTGGGGATGATGCAGGTGGTAAATCCAAGTCGGTATGCTTCATTGACCCGCTGCTGAATATTGCTGACTGATCGGATTTCTCCGGCCAGCCCAACTTCGCCGAAAGCGGCAATATCGTCTGACACTGTTTTATCAAGCAGATTTGAGGCTAAAGCAATTGCGACAGGCAGATCAGCAGCGGGTTCATCCAGGCGCAGCCCTCCTACTACATTGATATAAGTATCGAGGTTTCCAAAAAAATAGCCTCCCCTTTTTTCGAGTACCGCTAACAGCAGCGCAGTGCGGTTATTATCAAATCCCGTAGACATTCTGCGCGGCGTGCCAAAACCAGTTTTAGATACCAGTGCCTGTACTTCTGCGAGTATCGGTCGGGATCCCTCCATCACGCAGGCAACACAAGTGCCCGAAACGCCTGACGGCCGGCCGGTAAGCATCATCAGTGAAGGATTGCTGATCTCTTGCAGCCCATTTTGCACCATTTCAAATACACCGATCTCATTGGTGGAACCATACCGGTTTTTGACTGCGCGGAGGATGCGGTAGCTCTGCTGACGTTCCCCTTCAAAATACAGAACCGCATCCACCATGTGCTCCAGCATTTTGGGCCCGGCAATTGCGCCTTCTTTATTGACATGCCCAACAATAAAAATCGGAATTTCGTTGCTTTTGGCAATTCCGATTAAAACCTGTGTGCACTCTCGAATCTGGGTGACACTCCCGGCGGAGGATGACAAGGAAGCCAAATTCATTGTTTGAATGGAGTCAACCATCACAACGTCCGGCGTTAGCTGTCGGACTGTCTCCATAAGGCTTTCAATATCAGTAGTCGCAGAGATATAAAGGTCATTTCCGGTTACGCCAAGCCGATTTGCACGCAACTTCAGCTGCCGGGCACTTTCTTCGCCTGAAACATAGAGAATTTTTAATTCCCTGCAAAGGCATTGGCAGATTTGCAACAGAAGCGTGGATTTCCCAATGCCGGGGTCTCCTGAAAGCAGCATAACAGATCCGGCGACAATCCCGCCGCCTAAAACGCGGTCTAACTCGCCCACACCTGTTTTGTAGCGCTGACTGTCATCCGATGAGATTTCAGACAAACAGATATAGCTCGCTTTTGGCGCTGCCTGCGCAGCCAATTTTGCAGTATTTGATACGGCTACCTGCTGACGGACTTCTTCTGTTATGGTATTCCATTCGCCACAATCAGGGCAGCGGCCATACCATTTGGGCGTTTCATAGCCGCAATTGGTGCATACATAGATACTTCTGTTTTTTGTTACTGCCATTTGTTTTATGTCCCCTATTCCGAGGAGGAAACATCACTGTCCTCCCCCTGATATTCCATTCCCAAATATTCCATTGTACCGCAAAAAATCGTAAATGCAACCTTCTGCTGATACTCTTCCGTGTTTAGCAGGCGCTCTTCCTCCGGATTCGATAAAAATCCACATTCAATCAATAAAGCCGGCATCGGAGCGTGATAGATCAGATAAACGCTGTCTGTGCATTTTTTACTTTGCCTGGTATTTTCAGGATTCAGCATTTTTATCAAACGATCCTGCATGATTTTCCCAAACCGCTCGCTATTCTCATTCTGAGGCCCATAAAAAACCTGCGCGCCGAAATACTTGGGACGCATAAATTTATTCTGGTGAATGCTCAGCAGAATCGCATGATCATAGGATTTCGCAATCGCAAAGCGTTTCATGATATCTGAATTCTTTTTTTTGCGATTGGAGGCGTGATCGTCGTCATGCAGAGAAATATCGCTGTCACGCGTCAATACAGCTTTAAATCCATTTATTTGAAGCATGTCGCATAGCTTCAGCGCAATCGACAGATTGATATCCTTTTCGACCACACGGTTGCTTCCGATGGCTCCTCCGTCATATCCGCCATGCCCCGCGTCAGTTAATCCAAAAAGTCCAATGCCTCACTGGAAATTCCATTTGATTTCTATTCCACGATTCCCGTTTTCCTGAATTTTTCCAATCCAGACAGACTGGATAAATTCATTCACCATTTCATGCGTTAACTGATCAAATTTTTGAAATTGAAAAAGTTTATTGGGAAGTGTATTTTCGTCGGCAGACGGCAATGATGCAAGCTCTTTTTTAACAGTTTGCTGACGATTGATGATTTGGCAGTATTGATCTTTCCATTCATCATTCAAGATGGCATACTGTTCCTCACTCATTTTACAATTTATGAGATCCATATAAAGTCTGGCAGAAAATTTTTTTTGTGCAGAGAGTTCTTTTTCAAGGCTTTCTCCTTCAAACCTTAAGGCAGATTCCCTGCAGAGCAACTGTTTCTTAGAAGGCATTTGAATCAGATTTGGATTGAAATAAGTCATAATCAACTGATTGATTTCATCCAATACAATATTCTGTAGAACATCCAGACGTATAAACTTTGAATTTTCACACACTTTTTCCGACGATTTAGTCGTGCGGCATTTTAAGTAGCTATAACGTCCATTTGCCCCCCGGCTACTTGTTTTATACATTCGGTTGCCGCACTCAGCACAATAAACCTTATTACTGAAAACATGTCTCTCTCCTGCGCTTTCCGCATTGGAAAAAGAGCAGCGCGTTTTTGCTTTCTGCCTTGCTTTTATGGCATTCCAAAGGGTTGCGTCAATGATTGGCTCGTGCGTTCCCGGGCATCGAATCCAGTTCTCTTTTGGAACCGACACTCTTGTGTGATCTTTGTAATTCAGATTATGTGTTTTCCCCTGCACCAAAGTCCCGGTATAGATTTCCTGGTGAAGTATATAGAAAACAGTGCTATCTGTCCAAAGCTCTGAAGTGATGCGAGTTTCATTTGTCCGGTAATTGCTTCCGAGTGCTCTTTTATAGCGTGTGGGGTTTAGAATTCCGCGGGCATTTAATTGCTCAGCAATCGCTATGTATCCCTTCCCACCTGCAAACATCCTAAAAATATCTTTTACCACTTCGCTAGCCACAGAATCTACAATCAATCGGTTCTTATCGTCCGGGTCTATCTGATACCCATAGGGGGCAAAAGACCCAGTCCATTGCCCGCTTTTCTTCTTGTGAGTCAGCGTTCTGCGAATATTATCGGACAAATCCTCCAGGTACCATTCATTGATGAGTCCATTAATCTGCCGTGCTTTTTTATTCCCTGCCACCGCTGTGTCTGCATGGTCCACAACACTGACAAAACGGACATTCCACTCCAGAAACTTTCCATGAAGGTATCGCTCAATGATTTCCATATCGCGACTGAACCGGGACTGTGTTTTGCACAGAACGATATCTATTTTTCCTTCTTCACAGTCCCGAATCATGTTTCTCCACTCAGGCCGATTTCGATCAGCTCCTGAATAGTCTTCATCACAATAAACTTTGGACGCCTGCCACCCTTTTTCCACGCAGTAATGTAACAACATGGACTTCTGGTTCAGAATACTCTCGCTTTCATCACACGCTTCTTTTTTGTCCCGGTCTTCCTCCGACAATCTGCAATAAATAGCGACTTTCTTCATAGAAAATCCCTCATTTATTATAAATCATTTTGCTGCTGTTGGGTAGTCTTTTGGTATTCCGCTAGCAGGATATTTGAGAGCTTTTGATTAATCTGCCATTCCAGTTCCTCTTTGCTCAACTTAGGAACTATGTTTTCTACTATCATCTGATACATGCAATCACCTCATAATCTGATTTTATATCAGTTTATGACACACAAGAGTTCGCATATGTCTTTAAAACAGAATCAACCGGATGGATGTTGCTCCTGCACAAGCAATATCCATCCGGCTGCGTCAGGAACCGGGCTTATTATGTTTATATGATCGCATCTTCGTCCAATATTTCGGGTGAATGCTCCTTTTCCTCATAGTCATCCAAAAAGCAGTGCTCGACACCATCTTTTTTATATCCAATCACAGTGTTCAGATTCACGCAATGTATGCTTTTAAAAATATGTTTTTCCACCTGAGGATTCCCAATTTTCAGCTGCTTCAACAGCATCTTCATTTCAAGCCGCTTTGACTGCCCGATTTCATTTTCGCTCAAGGCGCAGTTTTCCGTAAAGCGGCATGCACATTGTAAAAATTCCAAGCCGTTGTAATTTTTCCACGCTATGATCTGCTCTTCATGCACACAATACATCGGGCGGATTAATTCCATGCCCGAAAAATTAGTGCTGTGTAACTTTGGCATCATCGTTTGAATCTGTGCGCCATAAAGCATCCCCATAAGGGTTGTTTCTACAACGTCACTAAAATGGTGCCCGAGCGCTATCTTGTTGCAGCCAAGCTCCTGTGCGTACTTATATAAATGACCACGCCTCATTCTGGCACAAAGGTAGCAAGGAGACTGCTCAATGTCGGAAACAATTTGGAAAATGTCAGAATTAAATATTTTAATCGGAATCTGCAGTAGTGCGGCATTGTTTATAATCTTTTGCCGGTTTTTCTCTGCATAACCCGGGTCCATCACAAGGAATTCCAATTCGAACGGTACATCACTATGCTTTTGAAGCTGCTGCATTAATTTAGCCAACAGCATAGAATCCTTGCCGCCCGATATACAAACAGCAATTCTGTCACCAGCTTGAATCAGCTGGTAACGTTTGACGCCCTCGATAAAAGGGTTCCAAATCTGCTTTCGAAACCTTTTAATAATGCTTCTTTCAATCAACTGACATTTCTCTAACTCACGGCTCATATGATAGACTCCTTATTGTACACATTCATCTCTATCCGCTGAATGGATTATATTTGTTAAATCTTTGATCACTTCGCCCGCGATAATCAATCCCGCAACCGACGGAACAAACGCAGTGCTTCCCGGAACCTGCCTTCTTTGCGTGCACTTTCTGGCTGTTCCAGGCGGGCAAATGCAATGTGCATGGCAGCTGATTGCCATGTCATCAATCGGCGTCAGCGGCTGTTCTTTGGAATAAACAACTTTCAGCTTGTCGACCCCGCGTTTTTTAAGCTCGCGCCGCATAACCCTTGCCAGCGGGCATACCGATGTTTGATAAATATCAGCCACCTCAAATGCGGTGGGGTCAAGCTTGTTGCCGGCACCCATTGAACTGATAATCGGTACATTTGCCTTGTTGGCTTGCTCAACCAACTCTAGTTTAGCAGTCACAGTGTCCACAGCGTCGACAATATAAGAATATTGGGAAAAATCGTAATCGGCGGAAACCTCGGGAGAATAGAACGTTTTATGTGCATAGACAGCCGCATTCGGATTAATATCCAGAATCCGTTCTTTCATCACATCTACCTTATATTGGCCGACTGTTTTACGGGTTGCAATAATTTGCCGATTCAGATTGGTCAAACAGATTTTATCATCATCGAACAAATCAAAAACCCCGACCCCGCTGCGTGCCAGCGCCTCAACTGTAAATCCACCGACCCCGCCGATTCCGAAAACAGCTACCCTGCTTTGGCTCAGCTTATCCATCGCTTCTTTTCCAAGCAAAAGCTCCGTTCTAGAAAACTGATTCAACATTTAACTATTTCTTCCTTTCCCTCATCAGTTAATCCGATCATACATTTAAATCACAATTTCTGCAATAAAAAACTCGTCTTCCTTACCAGAAGACGAGATACTTTTCTGTGTCTCGTATAGACAATTCATGCTTACGTCACTTAGTATAGCAGTTAATTTGCAGCCTGTCAATTTAAATTTCCTAGTAATTTTATAGAATTTATCTGATTTTATAAATTCAGAACATTTTTGCATAAACTGATTCCGCATGCCCTGCATCAATGACAATTGTCGGAAGACTTTCCAACCGCTCATAAGGTGCGTCGGCGGTAATTGCTTGGATCGAATACACCGCAAAAAAAATCGCAACACCACAAAGACATAACGATATCGCTGCAAAAAGCCGTTTTCTCATTCACACATCCCTCCGATCCAGTTTATGCAAAAAAGTCAGGCGTTTATGCAGTCGTTCCAGATTCTGGCGCATGTAAAGGCAATCGCTTCACATACAATCGTTATGTGATACTCTTTAAAAATGAAGTATAGTATTCTGGCAAATCACTGGAAAATTCCATGTATTGATTGGTTCTAGGATGAACAAAGCCGATCAGACGCGCATGGAGGCATTGCCCATGGAGCCTGGTAATCACATTTTTGGGGCCATATACCGAATCCCCGGCTACCGGATGCCCTTTATAAGCCATATGAACTCGAATCTGGTGCGTCCTGCCCGTTTCCAATCGCAATTCCAGATTGGTAAACGCGCCCAACCGTGCCAAAACGCGGTAGTGCGTGATTGCGTTGCGAGAATTCTGATGCGTCACACACATTTTTTTGCGGTCTGCCGTGCAACGGCCGATAGGCAGGTCGATCGTACCCTCTTCTTCGGAAAGCCCGCCGTAAACCACAGCATTATAAACTCGTGTAAAGCTATGCACCTTTATCTGTTCAGCAAGCAGATTATGCGCATAATCATTTTTTGCAACAATCAAAAGGCCGCTGGTATCCTTGTCAATTCTATGAACAATACCGGGTCGAAGGACGCCGTTAATTCCGGAAAGACTGCCCCGGCAATGATAAAGCAATGCATTGACTAGCGTCTTGTCATAATTCCCAGGAGCGGGATGAACAACCATGCCTTTCGGCTTGTTTACAACCAGCAAGTCCTCATCTTCGTACACAATTTCCAAGGGAATATTCTGTGCTTCCACATCAAGCGGTTTTGCGTCCGGCAAAGTGAGCAGGAGGCTCTCCCCGCCCTGAAGTTTATAATTCTTCGGCAGAATCTTATCATTTAATGTTACATAACCGCTTTCACAAAGCTTCTGAATCGCAGAGCGGGTTAGACAATCCACGTTGTCAGCCAGCCATTTGTCGATCCTTATCCCCGCGTCCTCTTCTTCAACATAGTAGATCTTCTTATCCAACTTCTTCACCGTCCGCCTGTTGGGGAAGTTTTTTAGGGTCTTTTCCTTCAAAGAACAGTAAGTAAATCAATAAAAGCGACGTACCAATAACGACGCAGCAATCTGCGAAATTAAAAACGGGGAAATTGAACAAAGGAGAAATATCCAAATAATCTACTACAAATGTCCGAAATATTCGGTCAATCAAGTTTCCAGTGCCGCCCGCAATAATCAGGCCGACGCTCCAAAGAACCATTTTAGGTTTGAATTTTCCCATGAACAGCATTACAACAGCAGTTACAAGAACCGCCAGGGTCAGAACAGAAAGAATGCCGACCTTGCCCTGAAAGATTCCAAATGCTGCTCCCCGGTTTTCGACATAGGTTAATTGCAGGAGCCCCGGAACAATCATAATAGACGGAGATCCCGCCAGATGATTCAGCATCCAGATTTTCAAAAGCTGATCAATTACCACCAGGACTCCGGACATCGTCAATACTAACAGCGCTATTGCCACAACATCATCATTCCATTTCTGCTGATAGAATCTGCGGCGCTTAAAGGAGCCTTTAAGCGCCGCAGTTATAAAACTTTTTTACCCGATGATTTCCGCACAACGTGCGCACAAATCAGGATGTTTTTCATTTTTGCCAACCGTGTCGCTGTAAACCCAGCAACGCGGGCAATGTTGGCCGTCCGCTTTCGCAATATCAATGCTCAATCCCGCGTAACTGCCTTTAAACTGTCCAGCGTCATCGTTTGTAAGATGCACATGGGATACAATGAAGACCGGCTCCAGTTCTTTCTCCACTTCAGACAGGAACGTATATAACTCACTGTCACAGTGAAGCGTTACCTGTGCTTCAAGAGATTTTCCAATTACTTTTGCATTTCTTGCTTCTTCAAGCGCTTTCAGCACATCGTCGCGCACGGCGTGAATCCGATCCCATTTACTCACAAACGCCTCATCCACAAGGTTTTCCATAATCTTGGGCATCTCATTAAACATAACAGAATCTGCATCATAGTTTGCGTCAGCAGGCATAAAGTTCCAGATTTCTTCCGCGGTAAACGAAAGAATAGGAGCAAGAATGATGTCAAGACCACGCAGAATGTGATAGATCGCAGTCTGAGCAGCGCGGCGATTCTGTGAATCTGCCGCCTCCACATATAGTCTGTCCTTAATGACATCCAAATAGAAGTTGGACATGTCAATTGTGCAGAAATTGTGCAACGCATGATAGACCATGTGGAACTCATAACGGTCATAAGACTGCTTCGCTAACGCAACCAGATCATTAAACTTTGCAAGCGCCCATTTGTCCAGTTCGGTAAGCTGTTCAAGCGGAACCAGATCCTTATTGGGATCGAAATCGCTGATATTGCCAAGAATGTAGCGCGCGGTATTGCGGATCTTTCTGTAAACTTCGGATAGCTGCTTAAGGATATCGCCGGAAATGCGGATGTCGGCATGGTAGTCGGAAGAAGCCACCCACAGGCGAAGAATATCCGCACCGTACTGATTTGTGATTTCCGACGGCTCAATCCCGTTTCCAAGCGATTTAGACTGTTTGCGCCCTTCTCCGTCAACAACCCATCCGTGGGTGCAGACAGACCGATAGGGGGCTTTCCCCTTCCACGCAATAGAGGTCAGCAGCGAGGACTGGAACCAACCACGATATTGGTCGGTGCCTTCCAGATAAAGATCGACCGGCCATTTCAAATCCGGGTTTCCGTAAACTACCGACGCATAAGATGTTCCGGAATCAAACCAAACATCCATGATATCCGACTCTTTTGTAAATTCCGTTCCGCCACAGTATTTGCATGTTGTGCCTTTTGGCAGAATATCGGCGGCCTCCGTTGTGTACCACGCATCTGACCCTTTCTCCCGGAAAAGGTCGCTCACAGCTTTAATGCTTGCCTCGTCTACATGGTATTTTCCACAGGACTTGCAATAGAAAATCGGAATCGGAACGCCCCAGGTGCGCTGGCGAGAAATACACCAGTCGCTGCGGTCGCGCACCATATTGATCATGCGGCCCTGTCCCCATGGGGGAATAAATTCAACCTGATTAATCGCATCAATCGTCTGCGCTTTGATATCATCTACTGAACAGAACCATTGCTCGGTCGCGCGGAAAATAATCGGGTCTTTGCAGCGCCAGCAGTGCGGGTACTGGTGGATAATTTTCTGAATTGCAAACAGGCTGCCCAATTCTTCCAGCTTTTTTGCAATCGCCTTATTGGCGTCTTCTGTTTTCAGGCCTGCAAACTCGCCGGCAAGTTCGGTCAGCTTTCCCTCATGATCAACCGGAACAATCACTTCAATTTCGGGATAATGCTGCGCACATACGTCAAAGTCTTCAACGCCATGCCCAGGCGCTGTGTGGACGCAGCCGGTACCACTTTCCAGCGTAACGTGATCTCCCACGATGACAGGAGAAACGCGATCGATAAAGGGGTGGCGGTAGGTTATATATTCCAGTTCACTGCCAAGGCAGGAACCCAGTATTTCATATTGTTCGATATTGGCAGCCTTCATGGATTCCGCCACCAAATCTTTGGCCAGTACATAATAGTCGCCATTGGCGGCCACTACGCAGTATTCAAAAGCGGGGCCAACGCAAATCGCCATGTTCCCGGGTAGTGTCCATGTGGTGGTGGTCCAGATCACAAAGTAGGTCTTGCTCAGGTCCTTTGCTCCCAGTTTCGCGAGCTTTCCTCCCTTGTCATCCACCACCTGGAATTTCACATAGATAGAGTGGCACTTATCTTCGGCATATTCAATTTCCGCTTCTGCCAATGCCGTGTCACAGGTAGGGCACCAGTAAACCGGCTTCAATCCCTTATAAATATAGCCTTTATTGGCCATGGCGCCAAACAGCTCAATCTGTTTGGCCTCAAATTCCGGTTTTAAAGTCAAATACGGATGATCCCAGTCACCAATCACCCCTAAGCGTTTAAATTCCTCTCTTTGGATATCAACATAGCTGAGCGCAAATTCGCGGCAGTGATGTCTTAATTCCACAGGCGGAATGTTGCGGGAGACACCAACCTTCTTCAGCGCTTTCAGTTCAATCGGCAGACCATGCGTGTCCCAGCCCGGAATATAAGGAGATCTATAACCGCTCAGATTTTTATAACGAACAATGATGTCCTTCAGAACCTTATTCAGCGCGGTTCCCAAATGAATATTACCATTGGCATACGGAGGGCCGTCGTGCAAAACGAAAAGAGGCTTTCCCTCGTTTTTTTGCATCATCTTTTGATATAGCTGTTCTTCATTCCATTTGGAAACCATACCCGGCTCTTTGGCGGGCAATGCGGCACGCATCGAAAAATCGGTTTTGGGAAGATTCAACGTTTTACTGTAATCCTGCTCGGACATTGGATATATCTCTCCTTGTTTATCTATTTAACTGGTTCTTTCATCTATCGTTTGCGTTTATTGTCATCACGCTTGATGTCGTATTCTTTACCAAACTTGAGCGGACCAAACCGAGACTCTCGGTGCCCGGGATCTGCATTCGGGGAATATGCCGATTCGGGTTCGTATTCCTCCGTATAGGAAAGCCCACTTTCATCGGAATATTCCAAAGGCTCCATCGCAGGCATTTCATTCTCAAAGCCGTCGCCCTGCGGAAGCGGAACATCTGCCGGATCAATATACTCAGATTCCGGCTCCGGTTCCGGCGCAATTCGTGGGGAAGCTGGGGCTGTTGTTGCGGCCGCCATATTTTCATCCACAGGAATGCTGCTGATCAACTCTAAGTGCTGCTTATACAGCAGCTGC
The DNA here is from genome assembly GCA_963519235.1 of uncultured Oscillospiraceae bacterium. Lineage (GTDB taxonomy): Bacteria > Bacillota > Clostridia > Oscillospirales > Ruminococcaceae > Anaerotruncus. The sequence goes on from CAUQLV010000044.1 coordinate 21,153, forward strand.
AGTTTACTCTTAAAGGTTGCAACCTCGCGCTGCATACGAAGGAACCCGTTTTTTTGATTTTCAACCGCCTGCTTAGAATTCTCGACAATCCGGTTTGCTCTGGCATTTGCTTCTTCAATAATAGAAGCGGCTTTTGCTTTCGCGTCGCGAACTACGCTGTCCCCTAACTTCTGAGCGCCGACTAACGCGGAGCGAAGGCTTTCTTCATCTTGTTTATATTCTTCCAATTTTTCAGCTAAAACAACCAGTTTTTGCTCCAGTTCGCTTTTTTCAGCGAAAAGCGCGCCGACTTCATTCGAAAGCTGAACAAGGTAACCATCCACTTCGTCGGCTTTATAGCCTCTGCCCATCGATTTGTCAAACTTTTTTCCGGCAATATCGTTTGGATTCAGCACAATGAAACATCCCCCTAATATCTTAAAATCTGAACCAGAGCTATTCTCTTATACATATTTTTGGCAGAGAATCTGCAATCTGCCTTTTTTTGAAATCCCATTAACGCTTTTAAATAAAAACTTACCGAACCCTCGGATGCTGATCACGTCGCCCTCAGCAACATTACAGGAAGGCTCGCATTGAGAAGCGCCATTTACAAATACAAGCTGGGCTTCAATCGTTTGAGATGATTTTTCTCGGGAGACCCCTGCGATTGCCGCCACAATGCAATCCAGCCTGAGCGAACTGACAGTTGCAGGAATATCCAGATATTGATGAAGCGGTGGAAGTATTTCCGGCATCCCCCGGCAGACTTTTACTCCGCAGCGCCCAACCTTCTTCAATTCACTCAGCAGGATTGGTGCCACCGATTCCGTAACAAACGTAACCGCTGCGCCTTCGCCAATCAGGATATCTCCTACCGCCTCCCGGATGATTTCAAGCCCTATTAAAGCACCGAGGACATCTCTGTGCCCGAGTGAGTCTTCTTTCCGAAAACGAAGGGTAATCGGTACGATCGGAAAGGACTCCTGTTCACCATAAGGTGAAAAAACTCCCAGCATAGCTCGCTCTCCGTCCGGATAGCCCGCAAAAAACAAATAATTCGAATACCCGCTTGCCACGGCAACCTGGCGCGCCAATGTAAGCTGGTGCATATCCAGAAAGCCTGAAAATCGGGTCATTGCGTTCTGCTGCGTAGACAGAAATAAATCTGAAATATGAGCGGCAAATGCTTTATCCTGCTTGTCCGTCAGATAAACAGGCTTCATCAGAAGAATACACCGTTACTTTCCAGTTCATCCAGCAGATCTCCCATAATATCAACATTATATGGTGTGATAATATAGGTGCTGTTTGCAACACGTTTGATTTGCCCGTTATTCGCATAAGCCACCCCAGACAGAAAATCAATTAGTCTGCGGGAAACATCCTTATTGGTAGACTCAAGATTCAGCACCACAGTACGTTTGTCATTCAGGTGGTCTGCGACTGAAGAAGCGTCATCAAACCTTTCCGGCTTGACAAGAACTACCTGAAGCTGGGTGGTCGCATGGATATTGACGACTTTGTTACCACGCTTGCTATTTTCAGCGTGAGCCGACGACTCCTCCGGTTCGCGAGGCGCACGTGATTCCCTCTGATTGTCATTGGTAAGGAAGTCTACATCATCCTCGTAAAATTCATCTTCAGGAATTCCGATAAAATTCTTGAATTTGTCCATGATTCCCATAACAACATTCCTCTCAATATCTCAACAGCCGCGTCCTGACAAAACAGGCTCGCCGCAATTTTAAATTTTATTGGGGTAACTCCTCCGACCAAAAAGCGCGCTGCCAATCCTGACAAGGTTTGACCCGTGTTTAATCGCTGTCGGATAATCGTCAGACATCCCCATGGATAGAAAATCCATATTGATATTATCTATTTTTTTCTCCTTAATGTCAATAAATAGTTGGTGCATGCTGGAGAAATAATATTCTTTTTGTACAATGTCTTCACAAATCGGCGGAATCGCCATCATTCCGCGAATATGAACACGGTCAAATTTTGTTATCTGTTCTAAAAATTGCGGCAACAATTCAGGAGATATGCCGGATTTTGCCTGCTCTTTTCCAATATTTACTTCTACAAGACAATCTATTTGTTTTTGATGCTTTTCGCATTGGCGCTGAAGC
>CAUQLV010000045.1:0-23123 GCA_963519235.1 uncultured Oscillospiraceae bacterium
GTTCGGGGGTTTCATTCAGCGCTTCCTGCGCGGCATCCACGATAACAGCCCAGATTTCCCGCGGGGAGATGGAAGCATTGAGCGCTTCCCTTGCCTTTTCCGCTGCGACACGCGCTACGGTGAGAATGGTGCCCTCCGTGGGTTTCATCACCGCTTTATAGGCGGAATCTACACCGCTTTCCAGAGCTATCACCAAATGCTCTGCGCCAGCCTCCTCCAGGTTTTTAAGTCCACGGGAAAATCCGCGGAACAGCAGAGAAAGGATGACCCCGGAATTGCCGCGCGCGCCGCGAAGCAAAGCGGCGGCACAGACATCGGCGGCCTGAGAAACGGGCGCATCATCCGGAACACGCATCAGCTCCCGTTTTGCCGCGGAAGCTGACATAGACATATTCGTTCCGGTATCGCCGTCCGGAACGGGAAACACATTCAGCGCGTCCACACGCTGGCGCTGATTGGTTATATTGTTAGCTCCGGATATAAACGCATCCTTGAGCATCTTTCCTGTTATCACGATGTTTTGACCCCCATATTTACAGTTTTGTCCTCTATTCGTTTTCCGTCTTCATGGAATCCACGAACACATTCACTTTGGCAACATCAAGATTGGTGGATTGCTCCACCGTATAACGCACCTTATTCACAATACTTTTCACAATCACAGAAATGTTCATGCCGTATACCACTACAATGTGCAGGTCAATCACTAAGCCTCCACCGGTGGTGCGCACCCGCACGCCCTTATCAATGGCGTCCTTGCCCGAAACGGCAGCGCGGATTCCCTGAGCCGGTGAATTCACCATACCCGCGACACCAAAGCACTCTGATGCCGCCTTGCCAACCAGCTTTGCAAAATATTCCTGCGAAATTTCTATGGTTCCATATTGGTTTTCCACGCTGATCAAAACAAATACCTCCTTATATGTCGAACTGTATGAAGCGCAGTTATCTCTACCATTCCATTATATTATAAAAAATATCCTGTTCAGTTGCAACTATTTCCGCCTGAAACTCACGATTAAATGAAATTACTCCCTGCCGAAACGCCACTGGTATGAACGGAGACTGGTTATAAAACGTACCGCAGAGCGATTGAATACCGGCACCTGTTTCCTCGTACAGCTTATATAGATCGGCAACTTCCTGACTGTACGGGGCGGCGAATCCAAGGCTGCCGCCGTTGAGAAGCAGGGAAAAATCCATATTGTCCATCAGCCGGACTTCCCCGAGATAAAGATCATAATTTCCGGACGCGATGGACTGTTCGTATTGGGAAAATGATTGGGAGGATACGTTCAGCCGAATGCCGATCTGTGCCAGCTGTTCCGTAATCAGAGAAGCCGCGGCATTGCGGCAGGCGTTGTCGCTGTTTACCAGAAGCGTCAGCGTCATCGGCGACTCGTAGAGCATCCGAAATCCGTTGCCGTCTTTTTCCGTCAGCCCAAGCCCATCTAAAAGCGCGTCTGCCTCGGTCAGGTTTCTAGGGGAAGAAAGCTCCATCCCCTCTAGTCTGTAGAATTCCGGATTAAACGGATACATGGACGAACGTGCGCGTGTCACATATGCTTTGGAAACCAACTCATCACGATTAACCGCGGTAGACAGCGCTTTTCGGAATTCCGCTTTCTGAAGCAGGCCGTGACTGCCGTTAAGCCCGATGTAGACCAGCCGATTCAGTGTAACAGGAAGATTTGAGGTAGACATGGCTGCCATTTCCGAGCCACTGAGATCCGAATAGACCATGTCAATATCTCCGCTTTTCAGGCCGAACTGCTGCGCGTCCGGGTCTGCCATGCTGACCAGCGCGATTTTCTGGATATTGCCTGTCGGCTGATAATAAAGCGGGTTGGCAGTCAACGTCACGCCGTTCAGCCATGCTCCGCCTACAAAATATTTGCTGATACCGATCGGATAGTCCATATCCTTCGTGCCGTCTTTTATGATTGGAAAAGACAGCAGGGTGGGAAAATCTACATCGGGCTTTTTTAGCTGAATTATAACATCACCGTCCGCGTTCACAGACGCCGACGCCACATTTTGCAGGGTCGTTTTCCAATTGGTGTCGGAAGCAGCCGCCGTGTTGATGGAATAGACAATGTCCGCTCCTGTGAGCATTGTACCGTCGGAAAATTTGGCGTCCTTCCGAACCTTCACCGTACAGACAGTTCCCTCGACCAAAACGTCCGTTGCCAATTGGTTTTCAGGGCGGTAGGTCTTGTCGGGGCGCGTCAAGCTGTCATAGAGCAGCGGAACCAATTCCCGGTTAATCTGGGTCGTCATACGGTAAGGGTTGAGGGAATCCCCCGCCGTATATCCCAGCTTGACTTCGTGGATAGGCTCGGCGGACGTTTTTTCAGGCTCGGGCTCGGAAGAAGCAACCGGCTGAAAAATATCAAATTGCTGGTCATCAATATTAACAGAGCTGCAGCCCGAAAAAGCCGCTGCAAATGCTAAAACCAGCGCACAAAATTTCCGTTTCATCCTGAATCTCCAGCCTATCGATGATTTTTACAGCGTCATAAGCGCTAATAGCACGTGTATTATGACCGTCTTTTGGTTATTATACCCCAAACAAGGGGTGAATTCAACGACAGAATATGAACAATTGAATCGGCGGGTAGTAAAAAGGCGGGAGTTTTATCCCGTCTTTTATTGTCCGGTGCGGATTCGTGCCACCGTAATGACCTTTCCGCCAGATTTGCCAAACTCCAACAAAACACCATTCAGTTCAATATTTTCCGAATCGTTGGAAAAACGGCACGGCAGATTTGTGCGCATCCGTTCAATTGCCTTGTCTTTTTCCACACCCAGAACCGAATCACGGCCGCCGCACATTCCGACATCTGTTATGTAGGCGGTTCCATTCGGAAGGATTCTTTCATCGGCTGTCTGCACATGGGTATGCGTGCCGACCACAGCGGATACACGCCCATCCAGATAATAACCCAGCGCGAGTTTTTCAGCGGTTGCCTCCGCATGGAAATCGATCAGAATATTGGGGCACTTGATGGTTGCCAACAGTTCGTCCGCGCAGGCGAACGGATTTTGGTAAGTCCCATCCATATACACTTTCCCCTGAAGATTAATCACACAAAGCGGAAAAGCCGGATGATCATAATAATAGACGCCGGAACCGGGCGCATCCGGGTGATAGTTCGCGGGACGAATGACTCCCTTTTGTTCCTCAAGAACCTCGTAAATCTCGCGGCGGCGCAGAGAATGGTTTCCTGTCGTAATCACATCGACGCCGCTGTCAAATAAATACCGGGCACTGTGCGGAGTAATCCCATTGCCTTCCGCCGAGTTTTCGCCGTTTGCGATGACAATCCCCACACCCAGGTCCTTTTTCAGTCGGGGCAGCTCGCTGCGCAGTCTTTCGCAGCCGGCCTGGCCGACTACATCTCCAAAGAATAACAGTTTCAACCGGTTCACCACCATCTAATCATAAAGGGCGCACGATTGTGCGCCCTTTATTTTATCATACTTTTCGAAAAATTATAAGACTTTTGACAGAAAATCCTGCAATCGCGGATTCTTTGGACTCGAAAAGAACTCCGTTGGCGTGTTCTGTTCGAGAATTTGCCCTCCGTCCATAAACAGGACGCGGGTGCCAACCTCGCGAGCAAACCCCATTTCGTGGGTAACCACCACCATGGTCATGCCTTCCACCGCCAGCTGCTTCATCAATTCCAGCACTTCACCCACCATTTCAGGGTCAAGCGCGGAAGTCGGCTCGTCAAACAGCATGACGTCCGGATTCATCGCCAGTGAGCGCACAATCGCAATCCGCTGCTGCTGACCGCCCGAAAGCTGGGAGGGATAGCTGCTCGCCTTATCCGCCAGTCCAATGCGTTCCAAAAGCTGCTTTGCCTTGGCGTTTGCCTGCTCCCGGGTCATCAGTTTGAGCCGGACAGGGGCAAGCGTGATGTTTTCCTGAACGGTCAGGTGCCCAAACAGGTTGAATGACTGGAACACCATCCCCATTTTCTGGCGGAGCTGATTAATGTTGCACTTCCGGTCGGTGATATTCACACCTTCAAACCAGATTTCTCCGCCGGTAGGAACTTCCAGAAGGTTGAGACAGCGCAGAAACGTAGATTTTCCCGAACCGGAAGGCCCGATGACAACGACTTTTTCTCCTTTTTCGATGGTCTCGGTTATCCCTTTAAGCACCAAGTTTGCGTGAAAGGCTTTTTGAAGATTTTTAACGTCGATCACCTTTGCCCAGCCTCCTTTCCAGTCTCTTCTGCACCTGCGTCATTGCAATGACCAGCACCAGATAAATGAAAGCCGCAATAAACAGCGGTTCGCTGATAAATGCCCTGCCTTTGATTCCGTCGGCCACCTTAGTCAGGTCACGAACCGCAATCATACCAGCTACCGAGGTTTCTTTCAGCAGGGTGATAAATTCATTGAAAAGAGCCGGAAGGATGTTTTTAATCGCCTGCGGCAAAATGATGAGACGCATCGTCATCCAGCTGGTAAGGCCCAGCGAGCGCCCCGCCTCGGTCTGTCCATGCGGGATAGACATAATGCCCGATCTGAAAATTTCCGCCACATAAGCGCCGGAATTCAGACCAAATCCAATGATCGCGACGGGCGTCCCGTTCGTCATGGAGGTGAACACCGCAGTATACAAAATCAAAAGCTGCACCACCACAGGCGTCCCGCGAATGACCGTCAGGTAGAGATCGCACAGCATTTCCAGAAAACGAAGCTTGCGGTTGCCTGCCGCCGATACTTTGACGACAGCGATAATCATACCGATTAAAATACCGATCAGCGTAGCGCAAGCGGCAATCAGCAAGGTGCGCCCCAGGCCTTCGACATACTGTTTCCACCTGTCCTCCGCCAATAGGGCAATATAAAGATTGTTGAAATTTTGCTGCACAAATGCCGCCATTTATCATCGCCTGCTTTCGGTGGTGTTTTGAAGCCGGTTTTTACGCCGCGTTTGCATGTTCGGTTACAAGTTCGTCAATTTTGCCTTCATCCATCAGGCGCTGCAAAGTCGCGTTGACGGCATCCAGCAATTCCGTATTGCCTTTTTTCACCGCAAACGCATAGCTTTCTTCTGTAAGCGGGTCGGGAAGAAGCTCCAGTTTGCCGCTGCTGTTGGCCACAATCGCTTCTGCCGGAAGTTTATCGAGGATGACCGCGTCGCACTTTCCGGAAATCAGAGCCGCGCCGGTTTCGGTGGCCCCTTTAAAGCGCATGACCTCTTTGGCCTTTACCTCGTCAGATGCATAAATATCTCCTGTTGTGGATTCCTGTACCGCAATGGTGGTGCCGTCCAGCGTATCCTTTGTCACGCTGCTCCCCTTCTGAACAATCAGATACTGCGCGGATTTCACATATTCCTTGGAAAAATCCACCTGAGCCTGTCGCTCAGGAGTAATGGTCATGCCAGCCGCCGCAAAATCGCCTTTGCCGGATTTTACCGCCTCTATCAGCAGATCGAAATTCATATCCAGGATTTCCAGCTCAACGCCGAGATCCTTTGCAATTTCTGCCGCAACATCAGGATCGACACCCGCCACGCTTCCGTCGTTGCCGATATACTCAAATGGAGGGAACGTCGCGTTTGTCAGCATCACAATTTTGCCATTTGCCTTAATTGTGTCCAGACCGCCCGCCTCGGGAGCTGCCTCGGAATTTTGAGCACCGGAAGCTTCAGAAGACGTATTCTGGGCAGGGGTTTTGCTGCCGCAGGCCGCCATGGACAGCGCCAATACACCCGCCGTCATAATTGCAATCATTTTTTTCATTCTATTTTCTTTCTCCTTTTTCCCATACTGGGAATGTTCTATTCTGCCCTTCACAGCACACATCATATAAGCCGTCTAGGCAGTCCATCATTTGAAAGTCATTGAGGCTTCCAAAGATTTCCAACACAACAAAAAACGTCAGAATAATGAATCCGTAACATACAATATTATACACAGTTATCCGCCAAATGCAAGGGCAATGCTGCAAGATTATACAAATCAAATTGTTTTTTCAGTGCATCACAACGCAAAAAAGCGGCGGAAACAACCGTTTCCGCCGCTTTTTTCAATTGATCATTTTGCGTCTGTCATATGCTTTGTGACAAGCTCGTCAACTTTGCCTTCTTCAACCAGCTTCTTCAATACCTTGTTGATTTCCGCCAACAGGTCAGGAGAATCTTTTTTCACCGCGATCGCGTAGCTTTCTTCCGTCAGAGAATCGGGAAGAACCTCAAGCGCTCCGTTGCTGTTGGCCGCAATGCTTTCGGCGGGGAGCTTATCGATGATCACCGCGTCACATTTTCCAGCCGAAAGGGCTGCGCCCGCTTCGATTCCGCTCTTGAAGCGCAGAACCTCTTTCGCTTTGATTTCATCGGTGGCGTAGAAGTCGCCGGTCGTGGATTCCTGCACCGCGATGGTCAGTCCGTCCAGCTTATCGGCGGTAACGCCATTGTCCTTCTTGATGATAATATACTGCGCAGATTTTACATATTCATCGGAAAAATCAATCTGCTCGAGACGCTCAGGCTTAATGGTCATGCCTGCCGCGGAGAAATCCGCTTTTCCCGCTTTTACGGAGTCAATCAACAGGTCGAAGTTCATGTCCACTACTTCAAGCTGCACGCCAAGATCATCCGCAATCGCCTGCGAAATTTCAATGTCAACACCCGCCGCTTTTCCGTCTGCTCCGACATATTCAAACGGCGGAAACGCGAGGTTGGTGCACATAACAATTTTGCCCGCCGCCTTGATACGGTCAATATTAGGGGTTTCATCAGCCACAGCCTCGGACGCTGTCTCGCTGGAAACCGCCTCACTGGAAGCCGCGGATGAGGACGAAACAGTTTCGGCTTTGCTGCCACAGGCCGCAAGCGATGCTGTCATAAGAAGTGCCAAAGACAAAGATAATAATTTTTTCATGTTACTTCCTCCACGATCCTACATAAAATCTTACATGCAAATCAAACTGCAACTTACAAGTATGATTATACATAAATACGGAATAAATGCAACCCTAAAAATGAAAAATTATTCGTGTTTTATAATATTTATACGCATTAACTATCTTTTTACGCAATTATGCGTTAACTTTTGCATATCTTGAGGTAGGACAGCCTGAATTTTCATTCGTTTTCCGACAACAGGATGCACAAACGACAAGCTGACACAATGAAGCGCCTGCCGCTCAATCTCCCCGCAATCACCGCCATATAGCTGGTCGCCCAAAAGAGGATGGCCCCTATGACTCATATGGACCCGAATTTGATGGGTGCGCCCCGTATGCAGAATACACCTGACAAGAGAATAGCCGCGTCCATAAGCCGCGGTTTCATATTGGGTTACAGAGCGCTGGCCGTCTTCACAAACGATGCGGCGCGGGTCAGTGCGGTCCGGCTGGCCGATCGGTGCGTCAATCAATCCGTCCGGCGGGGTCAGCCCACCGGAAACGACCGCCAGATACAGCTTCTCTACATGGCCAGTCAAAGCAGCGGCCGCAAAGGCGTTTTTCGCAATCAGCACCGCGCCGGTGGTGTCCTTGTCCAGTCGGTTGAGAATGCGGCAGGGCATTGATTTTCCCTGTTCTGCACAGTGGGCCGCAAACACATTTGCCAGCGTTCCCTGCTGCTTCTGCTTGACCTGATGGCATGCCATTCCGGCAGGTTTGTTATAGACCATCAAATCCTCGTCTTCATAGAGGATGGGAACGTGTATGTCACTGTATAAAGATTCATTCTTCCGATCATGCAGAGTAATGGAAACAACATCCCCCGTATGCACCGGGTCGATGGTGCGGACGTGAGTGCCGTTGAGCAAAATTCCGTCGGAAAACACCTTGAGCGATCGCACAAGCGTATAGGAGCATCCCGCACTTCCTCGCAAAAAGTGAAGAACCTTGCGCCCGTCATAGGCAGGCGGAACGACATAATCCAGCCGTCTCAAAACGGTAAATCATCCTGTGCGCAGACACCCCCGCACGCTTCTTCAGACTCTTCCCCGCTTTTGTAGACATTGCCGTTATGGTGGCCGCAGTAGATTCCTCTTTTAGCCGGCGCCACCAAAAATCCAAGAATGACCCCGCTCAAAAAACAAACCATTGCCGTCAAAATCACTGTGCTCTTTCGCATTGCTTTTTCCACCTTTCCTCTATGTCGTTGATGATACGCAAAAACGCAGCCGCAAATGCGGCTGCGTTATGTGTCTGCAAAGATTACTTGTCCATTCCAAAACGCTTTTTAAATCTGTCAACGCGGCCGCCTGTGTCAACCAGCTTCTGACGGCCGGTGAAGAAGGGATGGCATTTAGAGCAGATTTCAACGCGGATATTCTCTCTTGTAGAACGGGTGTGAATCACTTCACCGCAAGCGCAGGTGATCGTAGTTTCTTTGTAGTCCGGATGAATTCCCTGTTTCATTTCGTTTCACCTCTCTCTGGCATCGATACTAGATACCATAAATGTAACATTTGAATTTTAACATAGTTCATTCTCAAAATCAAGTATTTTTTGAAATTCTGTCAAACACCCAGCATTTTTTGAACATCTGCACCGATTGCAGCCGCACGGGCATTGATTTCGTCCAAACTGCTGCCGATTACGGAAAGATACAGCTTGATTTTTGGCTCTGTGCCGGACGGTCGGACAATCGCTCCGCAGCCGTTATCAAGGTGATATTCCAGCACATTGGATTTGGGAAGATGAATCGGCGCTGTTCCCTCCTTGGTAACGGTCACAGACTTCTTGTAGTCGCTGACGCCGACCACTTCGCAGCCCGCGATTGTTCTGGGCGGGTTTTCGCGCAGATTTTCCATCATATCGGCCATCAGCTTCATTCCCTGAGCGCCTTCAAACTGGAAGTTTGCGACGCTCTCGCAATAAAGACCAAATTTTTCATAAAGCGCATTCAGCGCGTCAACCAGGCTCATACCCTTCGTTTTATACCAGGACGCCATCTCAACAATCAGCATCGAACCTACAACGGCGTCCTTGTCGCGGACATGAGTACCAGCCAGATAGCCATAGCTTTCTTCAAACCCAAATAGGAAGCGCTCCGGATGTCCCTGAGACTCCACGTCGGCAATTTGCTCACCGATATATTTAAATCCGGTCAGCACATTGCGCACTTCAACCCCATATGCCTTACCGATGGCATCGGCCAATTTCGTCGATACAATCGTTTTGACCGCGATCGAATTTTCCGGCATCGTTCCTTTTGCAATCCGGTTTGCGCAGATATAATCCATCAGCAGCGCACCGACCTGGTTTCCGGTCAGAAGACGATAGCCGCCACCCTCTTTAACCGCAATTCCAACACGGTCGCAGTCCGGATCAGTGGCAAGCAGCAGGTCCGCGCCGATTTTTTGGGAAAGCTCCAGACCTTTGGCAAGCGCTTCTTTAATTTCGGGGTTCGGGAACGGGCAGGTCGGAAAATGCCCGTCCGGATGCTCCTGTTCGGGCACCACTGTAATATCCGTTATGCCGATTTCTTTCAGCACCCTGCGGACGGGCTTGTTTCCCGCGCCGTTGAGCGGAGAATAGACCAATTTCAGTCCTGCTCCGGTGCAGATTCCGGGATTGACCTGCTGCGCCAGAACCGCGGAAATAAAACGATCGACCAGCGTTTCTGAAATCCATTCAATTTTTCCGTCCCGAACCGCCTGATCAAACTCCGAACACCGGATATCCTCAAAAATATCCAGCTGATTGATGTGCGCCAAAACAGCGTCTGCGGCTGTTTCCGTCATTTGACAGCCGTCCCCGCCGTATACCTTATAACCGTTGTATTTCGCGGGGTTATGTGAAGCGGTCACCATAATTCCGGCGTCGCAATGCAGCTCGCGGGTCGCAAAGGAAAGCGCCGGCACCGGCATGAGTTCCTGATATAAAAAGACTTTTATCCCATTTGCCGCCAAAACGCCCGCGGCTTCTTTTGCAAATACATCCGATTTAATCCGGCTGTCGTAGGAAATCGCGACCGACGGCAGGCTGCTTTTGTCATTGAGGTAATCGGCAAGTCCCTGCGTCGCGCGGCGGATGGTGTAAATATTCATGCGATTTGTCCCCGCGCCGATCACTCCGCGCAGCCCGGCGGTTCCGAATTCCAGATCACGGTAAAAACGGTCAAAAATATCCTCTTCCCTGCCCTGTATTGCAGCAAGCTCTTTGGCAAGGTCGGGGTCGTCCATAGAGGTGGACATCCATCTTTCAAACAGCGCCATAGTCTGATTCATTAAACGCACCCTCCAGCATTGAAACTATTCCATTGATTCCCTCTCATCATACTGTTTAGGCAGGACAAAGTCAATCATGTATCCCACATGAAAAAACCTCCTTTCATCTGCATTTCTGGACTTGCAGTTTTCAAAAGACCATGTTATACTATTAAACAATATTTGTGGGGGAGTAGTTTGCGCATTTTTTTGCGTGGCATGTCAACACGATGACCGAATGGTCTGGCCTGTCTGAAAGAACAAGACCCATGAATACCTTTTTGGGGTATTCATGGGTCTTTTCCTATGAATGCAGGACATAATGTTAGATAGCTGCTTTCCGCTGGCTGGGGAGGAATTACATTGGGGACCACAACACTTTTTCTGATAGCACTGGGGCTGTCTATGGATGCTTTTGCCGTATCTGTTTCAAACGGGATGTGCTTTCGCAATTTCGGCATCAAGCAAATCTTCGCCGCTGCGTTTTCATTCGGCCTGTTTCAGATGCTGATGCCGATCATCGGCTATTTTGCAGGCTACACGTTCAGTGATGCAATCAGTTCTCTCGATCACTGGATTGCATTGATTTTGCTAGGCGCCATCGGTGGCAAAATGATTTATGATGGCATTACAGAACTCCGAAACCCCGACTCCTGTCCGGCGCAGCGCTGTTTCACTGTCCGCGTGCTGCTTTTGCAGGCGATTGCAACAAGCATCGACGCGCTTGCCGTAGGCATTGGTTTTGCGGTTATGCAGGTTGAAATTGTCCACGCAGCCGCTTTCGTCGGCATCATTACGTTCACATGCTGCCTTTGGGGGTCTTTCCTTGGGCATCGGTTTGGCATGATTCTTGGAAAACGCGCGGAGATTTTGGGCGGTATTATTCTGGTAGGAATCGGCGTTAAGATTTTTATTGAGCATACCCTCGGTCTGTAATGCGTCGGGCAGCAAGAGCCGGAATTGCATTTTTTCTGCGATTGCAGTATAATTTTCCCATATTATTATAAGGGAATGATGGGAATATGCTGTCAACCATCCAAAGTCTGGGGCTCGCGGGAATCGAGCCGTTCCCTGTTACCGTGGAGGTCAGCCTTGCCCGCATGGTGCCGCTGTTTGACATTGTGGGGCTGCCGGATGCCGCTGTAAAGGAATCGCGGGAACGTGTCCGTTCGGTATTTTTTCATTGCCGCTACCCGTTTCCCGACGGGCGGATCGTCGTAAATCTGGCGCCTGCCGATGTTAAAAAGGCCGGTTCCCTATATGATCTTCCCATTTTTGTCGGGCTGCTCTGTGCACAGGGCGTTTTACCGGACAAGCTGGAAGGCAGCGCTTTTCTGGGGGAGCTTTCCCTCTCGGGCCAGCTTAACAGCGTAAATGGTGTGCTTCCAATGCTGCTTGGAGCTTCAAAGCTAGGCATAAAGCGGGCGTTTATACCGTGGCAGAATGCCGCTGAGGCCTCTGTTGTGCAGGGGATGGACGTCTATGCCGTTCATTCCGTTGATGAGCTGGTTGCCTTTTTACGCGACGAGGCGCCCCTGGAGCTTGCGTCCAACGTGAAATTTGAGGATGTTCCAATTCCCCCTGTCCCGGATTTTCAGGACGTGAAAGGGCAGCAGGCTGCCAAGCGCGCTCTCGAAATCGCCGCGGCCGGCAGCCATAACGTACTGCTGATTGGTGCCCCGGGCACCGGCAAGAGTATGCTTGCCAAACGGCTTCCCTCGATTCTACCGGAAATGAGCATGGAGGAAGCCATTGAAACCACAAAAATATATTCCGCCTGCGGTCAGCTGCCGGCAAATACCCCGCTTGTAAAAGTCCGTCCGTTCCGTTCCCCCCACCACACCGTTTCGACGGCCGGATTGTGCGGCGGCGGCGCGGTTCCCCGCCCGGGGGAACTTTCCCTCGCACATAACGGCGTCCTGTTTCTGGATGAGCTGCCGGAGTTTCAGCGTCCCGCTATGGAGGCCCTGCGGCAGCCGCTGGAGGATGGCGTACTGACGATTGCCCGCGCGAACGCGCGGTTAAGCTATCCCAGCCGTATCATGCTGGTAGCGGCAATGAATCCCTGCCCCTGCGGTTATTACGGGCATCCCACCCACCCCTGCACCTGCTCGGACAACCGTGTGTCGTCCTATTTAAATAAAGTATCCGGCCCTTTGCTTGACCGAATTGACCTGCATGTGGAAGTCATGCCCGTCAATTATGAGCAGCTGGCTTCTCCGCAAAAAGAAGAATCCTCTGCTGAGATCAAAAAAAGGGTTGCCGCTGCCCGCGAAATTCAGCGAAAGCGGTTCTCCGGCACCGGAATTTCCTGTAACGCGCGCATTCCCCCTTCTCTGCTGGCGGAATCCTGTCCGCTCTCTCCGGATGCGGAACGCACGCTCCGGCTGGTGTTTGAAAAGCTGGGGCTGTCGGGTCGGGCCTATGACCGGATTTTAAAAGTCTCCCGTACCATTGCTGATTTGGACCAAAGCGAGCTGATTCAAATGTCCCATATATCGGAAGCAGTCCAATACCGCAGCCTTGACCGAAAATACTGGGCACACGAAAATTGATGATATCTGATTCAGAACCGAGTAAACTAATAGAAAATTCAGGAGGATCTAGTTATGATGAAACATATCGTTATGTGGAAGCTGGAAGACGTTGCACAGGGCAGTACCCGTGCTGAAAACGCCCTTCAAATCAAACAAATGCTTGAAGCGCTGTCCGGAACAATTGATGGCATCCTCAAGCTGGAGGTAGGAATCGATACCAATCTGAAAAATTACGACGTCGTGCTCTACTCCGAGTTCGTATCCTCCGAAGCACTTGCCGCTTACGATGTGCATCCTGCCCATGTCAAATGCAAGGATTTTATTAAAAAGGTAATTGTCGAGCGCGTCGCGTGTGATTACGATGCAGAATAAAAACTGATCTCAGCCAAAAAAATCTGCCGCCGGAAACTTTCCGGCGGCAGATTTTTTAGTTTGTTTTATATTCTTACAATGCGGGATTCTTTAGAAATTTCTGAAATTCCTTTGCTGCCGTTTTTGTTCAGATAATTGATGACTGCCTCATCAAGCGCGGAAAATTCATTAACCGCTTTTTTGTTCAGCATGGTGTAATCATCTCCGCCGGCTGCCATAAAATCATTTGTTGCGACCAGATAGGTCTTGCTGTCAACGATCTTCTCCCCGTTATGGGTAATCGTAACGATTCTGCTGCCTGCCGGTTTGGAGGGGTCATAGGTGACCTGTAGGCCCGCAGCCTGCATTTTATTGCCGATTACCTCAAGCTTTCCGTTTGCCAGACCAGGCAGCCCATGTTCGACTGCTTCCCGGACTTCCTTACCCGTCAATTGAATCGTGACAATATAGTTGCCGAACGGCAGGACAGTCTGCACCTCGCCCACCGTAATAGGGCCTTCATTGATTGACGCACGGATGCCGCCTCCATTCGTCATGGCGATATCCGCACCGCTCTCTTCCAGCATTGCGGAGGCAACCAGACGGGAAAGATTGGTTTCACCGGTTCTGACGTTCTCGCGCTCCCCATCTAAAGCTTCCGGAGCAAAGGCCACCACTGTGTTCAGCCGCGGCTCCTGCGCTTTTTTCACGCGGTCAATCATAGTCTGAACCTTTGCGTCAGGTTTTAACGCATCGGCTTTAAAATCGGACGCCTTGAATGCGTCTGCCATTACCGAAACCTTTTTATCTGCGCCCACTTCAACTGTCACCATGCCGACATATTCCATATATTCGCCGGCGCTCGTGATGATCGTGTCATTCACCTTTTGATAGCTGTCGGGCGTCGAATGGCTGTGTCCGTCAATGATCAAATCAATTCCGTCCACATTCTGTGCGA
Organism: uncultured Oscillospiraceae bacterium; assembly: GCA_963519235.1. Taxonomy (GTDB): domain Bacteria; phylum Bacillota; class Clostridia; order Oscillospirales; family Ruminococcaceae; genus Anaerotruncus. Next base: position 14,040 of record CAUQLV010000045.1, read on the forward strand.
GATAGGTGCTGGTGTTTTTGCCGCTTGCTTCATCAATTCCTAAGTGTGCCAAACAAATCACAACATCCGCCTGTTTTTCGCGCAACTTTTTGACAACCTGTTTTGCCGTCTTTGCTGGGTCTGCGAATTGAATCGCGTCAACATTTTTGGGATTGGTCTTGTAGGCGGTTTCCGGGGTCGAAATACCGAATACGCCGATTTTCACTCCGTCAACGTTATAAAACTTGTACTCGGCAAAACCGTCTGCAATAGTTCCGTCGCTCTTTTTCAAGACGTTTGCACCGAGCAGCTTCGCCTGCGACAGATGCGCCAGTGTCGAGGCCCTGCGGTAGCCGTAATTAAAATCGTGATTGCCGGCGACCATCGCGTTATAACCCACCGTTTTCATAAGCACGGAAATGCTGGAGCCGCGGTTCAGGGTTGCAAATGGCTGTCCGTGGAACACGTCGCCCGTGTCAAAAACTAGAACGCCGTCCGCACCGCCGGAATTGGTTTCAATCAGAGTCTTTAGACGCGCATACCCAAAGCTGCCGAGCGTTCCGTCATCGCCCACAGAGGCATCATAGCGGGAATGCACATCATTCGTATGAAACAGCTTGATTACTGTTCCATCCTTTCCTTCGGCAAATGCCGCCATGGAAAGCATTCCTACTGTCAGCACCGCGCTGACCGCAAGGGAAAGTAGTTTTTTACACCATGCTGGTTTCATAGACAATTCCTCCTCTTTTTTTAGCGGTTTCCAATATTTGCTTATTTGAGTTTATTCTATCACAGCACGTTTCAGAATGAAATAGATTTTGTGCCAAATCTGTGAAAATTGTAATTACATCGCATCCGTAAGTCTATCAAAGAGAATCGTTCCCTGGCTGATTGTTTTTTCCCATCTTCTGCTTTTCCATACTTTAACAGCGCTCAAAAACACGCTAAAATATAGCTTATCAGTTGATGAGGTGTTAAGATAAAGTTTAAACCGACCGCTCAGATGATCTGATTTGAAAGGAGAATGCGTCATGCCGGAAAGGATAATGACAGCTTGCTCATGCAGATGGAAAAACTGCAAAAGGCACGGTCTGTGCAAGGAATGCATAGAACACCATAATAACAGCGAGAAATACCCGCTTCCATTTTGTAAAAAAACAGTGCCGCAAAACAAGGCGAACGGAAAATAACTGATTGCTTTACCGAATTGCGGGATTTAGAAAAAACGGTGTCATCAAGCGTTTTCATATGCTGATGACACCGTTTTTATTGGAATAGAGCCTGTGGGCAATTTTTTTATCTTTCGCATAGGATATGGCAGCTACATCAAACGAGCGGAGGGATTGTTATGTCTTTTGGAATCGCGCTGGCAGGCGGCGGGGTGCGGGGTGCCGCACATGTCGGCGTACTCCGTGCATTGCATGAAAACGGCCTGTTTCCCACGTCTATTGCCGGCACAAGCGCAGGCAGCGTTGTGGCAGGACTTTATGCGGCTGGTATGGCGCCCGCCGAAATGGTTCGGCTGGTGAAATGGTTGTCTAAATCCGGTTATCTGTTAATTGACCCGGACTATGCTGGAATATTAAAGGCAGTTTTGCAGTTTCTTACAAACCGTCCCGTTTCATTATCCGGGCTGATTAAGGGAAACCGGCTAGAAAGGGTTTTTGAAAAGTACACAAAGAATAAAGCAGTACAAGAAGTTGAACTAAAAACCGTGATACCCGCTGTGGATATAAATAGCAACCGAACAATCGTATTTACCAACAGGATTCCTTTAAATAAACAGACCGAAACCGTTCATTGGCAGTCGGATGTCCTTCTTTCAGAGGCAATGCGCGCCAGCATTGCTGTTCCAACGGTCTTTTGCCCGAAACAAATCGGCAATCTGTATCTTGTTGACGGCGGGGTGACCGACATTCTGCCTGTGAATCTACTGCTCGCGTCGGGGGAGGCAAATGTGCTGGCTGTTGATATCTCTGAACAATACAAACAGCTCAAAAATCAAAATATACTGGAAATCGCGTCCCGGTCCCTTTCTATTATGAGCAACAGGCTGAAAGAATGTGCATCCGAGGGAGAAAAGCTGCTGCTTACTCCTTCTCTTCCAGAAGATATTGGGCTTCTGTCTTTTGGAAGAATGGAGGAATGCATGGAAGCTGGTTATGAAACAACCCGAAAGGTGCTGCCTGCGATTAAAAGCCTATTCCGTTAGCCGCTGCTTTTATTTGTATTTATAGCGCTGTTGTTTTCAAAATGTTCTAAATATATTCACAATTCCGCTTCGATACCATGTTTTTTATTCAAACAATTTGCTCGAATTCCCAGTTAACCACTAGATTTTTTCAATTTTAGCTCGGAATTTGACAGGTAATCATTTCCCGCTATTATTTTTGCAGATTTCCGACAACCCCGCGTGATATGCGAGGTTGTCGGAAATCTGCTGACTTTTTAGGATGATATATTTGTATTTACTGTAATTTCTACTGGGTATTGCTGGGGAAATTAATAAAATCTGTATTATCTGCCTAATTTTAAGCAATGCCTGCAAATATGAACAGTGCTATGATATTAGACAAGCCAGCAGAAGCTGGTAAATTCCAATAGAAAGAGAGAGAAGAAAAAATGAAAAAAATGTTAATGGCAGTTTGCTCTTGTGCGCTAACGCTGTCACTCGCCGCCACACCTGCTTTAGCAGCCGATAGCAACAGTACCTGCCCTACGCAGGGGGCAAATGTTCCGCGTTCTCAATTTGTTCGTACGCTATTCTCTTTTGGCGGTCAAAACAAAGATCAGGCAGAGGATTCCTCAATTAATTCTCTGATTTCCATGTTGCTGAACAATAATAACGGAAGTTGTAACCTGAACAACTTCGTTCCCACATCTTTTGATTGGAGCAAATTTTTTACAAAGAATTGCCCTACTGACACAAACAGTGACGATGCCGGCAAAAACTGCGAACTGCCCAGCTGCCCGTCCGATAGCGAATCCTGCAATTTAACTTCGTGCAGCACGGATGAAAGCGCCTGCGATCTCACTTCCTGCAGTGAAGGCAGCAGCTCCTCGGAAGAGGCTTCCAGCTCTGACAGCAGCTCCTCTGAAGCAAGCTCTTCCGAAGCAAGTTCTTCGGAAATCAGCTCTTCTGAAGCAAGTTCTTCCCAGGCTGACGACGAGATTGAAAGTGCATACCGCGATTTCCAGAAAAGAGTAATCACACTGGTCAATAAAGAAAGAGCCGCAAACGGACTTTCTGCTCTGAAAGAAAACGCAGAATTGGACAAAGTTGCAACTTTGAAGTCCGAAGACATGGCGAAATTGAACTATTTCAGCCACACTTCCCCCACCTATGGTTCTCCTTTTGAAATGCTTTCTCAGTTTGGCATTACATACACCGCAGCCGGAGAAAACATTGCAATGGGACAACCTACTCCCGAAAGCGTTATGGATGCTTGGATGAATTCTGAAGGCCACAGAGCCAATATTCTGAATTCCAACTACACTGAAATCGGCGTCGGTATCACAAAGAATGCGAATGGCCAGTATATCTGGACCCAGACCTTCCTCAGACCGTAATTCGTCGCTTTTTATAACGCGCGGCACCATTGGCTCAATGCCGATGGTGCCGCTTTTTTATGTGTTAGGAAAATCCAAACCACAGCCTGAGCAGAGAATATACCGCCAAATGCAGCGGATACAGCAGATAAAAGCCGTATTGCAGCAGTCTTCCTTTATACCCCTGCTTGGAATTGTAGGAAACAATCAGGGGGATTGCTGCAACCGCGCTAAGGTAGTAAAACAGATAGTCGCGCGATCGGATCGGGTTATAGAGCAGCATAAGCGCAAATACCAGAAACCAACCAGTCTGCGCGGATTCATGAATGTAATAGAGCAATATAATCAGCAGAACGCCTTTCCACCCATAATCAAGATAGGGAAATGCAAAATAGATGGGAATGAGAAAAACGGCGGACAAAACCCAATGCGTCCGATAACGGATATTTTCGAGCAAACTGATCGCCGCAACACTGGCAGCCAGTGTAAATAAAATATTTGCCTTACTGGAATGAAGCGCATAAGTATAGGGAATCTGAGAAATCACAGCAAGCAATAAAATACGCAGTAAATAGCGCAGGCGGTTTTTTGTATAGGCACAGCCCCGCGCGATCAAAAACGCAAAGATCGGAAATGCCACACGTCCCGCACACCGCATGACGAAAAATCCTGTTTTGCTGAAAAAGGAGGGAAATGCGACTGCAAAGTGATCAATGAACATACTTGCCAAAGCAATTGTTTTTAGAACCAAAGCATTCATGACGGGGTCACCCCTTTAAACCTCCAGAGCTAACATCACCTGGATCTTGGAAATTTATAATAGGTGTTCCCCTTTTGCTTGCGTCCATTCACTAATGCTTCTAATAACACGTGTTAATGCTGCGAACTACAATCTTTTTACAATCAAATGATGCAAAATATGGTGCATGTATTGAACCAAAGAGGCAATACTATTTTCAATCCTTTGCGATTAATTGCCTTTGAAACGAGGAAGCATGATGTTTGGTTTTCGTCAGAACGATAAAAACAATAAACAAAATACAGTTGACAAAAAGGTAGAGCAGATCAATGGTCCGCTCGAAACGCGAAAAGTATCGTATTCGTTGAAAGACAATATGGATATCATGAAGGCTTTATTTCTGGATGTCGAAATACTGCGGACTAGGACTGTGGAAAGCAGTTATAGTAGCAGTGTCCGATTCGGCATCTTTTACTGCGACGGTGTTGTAAATTCCGGTATAATCAATGACAATATTATCAAGCCGCTGATGCTGTCATCAGAAGTAAAGTCCGGAGAGAATCTGATTGATGCAGTTATCGAAAAGGTGATACAGGTTAATGACGCGGCAAAAACCGATAACTTCAAAGAGATTGTCAAGGCAATTACTTATGGAGACACCATTTTGTTCGCTGAAGGAGCAAATCAGGCTGTCATACTGAGTACCAAAGAGTTTGCCCTGCGTTCCATTACAGAGCCGGATAATGAAAAGGTGTTAAGCGGTCCGCGCGAAGGCTTTTCGGAGTCGCTGATGCAAAATCTTTCGCTGGTTCGGAGGAGAGTCCGCACGAACGATTTAAAAATGAAATTTATGGATATAGGCCGCCGAACACAGACATCTGTCTGCATTTGTTATTTTGACAGTCTGATTAAAAAAGACATTCTCGATCAGCTTATGAAAAAGCTGAAAGACATTGATATCGACGCGATCCTGGACACAAATTATCTTACCGAGTTAATCAGGGGCGCACGCTATTCCCCGTTTCGAACAACCGGGTATACGGAACGGCCTGATATCGTTGTTGGAAAATTACTGGAGGGCAGAATCGCAGTCTTTGTGGACGGCACTCCGAATGTCCTTACTGTGCCGTATCTTTTTATAGAAAATTTCCAGAGCAATGAAGATTACTATCTGAGTTATTTCTTCACTTCGTTTTCGCGTATTCTCCGAATCTTCGGATTTTTCATGACTATTATCATTCCGGGACTTTATATTGCCATCGCTGCCTTCCATATTGAGATGCTGCCTACACCACTCCTGATCAATATTTCCTCCGAGCGGCAAAGCGTTCCCTTGCCGGCAGCGGTGGAAGCATTTGTTATGCTTATCACATTCGATATACTCAGAGAAACAGGCGTGCGTATGCCTTCCAATACAGGTCAGGCGTTAAGCATTGTGGGCGCGCTGGTAATTGGGCAGGCCGCTGTTACCGCAAAGCTTGTCGCGGCCCCAATGATAATTGTGATCGCTATTACCGGAATTACGAACCTGCTGGTTCCCAAGCTAAACGCGCCCGTTATTTACGTTCGTCTTTTCTTACTGATGCTGGCGTCAACCATGGGAATATTAGGGCTTACGATTGGGTTTTGCGCATTAATCATTCATCTTCTGAACTTGGAATCCTTTGGAGTATCGCAGCTGTCGCTGTCAGGGACTTTCAAATTCCAGGCAATTAAGGATACGGTGTTCCGCGCTCCGTGGTGGACCATGACGACGAGGCCTGACCGGCTGAGCAAAAATCAAAAGCGAAAGAGTCAAAAAGGTGAAAAAGGCAATGATTAAAAAAATGATTTACAGTGTTTTTTGTCTGTCTGCCTTAATTTTGCTGAGCGGCTGCTGGGATTATCGAGGGCTTAACCAAATATCCTTGGTCGCTGGAATAGCGATCGATAAAGACCCGCTGACCGGTCAATATTTAGTATCTTGCGAAATAATTGACCTGACGCAATCCCTGCAGGAAAAAGGGCCGACCGGAAAAGTCATAGAATCTCAAGGATCCACTATTTTTGAAGCGGTCCGAAATGCAAAAAAGCGGTTAGTAAACAAACTGTACTTTGGCAACGCCCAGATTTTAGTAATTAGCGAGCAGGTTGCCAAGGAAGATAATCTTGGAGACACCATTGACTGGTTTCTCAGAGACGGGGAATGCCGAGAAACTGTATATGTCGTGGTTTCGCAGGAGAAAAAGGCAAGCGACTTATTTCTGTCGAGCGGAACCGACCAGGCTGTTTCAGCTTTTGAATTAAGCAGCATTGTATCAAGAGACGCCGAATTCACATCAACAACCGCTCCGCTGGAACTCTATAATATCTTTAATACGATTCTTTGTCCGGGAACTTCACCTACACTTCCTGCCTTTCATGTCACTGAAAACAATGATGAAGAAGTAGATGAATTGAATGGGATTGCTGTTTTTAAAAACGAACGATTGCAAGGATATCTGTCTGCTGAAGATTCCAAATACTTTTTATTTGTTACCGACGGCATTAAAGGAGGAATCCTCCCAATCTCTTCCAATGATGACGGCAAAAATGATCTATCGATTGAAATCTATAAAAATAAAACCAGTCCGTCTTTTTCGTATGAAGATGGAAAACTGAAAATCAAACTGAAAGTGAAGACTACAGGGACTCTTGGAGAAGTAAAAAACCAATCTAAGGAGTCTGATATCCAGGCGATTAAAAAAATTGAGGAAGCTTGTTCCAAACAGCTGAAAAGAAGGATTGATGCCGTTATAAAGAAGGTACAGGTACAGTATAATTCCGACATTTTTGGCTTTGGCAAATCAATTTATAAAAAGAACCCAAAATTATGGAAAAAGCTTTCGTCTGACTGGGACACGCTGTTCCCAAAATTAGAAGTTGAAATTTCTCCGGAAATTGAAATCATTAATACGGCTCTCAAAAAATAAACCTGACTAAAGGTGTGACAATAAATGCTGCCAACCATTATCGTGGTTCTCTTTATAATCGTATATCTGTTTGATTATAGGCCGATTTTAAAAAGCGGTGATATCAAAGAAAAAATCCTGCATGGAGCCATTCTTGCAATCAGTTTCAGCGTACTGATGTTGAACAGTTTTGGAGTTTCAATACCATCACCATCCGAGCCTATTCAGAAGGCGATCCATGCCATGTTTGGAATTTAATTGCATGCACGAATTTGATAAGTGGAAAGGATAACGCTATGCAAAAAGATTATATTACCTTTCAACAACATATTTTCCTGATATTACTATTTATGCTTGGCAGCAGCTTAGTCGTTGGTATCAGTTCAAAAGCAGCACAAGATTCCTGGTTGTCTTTAATCCTTGCTGCGCTGCTTTCCATGCCAATCATTCTGATTTATGCCAGAATCTTAAAATTATTTCCCGAAACCGATATATTTGAAATTATAAATCAAGTATTTAGTAAAATCATCGCAAAAATTGTGATTGTATTATTGACATGGTATTCTATCCACTTATGCGCGCTGGTTTTGCGCAATTACACTGTATATGTAAACGTTATTGACATGCCACAAACACCTACAATTGTTATCATGGTCTTTCTTCTTACGGCGCCAATTTACCTCGCGAAAAGCAAGTTTAAAACATTGGGCGAATGGTCTATCATTACTAGCTGTGTACTGCTTTTTCTTATAACTGTAACAATCATTTTTGCGGTAAAAGAAATGGATCTGAATAATCTGCTTCCGATTTTTGCAAACGGCCCAAAAGATATCCTGATTGGGGCGGGCCAGCTGATTACATTCCCATTTGCCGAATCCGTTGTCATTTTATCTCTTGGCTGCTCCATTAAGAAAGGGGAAAGCACTTATAAAATTTACACGTTTGGAATCATCGCAAGTGCGTTCGTCATGCTGCTGGTCATTCTAAGAAATATTTTAACGCTTGGTGCACCTATGATCAGCAGCAGCTATTTTCCATCCTTTAATATGGCCAGAACAGTCCATATTGGTGATTTCCTTTCAAGGATTGAAGGGTCAATCTCTATAAACTTAGTGCTGGCTGGTATTACGAAAATCTCTGTTTGCCTGATTTGCGCAGCAAAAGGAATCTCAAGTCTGTTTCAGATTAAAAACTTCGAACACATGGTTTTGCCCATAGGACTATTCGTCATGGCCTTAGCCACCATTCTATATAAAAATGTTATAGAAATGTTTACTTTTTTAAACTATTACAGCATCTATGCAATTCCGTTTCAGTTCTTTATCCCTGTAATCATCTGGATTGCCTCAGAGCGTTATGTAAAAAAGAAAAAACCGATCAATGAAAGCCAAAATGCCGCAACTTAAAAAACGGTCTCTTTTCAGAGACCGTTTAGAAACCGTTATTCGGGTTGACGCTATTGTCTATTTTTTTCCTGCATCCAGTCCTTTGAGTTAATAACGGTTCCAGCTTCCATTCTTGGAAAGTCGCTGCGGTAGCCTTCCGTTGAAGTAATTGCCTGATTAATAAACGCACTGGTCATTTCTGCATGCGGGTCTACAGCTGCACCAACTCTTTGCTGTCGTTTGTGTTTAGGACGGCCGGGATGAATCAAGTTGTTCTTTTCCAGCAAATCAATCACTTCCCTTCAGATATTTGGGTATTTCGCCCCATAATCCTAGTATTTGCAAAAAACTAAAAAATATCATTTTCTTTGCGGGAAAGTGTTGACAATTAAAATATTATCTTGTATAATAACATTCGTCGCTTGTGAGACGTTGTCTCCATCGAAATCGGGAGCTTAGCTCAGCTGGGAGAGCATCTGCCTTACAAGCAGAGGGTCACAGG
>CAUQLV010000046.1:0-22738 GCA_963519235.1 uncultured Oscillospiraceae bacterium
CGGTGTATTTGTCGGGCGTTTGGGTAGAGAAAAAAGTGTGGATGTTCTTCTGAATTTCTGGAAGGAAACGATTCTCCCGCAGGAGCAGATTAAGCTTTTGGTTATCGGAGACGGTCCTTGCCGGGAGGAGCTGGAAGAGCAGGCCCGGGAGCTTGGCATTGCCGATATGGTCACCTTCGCCGGAAAAGTTCTTCACGAAGATATTCCGCCCTATTTTGCCTGCTGCGACTTCTATATCACCGCTTCCACCTCCGATACCAATTCCATATCCATGCTGGAAGGCATGGCAATCGGGCTTCCGGTTCTGCAAATTACAGACCCGATGAACGAAGGTCAGGTCAAAGACGGTATCAACGGATTCATTTTTAACAGTGCGCAGGATATGGCAGATAAAATCCGCGGGCTCAAAAACATGCCGGCAGAACAGCGGGAAGAATTTCATTGCTCCGTAAGGCGCTCTGTGGAAAACAGTGGCTCGGTCAACCTGGCTCAGTATGTTCTCCAGGTTTATGAAAACGCCATTGGCGAAAAGCAGCGCAGACATTTTCCGCTGCATATTAAAATGTATACCGGCAGCGGATTTAAGATTCACCTGCACAGGCCGAATCTGAAGCTTCGCCTGCATAAGCCGAAGTTCCGGCTGCACATTACTAAAGGAGGATTTCATATAGATGAAAAATAATTACGATATCGCGATTATCGGAGGAGGCATTGGCGGCCTGATGGCTGCTTACCGCCTTGCGGAACTTAACCCCTCCCTTTCTATCGCTCTGTTTGAAAAAGGCAACCCGCTTGACCGCAGAATCTGCCCCATCATTACAAAAAAAGCAAAGGCATGCATCAAGTGCAAATCCTGTGCGATCATGGAGGGGCTTGCAGGCGCGGGGGCTTTCTCGGACGGAAAATACGTGATCAGTACAGAATACGGCGGTTGGCTGACCGAATTTCTGCCGGATGAAACCGTCATCAATTATATTGAGCAGGCAGATAAAATCTTAATCAATTTTGGTGCCACAACCGAGCGTTTTATGCCGAGCAACGAGCTGAAAAAGCTCTGTCTCAAATATGACCTGCATATGAGCCAGGCGCAGGTGAAGCATCTCGGCACCGATTCCAATTTTGACACCATGCTGAATCTGATTCATGCGCTTGAGGACAAGGTTGAAATTCACACGAACAGCAATGTCACCAATGTCGACAAAGAAACGCATACCCTCACCATTCAGAGCAAGGGTTCCGAGCACACCTGCACCGCAGATAAAATTATTTTCGCGGTCGGCCGCGTCGGCAGCCTCTTTTTCTCCGATTGGTGCGAAAAAAATAAGATTCCGCTCCATAATAATCAGGTCGATATTGGCGTCCGCGTAGAGCTTCCTTCTCTCGTTTGGGAGGATTTTGCAAAGAAAATCTACGAACCGAAAATCCGCTATCGCTCCAAGGAATACGGTGACATCATTCGGATGTTCTGCTTCAATGATCGCGGACAGGTTGTTACGGAAAATACGAATGGCGTACTGACCGTCAACGGGCACAGCTATCGTGATGAAAGCCGCAAAACGAAAAATTCCAACTTTGCCCTGCTGTCCACCACCAACTTTACGCAGCCCTTCAAGGAACCGATTGAATATGCGCGCCATGTGGCAAGCCTTGCAAACCTGATCAGCGGCGGTAGCGTTCTGGTGCAGCGGCTCGGCGACTTGGAAGTTGGACGGCGCACCGACGAAAAGCGCCTCCGGCAGGGTACTGTAACCCCTACCCTATCCGCGGTTCCCGGCGACCTCAGCCTTTGCATCCCGAAGCGCCAGCTGGACAACATTGTTGAAACGCTCCATGCGCTTGACCAAATTGCTCCGGGCACAGCCAATTACGACACCCTGCTTTACGGAATCGAATGTAAATATTATTCCGCGCGTCCGCGCTGCAATGAATTCGAAATCGAAGGATGTCCCGGTATTTACGCGGTTGGAGATGGTGCCGGATTTACCCGTTCCCTCTCCCAGGCATCCGCCAACGGGCTTTATGTGGCAGATTTGATTGCGAAAAATGCCTAATCATGCATTAAAAAACGCTGTACGGCCAAGCCGCACAGCGTTTTTCTTTTCACATCGTTTGATTTTTCCTCGACTGGGCTTCATCCCTGATTTCATTCCGCATGCCTTCCAGCGCTTGCTCACGGCGCTGATTTTTCTCTTTCAGCACCTGTTTCATCTTCTGGTCAGGTGTTGTTATCATCATTTGCTCGGCCCGTTGCATATTATCAATCGTCATGTCTATATTTCTCTGAATTCTTTCAACATTGTCGCTGCGGTTGTCAGGATTCGGTTTCATTTTGCAGTTCAGCTCCTTTATCAATTCGTTTACATTAGTATTTTCCTTTTATTGGTCTTATATACAACCGAATTTTATAATTTCGTTTTAACAAAAATCAGGGATAATAAACCCCCTTGGAAGATTCAACATTCCAAGGGGGTTCTACTATGTCTGTTCAACTAGGATAAACCGGTTCCCGCGATCGCGCAATGCGTCAGTGATTCATTCTTTCTTGAATAAATCCATCGGATTGGTCATGCCGATGACCGCATCCTCGCCGGCATCGGTTCCACGGTACATCAGGGTATCGCCCGCCGCGACCTCGAAATAGACCCGCTTGGTATCATCGCCGACAAATCCGTCAAAACTCAGATTATCCACATCAATGGTAATCAGAAGGCCTTTGTCCACCTGAAAGCTGCCGTTAATCGCACCCATATTGGTCAGCAGATTCACATTAAAGCGGCAGGTGCCATCCTCCCGCAGGACGAGATTCGGACAGTAGATATCCTCAACACCCTCGGTATGAAATACATATTTGCCGGCCAGCGACGCAAAGTCGGTTTCGGCTTCTTCTGACGAGGATTTTTCCGTTTCCGATGATAGCGGTTTAGATTCCTGTTCGCCGGAATCTGAAACATCAGAGGTGGAAACAGAGGATCCCTTATCCGTAGAATCTGCCTGCAGCTGCCGCGCGGCGCAGCCATTCAGCAACAGCACCGTAAAAGCAAAAATCAATAGGAACATCCGATGAAAAACCGACATGACTTATCTCCTTTATACCTGATCTCTTCTAGCATTTATTCCTCATTTTAACATGAATTAGCTGAAAAATCTACTGCCGCAGGGTCATTTCTGCCAGTTTCAGCATAAGATGGATTGCTTGCGTTTCTATAGTGTTTTTGCTATAATGAACGCAGTCAAAGCCGTTTGCACAGTGCCATTGCGGCTTTACAGAACATTGGGAAAGGAGGGCCGGAAATTATATCTTTTCAGTTGGAGGTGATAGGGCAGAATTGAAGGTACTACAAGCGCCAGAGCCGCTAACGGCGGCTGACGAGGTGGGAGGTTTATCGAAACGTTCGGCGGATACCTCTCCGCTTGGCTTCCAAGCGCAGCCGATTTGAAAACTTCCGGGCAACCGGATCGACAGACAGTTCGGCAGGAAGTGAAATGAATAACACAGCGTTCGTCCAGCTCCGCACGGCCGGGAAGAATGCCTCTGAACCTATATAAAGAGTTACAAGAAAAGTGCCGTGCGGAGAAAAGGAACCTCTATGTGCGGAATTGTTGGATACGCCGGAAGTCGGGAAGCTTCTGACGTTTTATTAGGTGCACTCTCCGGACTGGAATACCGCGGTTATGATTCCGCTGGTATTTCCGTCCTTACTGAAAACGGAATTGATACGGTGAAATCCAAAGGCAGGCTTCAGGCCCTGACTGACCGCTTGAAAAGCCATCCTCTTTCAGGCCACTGTGGCATTGGGCATACCCGCTGGGCAACTCACGGAGAGCCAAGCGATTTGAATGCGCACCCGCATGTGACGGAAAAGCTGTCGTTGGTACATAACGGCATCATTGAAAACTATCAGCAGATCAAAAATAAGCTTGTTGCCAGCGGTTACGAATTTGTATCCCATACCGATACGGAGGTGGCGGCAAAGCTGATTGATTCGCTTTACAGCGGCGATCCTGTCGACGCCATCCGGCGCGCACAGGAACTGCTGGAAGGCTCTTACGCGTTTGCAATTCTGTTTGCTGACCATCCCGGAACCATCTATGCCACACGCAAGGGCAGTCCCCTGATTGCGGCAAAAACAGACAGCGAAGGATTTATTGCGTCCGATGTGCCTGCCATTCTGCAGTATACCCGCACCTATGTCCTGCTGGAAGAACTGCAGATTGTCGCGGTTTCGGCAAACGGGATCAGCCTGTTTAATCCAGACGGCTCGCAGCCGGTTTTAGAATACCGCACCGCGTCGTGGACGGTGGAGCAGGCGCAGAAAGGCGGTTACCCGCATTTTATGCTCAAGGAAATCTATGAGCAGCCGAAAGCGCTCCGTGACACCATCCACCCTCGGATTTCGGATGGTCTCCCCTCTTTCGAATTGCAGGACGATATCCCTGAAGGCTTCTGGAAACAGTTTGAAGCTGTGACCATTGTCGCCTGCGGCACCGCCATGCATGCGGGTATGCTCGGCAAAGCGCTGATTGAAAAGCTGGCCCGGATTCCCGTGGAGTGTGACATTGCTTCCGAATTCCGTTACCGCGACCCGATTCTGACCCCGCACACACTGGTGCTGCTGATCTCGCAGTCGGGCGAAACAGCAGACACGCTGGCAGCCCTCCGGCTGGCGAAGGAGCGCGGCGTCACAACCCTCGCGGTGGTCAATGTAACCGGCTCGTCCATCGCGCGCGAAGCGGATTATGTCATTCATACTTATGCGGGGCCTGAAATTGCCGTTGCCTCCACGAAGGCCTATTCGGTACAGCTTTCCGTCATGTATCTGATTGCGTTCAAACTGGCGCTGGCAAACCGCCGTATCAGCGGCGATGAGGCACAGAATCTGACCGCAGGCCTGCTGCGGGCGATTGACGCCACAGAGCAGGTTCTGACTCTGAACGCGGATATCCAGGAGTATATCAAACGCTATCAAACCTTGAAAGACCTGTTTTTCCTCGGACGCGGACTGGATTATGCGCTTTCCATGGAAGGCTCCCTCAAGCTAAAGGAAATCAGCTACATCCACTGCGAGGCTTATGCCGCCGGGGAGCTCAAGCACGGCACGATCTCTCTGATTACCGAGGGTGTTCCGGTTGTAGCCGTGGCGACACAATCCGCCCTGCTGCCGAAAATGATCAGCAACGTGAAAGAAGTGCACAGCCGCGGCGCAGATATTCTGCTGATCTGCAAAGAAGGATTCGAGGTGGATCCCGACGTTTACAGCAAATGCATCAGGCTTCCCGCCTTGGATGATCTGTTCATGCCGGTCATCGGCGTGCTGGTGCTCCAACTTCTGGCCTATCACACCGCGGTGCTGCGCGGTTGCGATGTTGATAAACCCCGCAACCTTGCAAAATCTGTGACTGTCGAATAAAAAACAATAGAAAAACCCCTCATTCCGTCTTGGGAATGAGGGGTTTTTTTAATATTTGTAGTCTTCAATTTCCACTTTGTCAACTTCCTGATAAGGAGCCAACGTGGACACCATTTTCACTTTTCCGCCGGACCGGTTCACAACATAATGGGTTTCTCCGGGCTCAATATGAATCAAATCGCCTTCTGTCAGACGATGTGTAACGCCGTCCACCACGATATCCACTTCACCCTCCAGAATGAAGAAGTTTTCCTCCATCACATTGTGATAATGGGCTTTAAAATCCTGTCCATCCTGAAACTGCACAATCGCAAAATTCATGCGGGGGCCTTTCATCAGGTATTTAGGGCCGCTGTCTCCAAAGCGGTATTCTCTTTCCTTTTCATTCAGTATAAACATTGTTGCTTCCTCCATAATTATCAATTTATCTGGCGGAACAGTTTTTACAGCCCCGGAGCAATCCACATATTTTTCGTCAGCTTTTGATCGCAAAGCTCCAGCTGTGCCGCATAGACCTTACGCCACGGCAGATAAAGCTCTGTATAAACAGCATGGTTTTCCAGATTGGGCTCGTAGGTTTTATCCCATGCAACCAGTTTTTTTGCGGTTTCGGTGATGTCTGTGTAGATTCCCACCCCGTAGCCGGCCAGAATGGCTGCACCCAGCGCGGTTGCCTCCTTGACTACGGGGACTTTCACCGGCAGTCCGAGCACATCCGAAACGATCTGGCACCAAACGGGGCTTTTCGAAGCTCCACCGGCAAAGATAATTTCATCCGGCAGATTTCCGGTTGCTTCCTTGACCAAATCCAGATGCCCTCTGGTTACCAGTGCGGTATTTTCCATGATTGCACGATAAAACGTATACCGGTTGAATTTTTCCGGATCGAGATCGAAATTTGTGAAGGTCGGGGCAGCATGCTTCCAAGAGATGAAATTCATCACATCCGAAAACGCACACATCATGCCATAGCTGCCGGCAGGAATCTTCTTTGCCTCCTGATCCATCAGGTAATAAGGGTCCTTTCCGGTCGCTTCCGCCTGCTGTTTTTCAAGCTGGCAGAACCCGTCGCGGAACCATCGCATGACAAGACCCGGTTTAAAGGCAAGCGCTTCATACTGCCAGACGCCGGGAACCGCATGGCAGTTGACGCGTACACGGCAGCCGGGATCGGTTTTTCCGTTTGCGGTATTGAACTCATACTGCCAGAAGCTTCCCCCAAATACCGCCGCCTGGCCTGGTTCCACTACGCCTACACCGATACACCCCAGTTGGGCGTCGCCGCCGCCCACGATGAGCGGTGTTCCTTCCGCAAGCCCTGTTTCGGCCGCTCCCGCGGCATTGACCTTGGCCGCAACACTTCCGCATTCCAGAACCGGCGGGAAAATATCCGGCCGCAGGCCGCATTTTTTAGCGATGGAAGGATCCCACGCGCGCTTTTGCAGATCGAAAATACCGGTGGTCGACCCGTTGCTCGGCTCGACGGCAAGGAACCCGGACATTTTATAAATCAGCCAGTCGTTAAACATTCCCACTGTAGCAGTCTTTTCATAAAGCTCCGGCATCTTGTTTTTGACCCACAACAGACGGGGCAAAGCGCCCAGCGCATAGGTCTGGCCGGACTCAAGATATACTTCCTTTTCAAGTTCGGGATTCATCCTGATCAGCTGGCCCACCTCGTCGTTGCTGCGCGCGTCCACATTTGCACACGCCCAAACCTCTTTGCCGTCCGCATCGTAAAGCACAATGCCCTCCCGCATGCAGGTAGTTGAAACCGCCGCAATCTCAAGAGGATTGATCTTTGTCTGCGCAAGAACACCGCGGATACAGGCCGATGCCAGTTCCCAGTTATGCACCCAGTCAAAATCCATGCTGCCCGGATAGCGGGGATCTTCCTTATGTTCCCACTCCCGCTGCACACAGCCGAGCTGTTTTCCCGAGGTATCAAACAAAACCGCGCGAACACTGCCTGTTCCCGCATCCACAGCCATTAAATATTGATCCGCCATTTCCATACCTCCCATGTGTGTTCTTATTGTCAGTTCAGATTGTCTTCCTCAAGCAATCTTAAAGCGGTGTCCTCATCAGTAATCAGGATATCCAGATAGTTCCCGCACAGCGCGGCACGAATCGCTTCTACCTTATCCGTCCCCGCGGAAACACCAATCACATTATCCAGTTCCTTCAGTGTGGAAAGCGGTGTACTGATCAGCCTGTCTTCCACGCCGGTCGTTACCAGTTCGCCATCCTTATTAATAAAGTGGCTTAGCACATCGCCGACAGCTCCCTGCATTTTGAGATACAGAAAATCGTTTTGATTCAGAATACCGGTTTTGAGAATGGTCGCGTTATCATTCATCGCCCCGATTCCAACCACAGTCAAAGAAGAAAGCATCACCATGCGGGAAATTTCCTTAACGGAGGTTTCCTCCCTCATCGCCGCCACCATTTCTTTTGTAGATGCCAGCAAAGGCGCCGGAATCAGATACAATTTTGCGTTGAATACATTGGAACGCGTATTCGGCAAATAATAGTTCACGCCCCCTGTGAGAGATACGCATGAAATCGGATGTTCCATCATGGTCGCAAGGTTATTGAGCACGCGGCTGAGCGTATCTCCGTAGCCCAGATTAATAAAGCTGTTTTCCGTCAGCCGGTCGCTGATATACATCGCGGCCGCCTTGGCGATGGTCTCGTTCTTTTCCTCGTCATTGGGATTAGTCGGAACCACAAACACATCCTTTAATCCGTAATGCTCCGTCAGCTTTCTCTCTATCTGCATTCTGTTCGCACTTTCTTCACGGATCTTAAATTGAATGATTCCGGTCTGTCTCGCTTTTTCCAGCAATTTAATGACACGCATGCGCGAAACTCCCAGAAGTTCGGAAATTCTTTGCTGCGTCATATTCTCTAAATAATAGTACCATGCCGTTTTTATCATTAACGTTTCTTCATAATCCATGCTTTTTCCTCCAAAACACCCGATAGTTGAAATTTTTCTCTACGGATGACACAAAAGTTCGATGTAAAATCATTTTAAAACTTATACAAATGTTTTTACATCAATCATGTGTTTTACATTTCATAGTATAACAGTCTCGGTTCAATGTGTCAACAAAATTATGAACGAACCTCTTATTTGTTTGAACTGCAAAACGTTATGCAACAAAATTTATGCATAGTTTACAAAAATATAGCATGATTTGTCTAGTATTATAAATATTGAAATAAAACCGGCTTAAAATACGTTCTGTTTTTACAGTTACAAAAAAACCTACTGTTGACAAAGTATTGAAAATAATCTATGATATGGACAGTGATAAAAATTCAGCACTATAACATTTGTTACAATTTGACTGGATGGAGGGTCTGAAATGGGAGAAGAGCAAAGCACCCCTTTACAGGGAGCAATGCTTTCCGTGCGGGGAATTTACAAATCTTTCAGCCTGAATGCTGTCCTGAAAGGGATTAATCTGGATATTCGGCCCGGAGAGGTTGTTGCGCTTATTGGCGGCAACGGTGCCGGGAAGAGCACTCTGGTAAAAATTATTATGGGTATCCACCAGCAGGACAAAGGCGAAATATATATAGCCGGCGAAAAGGTGAACCTGAACAAACCGTCTGTGGCATTGGCGAAAGGAATTTATCTTGTTCCGCAGGAGCCGATGCTGTTTCCAAACATGACGGTGGAGGAAAACATCATCATCGGTTTTGATGAGAAAAAAAGCGAGCTTCATAAACGCCTGTGCGAATTGCTTGAGCAGCTGGAATGGAAGCTGGATTTAAACCGGAAAGCAAGCAGCCTGTCCATCGCAGAACAGCAGCTTGTTGAAATCCTGCGCGGGCTGCTGCGCAATTCCCGCATTCTGTTTCTTGACGAACCTACCAGTGCGCTGACGTTCGATGAAGTGGAATCTCTTTTTAAAATCATCGAGGATTTAAAGAAAAAGAACATCAGCATCATTTATATTACACACCGGCTCACAGAAGTCTTTGAAATTGCAACGCACGTCGCGATCATGCGGGACGGTGTCATCACTCTGAGCGGTCCGGTCAGCGAATTCACAAGAGAAATGCTTGTGAAAGGGCTTCTGCCTCCGGATGCGCAGGAAAAGGTGCTCACAGAGAATCGTCCGGCTCTGGATTATACCGGTTTAAAGCCGGTTTTCCGTCTGGAAAACTACAGCGGCTACGGTTTTTCCAACGTCAGTTTTGACGTTTATCCCGGCGAGATTCTGGGGCTGGCCGGCGTCGTCGGTGCGGGACGCACCGAGCTGGCCACCACGATCTTCGGCAGAGATGTTGTGAAAGAAGGCAAAGCCTTTTTGATGGACGAGGACGTCACAGGACTTCCCACCCGGAAGATCATTGAAAAAGGAATCAACTACGTACCGGAAGACCGCCATCTCAACGGCATTTTTAAGATTAGCAGCGTAGCGGTCAATATGTCCTCCGCATGTCTGGACAAAATGGGAAAATTCTTCTTCAACTTCAAGTCTGAAAAAGAGCTGACTGCTCAATATGTCCGGGATTTCCGCATCAAGATAACCGGGCAGGATCAAATGCTCGGAAGTTTATCGGGCGGTAACCAGCAGAAAGTGGTCATCGGCAGGGCGCTTTCAACCGGGCCAAAGCTGGTCATTTTGGACGAACCGACCCGCGGCATTGACGCGGCGGCTCGCGGCGATGTTTACGCCATCATCCAACAGCTGAAAGAGCAGGGCGTAGCCATCCTGCTGATTTCTTCCGACATGGAAGAGATCATGGAACTGAGCGACCGCGCCGTAACCATGTTCCAGGGCCGGATCAACCACAGCTTTAAAAAGGAAGAAATCACACAGGATCATTTAATGGCCGCTTCCTTTGGTGTGTACGAAGGAGGTAAACAGAGTGAGTAATTTGAAAAAAATACTGAAATCCAGAGAAATCTCTTCGCTTGCTTTTGTTGTTTTTCTCTTTCTCGGCGTCGGTGCCGTGAACCCCGAATTTTTATCCATTAGGAACATCATGCTCTGTCTGAACGGCAGCGTTGTGTTCACAATGCTGGCTGTCGGAATTGCCTTTGTCATTATAACCGGCGAGATTGACGTTTCCATTGGCGCGACACTGGGACTTTCTGCCGCAGTTTCCGCTACACTGATCCGCGACGGCGCCTCCTGGGCGCTCGCAATCTCAGCGGCGCTCATGGTCGGTCTTATAATTGGTATCATCAATGGTCTGGGTGTCGTGGTGCTGAAAATCCCGTCGATTATCATGACGCTGGGCGTCAATGGTGTTGTGCGCGGATTGTGCTATGTTTATACCAACGGCAAATGGGTGGAAAACCTGCCGTTTGAGTTTAAGGCGCTGTCTCAGGCGACAGTCGGCAGCATTACATGGTTTTATTTATGCGCTTTACTACTTACCATTACTATTTATGTTCTGCTGACCCATACAAAGCGCGGCCGCTATTTTGCGGCGGTCGGTGATAACGAGGGCGGTGCGACGTTGATCGGCATTCCCGTGGGCACAACGCGGATTCTCGGCTTTGTGCTCTGCGCTGTTTTCTCCGCAGTCGCGGGGCTGATGTATGTAAGCCGTATCGGTTTTGTCACCCCGACAGCAGGCAACGGCTATGAAATGAAAGCCATTGCTGCCTGCGTATTGGGCGGCGTCAGTCTGGCCGGCGGCATCGGTTCGGTCATCGGCGCGGCTCTCGGAGCGATTATTATGGCGTCCATCGGGCGAATTCTTGTGTTCCTGCAATTTTCTTCCGATTTAGACAACACAATCACCGGAATCCTGCTGATTACGATTGTGGTTGTTGACGCGCTGCTGCAGCATCGTGCGGCGGAAAAAGCGCGGCGCGAGCGTCTGACCGCAAAAACCGCTGGGTCTGCGAACACGGAAGGAGGCGGGCAGCATGCCTAATAACTGGTTTAAGAAAACGTTTTTACGCTGGGAATGGTTCCTTGTCGCTCTGCTTCTGCTGGAAGTAACCGTATTTGGAACGCTCAATCCGAAATTTCTGAAACCACGCGTACTTCTGGGCAGCATCAATGATTTTATGTCAATCTGCGTTATCGCGTTGTTTGTCACATTCGTACTCATCACCGGAGGCATGGATATTCAGGCGGGTTCCATTGTGGGGCTCACTTCCATTTCCATTGGATTGATGTGGCAGGATCTGGGCATGAATATCTGGGTAGCCTCGATTCTTTCCATCGTCATTGGTGCCCTCTGTGGCGCACTCAGCGGGTTCTTTGTAGCTTACACCGGCGTGCAGCCGATGGTGGTAACGCTTGGAGGTTCGTTCCTGTATTCAGGATTGGCAATCGCGGTTACAAATCTGTCGGCAACCGAGTCTTATAAAGGAATCAGTGGTTTCCCCTCTTATTTCACAAGTTTTTCTAAATATCGACTGTTTGGAGTTCCGAGCCAGGTAATCATCTTCGCGGTTCTGATTGTAATTAGCTATCTGATCCTCCACAAGACAAAATACGGCCGCAGCATTTTTCTGTGCGGCGTCAATCAAAACGCGGCGGAATACTCCGGCATTAAATCAAAGCTGATTATTATGAGCACCTATGTCCTTTCCGGCATGAGTGCATCCATCGCCGGTATCATCCTGACTTCTTACCTTGGAACCGCCAAAGCGGACTTCGGCAAAGAGCTCACGCTTCCCATTATTACAGCAGTCGTGCTGGGCGGCACCTCCAATCTCGGCGGAAGGGGTAGCGTCATTGGAACGGCGCTCGCGGCTCTGGTAATCGGCATCATGAGGTTCGGTCTTTCCATGGCGGGACTGAACACTCAATATCTGGATATCCCCGTTGGAGTCCTGCTGATTGCGGCAGTTGCATGCCGTACCGCTTTCGGCCACTATAAATTTTTCTCCATGTTCCGCAATATTGTTCCCAAAAGGAAAAGCAAATAATGTTGGTAATGCACGGGCATAAACAGCCTGCGTATGTATAAAAAAATTAGGAGGAATATTTCATGAAAAAAGTTATGTCATTGGCCCTTGCAGCAATGATGGTTGCTTCTGCATTTTCCGGTTGCGGTGGCAGTAAAGCCGCATCCAGTGCTCCGGCTTCTTCCGCCGCACCTGCGGAGTCATCTGCTGCGGAGTCTGCCCCGGCGGCGGACGGCAAGGACATCACCGTGGTGTTTGTTCCTAAGCTTACAGGTAACGCGTTTTTTGAATCCGCTAACGACGGCGCTCAAACTTATGCGGAAAAAGTTGGTTTCACTGTAAAATATGATGGCAGCCCGGAAGCGTCCGTTGCCAATCAGGTTACCGTGATCAACAACGCGATTCAGCAGGGTGCCGACGCTGTCTGCGTGTCCTCTGTTGACGCAACCGGCCTGGACGATGTTATGAAACAGGCAAAAGCCGCCGGCCTTCAGGTTGTCACCTGGGACTCCGACGTTTCCGGTGACGCCCGTACCGTCATGGTTTCTCAGGGTACTCCGGACATTCTCGGAAAAATGCTCGTTGATATGGGCGTGAAATCCCTGACCAGCCGCGGCAAAGACCCTGCTAAAGACGCGATCAACTATTGCTGGCACTACTCTCAGGCGACTGTGGCCGACCAGAACTCCTGGCAGGTTGCGGGCGAAGCCTATATCAAAAAAACCTACCCCAACTGGGTCAACGTTGCTCCCGACAACTACTACAGCGAGCAGGATGCTGAAAAGGCAATCAGCGTCGGTGAATCCATTCTGTCTGCTCACAAGGACCTCGATCTGGTGATCTGCAACGACTCTACCGCTCTTCCGGGCCAGTGCCAGGCTGCTCAGAACCTTGGCCTGACCAAAGATGACGTTACCATCACCGGATTTGCTTCCCCGAACTCCATCAAAGATTACTGCAAAGCCGGCGTGATCGAACGCTGGGGCCTGTGGGACTGCCAGATTCAGGGTGCTCTGG
This sequence comes from uncultured Oscillospiraceae bacterium, assembly GCA_963519235.1. GTDB lineage: Bacteria > Bacillota > Clostridia > Oscillospirales > Ruminococcaceae > Anaerotruncus. Next base: position 13,321 of record CAUQLV010000046.1, read on the forward strand.
GTTGCTACCTCGCCTACTATCTTGCTTCCGGCAATACGCTGAAAGTCGGCGACAAGGTTGATGTTCCGGACATCGGTTCTGTTGAAGTCATGCCGAACACCGTTCTCGACCCGAATGCGTACACCGCTGATGATTCCGGCGTCGTTCTGCTGCCGGAGCGCGCGGAATTCACCGCAGAGAACATGGACAACTACAACTTCTAATCTCTGAATTCTTTCTCTCCTATATTGTCTTTGCGCAGGCATGGTCAGAGCGAAAGCGATGGCCATGCTTCGCTCCTATATGGAAATCGGTTTCGTTTTTCCATATAGGAGCGAGGTATGGGCTTCCCGGCTTACGTACCAATTTATTTTTAAGGAGGACTTTACGATGGCGGATAAAGATGGATTGAAAGTCGCAAAGGACTATCATGTCGATGTGCCCTTTGCGAAACAGGGCAGTTTTCATGTGAAAGGCGCAAACGATATGGACTGGGGCATGAAAAAGCATCTTTCCAATATTTTTGACCCCAACACCGGCAATACAGTCATGTTTGCCTTTGACCACGGTTATTTTATGGGTTCCGTTTCAGGCCTTGAGCGCTTGGATCTGATTATTCCGAAACTTCTGGACAGCGTGGACGTTTTGATGGGTACCCGCGGCGCTCTGCGCAGCTGTGTCCCCCCCGAATGCAAAAAAGCGATTGCGCTGCGCACAACCTCCGGTTCCTCGATGCTTAATGACGATTTGAGCCACGAAGTGGTGGCGGTCAACGTTGAGGATGCGATTCGTATGAACGCGGACTGCATGGCGGTTCAGACCTTTATTGGCGCGGACGGTCAGCTTTCCAGCATCGACAACCTGTCCAAAACCGTCAACGACGGCATGCGTTACAGCATTCCCACGATGGGCGTCATTGCTGTGGGTAAACAAATGGAGCGCACCGACCGTTTCTTTAAGCTTGCTACCCGCATTGTTGCGGAGATGGGCGCCAGCATCATCAAGACCTATTACTGTGAAAACTTTGAAGAGGTCGTAGCCGCGTGTCCTGTTCCGATCGTCGTGGCGGGCGGCAAAAAGCTGCCTGAGGATGAAGCGCTGACGCTTGCCTATAAATCGATCAGCGAAGGCGCGCGCGGACTAGACATGGGACGCAACATTTTCCAGAGCCAGCACCCCGTTGAAATGGCCAATGCTATCCGCAAAATCGTCCATGAAAAATTCACGGACAAAGAAGCCTATGAGTTCTACCGTGATTCCATTCGCGAATAATTTGCATAGTCTACCAACCCCCCAGCTGCTAAAGCATCCGGGGGGTTGTCTTTTTTAAAACATAGAGCCGGATAGACGCATCTATCCGGCTCTATGTTTTACACTGATCATTACCTGTCGAGGATTGTTTTTGTAAGCTGCAGTGCGCGAAGCACCGCGGCGTCCATATTGTAATATTTATATTCCGCCAGACGTCCACACAAAAACATATTGGGGAACGACTCCGCGAGGCCGGCATACTGGCGATACCGGTTCAGATTTTCCGGGCTCGATATGACATAATATGGGATATTTCCTTTTTCCCCCATCGGGTCATACTGCATCGGGTATTCTTTCAGAATGGTGGTAGATCCATCCACCTGTCGGCCGCCGAGCTTTTTAAACTCGGTTATCCGCGTGAATGCTTCCTCATTCGGGTAATTGACCACCGCGGCGGGCTGGAAATCCGTCACAGGCTCCTGCTCAAATGCCAGATGCAGGGAGCGGTACGGCAGCGGACCGAAAGCATAGCCAAACAGCTGGTCTATCGCGCCGGTAAAGATGACCGGGCCGTTGAACTCCTGATTTTCAAAGAAGATTTTACCCTGTTCCCTGTCCAACTTCAGCACCTCGCCGGCCTCGCAGTTTAAGCGCACCGTGATCGAAGGGTGATCCAGCATCTCCTTAAAAATCGGTGTAAAACCGTTTTCCGGCATATATTGGAACTCGTCTTGAAAATATCGGTCATCGTATCCGAGGACGACCGGCACGCGGTTAATCACCGACCGGTCCACCTGATCGGGAGGAGTCCCCCACTGCTTGGCCGTATAATGCAGGAATACCTTTTCAAACACATACCGGCCGAAAGACTGGATTGTTTTATCTTCGGCATTCATCAAGTCCAGAACCGAGGCTTTCTGCTGGTTTGGAAACGCGTCCGCCAGCTTTTCCTTCACTGCTTTCGCCTGCGCTTCGGGAAACAGCAGATCCAGAGAATGAAAGTTGAACGGAATCGGAACCAGTTTGCCGTCAATCCGTCCCAGCACCCTGTGCTCGTAGGGCTGCCAATTGGAAAACCGTTTGAGATAGTCAAACACTTCCGTGGAACCGGTATGAAAGATATGAGGGCCATACCAGTGCACCAAAACGCCGTTGCTGTCCGGCGCGTCATACATGTTCCCGCCGGTCTGGGCGCGTTTATCGATTATCAGAACGGATTTTCCAGCTTCCGCCAGTTCTCTGGCGGCGACTGCGCCGGAAAATCCGGCTCCCACCACAATACTATCGTATTTCACATGATACCTCCTGTTTTTCCGGAATATTGGAGCCGGCGCCGCAATTGCGTCAGGACTCCTGCCCACCTTTTACAAAAAATCGGTAGACTTTTTTCAGTCTCTGTCTTCCGACGCTTCCTTTCGGAAAAAGTTGATCCGCTATTCTGCGGGGCAGACCGAACAGTTTTCGGATTCCGCCGAAGATTGTCCTGCTCTGATCCAAACCATAGGCAACATGCCATGCGCTTCCCTCACCCATGCGGAAAAGCAAAAGCTCGTAGAAAGGCGTTTTTTTGGCATAGTACCAGAACTCCTGCGCAAAATCCTCGTCGGGGCGGTGCCAAGGTTTCATAAAGCCGGCATAATGAATGATTTTCGGATCGGAACGCGCGCGTTTGTACGCATGGAATACTTCCTCCGGCGCATAAACAATCACCTGATTGACACGATAATGATCGCAGTCGGTCAGCATATTCCAAGCCATGTCCAGAAATTTCACACGACCCTCGCAGTAGAGGTTCAAAACGTCCTGATCATTATATTTGTATTCGTGCGTAGCGAAGGTGAGCCACTCGTTCAGGGTATATGCCTTGCGCATGGCCGCCGTGTTGAACAGCAGCACCCCCGCCTGAAAATACTGATAGGGATCTTTCATCTTCAGCGTTTTCACACAATATTCCATGGTGGACGGATTTGCGCCGTTGATCTGCCCCAAAAAATCCGGGTCACGTGCTGCAGCCAGCAAAACGTCCGATACATCTGTTTCATAGAGTTCCGCAACATCGGCCTTCACCACCATGTCGCAGTCGAGATACAGAACCTTATCGCATTTTGGCAGCATGTCCTGAATTAAAAAGCGGAAATACGTTTCCACGCTGATATGCGCGTTGGCTTTCAGTTCATAGCCGCGGAGCATCCGCTCGGCATTAAAAAACCGCAAGGAAACGTTCTTCCGGTCACCCAGCATACCAAGCAGAAGCTGCTTGTTTTCCGTCGTAATATCCGATTCGAGCAAAACCAAGTCATAATTGTACTGCTCCGAAGAATTCTCGATTACAGACTGAATACAGGTCGCCGCCATCGGCACAAAATTGTTGTTTGCGGCAAATACCACCGGAATTTCACGTTCGGAAAAAGCCGGCATCAGCATCTCCTGCGGGTCGGTATTGTCAAACAGGACGCATTGCAATTCCCCGATCTTTAGGTCCTTTTTGTGCTGGGTGAGATAGAGGTAATAGATGCCGAACAGCCGCTCCCCCAGATGCCCGGGCGTACGCAGAGCCTCCTGGCTGTATTTGGACATATCGGTGCGTTTTTCAAATTCCGCCAGTATGTCAAACAGCCAGGCGCAGTAATCGCGAAAAATCTCTTTTTTTAAAATGTACATGTTGCAGAAGCTGGTTCTATGTCCTTCGCAGTGCAGTTTGGCCGCACTGCTGTATTCCGGATATTTTTCATCGATAATATCCAGCACGCACTGCAAATCTTTGCTATGAAGTTTGGGCGCCTTGCGGTATTGGTCAAAAACCGAGCGGTAACGCCCGCCAATCTTCCGCAAGTCTTTGCGGGTCGTCGTCAGAATGTCATATTGCGGCACCAGTTTCTGAATCGCTGCATCCTCTAAGCTGTAAACACGGGCTGCCTGCTGGTCGAGATAGCTTTCCAGAACATTGCCCCACTCGTCCTCGGGGTAGTGGTCGGAGGAAAAATTGAAATAGCGGCGATAATGGCAAAAGCCATAATAATCCGCGTCAAGGTTCTTCCAAGCCCAATATTGGGCGGTCAGTTCACAGTACATGGGGTTTTTCGCGGAAATATTCTCCCCATCGTCGTCGTGGAGCATTCCCTCGAACCGTCTTGCGGCGGTTGCCGCCCCGACCTGTATCGGGTGCAGGATCCGGCTGTCGGGATGTTCCGATTCCTTATGGCAGGAAATCAGGATTTGAATGTTGGACATATCTTTTCCTCCGTATCAAGATTCAAAATTGCGTTTCAGGAAGCGGGCGATTGGCTTTTCCGCCACCTGATAATGCGCTGCGGCAATTATAAGCGCAGACAGGACTGTCAGAATAAATGAAACCGTGAATCCAAGCCGCGGCGCCAGCAGTGTCAGCAGCAGACTTCCGTAGGTCATATGGGTTACATAAACGGAATAGCTGATTTTTGCAAGATAACCCACAACCCGAAAAGATTTGATTCTGTCGTTCAAAAGCAACGCAATTCCGAACAGCAAAAACGCATAGGCAAAGGATACCGCATAGGGAATTTTATCATAATAGTCGGGATTAAACATGGAAATCCCTTTGATCATCAGCAGGTAGTTGACGCTGCCCAGCAGCAAAAAGGACGGAAACCCCATCTGTCCGCTCCAGAGATAGTAAAGGAGCATCCCAAAGACAGGGAAAACCAGATACCATGATATTCTGACGATTTCGCCAAGCGCCAGAGGAAGGCTGAATGCGGTAAACGCTCCATAGCATGCGACGAGCACCGCTTCAAAGGCGAAAACCGCCGTCCGTGGCTTTTCGCGCAGCCATGAATAAAACAGAAAGCCCAGAAAATAAAACAGGAAAGTCGGGAACAGATACCATGTTGTGCCGTTGATGACATCCGGCTCGCCGAACAGATAGTTGACTAGCGTTCCGCCGAGCAGCCATTGTCTTGGGGTAAACTGCGACCAGTAATTCGGAGTTCCGGTCATCATGGAAAGCAGCCTCTGCACGACATAGAAGCTCACAAAAGAAAGCAGCAGAGGTGGATAGATTTTGAGAACCCGTTTGGCAGCATAGGCAAACCTGCTACCGCGCCCGCCGCCGTGCGCAAGCAGAAACCCGCTGCTCAGAAAAAACAAAATGACACCCAGCGCCCCAAACGACTGGATGATCCCAAGCGGGCGGTTAATCATATTTTCTACAAGCTGCCCGGGAATCCATTGCGGATTGCGGAACGGGCCGAGATGATCCCATACGATCATGGCAATCGCCGCCGCCCTCAAGAGCGTGAGAAACGGAAAGGTCCTGCGGGGGGCTTTTTCTTCAGGCGCCGGAGGTTCTTTTTCCTCGTCCGGCTTTCCTTCCGTTTCGCTTTGCTGCACCAATCCATGACCGCCGTTCTCCATATCATGCACATAGGCGTCGCTCACTTCGGCGGCGTCGCCGACCATCTGCACCACCCCGTGCTTGAGCCACACCGCTTTTTTGCAAAGCCTTTTCACCTGTTCGGAGGAATGTGACACGAAAATCAGAGTAGCGCCCTGATCGATCATCTCCTGCATCTTACGTTCGCATTTCTGCTGAAACATAAAGTCCCCTACCGAAAGGATTTCATCCACGATCAGAATATCCGGCACGACAACCGTCGCGATGGAAAATCCCAGCCGGGCGACCATTCCGGAGGAAAAATTCTTGACCGGAACATCCACAAAATCCCACAGCTCGGCAAAATCCATAATTTCCTGAAATTTCTGTTCCATAAACACGGTGTCGTAGCCCAGCACCGCGCCGTTCAGGAAGATGTTCTCCCTTGCGGTCAAGTCCATGTCGAATCCCGCGCCCAGCTCAATCAGGGGCGCTACGCTGCCGCGGACGGTCACGCTGCCCTGTGTCGGATAAAAAATCCCGGAGATCACTTTCAGCAGAGTGCTTTTTCCGCACCCGTTTTCGCCGATAATGGCAAACGGCTCTCCGCGTTTTACGGAAAAGCTGACCTTGCGCAGCGCGTAAAACTCGTCAAACAACAGCTGGTGTTTGAGGAATTTGACCACATATTCTTTTAAATTGTCCACTTTTTCTTTGGACAGATTAAAACGCATGGATACGTCTTTTACTTCAACGATATCGTCTTCCTGCCGTTCGTTCAAATCTGACTACCTCCTTCCTGTGCCGCCGACTAAATGTGCAGAATAAAGTTGGCCTGCCTTTTCCCGAACAGCCAAATACCGGCGGCCATCACAACGAGACACCATGCGCAGCTGGCGGCTGTATTCTGCAAACTGGGAACGCGGCCATAGAGCACAATTTCCCGGAAGCAGTCGATAAACAAAAACAGCGGATTCAGCCGGATGAACGGCTGGACCGTTTCCGGGATACTTTCAATCGGGTAAAAAATCGGGGTCAGATACATCCATGCGGTTGTCATAACGCCGTACAGGTGTGTCATATCCCGGAAATAGACCGCAAAAACGGAAAGAATCAGGCCCATCCCCATAGAAAAAACCAGCACATAGGCAAGCGGGAGCGGAAACAGCAGAATGACCGGGGTAACCGGCGTCCTGGTCGCAAGCATGACGATTACCACAGCCATTAGAGAAAACAGCAGCGTAACAAAGCTGGAAAGCACGCGCGAAATCGGAAAAATATATTTGGGAACATAGACCTTTTTAATCAAAGAAACGTTCCCGATGATAGAGCCCATCGCCATATTAGTGGATTCGGAAAAGAAGGTGAACATGATTTGTCCCGTAATCAGATAGATGGGATAATTCGGGATGTCAAACCGGAACATGTAAGAAAAAACGACCGACATGACCACCATCATCAGCAGGGGATTCAAAAGGCTCCACAAATAGCCCAATACCGACCGGCGGTATTTAACCTTGAGATCCCGCTGCACAAGACGCAGCAGCAGCGTTCTGTATTTTTTCCACTTCAAAAATTGGGATTTCATTTCATTCAATGGTTTTCGCCCCCATTCCCAACGATTATTTACGAGGAATGCCCTTTTTCAGCTTTTCATAAGAATCCAGACCGACATGCAGCCGGTTCAGCTGCCGCAGCAGGAGCGCTTTTTTTCGGATTGCCTCACCAATCTGCCGCTCCTCGCTTCTTACATAGCGTTCCCATTCGAGCGCGCGCCTGCGCCCCTCGGCACGGTCCGGCAGGTACATGTATAGCGTCGTCAAGTGATCCGCCGCCGCCTGCGAAATCCTGAAAAAGCAGTATTCCCGCACATCCGGATTCATTTGAGCCGATTTGTATACTTCAATCAGCCGGCGGACAATCTGTTCCCTGTGGCCGGCATAGTTCGCGCGGTTCTGCGGAGATGTGCTCTGCGCTGGATTTCCCACCAGATAGCGGTAGATATCCAGATCGCAGTAAACCACGCTCTGCGCATAGAGGAAAGGCAGAATCACATATTCCTCGTCCACAAAGAAAATCTTGTCCTGAAGAGTAATGCCGTTCTGCCGAAGCACCTGTGTGCGGTAGGCTGTGGAATGAATGCAGGGCGCGTTCAATCTGCACCGGGAAAACTCGGTATAAAGGCGCCCGTATTCCACATCATGAAATCGCACAGGAAACTCTTCGTTGGTCGTCATTAGCACCTTGCGGTAGTTGGTCTGCACGACATCGGCTTCACAGGTTCTGAGGATTTCCACAAGGCGCAGCAAATCCTCCGTATTGACCCAGTCGTCCGCGTCCACAATGCGGAAGTAGCGGCCGGACGCCTGCTCCATTGCCGCGTTGATCGAGGAGCCGTATCCCCGGCTGTCGCGCCTAAGCAGACGGAAAATCTGCGGGAATCGGGTTACAAAATCCTCCGCGATTTCCGCTGTTTTGTCGGTAGACGCATTATCCAAAATAAGTACCTCCAGCGCGGTCCCAAACCGGCTGTCGGCATAAGTAGGCAAATTTTTAGGCAGGTGCTTTTCCATATTATAGGAAGGAACGGCAATGGTAAGTATTTTTTCGTTTGCTGATCCGCTGATCGTTTCCATGCGGGACTCCTCCTTTTGCTTTATCGGCCTTTTTTCAGACACTGCAGCAGCCAATGCGGCAGAAGCCCAACGGCCAGCGGTTTGATTACATAGGGAAGCGCCTTTGGCAGCATCCCTAGCGCGCGGAATCTGCGAAACCGGGTTACCGCCTCATTCACCCGGTGGCGGAATTTGCGTTTTTTATAATCCTCAGGTGATATCTGGTAAGAAAACAGCAGTTCCTGCAGGTTATATCCATACAAGCCCTTTTCGTACATTCTCAAAAGAAGGTCGTAGTCCTCACAGAGGAGGGTCCATTTTGAATGGCTGTAACCGCCCACTTCCTCTATTGCGCTTCTGCGGAATACAAGCGTTGGATGGATAAACGGCATGGAAAACAAAAAATCCTCTTTCTGAGGATATTCCGGAAATCGGCGCTCCCCGCACAGTTTCCCCGCGCAAAAGAGGGAGACATTGCTTCCGGCAAATGCAATGTCCGGATGCGATTTCAGAAACGCGACCTGCTTTTCAAGCCTGTCCGGGGCGGAGACATCATCCGCATCCTGCCTTGCTAAAAGGTTGCCCTTCGCTGCTCGGATACAGGCATTCAGCTTGTCCGGCAGCGTAATGGCATTGCCGGTGCGAACCAGCCGGATGCGGCTGTCCTGTTCCGCGTACAGATCCAGCAGATAGCAGACTGCTCCGGACGACCCATCGTCACAGATCAGGAACTCAAAGTCCTTGTGAGTCTGCGTTAAAATGGATTCCACCGCGCGCCGCAGGTCCTGCGTGTCGTGACCGGGCTGATAAACCCCCATTAATATGGATATACTGGGCAAAATTCCGCCTCCTGTTTATTCTCTGATTCCGTATAATGCAAGTGTCGTCGGGAGAACCTCGCTCAGTGCATATTTTTCAACTTTTTCGCGTGCCGCTGTACCATACTGCGTGCGCAGCTCCGGGTGCCGATAGAGCTCCAGCAGTTTTTCCGCCAGAGCTTCTGCTTCTCCCAATTCAAAAAGAAGCCCCGTTTTTCCGTCCTCAACCAGTTCCTGATGGCCCTTCACGTCGCTCGCCACCGTGGGCAGACCGCAGGCCATAGCCTCCATCAGGTGGAAGGGCAGCCCTTCCGAAAGGCTTGGTGTCACTACCGCGTCACACAGCGGATAAAGCGCCGGCATATCGTCTACCTGTCCCTCAAAACGAATCCGCTCCTCTATCC
>CAUQLV010000047.1:0-18431 GCA_963519235.1 uncultured Oscillospiraceae bacterium
CAATTGCCTGTTCTTTATCCGCAGGACATTGTGGTACTTTTGCGTCCCCTTTTTTAGAAACGTTATAGTTTCCTGGCTCTTTAATGCCCATCTTATCCTTCACCTGTGCAATATACAGGTTAGTTACTTTCAAGCCACTAGACTTCATTACATATTCCTTGATTTCATCATAGGTCGCTTTGCTTTCAGCAGATGTTAAATCAAGCTCATCTATACTTAAATTCACCTCAATATGGTGGTTTGATTTAAGTTTGGACAATAAACATACCGTTTCAACGTGGTTGGTATGTGGGAACATATCGACCGGCTGAATTCTATCAATCTGGTATCCTGATTTTAACAGAAACTGTAAATCCCGCTCCTGTGTTTCCGGGTTGCAGGAAATATAGACAACCTTTTTCGGAGACAGCACCAGCAGCGAGGACAAAAACTTTTCATTGCTGCCTGCACGCGGCGGATCGAGAAAAACGACATCTGCACTCTGCCCCTCATGAGCTATCTGTTGCATAAATTCACCCGCGTCCGCTTTATGGAAGTAAACATTTTCTGTCCGGTTGCGTTTCGCGTTCGCAATCGCATCGCGAACAGCGTCGCCATTCAATTCCACGCCAATTACACGCCCGGCATGCTTTGCGGCAATCAGGCTGATTGTCCCAATACCGCAGTATGCGTCAATGACAGTTTCCTTTCCGGTCAAGCCGGCAAGTTCAATCGCTTTGGAATAAAGTCGCTCGGTCTGCACCGGGTTAATCTGATAGAAGGATTTCGCAGAAATGCGAAAAACACAACCGCAAAGGGTATCCTCAATATATCCAGGCCCAAACAGCACCTTTTCCGCATTTCCCAGAACCATGCTCGTTTCGTAAGGATTCACGTTCATTAATACTGTCGTGATCTCTGGATGCACTTTTCGCAGCGCTTCCACAAACCGGTTTTTTGCCGGAAAGATCGGTGTGGAGGTGACCAACACGACCATGATCTGCCCGCTTGCAAAGCCGCGTTTCACCAACACATGCCGCAGAAAACCAATGCCGCGGTCTTCCTGATAGGGCTGCAGTTTAAAGCTCTTCAGCAGAGTGCGCACTGTCACAATAATTTGATCGGCCTTTCGGTCTTCGGTCATGCAGCTGTCAACCGGTACAATCCGATGTGTGCTGGACTGATAGACACCGGAAATAATTTTGCCATCGCGCGTCAACCCAAACGCAGCCTGCACTTTATTTCGGTAATGGTACGGATTTTCCATGCCAATGATCGGTTCCACACGGCAGAACTTTCCCAATAGCCGCTGCACCAAAGACTGCTTCCAGCGGAGCTGCTCCGGATAAGACATATTTTGCAACTGGCATCCACCGCATTTTTTATAAAGCGGGCACTGCCCCGCCGGGCGCACCTTTTCCTGTTTTTTTGGCTTCTGATTGATTTCCTGCGCCATGAATTTTCCTGCCTTTTCCCGGCATATCAACTGCCGATTCCCTATTCATAATCATTGACGACAACCTGTTCAAATAAACTATAAAACCGCTTAAACACACTGTTTAAGCGACATAAGTAAATACCTCCTTTAGCCATGCGGCTTTAGGGGGTATTTATTTTATCTTGACACCAATTTTGACACATATTCAGGAAAAACAGACTTAAAATCAGAGCTTTTCCAGCAAATCAGCTGCATGGTTTTCTGTGCTTCGCAACACATGCACATATGTGTTATAAGTAGTCGTGATCTTAGAATGGCCAAGCCATTTCGAAACCGTTGCTACATCTAATCCAATTTCCGGGGACAGAACTCTTGAAGCAAAAGTGTGCCGGAGCATATGCAGGTGAACATCTTTTTGAATTTCGGCATTCTTAGCCATTTTTTTCAGCGTTTCGGTCAGTTCTTTGGGATGGATTTGCTTTCCGTTCGCAGTAACCGCCACGAATTCACTGATATGACCCCAATCCGCTTCATATTGTTTTAATGCAGCTAAGGCTTTGCTGTTCAGGGGAATCGTTCTTTCCCCTTTTGTGCTTTTAGGGTCAAGCAGCTCACCAACCAATTTTGAGGCGTTGTCAGATTTGTCAGGATTGGAATGTATAACCCAGTTCCCGACAACATGCAGCATCCCATTTTTAAAGTCGATATTTTCCCATTTCAATCCCAGCAATTCGCCCCTGCGAAGCCCGGTCATTACCGCAAGTATAATTAAATTACCATGCCGATATAGGGAACTTCCTGAACCGTTACGCTTTGCAGCTACTTCTTCAAGTGCCGCCACTTCTCCGGGTTCCAGAATTTCAACCTGCTTTTGTTTCTCAAATTCCTTTTTTCGAGGCCGCCTTACTCTGTCCATAGGATTCCTAGGTAAATCTCCAACCTCAAACGCATAGAGAAACAGGCTATTCAGGATTACAAAGACATGCTTTGCAGTTGTGTACGAAAATCCTTCTTCCGGCTCTTGGTCAAGCAAACGCTGAATGTCTTTTGTTTCAATCTGTCCCAATTGGAAATCCCCAAGCGCGGATTTAATTTGGAGCCGATATACGTTCTTCATCGTATCATAGGTAGAGGGCTTCCAAACCTTACGGCGATCTGTTTCTAACCAGCTTCTAAAATATGTATCTAGTTTCCGGCGGATGGGTGGGCAGATTTGCATATTGATCACGTTTCTTAATTCACGTAGTTTGCTGACCGCCTCCGTTTCTGTTCGAGCATAAACGCATCTCCCTTTGTATCTCGCACAATACCTCCCATCTTTACGAAAGGTGATGCTGCCGTCTCCATAACGGCCTTTTCTAGTACTCATATTTCTTTCCTCCTAAGAAGTCAGAAACGGCGTACAATTTCACTGTTTCTTATTGTACGCCGCATCCGATGCAGAATCAATATTTTATTTCTTTCCCTTTCCACTTTGCCATCCACGCTTCGAGTTCCTTTTGAGTTGTAAGGTATTTACGGCCAACCTTCACGACGGGAAGTACCCGCGCATTAAGAAGTTTTTGAAGTGTGGTTTTCCCAAAGGGTAGGATTTCAAGCATATCTTTTTGGGAAAGAAACAGCTTTTCACTTTCCATAATGAGAAGCAGCCTCCTTTCTCGCTTTCTTGATGGGAAATTCCCGTCCCATAATCTTTCGTCTCACACTTCACCATTTTGTCAGCCAAATGGAAGTGATTGGGGAAGCTCGTTTTGATCTAGCTCCACAAATGTATGCAAGTAATCCGGCATTGCGTATTCTGTCTTATGCCCGTCTGAAAAGAATTTAATAACCTTGTGAATCCGTCTAAGAAGCGCCGCCCAAGTGGCAGGCTGGTCAACCTGAATTGATAGGTACTGCTTGGAAAGGTCAATGTTGCTTATGATATAGACCGTATCAAAACAGGCAACTTTATTAGAATATCGACAGCGGAGTTCCAGCGGATAGCCATCCAGCAGATTTAGTAACTCGCTGATTTTTAGTTGGGAACGGTATTCATCAAGCACAAGCGTTTCTTGCCCCGCATAACCGTCAAATGGGTGTTCGTACTCTGTTACCCTGTAAACGGCTGCATATCCCTCACGTTCCATTACGAAGCGTGTTTTTCCTGTGCCTGTCTTTCCCCAAAGGTATGTTACCTGCATCTCTCTGAACTTAGTGCGAAACTCCTCTGCCCTTACCGTTTGGCGTACACGCTCAATGTCGGTCAGCCGTAAAAGATAATCAGAATTTTCCTCTAAGATTTCAAAATTGCTTTTTCCGTCTTTCACAAGCTGATAAAGAAAATCAAGGTCGGAGCGAGTGCCGGGGCGTTCCAAAGGCATTTCTCCCCATTCTTCAAAGCTGCCTTCAATGGATGTTTCACTCTTGGAATCTTCGGCCCATTTGCCTGACTTCAGGATGTAATCCCGGTTTTCTTGGCTGCTGCCGAAAGCCTGTTCGACATGTGATTCTGGAAACCGCTTTTTTATCGTGCTAAACCGTATCGCAGATTGAGCGGCTATGTAAATGTGCGTATGCGGGGTTTGCGTTTCTAAACCGATCTCATCAGCCATACAGTAATAAATAAGAGCTTTTAAGGATGAAAGCTTTAATTTTATATTATCGTGAGAATAATCCTTATCAAGAGGATTGTTAAGTGTTATCTGCCATTTGCGGCCTTGTGTCTGTGCCATAAAATATCACCACCTATATTTTAAAATGCGACAATGCGACAGAGGTTTCCTAAGGGTAATACTAGCCCTTAGGAAACTATCCCCATTAGGCCAGTCTTGCGCCCCGCAGGGCGGGAGCGGAACGTCCGGCTCCTGCCTTCGGCCCACCGGACGCCCGCTCCCGGTGCAGACAGACAGCTTAATTATTCCACTATCTGCCGAATAGCGGCTTGCAACTTGTCCATATTCCTAATTGTGGGTATTTGTACCGCTTGAAGATTTTGGCCATCTACTAAGAGATGTCCGCAACCGATAGAAGAGCAATCCTGCATGTTCTCTCTGTCAAAGCCCAGCATCAAAGCAGATTCTTTACTGATGTTTCCCAGAGTTAGCACGAATGAGAAATTGTCTCGAGCATTATCGAATAGTTTGGCATCCGCTCTCTGTACAGCCAACAGAACGCGGAGGCCTAGAGCTCTGCCCATCATTAAAATGCTTGCCATCTTAGATTTAGCATCCTCCGCAGCCTTTTTATCAAGTGATCCAATAAATGCGGCCCACTCGTCAAAATAAAGCAATCGAATAGAAATGGATTGATCTAGGCTTTGTTGCCTAGCTAGAAGCAGATTGTAAAATTGATTTAATCCAGTTCTGCAATCAAGATAAGTGTAATAACTGGAGCAGCCTTTTAAAAAATCCATTTCCTTTCCACCCTTGAAATTACAGATAACAGCCTGTGCATTTGGAATATGCAAGCTAATTCGTGCCAATGTCAAGAGACACGCGTAAGATTTGCCTGTTCCAGTTGCTCCAACATAAAGCATGTGGGCATTGGACGTATAATTCCAGTTTACCGGGACAGCAACATGAAACTCATCAAAAAGAGTTTTATCATAAAAAAGAGGAAGCAACATCAGAATTCCAAATCATTGGTATTTACAGTTTGTATAGACTTCTGTAAACGACGTCTGTTTAAGTACTCTAATGTATCTGGAGAATCTGGAAAAACAAATCCGATCATGATATTGGGACCGATATCTGCAAATAGATCAACTACAACTGGTGGGTTCTGACCACCAAGGGACAGCAGCACAATTCCACGTTCCGTTATAAAGTTGCTTATTGCCTTCTGCAAAATCACAAGCATCGTATCCATGATTTGTGGGTCATATTGTTTAGGCGGTGCTTTAAACAGTTGCACCACAAACACGGGTACAGAATCGTTTGCTAATATAATTTTACTTCGGCTTTTAACACTTTCCGGGCTGAGCAAATCTTCCACCAACACAGGCAACCGTTTGTGAGCATTGAAAAACCAATAAACAAATTCAGCAATGAGATCAAATTTTCGGTTTTGATTTTGCCGAAAAAGTTCTTGTCTTTCTTTTTTTCGCTTATTCAGATAGTTTACAGCAGCAAGTGCAATCACCCCCATAACACCCACCGGTGGCAACCATACATCCATCGTCTGCATCATTGTTTGTAAAACGGCAGTAATAAAAGTAACAACAAGAGACGCAGCCAGAAGGCAAGCCAAAACCATGATTGACCTCCATATTGACCCCGATTGATTCCAGAAATCTTTTAAAAAAAGATAACTTTTGTGAAGCATTACAATTTTTTCTCCTTTTTAATAATGATTTGTTCGGCTTTTGCCGAGAGAGCAAGCTTCCCTGTGCGGTCAGCATATGGTTTTGCTTCAAAGCCTTCCATCTGGCATAGAACGAAATCCATCGCAATATTATGCCTGTCTAGCTCTTCCTGCGTAACCACTGGATATTCATCCTCGATTTTGACGGATATTTGATCACAAGCCGCGTTGAGCCTTAACAGGTTATAAATGCTGCCTTTTCGGTTATCGCGCTTACCGTCTTTATATTGGAACCAGTCACGAACGCCAACCAAAATGGCGAAATCACAAGAAAATATTTGTAAAAATGTTAAGTGCAAATCCATAAATAAATTTTTCTCCTTATTGTTTTATTTGAAAGGCAGTCTTAAGCCTGCCGCTCAAATTGAGATTTATCTATATTAATATCCGCCTTGTACTTCAGCGAATTAACAGCAAATAAAAGCGGACAGAGCTTTTGACTCTATCCGTTAAAAGATATCGTTGAGCCCTTCACAACTCAATTCTATCATTTGTATATTGATTCGTCTGTATCCTCATACTCCAAGTTCTTCTGATAAGCTGTAAAATAATTTCTTTCTCCGTCAATTTCGACACTGATATAAAATAAAATATTATTTAAATCGTATTTATACAATGTATTACACCAAAACACCCAGGTAAAAGCCCATAATGCCTTTTTGTCATGGTCGAAATAGCTTGATTGCGCTTCATAATTTAAATCTTGTTGATTCCATTTTTGCAAACTATACTCTTCTGAAAAATACTTTTTAGTTAAAATATTATAATATTTTTTATAATTTTGTAATGATAAAAATTCATTTTTTATAGAGTTCATTGTATCTTGTGCCAATACAATACACCAGCGAGAATCAAGCAAGTTTTGTGCATTTCCGGTAAACTCATTGTTGTTTGATACACTCATTTTATTAATTAAATTTGTTATATTTAAATTTTTAATTTCCCAACAGAATCTTTGATAGGATTCTAAGATATATAAGCAAGTATGCATTGCGAACATCGGGTCAATTCCAATTGCATTAATATCTTCTTTATATTTATTAATTTTATATTCGTTTTTTTTATCTGATAATGTCCATTCATGATCATAATATTCTTCCGTTGAAGAAATTGTTTTGTATTTGATACTATATGTTAAAATGATCTTGTTTTCTCTGTAATAATTGATAGTATATTTCCAGAAGATTAATGTAAATAACAAAAGTGCCTTTTTTAAAAGTGCGAAATATTGTTTGGGTAATAATGATGAATCTACTATATCTTTTATTTTTTCATGAGTTATTTCGTCTTTGTTGATATAATATAAATCTAAAATTTTATAAATACTTTTTAATTCCTCTTTATTTTTAGTCGGATATGTTAATAAAAGTTGCATTGTATCATTTACTACCGATAAACACCAAAAATCGGTTTCGGCATTTTGTACTGTGTCTTTATGTCTTTCTAAACTTTTAGGATTTTTTAAAGATGCTAAAATAGGCGAGTTTTCAGATCGCATGAATCTCTCTTTAGCCTTTCTATAAGATTTAAGCATCGCTTTACTTTTTTCTTTTACAGAATCCGGGTCATACTCCATCTGTAAAAGTTGATCATCAACTTTTCGTTCAAACTTATTCATTTTCATTACCTCTCATTCTGTTTTTATGGATTACAGTACAACATAAATTTATTATAATTATTGGGCAGTATTTAGTCTATCTACTTTTACTCCAAAGTTCTTTACTTCTTTATGATTCGTGCTACAATAAACATATAAGAAGCAAAAGTGAGATGATTTTAAGTGACAAAAGGAAAACTCTCAATTGTTACGCTTGCGGTGCTGCTTGCAGGAAGCATTGTGGCAAATGGATACCTTTATCAACAGTTAAATCTTGAAAAGCAAGCTGTCATGGATTTTACAGAACAAGTATCGTCACTTGAAAAAGAAAGAGCCGATTTGCAGCAACAACTGGAAACCGAACAGCAATCCATTCAGGATATGGAACAGAAGCTTGAAGATGCTAAAAAAAAGTTAATGAATTAAAGTCGGAAGTGCAGGCGGCGGCAGCGGCAGCGACTGTTGAACCTACGTCTACACCTGCGGCTGAAACACCTGCTACTACGGCGCCATCGGGCAAGCTCGATTACTCGAAGATGTCTCAAGAGGAGAAAGAGGGTAGGGCGCTGGCTGATATGCTTGGTATGACTTATGAAGAACTTATCGCAGAAGCAGCTAAAAACAAAGGAACAGGTTATCAAGGTACTGTTTCACGTGAGACAGGAAAAGGTGGGCCTGCACCGGGAGCTCACTGGTGATTTAATGTATTGGAAGGAGACGCCACTTATGACTTGGCAAGAATTCGAACATGAAAAGGACACACTTCGTGAGAGATAAATCGTATGTGTGTGTCGGACGATATAAATGAAATCGAGTGTATGTGCCAGTACGCCAAAGTTGCTATTGATAAAATCTGTTCTTATAATCTGTCATATAAGAGAGAGGAGGCTGCAAGCAGCCTCCTCCCTTCCTATAATGCAATAAAAAGAACGAAAACAGTTAAAGTAATATACTCTCACTGCATCCGTTCTCTTTTGTTCGTGAAATTGTTACCGCTATTTCTGACACAAGTTTTGACACAAATTCATATGATTTTCAGTAGTCTAAAACGGTCTAAAATGGTGTCAGCATTTTGCGGTGATTCTTCCGCGACCTCTCGCACAAAGAATATAAAGCCCGCATTTAAGCGATTTTTAAGGGCTTTCAGCCTGAACTTTTTTCTTGTGCATAATAGAGGATTTTGTTGCCCGCTTAAACACACTGTTTAAGCGGTTTTTTGGCGGGAACATGTAGGAGTCGAACCCACCCGGGCAGCTCTGAACCACCCACAACGGTTTTGAAGACCGCAGGGCACACCGGCACCCATCTATCCCCACATCCAGAAAGCGTTATAACAGCGTGCGAGAGTCGCCGTTTTTGACGGTAAACCCACAGACATCCATATGCTCCAAAAGTGCGGCGGCATATTTGCGGGAAATTCCCATCTCGTCGCGCAGGTGTGCCAGCGTAACACTTCCCTCGGACTGAATCAACCGCGCTGTGGTTGCCTTCGCCTGATCGTAAGCGGTGCGGGAAACAAGCAGCGAAGGAGCCAGCTGTTCCAGCTCTTCCCGCTCCAGCAGCAGGGCAATGATCTGGATTCCCTCCCGTTCCGGTACGCCAGCCAGAGCGGGTACCGAAGAAACTTCCTGCGGCATACAGCCCCACTTCGCGTAGAGGGTTCTGATTTTTTCCCCGGCAATTTGAAATATGCCTGTCTCGAGCGGAGAAAAAGCGGGCGAAGCTGCCCAGCCCTTACCGCATTTGATGACACCCGTTGTTTTCAGTGCGTCTGACAGCCCGTCCGGAATCTGTTTTTCCAATTCCGGCAATGGCATTCCCCATGCAAGCGGGTGCGCGGCATGATAATCCTCAAGCACTGACAGCGCCTTTTCCGCGAATACCCGCAGAGACTGCGGTGTAAAGAGCAGATTCCCCGCTTTCGTCAGTTTCTCAGCAGAAAGCAGGCTTTTTATGACCTGCCGGAGCCTGTCCGCCTCCACATGAGGAAATAATTCAAAAAGCGAAAGTTCGGTCAGCGCTGCTTGCGAAACCTCATATAGCACCTGATCGGGCAGAGAACCTGTATCGTACCATTTTAACCGTTCCACCGCCCCCCTGTCAAGCCGCTTCTGGCGCTTTGGCCTTGCATCAAGGATTACGCCTCCCCCGATGGTCTCCAGCGGGGAATAAAATCTCACGACGAACCGGTCGCCTGTGAAAGCGCAGACCGGCGTTTCAAGACGCAGCTGCGCATAAGCGGTTTCGCCCGCCGCAAGCGACTCTGTTTCGGCAAGAGACACTCGGCAGAGCACGCAGGCTACGCCCAGATGCAGGTGCAGCCGCGTGCCGGACTTCAATTTTCTGGAAGTCTCCTCCAGCAATGTAAGCTTCACACAGAGCAGCGTTACCGCCTTTTGGGTCCCCGGCGCAGCCAGCAAATCTCCCCGCGAAAGCTCTTCCTGTTTTACACGCGCCAGATTCAGCGCGGCACGCTGCCCCGCGAAGGCCTCCTGCGTCTGTTTTCCATAACTTTGCAGGGTACGTACCCGCGCGGTTTTCCCGCCCGGGCAGAGTTCCACCTCTTCGCCCTCGCAAACCGTACCGTCCAGAACCGTGCCCGTGGCAACCGTGCCGAATCCGTCCAAGGTAAATACCCGGTCGACCGCCATGCGGAAAGGCCGTTTGCGGTTATGTTCCGGAATGGTTCGCGACAGATTGCAGATTGCCTCCCGCAGTGCGGGGATTCCGATTCCCGTTTTGCAGGAAACCGAAAAAACGGGCGCAGATTCCAAAAACGAACCCGCGAACGCTTCCCGCGCATCTTCGTCGGCAAGTTCCAACGTTTCCCTGTCCACCAAATCGCATTTGGTCAGCACCACCAGCCCGCGCGGAGTGCCGAGCAGTTTTAGAATTGCGAGGTGCTCTCTCGTCTGCGGCATGACGCCCTCGTCCGCCGCCACCACCATCAGGGCAAGATCCAAAGCGCCCGCTCCGGCAAGCATGTTTTTAATGAATTTCTCATGCCCCGGCATATCAATAATTCCCGCCGTCCCCTCCGGAATATCCATATGCGCAAAGCCAAGATCAATTGTGATGCCCCGGCGTTTTTCTTCCTCCAGCCGGTCGGTATCCATTCCGGTCAGCGCTTTGATCAAAGCGGTTTTTCCGTGGTCAATGTGTCCCGCGGTACCGAACAGTAAATATTTCATGGCCGTTTTTCATTCAGAATTTCTGCGACCTGCCCAGCAGCAAGTACGAAATCCGTTTCCTCCAGTGTTGAAACATCCAGCAGCAGACGCCCGTCCGCAATCCGCGCAATGATTGGGACAGCCGCCCGCCGCAGCCTGTTTTCCAGCTCCATAACAGACATCCCCGCGGGAACAATGCCCACGGCATAGCTATCCAGTTTCTGCCCCGGCGCGGAACCGCCCCCAACCGGCCGCATCTGCGGCAAAAGGGAAAATGCCGCCGAAGTGCACGCATTTTGCAGCAGCGCGAGAAGGCGCTCCCCTTTTTTCCGCAGTTCCTCCCCTGTCGCGTTCAGCATCCGCAGGGCCGGTATGCAGTTCTTTGCGTTTGCGGGGTCACGGTAGAGTAGCAGCGTCGCCTCCAGCGCCGCGAGGGAAAGCTTATCAATCCGCAGGGCGCGGGCAAGAGGGCTTTTGCGCATCCGCGCGATCAACTCTTTATCTCCCAGCAGGATACCCGCCTGCGGCCCCCCGAGCAGCTTGTCCGCGCTGAAACACACGAGATTTGCACCATCCCGCAGAGTCTGCGGAACGGTCGGTTCCTCCGTGAACGGGTAGTCGGTTTCTTCCAGCAGGGCACCGCTTCCCAAATCCACCAGCAGAGGAATTTCGTAAGCTTTGGCAAGTTTCGCCAGTTCCAAAACCCCAGTACTTTCCGTGAACCCCAAAACCCGGTAGTTACTTGTATGGACTTTGAGCAAAACCCCGGCATCTCCGGTTTGCAGCGCTTCTTCATAATCCCGGAAGCGGGTTTTATTGGTGGTTCCCACTTCGGTCAAAATGCCGCCGCTTTCCGCCATAATATCCGGCAGGCGGAAGCTGTCGCCGATTTCTACCAGTTCCCCGCGCGAAACCGGGATTTTCTTATCCTTAGACAGGACGGAAAGTGCCAGCAGCAAAGCCGCGGCGTTATTGTTGACCACCATCGCCGCTTCACAGCCGCAAAGCTCACAAAGCAGCGGCTCCAGAAAGCTGTTCCGGCTTCCGCGGGCGCCCCGCTCCAAATCATATTCCAGATTGCAGTATCCCCCGGCCGCGGACGTCACCGCTTTTACCGCTGCGGACGCCAGCGGCGCGCGGCCAAGGTTGGTGTGCAGCGCAACGCCTGTGGCATTCAGCACCCGCCGCAAAGAGGGGGTTTCGTCCCGCTCCAAACGGGCGCACACCGTTTCGCACAGTTCCTTCGCCGCAGGTACGGCGTTTATGCTTCCGTCCAAAAGCGCGGCACGAAGGGCATTCAGCTCCTCGCGCGCGGCATGCAGCGCCCTTTCCCTTCCATAACCGGCAATCGCACGCTCCATGCAGGGCTCGCGCATCAGCAGGTCAACCTGCGGGATGAGGCGCAGAATCGTTTTATCCCGTTCCAAAGCAGTCACACCTCCTGCGACAGGATGGCTTCGATAGAATCGGCGGCGTAGTCGATTTCTTCCATCGTGTTGGTATATCCAAAGGAAAAGCGCACGGTTCCCTGCGGAAAGGTTCCCAGCGTTTTATGCGCATTGGGCGCGCAGTGCAGGCCGCAGCGGGTCATGATTCCGTAACGGCTGTCGAGTTCAAACGAGATTTCTGCGTTGTCCCGTCCGGGAAAATCCAGCGAAACCGCCGCAGTCTGTTTTGCAGCGTCGCCGGTTCCCGCTATGCGGATATCACTGCGTCCGCACACGCGTTCAAGAAAGCGGGCGGTCAAGTCGGTTTCTTTTTGCCGTATGGTCTCAATACCCGTCTGCTCCAGATACCGCAAAGCGGCATTCAGTCCATAAATGCCCGGAAGGTTGGGGGTTCCCGCCTCAAACCGGTCGGGCAATAATTCCGGAACGGTTTCAAGATGGGAGAAACTGCCCGTTCCGCCCACAATCAGCGGAATCATCCGGGCCGCAAGCGCGTCCGTCACCAAAAATCCGCCGATTCCCTGCGGGCCCAGCAAGCCTTTATGGCCGGTGAACGCCAGCGCGTCAATCCCCATCTTTTGCATATCAATCGGTTCTGCACCGCCGGTCTGGGCGCAGTCCACAAGGAACAACAACCCGTGTTCCTTGCAGAACGCGCCAACCCGGGCAATCAGCAGAATCGTGCCGCAGACGTTTGACGCGTGCGTCATGACGATTGCCTTTGTATTTGGGCGCAGCAGAGGAAGTATCGCATCAAAGTTCAATTCCCCCGTGCTGCTGCACGGTATTCTGTCAAAGGATACTCCGCAAGCCTTTAGCTGCACCAGCGGCCGCATGACTGCATTGTGTTCCATGGAACTGGTTAGCACATGGTCCCCTGGATGCAGAAATCCTTTCAGAATAAAATTAAGTGAAGCAGTGACCGACGATG
The DNA here is from genome assembly GCA_963519235.1 of uncultured Oscillospiraceae bacterium. Taxonomy (GTDB): domain Bacteria; phylum Bacillota; class Clostridia; order Oscillospirales; family Ruminococcaceae; genus Anaerotruncus. The sequence continues at coordinate 12,908 of CAUQLV010000047.1, forward strand.
TAAAGATTACATTACGCGGCTCAGGAAAATGAAACAGAGAACAAATTCGTTCTCTGGTATCCAAAACCGTTGCAGCAGCGCTGTAAGCGCCCGCATATCCGCCGCGATTGACATTGCAGCCTATCTGTTCCACATAATGCAGCATCTGCTTTCCGACTTCCTGCGGCTTCGGAAAGGAGGTCGCAGCATGATCCATGTAAACGCTTTTCAAAATTCCACCCGCTTTTTCAAAGATACTTTTATTTTACTATGAGCGGTGAGAATAAGCCATACTTATCAATATTATCTATCAATCGGGGCATCTTATTTCATTTTACCTCAGCCGCATAGCATGAAAAACTGCGCGGTAGGCGCATACCCACCCGCGCAGACACTTTGCATCATCGTAGAATCCTTAGCCGGCATGCTCCGCCTTTTTAAAGATCGTAAGCTCCACGGTGTTTCCTTCCACCTGGATGTCGGCATGGTCAATCATATGCCCGATCAGCGCAAGTTCGGAATCCTGTCCAAGACTGCTCACACCGGCAAGCTGCCAGAAAAATTCCTCCATACCCTCATTGCGCTCGGTGATATTCAAAAATTTATACAGGTCGTGCACCTGCTTTTGCGCATCAGGTGAAAAATTGCTCTTCAGATAGAGCGTATATCCGTCACTCTGCTTTTTTAAATCCATTTTGATTCCGTCGGAACCAATACTGAAAAAAAAGCACACGAGTTCATCAATAATTTTTGACATTTTCTTAGCAATCGTATTCATATCATCCTACTCCCTCATTGCCGGAAGTTACTCCGGCGTATCCCTCTTTAGCGCTTCAATCAATGGGATCACCACAATACAGATCAGTCCCGCGGAAAACCCATTGTTATAAAGATTGAGCCCCGCATGCAGAATGCCAACATTTAAAACAACGGAAGCGTGGATTGCTCCGGTAAGAATTCCCCACTTCCATCCGAACTGCCCGGCAACCGGAGCAAGTCCGGTTGCAAACAGCGCCGCCAGCAATACATTCGGGTCGCTTAAATTCCAAACCATCAAAAAAGAGCTAAACACCACACCAAGCACCACCGGCACACAGTTGCGCAGGTGTTTGCCGAACGCTCCAAACCCGCAGATGGCCAATATGCCCCCGACCGTAGGGCCGTTGAGCGCGCCGCCCACAACAAGGACATACAGGGTTGCCGCTATTCCCATAATGCCCATGTTGATCATGGTAACCGGATAACCATCCAGCAATACAAAATCTGCCACAGAGCGGCCGGAATGCCGCAAAATTCTGATCGTTCCGCGGAAGCTGTAACCATTATAGCAAAAGCCTGTGAAAATGAAACCCCCAAACAACAAGAAAAGAAAAACAGAGAGCAAAAGATTATTCCCCGTGCTCCATTCAAATCTGGAGGAAAATGTATACCCGAAGGATTTCGCCACGGATGCAAGCACCATTCCAATCAATCCCGCGGTAAATCCAACGTTATACAGGTTATAGCCCTGATGGACGCGAAGCGTATAAGACGCGATCGGCGGGAGAATAAACCCGATTAAGATGCCGATTCCGATGACCAGAACAATTCTAAGAATCGGGTGGCTCTCCCCCGCTATCGCAGTCATTTCCGTTACCATAGGCGCAAGCGCCGTACCAAACAGCGACATGTAAACATATTTTGAAAATTTCTCTTTTTTATACAGTGAGTATATAAACCCGCCCATTATGATCGGAAAAATATTGGCAATATCCTTCCCGAATAAAGCAAATCCCGCCATTAAAAAAACACACGCTACCGAAATACCGGTGAAGGATAGCTTCACCAGCCTCAGTAGCGTGATAGAGATCAACGTTACAAGCCCCGCGTTTACAAACGCTCCGCCCATACCGCCTACCATAATAGAGTCCGTAATCAGCCCCGCGGGCGTTCGGACAATATGGATGATTCCGGAAATAATCTCACCGGGCGACCCTGTTAAAAAACCAAATCCAATCAGCAGCAGTGAAAATGCAACCATTGTGGTGACAATAAAATCGCCGGGTTTTTGCTCATCATAGCGCAGATAAGATTTTTTTTTCATAGTATTCCCCTTGCTTATTAGTTTCGGAAGCGATAGGGATGATCGGAATGTCCTCATAAGGAGACCCCGCAACGCATGAAATCAATCTCAGGTTTTTTTAATAACCTGTTGGTGACATTTCGGACAGGTTATCACAATTTTCCCCCGGCCTTTTGGGACACGCAGCCCCTGTCTGCAGTTTTTGCATTTAAAATGCCGGTGTGTCAAGCTGTCCTGATACCGGTCTTTGAGACCGGACAGTTTGCGGCGGATGGGATTCCACCATTGCAGAAAGCGCTGATTTTCGGACCATCTACGGCCGGTATCGCGTGAGAAGATCCTCAGATAACACAAAACCAAGACTGCAAACGCCAGCACGGAAAAAAGATCCCAGCGAGTGGCCCGCGCCAACAGCATCAACAAAAGCGACACACCCATCATGCCGAATGAAAGCGCGTCTGTTCCATAGCGCCCCACCATAATCCGTCTGAACCAGTTCATTACAAGTTCCTCTCTTCAGATATCCTGTTGTTTGCAATCAATCATACCATAATTATCGGCGCAAAGCATGAACCATTTATGAATTTTGGCTAAGCCCTGCTGCGCTTATAGGTTATGTGGTTCACAACAGCCAAAATCAACATTGCCGCAAGCGCAACGCTAATCGCGCCCATTCCGGCTTCAATTGTGCTTCTTTGCGCGATAGCACCTACGAGCATGGGCATCGCGATACCGCCCAGCGTTGCAAGGGAAATACAGGTGCCCACCGCGGCGGTAGATGAAGTATACCGGGGGTCCATGCAGGAGAGGGTGGTGGGGTAAATACCGGCCATCGAAATTCCAAGCCCCATGAGGCAGGGAAAAATGACCCGGATATCCCTGGTCGATATCATCGCAACATAAAAAACGGTCACGGCAATTGACATGCCGATAATCAGGCGGCTCTTCTGCACCCTGCCGGAAAAATAAGCGCACAGCAGCCGCCCTGCCAAAATCATAATCCACAGGATCGCCGAGGTACTTTGCGCAAGCGCGGTTCCCATAATTTTACTGTCCTTAAAATAGCTTACCAGCCAACCGACAATGGTTGCTTCCGCACAGAGGTAGAAAAACAGAATTGCCGTTACATTCCAAAAACGGAAAGAATGCAGAAAACCAACGGAACCGCCCGCAGTTTCCTTCAGGCTCGGCGTATTGGACAACGAGGAACGCCCGAAAAAAAACAGCGAAATCAGGGAAAACAGCGCAACAATCCAAGCGGCAAACCGCCATGAGCCATGCAGTGCCCCGGTGATAAACATCGCGGTAAACGGCGCCATAAATGCGCCGACCGCGAAGGTCGCGTGCAGCACATTGAGCGATTTTGTTTTTTCCGCGGTGATCTCCGAGACTACCGCATTTGCAATGTTGCTCACCGTCCCGCGCCCGATACCGGTTGCCGCGAAGGCGATCAGCAGCAGCACCGGATTCCCGGTCAGCGTCATCAGAATCATGCCGATCAGAATGCCGGCGCCCAGTGAAACAGTTGATTTTTTCCGTCCGATGGCATACGGCAGAAAACCCGATACAAAGCACGCAAATAAGTTGCCGGCCTGGTGGGCGGAAATAGCCATTCCTCCGACTGTATAGCTTAATTGATATTCTGTTGTCATAAGGGGCAGAATCGCACCGAGCATTGTGCTCATCATGCCGTTGGCAAAAAAGGCAAAGAAAACAACCCCAAGAAGCTGGGGATCTCGGGACATTTCCTGAAATCTCCGTATTATTTTTGTCATGTCGGTCCTCATTTCCAATTTGTTCTTATAGAAGAAACGGGATGCCCTCGGGCATCCCGTTTCTTCAACCGCATATCAGCGGATGACTTATAAATTACTATACCACACTGCCCGCATAACGTCAACTTTTGTACTTACGTGGGCATAATCAGTTGCGGAATAAACAGGGAAATCTGCGGCACAAAGGTAATCAGCATCAGTACCACAACCATGCCGGCGTACATGGGAATCAAGGCTTTTGTCACTTTTTCCATAGAGAGTTTCCCAATCGCGCAGCCGACAAATAACGCGGAACCAACCGGCGGCGTGCAAAGACCGATTGCAAGATTCAGAATCAGCATGCAGCCAAACTGTACAGGATCCATTCCAAACTGCTGCACGACCGGCAGCAGAATTGGAGTGCAGATCAGAATCAGCGGAGCCATATCCATGATACAGCCGAGCGCAAGCAGCATCAGATTGATAAGCAGGAATACCACAACCTTGCTTGAGCTGACCGCAAGCAGGGCATTGGTTACCAGCGTCGGAACCTTTAGGTAAGCCAGCAGCCAGCCAAACGATCCCGCGGCCGCAATCAGGCTGAACACCATTGCCAGTGTTTTCACCGTATTCATCAGGATGTGGGACATCATTTTAATCTTCAGCTCTTTGTAAACAAAAACAGAGATCAGAAACGCATAGATCGCCGCAATCGCCGCGGATTCCGTTGCTGTAAAAATACCGGCGGAAACGCCGACCATAATGATTACAGCGGTGAAAAGTGCCAGAATTGCATCCTTCGTTATGAACAGTGCCTGTTTGAGAGACACCTTTTCCCCTTTTGGATACTGCCTCTTTACAGAAATAACCCCGCAAACCACCATTAGGGAAATGCCGACCATAATGCCGGGGAGCAGCCCGCCCAGAAACAGGCGGCCTACCGATACCCCGCCGGCCGCGAGCGAATAGATGATCATGTTATGGGAGGGAGGAATTAAAACGCCTTGGCAGGCGCTTGTCACGGTGACACCGATGGAGAAATCCCTGTCATATCCGGCGTCCACCATCATTGGAATTTCAATGGTTCCCAGAGAGGAAACGTCCGCCACTGCCGAGCCGGAAATTCCTCCGAAAAACATCGAGGCCAAAATATTCACATGTGCAAGACCGCCGCGCAGACGTCCCACACAGACATTCGCGAATTTCAGCATGCGGTCGGATATGCCGCCTGCTCCCATAATTTCACCCGCAAGGATGAAAAACGGAATCGCCATCAGTGAAAAACTATTGACGGCTTTCGCCATCTGCTGCACCATGGCCATCAACGGAATGCCCAGATAAAACATGGTAAGGGACGTGGAAGCCGCAAGCGCAAAGGTAATAGGCATTTTACAGATCACAAAAATAAAGAAACTGCCCAACAGGATCGCAATCGCCAAATTCATATCAGCCATTACTCGTCTCCTCCTTCAATTTTCTTGTGCCGGAATTGATCGAGTTTAAAGAAATCCAAAATCGTGAAATAGCAGATAAAAAGGCCGCTGACAGGCATCATCAGATAAAGCGTGCTGGCGGGCCATTTCGTCGCCGGCAGCGTAGAGGTCGATGTGCTGCCAATCAGCTTGATCCCGTAGTAAAGCACAATGAAACCAAACGCAAAGATTACCCCGTAGTTAATCTTCTCTAAAATCCATCTGATCCCTTTTGGAAACATGTCATAGAACATTGC
>CAUQLV010000048.1:0-17373 GCA_963519235.1 uncultured Oscillospiraceae bacterium
CCTTGTTGATCCGCTGAAGGATTTCTTTTTTCTCTTTTTCAAGAAGGTCTTTGTTCTTCATTGACTGCCTCACTTTCTAGCGCATGAGCGCTGACAATAATTTGAGTGGTTTATTTTCCTGCGGCGCAGGCGGCTGGGGGTTCGGCGGCGCTTCGGCAGTTTTAAATGCGCTCATGGCTTCACCGAACGACTGCCGCAGCGTCTGAAAATATTTGACCTGCGCCGCCATATTGGCGTTCAGCCGCTGCATCATCTGGGCTGTTTTTTCTGCGTCCGCCTCCTGATCCGCGATTTCATCGCACAGCCCGTATTCCAGGCATTCCTGCGCGGTGAGCAGGGTTTCCGCGTCCAGCAGCTCCGTGAGCTTTTCCAGCGTGATCTTCCCATTGGATTTCGCAAGATAGATCTGCCTGTTGCCCTCCATAAGCCGGTCCAGATTCTCCGCGCATTTCCGGTGCTCCGACGCGTTGCCGAGACAATAATCCATCGCATTGTGCACGCCCATCATGCTGTTGATCCGCATAATGATCTTATCCCCTGCCATAGCAATCACGGACGCGATAGAATTCGCAAAGCCGTCCACATAAACCGTTTTGTGCGCGGGATGCCGTTTGAGCTGCGCATAGATGCCATATCCCTCCCGTACAGAACCGCCGACGCTGTTGATGTACAGATTGATGGATTTTACATCTTTGAATTCACTCAGTTTATCCCGAAAGTAATCCGCAGAGGTTTCGCTCTTGACTTCCACGCCATTCCACCAGTCGTATCCGTCCGGGGCAACTTCGCTGTAGATATACAGGTTCAGGGTTTCGGGATCGTCCAGCTGCTGCTTAAAATCGTACTTCAGAATTTCAGGTTTCAAGGTTTTCACCCCCTTCCAATGCCGCCAGCAGACCGGCGACGGTCTCATAGTTTTTGGTGATAAAATGCTGGTATGCCCATGGCGCGTCAATCACGGTTTCGCTGCAGAGCTTGCGGATATCATTGATACAGAACACACCCGAAGAGATGAGCTTGTCTATGGCGTTGGAAACGCTGAGCAAATCCACATGCTTAATCGAGCGGGTATCAATCTGCAAATAATAGCCGGCAAGGTAGCCCGTTCTGCCGCTTCGTTTCCGGTTGATTTCCTCCTGCAGCATGTCGCACAGCGGATCGATGCAGAAGGTAAGAAACTGATCCAGCGCGTCGGATGTTCCCTGCACATTTCCCGAGAGCAGCGCGGGCGGGATGCCGAATGCCTTGGCAGTAAAGTCCGACACGTCGTCGATCATGGCGCGGATATCCCGGGTGCCTTCGCTGGAATAGGTCTTAGCGCCGAGGTCTGTGTATTTCAGACCCTTGAACAGCGGGAGCACTGCGTTTTCCGCATCCGCAAAGGTCTTGAAGCTGGTATTTTTAAGTTCTGTGTAGCTTTCCTCAAAATTAGGATTGCCCGCGGCCAACGCGTCCACTTCCACAATCCCTTTGGTGCCGCGCGATTTCCTGTAGCTGCGCATCCCGTAGTCTATCAGCTTCTGATAAGCGGTATAGAGACCGTTTGCAACGGCGCGCATGTTCCGTTCCGACAGCTTGAAATAGAGCACATCGGATTGCACGAAAGAATGGTCAAACGTGAAGTCTCCCACCTGCACCTGTGTGAATACGTCCTCATAGAGCGCATATGGGGTACGGGTATAGCTGTCCGCCACCAAAAGCTGCCCGTTCTGTTCGATCACCAACGCCTCGTTGTGGCGGTACAGCTGCGCGATCCACTTGTGGATAAACGCGCTGCTGTTCTGGTTTTTATTCGGCTCGATGTTCCACAGGTAATATTCCGGGCCTTTGATTTCGCCGTTCCCCGCAAAAGTCTTGAACTCACATTTACTGACCGCATTGGCCACCGTATTCACGCATGCCCAGAACGCCAGTTCTCGTACAAAGATGTCCGCGGATAGATCAAAGCACTCCGCCGCCGTGACGTCCGCAGCGGACACCCGCGATAGTTCCCCGCCAAGCTTTTCTATCATCCATTTTTTAAAGTTGAGCGCCAATCTTCCGCCCTCCTATCCTGTGATGACTCCCAAATTCGGAAGTGTCCCGCTGTACCCGCCGCCCAGTTCCTCCTCTATGGCCATAGAGGCAACCAGCGCCATAAACGGGTCCGTCTTGCGGCTTTTTGACTCGATCTTCCCATACACAAAATTCCCGGTATCCGAGCCGGCGGTCTTGCCGGACCGGATGAGTTTCGTGTTATTCACCGCCCACCGCAGAGGCGGGTTGTCTCCCCAGACGAAATACCGGTTTGCAAAGCAGCTGTCGATGACCGGCACGACCTTCATAATGTCCGACGGGCGGACGAGCTTCACGTTTTTATATTCCTTCGCGTCAAACCCGATTTTGCGCAGGCTGTTTGCAAGCAGCGCATAGCGGAAATTATCCACCGCAATTTTGAGGATGTTATACCGCTGTGCCTGCTCCGCAATCCAGTCCGTAATCAGGTCGGGATGAATTTCCACATCATCTACAAGGGTGAGGTGGCCTTCCTCCGCCCATTGCCGCCACGGGATTTTGAACCGGGGGATATCTGCCGAACGCAGGCAAAGCCACGAATGGTTGAGGTCATACCGGATATCCCCGTCCCGAAAATGCAGGTTTGTGCTTGCAAAGTCTGTAACCTTAGTGTAGTCGATGCCAACCACCGCGCACCGCCCCGGGTCCTGCGGAATCGGCTGGTTTGTTGCCTTGATGTTTTCCCAGCAGGTCACTTCGACATCTGCGTTACCCTCCGGGAGGTTCATGCGCTTGGTCATAAAGGCCGGGAGGGTTGCGGGGTTCTTTTTCCAGTCCGCATATTCCTTCCGGATTTCTTCACGCAGGTTCGGCAGGTACGGCAGCGAAGGGTTCGCTTTCGCCCAGTTCTCCGGGTTATGTACCTCTTCCTTGCTGTCCAGCCTGCAGATAAACGGCAGCAGGCCGCCGTCCGGTTCACCGCCGCGCAGAATCCCTTCCGCCTTTTCAAGCAGATCATCCAGAGGGCCTTCCCGTACATCCCCGTTTGTGGTCATATAAGAGCGTCGCGGGTGTTTCTTTTTTCCAAGCCCGGTTGTGAAAACGTTGATATTGGCGTAGTCCTGGTACTGATGAATCTCATTAAAAATAACGATACCGGAACGCAGGCCGTCTTTCCCTTTCGGACTGTTAGTGCGGCCCTTCAGGACGGATTTTGTTCTAAGGCTGATAACCTCCTCTTTGTTCCAGTAAAAGAACCGCCGGAGCTTTTTCTGGTGAGCCGGGGTTTCCAGCGCGTCTATTACGTCCCGAAGTGGGCGCATCGCCTGATCCTCGTTATTCGCGCAGATATCCACGTCATAGCTTCGGATACCGTTATATGGGGACATGAGGCAGAGAGACTCGAGCGCAATAAACCCGTCTTTACCGGCTCCCCTCCCGATGAGGCACAAAAGGTCCGGCCAGCGCGGCATGCCGTCCTCTTTCCGGTAGGTGCAGTCATGCAGGGCGATACAAAACGCCTGCCATTCAAACACACGGTCAAACGGAAAATATCTGGCGAGGCCGAGGTACTTTTCCAGTTGTTCATCGTCTGTATACAGGTCTTCTGTCTCAAAGCAGCGAAAGACATACTGAACTAGCAGTTTCTGATCTTCGCAGGAAACGATCTCGCCGGATTCCACCATGTCCATGTATCGCAGGATATGCGGGTTCAGTTCAGAGCTCATCCTCATTACCGTCGCTTGCGTTGGCGGTTGTGAGCCCCAGTTTTTCCAATATGGAAAGCATCTGACGATTCACCAGAACAAGCTCCTTGGTGGAAGGATTGTTCTTTTTCATCTTAACGCCCACAGAGGAATAGTCCTCATACACCACCCCGCGCGCCCGGATATCCGCAATGAGCTTCCTTTTGATGTCCCATAGCTTCATGTAGTCCCCGATGAGGTCCAGATAATGATCCTGCGACGCACCCATCATGGCGAGCTGTTCACAAAGGGAATCATGGATGGACTTTTTTGTAACTGCCAATTGCCTCACCTTCTTTGAAAAAAATCCCTCACGCGCGCGAGGACCTCTTTTGTCTATAACCCTGCCGAGTAACGGGGTCTGAAATTAATTTGCGTTTTTTCTGACCGGGGGTGTCCTACCATCGTTCCTCCGTCAAGGGTCTCGGTTTGGTTCCGTGATACGGAAGCCGCTCCGGATGACACACTGTTTCGTGACACTCCATACACACAGAGATGAGATTGCGCTTGAGATTTCCATCGTCATCCCGATAGGTCTTGCTGAGTGCCAGCTCTGGATGCTTGCGAAGATAGTTAACGTGATGCACATGGTTTGCAGGTTTGTACCTGCCTTTCGCCTTACAGAGCTGGCACTCGCCTTTATCCTCCGCAAGGACTTCCCTGCGAAGCCTGCGCCACTCCGGAGAAACATAAAAGGCATGCAGGTTACCTTGCGCTATAAACTCTTTAATCTGATTCAGATCCATGTTCAGTATGACTTTCTTTTATGTCAGAATTAATTAATTGAATCTTCATCGTGCATTCACATGAATTTCATGCATACCCATATAACAGCCCATATAATGGTTTCAGGATCTTCTGGAGGAGGATGGATATGTTAAGGATTCTATTTTGGCCGTTTGAACTTATATGGTGGATCATCGGTCTTGTGTTTGATCTGCTGGGATTTATTATTTCATTGACGATTGGCTTGATTTTAACCATTCTCGGAGCGGTCTTAACCTTCACGATTGTCGGCGCTTTTATAGGCATTCCTCTGATTGTTTTTGGACTTCTGTTAGCTGTTCGCTCCTTCTTTTAGCATACCGCCCTTAACCGGGCGGTTTTTTCTTTTATCCATTGAAAGAGTTGGGCTGCCTATCAAATCCGCAGCGCATGAGAATAACGGGCAGAGCAGCGTTTTCTCGCCAACCCGCTGCGCCCATGGGCATGATAAACATTTACACTTTTCTATGGCTGCTCCTTTCTGGTTTTAGGGCATGAAAAAACCCCGCCGGGTGACCGGTGAGGTTAAGGTTCTATCCATATAGGATAGTAGGCACTTGTTATTATTGCATGAAAATACTAGAAAACATTGACATAATTTATGAAACAAACTACAATGAAATAAAAATGTAGAAAGGGGCTTTTAAATGATTCTAACAAGGGATTTCGTTATGTCTTATTCTCCAAAAATTAAGGATAGGAGTTTCGGAAAAACTTCAGATTCTATTCTGCAAGAGTCTACGCATTATTTTGCTTCTACAGGTTTCTATGATGTTTTCCTATCGCACAGTTATGCCGACAAAGAATATGTTAAAAAGCTTATATCGATGTTTGCAGACGCGGGCTACCATACATATGTAGATTGGATAGATGATGCCCACTTAAACCGTGAAGACGTAACTCCACAAACTGCTGATTTACTTAGAAAGCGTATAGCTCAATCTAAAGGATTGGCTTATGTTACATCCTCCAATATTACAAATTCTAAATGGTGCCCCTGGGAATTAGGGTTTGCTGATGGTAAGAGGTACGGGAAGTGCTGCATACTACCGGTTTTGGCTCGGCAACAAGAATCGTTTAGCGGTCAAGAATATCTAGGATTATACCCATATTTGGAGTATGTTGCTACTGATGATTTTTATGTTAGATCAAATGGATATCGTACAAAATTATCTAATTGGCTAAATAACTGACCGCTTAACGGAGGTCAAAATGTTTGATAAAAAGAAAAACACCTCAGAAGAGAAGCCGAATTACATTTTAAAAGAGTATCAGTCATATCTTCAACTTCTTCCTGAAAGTAACCTAAAATTTTATATTCAAAACAGAGTAATTGATCAAATTAAATTTTACGATGATTCTGCCATAAAAAAACAGGCAAACTATAAATTTTGGTCAATCGTTTCAATTTCGTTATCAGGACTGATCCCGATATTTACACTTTTAACCGATACCGGTTGGGGTCTTGCCTTTAAATTGATAGTGACCACTTTGAGTTCGGCAGTCACCGCTATTACCGCTTCAGTCACACTCTGTGCCTATAAAGAACTTTGGATTCAATATCGCACAAATTGTGAAATATTAAAGAGTGTATTACATAGATTCTTCTTAAAAAGTGGTGAATTTAAAGGAAAGACAGATTCTGAGCTACTAGAAACACTTGTACTTTCTTGTGAGGAATATCTTACAAAAGAGTTTCAAACATGGGCGAGTGCGACCAATAAGCCGGAATCCGAAAATTAGTCAGAAACTTCTTCATAAGTCTTTTCAAAGATTTCAGGTTTGCAAGGGTATTGTTCTCCGTTCACTCCAGTAATAATATAGTCCCCTACAGATGCTTTCATATCACCCTCAAGTGTATGAATAAACACTTCCTTCTCTGTTTGATAGGCTTGAACTATAACAGGTTTTTTACGATATTTTTTTATTACATTCACTATGATCGTCCCTTTCGTAAAATTTGTTAGGAGGTTACAAAATGCCAGCATTAAAAACTTATGACTTATTTATTAGCCATGCATGGAAATATGGTGAAGATTATGATAGGTTAGAAAAACTTTTAAAGAATGCTCCTTACTTTTATTGCCGAAACTACTCAGCCCCGAAAGAAAAGCCTTTGGAATTATCAAAATCATATGTTACAAAGTCTGAAATCATGGATGCTTTGGATCGTAAAATCCGACCCGTAAATGTCGTACTTGTAATATCCGGTATGTATTACAACCACCGCGAATGGATGCAATATGAACTTGATAAGGCTTATGCGCTGGGAAAACCGATTATCGCTATAGAGCCATGGGGAAATTCAATGATGCCTACCGAAATAACAGCGGTTGCTAATAGGCGTGTTGGTTGGAATACAAATAGTATTGTCAGTGCCATTAGAGAAGTTTCAATTTAACTTATTATTTGCTAATTATACTATAATTAGCAAAAATAAAAAAAAGAAATTAAAATTTTAGGTCACCTACAATAGGTGGCCTTTTGTTTTGCATTTGATTGCAAAACAAAACCACCCACAATTTGCAGGTGATTTTGTTTAAAATATTAGGAGGCTTTTTCATATTCTTTTCAGCTTAATAGTAACATGCTTTGAGTATAACATTCTATAACATAATTTGCTGAAGCGCTTTCCCATGTAGCCGGCATACCTGCATATAGCTATAGCTCATGTTCACCGCAATCTGCTCCCATGTCTTCCCGTTTATGTACCGGTACCGAAGAAGCTGCTGCAAGCGTTCGTCCTCCACCGTCATGACGGCCCATTCAATTTCTCCCCGAAGCCGAACCCGCTTGACAACCTGTGCGGTCAATCCGTTCTGCAAAGCTACGATCCGTTCGACTGCTACCTGCAGCTTGTCCTCTCCGTTTGAACCGCCGGCACCCCCGAGACTGACAGTGACCTTTTGGGACAGTGCCTCGGCCTGTACAATTTCCTCCTGCAGCCGCATAATCTCCCGCTCGTTATCACGATAACGGCGCAGATATTTAATTTTCTCTTGATTGGTCAATTGGTTCCCTCCTTCACCTTTTCAATCCTCACCCGTAAAGCCTGTAACAGGTTGTCCTGTGTGGTGCTTTTACCCCGCAAAGCATTCATGACATCTTCGTCCATACTGCCCTGCACGATCAGATTGTGAATAAAAACCCGTTCTTTCTGCCCCTGCCGGTGCAGACGCTTGTTGGCTTGCTGGTACAACTCCAAACTCCAATTCAGGCCAAACCAGATAATATGATTCCCGCCGTCCTGCAGGTTCAAGCCGTATGCGGTGCTGGCAGGATGTGCCAAAAGAATATCGATCTGATGATTGTTCCAGTCGGCTTCGTCCCGGGCGTCCTTATACACCCGAATCCGCAGGCCGGTCTTTTTCAATGCCGCCAGAAGCCTGTCCCGGTCGTGCTGGAAGTTGTAAAATACAAGCGCTGACTGTCCCTGCAGGGCCTCTACAACTTCCAGAAACGCCTCCACCTTGCACTGATGGATTTCTATTGCTTGATGGTTTTCACCATATACCGCGCCATCCCCCAGCTGTAACAGCTTGTTCCCCAACACTGCCGCAGTTGCAGCTGTGATCTCGTCCTCGTCGACCTCCAGCAGCATGTCCTTTTCCAGTTTTTTATATGCCGTCCGGGCTTTGGGGTCCAGTTCCACGGGTACATCCACGGAAACACATTCCGGCAGATCCAGATAGTCCTCCGCGCTCATACTGATGCAGATATCGCTGATCTTGTCCTGTATCGTTCCCCCGGCTCCGTCTTTGGGTTTGTATGTAAAAATTTGCTGGGCGTTTCGCTGGTCCGGATCGAAATACCGCTGTCGGAATCCACCAATCGTTTTTCCCAGCCGTTCACCGCCATCCAGTAAGTACACCTGCGCCCACAGGTCAATTAGTCCGTTCGGGGCCGGCGTACCAGTCAGCTCCACCAGTCGGGTAATCTTCTTCCGTACCCAGCAGAGGGACTTGAAACGCTTGGCCTGATGGTTCTTGAAGCTGCTGCTTTCATCAATCACGACAAAATCAAAGGGCCAGTCGTTCCGGTAATAATTTACCAGCCACTGCACGTTTTCACGGTTTATGACGTACACATCTGCCGGGGTATTCAATGCTCGGATCCGCTGCTTTAAGCTGCCCAGCACTGGGATAATCCGAAGCAGCCGCAGGTGATCCCATTTGGCCGCCTCCTTGCTCCAAGTGGCTTCCGCGACCTTTTTAGGGGCAACCACCAACACCCGCTGAACAGCAAACCGGTAATATTTCAGGATGTTTACCGCGGTCAGGGTGATTACTGTTTTGCCAAGGCCCATCCCAAGGTAAGCACCAAGACCCGGTCCGGGGAACACCGGCATGTCCACAATCCGGTTAATGCAATAGGCTTGATAGTTGTGTGGAATAAAATTCAAAGGTGCCACACCTCTTTCCAGATTGCAATTTCGGTATCAATTTTTTTCTTGCTGTCGAGAGTAAGCATCAGAAATCCTAATTCTGCTAAACGCCTCTGCTGCAAATTTTGTAAAGGCGTCGGTTCCTTTCCTGGCGCTTTCAGTTCTATAAAAACTATCCGCCCGCCGGGTAAACAAACCAATCGGTCCGGCACCCCATCGTTACCCGGTGAAACAAATTTGTACGCCTTGCCGCCCAGTTCCTTCACCCGGTCGCGAAGATATGCTTCAATGGTTGACTCTCTCACTCTGTATTCCTCCATACTCAGACTCTATATACAGTCTCTAACGCGCGCGCCTACGCGATAATGTACGCAAATAGGCGGGTTAGGCGGTATACATATTCCCTAAACTCTCTGTTTTTTTATCTTTTATAAATCTGTTGCTTCTGTTGCTTCTGTTGTTTTAATTGGAAAATGCCGGTTTTATAAAGGCAACACTTAAATTTGTAACTGTTGGCTTCGTTGCCAGACATCTGTTGCCCTTTTTCGTCTGTTGCTGCTTAATCTGTTGTCGAAGCTTTATCAAAGCACCGCTGCTTGTCGTAGGGCTTTCCAGCCTCTCGGACCCCAACATTTTTCCAGCCTTGCAATTTTTCAAGCAGCTGGTTAATTTCCCTGGTGTATCTCTGTTGCATATCACCTTTTGCTTTGCCCAGACATTCACACCATATTTCCACGGCACATACTCTTGTTCTCTGAACCAGACTACCGCTGTAGTTCATACTCCCGTGCCAAAATATTTGACGATTTTCAGCGGTCCATTTCAACCAATCTTCAGGTATTGGCTGAGCAATAAATTGTTCTATAAGTCCTTCCCATGGATGCCTCTCGCGGTGGTCTTCTTGGATTATCCTTGCATCAGATTCCAATTCTTTTGGCAGATGCAGGGATTCCCCTAGACGCCACCGAGCTACAGCCTCCGCCCATAATTGGTCCTTCTCGTTTTCCATATCTTGAAATACGTCTTTTTCACGTGATTGCCGGTCAATATCCACGGGCCAAAACCGTCTTCCGCCGGTAGTATCCCGCAGGCAGTCGTGTGTGTTGGTCGTACCAAAAAAGACTGCTTGTCGTGGGCGATCAACTGTAAAGTGAGCATAAGCAGCCCGGTAATAGTCCCCTGTCTTTGAAAGAAAAGCTTTTACAGCGTCAATCTCTGAATTATTCATTGCCTGCATTTCTGCAATTTCATTGATCCAAGTTCCCTGTATGGTTTCCATAGAGTCCTTAGTCCCGAAATTCCTCAAACTATCACTAAACCAAGTTCCGCCCATTTTTGCTAAAATGGTGGACTTGAAGCGTCCTTGGGTGCCTATGATAACGGGCATAGTGTCATATTTGATACCCGGTACCATTACTCGTGCCACAGCGGCGGTCCATGCTTTGCGGGTCACTGCTCGAATATAGGGAGTGTCCGCAGCCCCAAGGTAGTCTATAAACATTGTGTCAAGTCGGGGGATTCCGTCCCAGGCAAGGCTATTTAGGTAATCCTTAACCGGGTGATAAGCATTCTCTCCCGCGCAAGCTTCTACCGCATCAGATACGTCACTTTTTGAGGCCTTTCCTACAATCGGTTCCATGAAGGTACGCAACTCTGTAGTATCTGTGTCCGTCCATACCTGTGACTTTGTAGCCCGATTCCATGGAAGCCCCCCAGTAACGTCTATGCGGCCTGAAAATAGATTTAATCGGATTTTACCCTTAATTCCAGGGGCATAATTGATAATGATTTTATAGTTTTTCAGTGTTTTTGCGTACCCGCCATTTGTCCCGCTTGGCTCCAGCAACTTCATCCATTCTGAATTATTTTCAGATTGCAAATCCGCATCTGAAAAATCCTGTATTGCTTTTTCAAAGCGCTCTGATGCCATTAGTGCGGCAGTATCGGTATCTCTTGCGGCCAGCTCGCACATGGCAGTATAAGATGGCAGGCGGTTGGTCGGGGTTCCCGGCTGCGCGGCATCGTCCTTGTCGCTGAACAGGTGATACCGTACCAGATCGAATGCATTGCAGAGCTTCCCGCCGGCGGGGTCAGTCGCATGGTGACTGAATATAAAATTGCCGTTGTCATATACGATGGCGCCGCCGGTCGTGCTGCCTCCGGTGAAGGTGTACCGGTCGTCCGCGTTGTCCACCGGTTCATAGATGCCAGGCAGGAACTTGTCCATCGCAGCCAGTACGTTGTACGTCCGGCAGAAAGCGCCGACTACCCCGTGTTTTTCGTTCGGGTCACCCTGCTTCGCTGCCAAACGCTTGTGTGGGTCCTGAATACCGGGTACCTGCGGCCAGACGGTAACGTTGTGCCAGTCCTGTCCGGCCTGCGCATAGAGCTCCAGAGCACCGTCTGCAGAGAGAAAGGGCTTGTCCCCAAAAGTATAGATGTATTGACTGTCTGCACAGCAGGACGGCCAGTACATGAGGCGCGAAGCCTCGAACGTGGACGGGTCGCACATCTCAATACCAATCAGCTGCGCGGCCTTACGGGCAATCGGTTCATACTCGTCGGCAGTGCAGGTGCGGTCCAATGGCAGGATAATGCGCAGCCGGGGTGCGTCAAGCGAATGCTTGCGGGTGGAGTAAATGCAGTAGCCGCAGCCGAGACCGTCAACACGCCGCAGCACGTCGTCTGTTCCCCCGGCGGGGATGTGGTCGAGGTCGAGAGTCAGAATATCGCGCCCGTCGATGGCGTTGCCTTTGCGCCGTCCGCCGCCATGGACAATACCTCCTACAAAGCCGCCCACGTCTTTCAGGTTATCCTGCTGGGGTTTTGTCATGCGCAGGTAGGCCGTTAGCGTTTCAGTGCTGCGTACGGGTACAGCCAGTTTGTCATACAGCTCTGATATGTAGAGGGTTTGTGCCGGCCATTTGAGGGAATTACGGCTGCCGGCTGCCGAAATCGTGATTTGTCGATTATTTTGGAGCATTTTGTCGACACCACTCCTTTACAAATAGAAAATGAAGGGATAAAATTAAATGAACTAATAGAATAATGGAGGAAATTTACATGGCTGGATATACGTGCCCGTTTTGTTCACAGATTATGGCACTTTCTAGTGATACACAGAGCATTGAAAAATTGTCGTTTTCATATGGTGCGTATAGAAGTACAATGGGAACAGCTATAGCAGTTGTTTTTCACAAATGCCCCAACTGTAATAAGGTAAGTATCACTGCAGAAGGAGTATCACCAGACCTCGCAGGTCTATTTATGCGTATTTACCCTGAATCAAAACCAAATATTATTGATTATCCTGATTACATTCCTTTACAAATTCGTACTGATTATGAAGAGGCGGCCATGATAGCTGATCTCAGTCCTAAAGCGTCTGCAACAATCGCACGCCGGTGTTTGCAGGGGATGATTCATGATTATTGGGGTATCAATAAAGGTAATTTAGCAAAAGAAATAATCGCCCTCGAAGAGATGATACCAGCTGATCAATGGAAAGTTATTGACAGTGTGAGAAGAATCGGGAACATTGGAGCACACATGGAAAAAGACATTAATCTTATTATTGAAATTGACAAAGACGAAGCTAAAAAGCTTTTAAAATTAATTGAATTATTAATTAAAATCTGGTATATTGACCGCCATGAAAGAGAACAGCTTTTTGAGGATATTCTGGCCATTGACTCTAAAAAACAAGAACAGAAAAATTTAGTTGAACCTGCCATTTGAATCACTCTCAGCCAAGAGTTTTCCGTTAAAATCCCAGTATTGCGTAACTATGCGAGCAGGATCCTCTTTTGTTCCTATACCCTTTAAAGATTTTGTTTCAATAACTTGAATCACTTTTGCGGAATCTGTTCCACGAGCTATAATGGGCATTTAATATTCCTCCTCAATCTTTTGTATAATAATCTCCGCTCCACCCATCTGCTTTCAGTGGCAGCCCGGGCGCCCACGGAATAGGCTCCCCCATAATCCGGCAGACCGCTTCAAGGTCTGCCTTTTCTTTTGGGGCATCTATTACAACCTCGTCATGCACATGGAATACAATCGAATACCCAGCCGCTTCCAGCCGTTCGATATTCTCTGCCAGACAGTCGCGTGCGGTCGCTTGTACGATATTTTCTACCAACTTGCCGCCGTAGGTTTCAATAGGTTCCCATTTCTTCGTTGTCTGGTTCATGCCCCAGTATTGCAGTGAAGGGTTCCCCCACTGGTTGACGCCGAGCGTCGGACGGGCATAGTAGAGCTTGCGGCCGGATGGTAGCGTAACCGTCAGGAAATACTGATCTGTTGCATGGTCACCTTCGAGAGCGAATAAAAGCCCTCGGACGCCTGCCGGTCGCCCCGTCTGCACCACTCCGATCGCGGCGTTTTCAACAGAGTACCAGAGGTCAACAATCCGTCTATTGGCTTCCCGCCAGCGGCGAACAATATCGGGCAAGTCTTCTTCTGGGATTCCCATTTTTAAAGCGCCCATGTTTATGAGAGCGCCCGCAGCGCCCTGATATCCGAGAGCCAGTGTTGCAACCTTGCCTTTCTGGCGCAGCTCATATTCCGGGGTTCCTTTGACGATCTTCTCGATCGGGACGCCAAACATATTGGCCGCAGTCGCCTCATAGATTTTGCCGTGGCTGCGGAACACGTCCAACACCCAATCCTCGCCGGCCAACCAGGCAATTACACGGGCCTCAATGGCGCTGAAATCTGCGTCAACAAACATATGACCCGGTGCGGGAATCAGCGCCGTGCGAATCAGCTGTGATAGAGTATCCGGTACGCTGCCGTAAATCATCTGTATGTATTCCAGTTTACGGGCTTTGACCAAATCGCGGGCGAAGTCCAGCAGACCGCCGTGCAGATTCGTTCTCGGAAGGTTCTGCGGCTGAATAATTCTGCCGGCCCAGCGGCCTGTTCGATTGGCGCCATAGAATTGCAGCAGCCCCCTTACCCGGCCATCTTCACACACCGCCTCAGTCATGGCGGTGTATTTTTTTACGCTTGTTTTGGAGAGCTCCTGCCGGATTTCCAATGCCCTCCGGGCGGAGCCGCTTTGAATTTCTCCATCCAGCATCGTTTTGACGGATTCTTTGCGCAGATCAGTAATTTGCAAACCGGTTTCTTTTGTCAGCCACCCGGAGAGCTGCGGGACACTGTTCGGATTGTCAAGCCCGGTCAGCTGCACAGCCTCCTGTGTGAGGGTGTTGGTAATCGCATCACTGCAATCAAGGGCACCGTGGATCAGGTCGAGGTCAACTGCCACGCCGCGGGCATTGATACGCAGATCGGTTTCCCACTGCTTTTGTACAAAATCAGGTACCGGGAACGGTGACAGGCGGCGTTCAATTTCCTGTTCGGTAACGACATCCTGCCGGTTATATTCTTTGAACAAGTCCCACTTTTCAGGTTCATGGTGTGGGAATGTCCGGGTTCTGCCGCCATTCCGAGCTGTAGGCGTGGTCGGTGTACAGAACAGCTTAATCAATGCTTTGCCGGTTGCCAGCTTGCGTTTATCTTCCGGCAGCCCCAAGGCGGCACCGGTAGCACCCAGACCGGCGGTGTACCCGCAGTAAAGCCCGTGGAGCATCGTGCAGCGCCATTGAGACAGCCAGCTACCGAGAGAAAGGTTGAAGCCGTAATACTTGGATAGACAGTACCATTCAAAGGCGGCGTTATATGCATGTTTTATACAATCCGTGTCAAGCAGCAGGGATGAAATGTACTGCGGAATTTTCTCCCCTTGTGCCATATCCACAACCTGCACTGGCAGCCCGTCCAGTGAATATGCAAACAACAAAGTCTCAAAATCTGGGGACTGCACATATTTGTACATGCCGGCCTTTTTGATATCAACCGAGGAGTATGTTTCCAAGTCTACATTTAAATGATGAATCATCGTGTGTTCTCCTTAAGTTCGACTCCGAATGGATGGTGGTAGGGCGCTTTATACGATAACGCCCCAGAAACGTTTAGATGGAATCTCCTTCTTCGGGATCATTTCGGTAGGGCTGAGATAAATCAAACATCACGTCTAAAAAGTCCCGGATGATCTTTTCAGTTGTTTCCGCCGAAAGCCGGGCATTACGGGCGCACACCAAAGATAAAACCATACTGCGAAATACTGTACTGCCCTGCACTACTTCCCTGAGTCGTTTTGCTGCCGTGTTAGAACCAACTAAAGTTTTCAGAAGCAAGTCTTGATTACCGTGACGGCCGATTAAATCCAAGCCCTCACGAACCTGCTCTAATCCCTGAAGAAGCATCTCGCCTTTTGTTCTTTCCTCCATGATAGCCTCCTTTTACAGTGGTACGCCGGTGATCGGGTCAACCGGCCCCGGATACTGCTGCGGATACTGCAGTGCAGATGGCATTTGCTGATACTGAGGGTTGTAGGGTGCGGAAACCTGTGGTTCTGCTGCGCCGAAGTCGTCCTCTACACTTGCGCGAGAGCCGCCCAGCGGTTCGCCGTCTGCAATTTTCTGGACGTTATCCAGCGCAACGCCGATGCCCTTGTTCTGCGGAGCGTTGTACCCGAAGAAGGTCACGCCGACGTTTGCATACATACCGGAGTAAATCTGCGTTGCGTCCAGAATCGGCTGCAGATTGAGATCCACCACGGTAACCGGGGATTTATTGGAAGCGGTAAATACCCAGCAGCCTTTGCACTCGTCGCCGAACGGCTGGCCGTCAGATGGGCGGACACCGTCGCCATCGTGAACGCTGACCTTTGGCGTCATGGGAAAGCCTTTCCCATATTTTTCAATTGCTTTCTGCGTCGCGGTGGAGATTGCGGCGTCAATCATCGCCCGGTTGGATGCAGGGTTTTTTGGTACCAGGACGGTGCAGCTGTACTTGGGCTCCTGTCCCGGCTGCTGAGCGTAGGGCTTGTCCAGATGTGTGTAAGAGAGGCGGACGCTCCTCAAAACGATATGTGCGGGGTTGTTGTTAGCCATAAATGTATTCTCCTTTTTATTTAAAATCTTCTTCTGCTGTGGGTTTCAGCGTGATTGCTTCGCGTTTGTCGGTTTCCGGTGCAAGTGCAGGTTTTCCAGAGGATACGGTAACATGCGTACCGGCGACCTCCGTAAATCTGGCTTTGCCGAGCATCTTTTCCACGGCTGCCAATGTCAGCGGTTTGCGCTCATAAAGCATGGTTTCCTCGATGCCGGCAGCAGTAATGTCAATAAAGGCTGCATCCGGGTCGTCCCATACACGGGTCTTACGTCCTTCCACCGCTTTCCAGCCGGGAATCACTTTACCTTCTAAACAAGCGGAAAGAGCGTAATCCTTCAGGTCACTTACCCATTTATCAAGAGCAATCGCCTTTTCAAGAATTTCCCCAACCTCTGCGTCAGAGAGTAGTGGCGGCTTCGGCAGAGTACCGGTTTCTGTTTTGCTGTTGGGGCTGCCGAAGTCTTCCAGCGCGGTATACTGCCCGGCTCGTGCTCTGCAGGTATCCTTCGCCCGACAGAACCGGCACCAGTCACCACCATGGAATTCGCCCTCACCAGCGAAAGCCTTTTCTGCCAGCGGCCTTACCGTGAACACACCCCAGTTAACCAAATCATCGCGGGAGATACTCCACTCTTTCACCGTGTCGCCGTCTGCGCGCGGCTGGAAGATCGTAAGTACAATGTCGTGTATGTCGTAGAGCATACCGTAAGCTTCCAGTGCGCCGAGGCCGTACAGTTTTAGCTGGGGATTATCCTCCGGGCTGACCGGTACTCCTTTACCGTGCTTGTAGTCAATCACATGCAGGGTATTGCCGCCTATGATAATGCAGTCGCCGGTACCAAAGCCTTCCGGGACATATCGGGAGAAATCCAGCTTTCGTTCCACGGCCATATAAGGCCGGGTCGTGTATTGCATCGATACCCCGGTGATATAATCCAGATACTCGTCCGTGCAGGACTGCATTTCTTCCTGATACAGCGGGTCTTTTTTCAACTTATTTAGGCGGGTATTAAAGGTTTTTGGTCCCATCGGTTCAAGAAATTTCTTCCGCACCTTCAGTTCTGCGATACTGTGCGCCAGTGTTCCCTCCGCCGCATACTCGCTGGTGCTGTCCGGCAGGGTTTCCTCCAGTCGGGCGGAGGGTGGGCAGTTCATCCACCGGTGTGCGCCCGAAGCAGTCAGGAGGGCATGTTTTCGGTCGGCCATCAGAGCTTCGCTCCCATCTGGCGCAGCGCGGTAGCAAATTCGCCATAACGTTCTTTCGGAAGCTGGGTCAGCGCCTGTACCCCAAACTGCGCCAACAGACCAAGTAAATCCTGCTGCCTGCCCGCGTCCATCAGCTGAGATGCCGCCCGTGCTAAGTCCTCCATGGCATATGTGGGGGCAGCAGCCACCGGGGCGACGGGTGCAGGATTAACCAGCATTGTTGTAGGCGCAGTGTATGTCGTAGCAGACGCGGCAGGCATCGCCGAAGTTGTTGCATTGGGGAGCGTCGGGGCAGTCGGCACTGCAACTACAGGT
>CAUQLV010000049.1:0-17317 GCA_963519235.1 uncultured Oscillospiraceae bacterium
TCGGGAGCTTAGCTCAGCTGGGAGAGCATCTGCCTTACAAGCAGAGGGTCACAGGTTCGAGCCCTGTAGTTCCCACCATTTAAATTGGCCTGGTAGTTCAGTTGGTTAGAACGCTAGCCTGTCACGCTAGAGGTCGTGGGTTCGAGCCCCATCCAGGTCGCCATTTTTCTTTAAAGGGTTTTTGCCTTTGTAGCTCAGTCGGTAGAGCAGAGGACTGAAAATCCTCGTGTCGTTGGTTCGATTCCGACCGAAGGCACCACATGCGGGTTTAGCTCATTTGGTAGAGCGCCACCTTGCCAAGGTGGAGGTAGCGAGTTCGAACCTCGTAACCCGCTCCACAACTAAAATCTCTTTAGCCATGCGGCTGAAGAGATTTTTTTGTAATACTCAGCGATTTTAGACTGGATTTATTTATTTGCGTTCTTTTCAGAGGCGCGTATTGATGAATCGTCGATTTTATAGTCTTGCATGCGGTTTATATCGCAGAAATATTGATAAAACTCATCGGAAACTTTCTGAGCCTCGGTTTGGCATAACGATTTATTGATATCAAATAGAATTCGCTGCATTATGACGTTTGAAAAATATTTAAATGCGGTATTGCCCCAGCGACGCTGTTGGTCTGGTTTATCAAAGTAATCCCAGAATTTTAAATTTACGTCTTCTGGCAACTCTACTCTGTAACGCATGTGGCTTTCGACAAGGCCATCTTTGCAGAAACTGCCGAAGAAGTCTTCTTTCACCATAAATGCGCCGATAATCGTACGGTTCTTTTCCTCCGTTCCCTTTTTACATTCAGTAAGCAGGCATACGGAGTTTGGTTTTAATTTGTCTGGTTTCCGGGGGGCTCCCTTTGAATATCCGCTGAGATAACGACCGGTAAACACTTTCCATGACATGAATACATCGTCCCTGCTATCGGCTTTAATGTCAAATGCGGCTTGTGAATTCGCTGTAATTTTGAGATTCCGCATTCTTTGAATCCGTTCCTGCTCCTCAAAGATCGCCCTTTTCTGTTCATCTTCTGTTTGCCTTTTTTTATTTAAAATGCTATTGACCTTATTCTGTGTTGTTTGGTCCTTTAGTGTCAAAAAGCGCGCAAAAGAGTCTGGATATAAAAATTTCTTATCGCCTTGGGAAAAACAGATGGTAATGATATTGTCGGCCAAACCTGTTACAATCCCATTGCCAAAGGTTCTATGCTTAACCGCCTGCCCTGTTAATTGCATTTCAGTCATTCCTTTCAAAAAATAGAGAAAGAGCTTTTCATGTCTTTTCTTGCAGAAGCACGACAATCAAACTCTTTCAATTTAACAATGTAAAATCTTTTGACAGAGTTATCCGGCATCTTGTGATAGCAGCCGTTTCTTGTCACGTATCCGCAAAACCATACTGTCCGCGCCTACTTGCAAATCCACTTTTCCGTTTTTAAACTCAGGAATATCTCCGACAGTCAAGATACTACCGACTGGCAGGCCCTCCAGATCAATCGTAACAGTATCAATCATATCATCCGGATATGCCGAGTACGGAACTTCCATGAGCAGCTTTTCGATAACTCCTGCAACTTTATCCGCATTCTGCAAAATAATATGTGCTACGCTGTTGACTTTTTGATCAGCATTTAAAGCTTGAAAACTGATATGGGTGATTTCATCAGTCAATAAATTCTGCGTTTTATCTTTGATTTGTACGGAAATCACTTGATTATCAAGTTTAATTTGAATTTTACTACCTTCACGCTTAAGGCGGGCGATCTTGTTTGCGATGCTCTGTCCCATTTGAACTGAAAGAGATTCTTTCAAGGTTCCGCCATAGATGACACAGGGTACCATGCCGGATCGTCTCAATTGCTTTGCTTTTTTCGTCATATTTCGCTTTTCCACCATAATTGTGTTCATCTTTCTTCCTCCTAAATTGTAAATTGTTAAAAAGAAGGGCTTTTCATATGACACCATGCGGTGCAATACCAAAAGCCCTTCTTAATAGACGGTTCTTTTCTATTCATTTGTTATAGTATACCACAAATAGTTTAAAAAGGCAAGAGAGACAAACTTATGGACTTTTTTATTTTAAAAAGTCATCGCGCTTTGGTGTAAAAACGTCGACCAGTGTGCCCGCTTCAAGTGCCTTTACCCCGTGCATGACATTGGGCGGGATATAAACGCCATCACGCTGCGAAACCACCTGCACCTGATCTCCGATCGTAAATTCAAAACTGCCGGCAGCCACATATGTGATCTGCTCGTGCGGATGCTTGTGTGCATTCCCCTGCGCGCCCTTTTCAAAGCACACCTCCGTCATCATCTGCTGGTCGCTGTAACACAAAATTTTTCGGGTAACGCCCGGCTCACAGGGAGTCGCCGCTATTTCATGATTATATGCGAACATATTGATCCTTCTTTCTGGCTTTTTATGTTTTATTATAGCATAATCCTCCAGTTGAATCCAGATGAAACAGGGTTCTTACATTAAAAATTCGGGGGTTTTGGATTCGGGTTCTTTTCAAATTGCACGCTCCCCTGATAAACGTCGCCCTCCTTCATCAGGCGCGCCATGACCACGAAGCGCTGGTTCGGGTTCTGCGAATAGGTTCCATATTTATACGTGCAGGTGGACAGCGTGAGAATGTTATCCCCAATCGCGGGTTGAGCCTGATAACGATATTCCGACCGGTCCTGCACATCATGCATCAGCTGCGTATACTCGTCGTCGGAGTAATCCGCATAATGATACGGAACCGGAACGGTTTCCGCTTCGCAGTAAAAAGCGGCAAATATCTCGAAAGCATACGCTTTTTTTTCGGTTGTGATAAAAATATAAGGTGTTTTCTTTGCAAAATCCTCATTCGCAAATTTGAGAAGCTGGGCGAATTTTGCGCCGTTGGAATCGTCTTTCACACCCATCGGGCTGCCAAGATTATGACCGTAAATGATC
The DNA here is from genome assembly GCA_963519235.1 of uncultured Oscillospiraceae bacterium. GTDB lineage: Bacteria > Bacillota > Clostridia > Oscillospirales > Ruminococcaceae > Anaerotruncus. Next base: position 2,938 of record CAUQLV010000049.1, read on the forward strand.
GAGTTGCGAGAAAAAAGCCCGTCTTTCATCGGCAGGCACTCATAGTCTAAAAAGTAGCAGCCTTCATAAGAATAGCCTCCGTACACATCTTTGCGCAGATAATACTCATTGTCCCCCGCCTGTACAACACCCTCATCTATTGCGGTATCGGGGACGTGCAGCCACGCAACCGCGTCCGGATTCTTTTTTTCCAGTTCGGCAAGCTGTGGCTTTCTGTCCGGGATGGAGATCTGATAGGAGCCGGATTCATCGTAAAAGCCGCTTGCGGACGGATTGTCGGTGTTTGTGCGTTTGCAGGAAGAGAGCGGCAGAAGAACAGACAGCACTAAGATACAGGCCAGAACACGAGCAGCAGGAGCTCTCATGGCAAAACCTCCAAAAAGTCAATTTGATTTTTCTTAGTGTGTTCAAAATCAAATTTGTTATGTGAGATTCGCAGAGCCTGCTTACAATTGGAAAAAACGCCGCCCGAAAATCGGGCGGCGTTTTTGGTTAAACTTGCAAATAATCTGACGAAAAACCAGATTACTGGAGCAGCTGCAGGATGGACTGCGGCTGCTGATTGGCCTGAGCCAGCATTGCCTGAGCAGCCTGGGTCAGAACGTTCATCTTGGTGTAGTTCATCATTTCTTTTGCCATATCTGTATCGCGGATACGGCTGTTTGCGGAGGTCAGGTTCTCGGCGGAAACGTCGAGGTTGTTGATGGTGTAGTCCAGACGGTTCTGGAGAGCACCCATGTTCGCACGGTTGGTGGAAACCTTGTTGATCGCATCTTTGATGGTCTTGATAGCACTCGCGGCAGCATCAGCTGTGCTGACATCCAGATCATTAATGCCCAGACCAGCGGAACGCATGTCTTCTACAGAAACAGACATTTTGTTAAAGCTGTCGCTGGAATCGCCGATCTGCAGAGCCAAACCGCCATCAACAGTTACAGTTTTAGCTGTGGCTTCAGCTTCTGTTACAGCACCTGCAGTAATAGAATTTGTAACAGTAACCGTAGCACCCACAGCAGCGGCAGAAGCAACACCCGACGGTACAGATGTAGTTCCGACTGCTGTTGCCAAATTGGTAGCAGTCGCATTCTTATCAACACCCAGCACAACAGCGACGTTACCGGATTTTACATCAGCAGCATCTTTGACGAATTCATAAGTCTTATCGCCAACCTTAATAGTGTTACCAGCGGAAACTTTATCGGTCAGTGTAATCTCAACTTTACCGGCTGTACCAGTTGCACCAGTTGTTCCATTTGTTGCTTTTGTAGTAGCTGCAGTCAAGCTGCCATCCAGCAGGTTGATGCCGTTGAAGTTGGTGGAATCACCGATACGGTCAACTTCCTTGAGGAGCGCATTTACTTCACTCTGAATTGCATCACGGTCAACGTCATCCTGCAGGGTGCCGTTCGCGGATTTGGTTGCCAGCTCGACCATACGGTTCAGCATGCTGTGCACTTCGGTCAGCGCGCCTTCAGCGGTCTGAACAAGGCTGATGCCGTCCTGGGAGTTCGCGGAAGCGGTCTCAAGGCCTTTGATCTGAGCTTTCATCTTTTCAGAAATCGCCAGACCGGAAGCGTCGTCACCAGCGCGGTTGATCTTGAAGCCGGAAGACAGCTTTTCAAGAGATTTGGAAACCTGAGAGTTGTTCATGCCCAACTGTCTGTTTGCGTTGAGCGCCATAATGTTACTTCTTACTACCATTCCCATGATAATACCTCCATGTTTTTATTGTGTCCGGCACATCCTTGCGCCGACATCTAACTTTGTTGTTCGCCCCGCCGCGTTTACGGCCGTATCACGCGGCAGACACGATGCTTTGGCCAGAAACGGAGACACGCAGTTCTGTTTGATAATCTGTCTGTCTTACCGCTCTACTTAATATATCGTTACCAGAACCGGAAAACTCAAGCACAAATGATGCACAAACATTGTGTCTTTTTTCTGTCAATTATTATAAAAATTAGTAGAATTTGTGAAAAACAGAGCGGGATGTGTTGAATAAACGACCGTTTGAACGAATTACGTCCATATTTACCCCTCTGCGGCATCTGCGACAACGCCGCGAAAGGTGCTTTGCAGATTCGATGAGGCAGGCAGACGGCGCTGATTCCTTTCTCCGGACAAAGCGGCTTCATCCGAAAATTCCGTCATGTGCTTCCAGAAATGCTTGGGCATATGCGTCATGCGGCATTTTGGATTATACCGCCCCTCTATGGCAATCGTGTCATAATATCGCTTCCACAAACCGCGGAATGCGCGCTCCTCCCCGCTTGCCTGCGGCAGCTCAAACCCGTCAATCGGCTGAATGGACGCCTCATAGGGGCGATAAAGCAGTGCCAAACCGTGCGTCAGGTCGAAGATGAAAAGAGTCTCATCCGGGAAACGCCCAGCGAAATACCTTCCGAGATAAGGCAGAACCAGTGCTTTCGGCTCAATTTCCGCAACCAGTGCGCCGTCAAAATCGGAAAACCGGAGAAATTCGATCAGCTGGTGTGCTTCGTTCCGCACCGCACGCACCGCCTGAAACATCCCGTTCACCACCGGATCTGCCAGCATCGAAGTAATCTTTGCGCCGTGCCGGTAAGCAAGCGCGATAAATTGATAGATCAGCAGTTCCCTGCCGTCCACGCAGGAAAGATAGGCTGTCTGCGTCCATTCAAGCACCTCGGCGGAGATGCGTTCCAGCGAGCGGCGTATCCGCAGAGCTTTCGCTTCATCCGATACAATCTGCCGAACCGGAAACAGGGTCAATTCCCCATCCTGCAAAATACCAATTGGAACCTCACGGCACACATAGCTTTCAAACACACAGCAAAGGATTCCATCCAGACTGCCGTCGCAGATGTAGACTAGATTTGTCCGGTCAGACATTTCACAAGGTCCTCCTTTGTCGGGTCCTGATCAAACAGCGAAAGCTGCTGCGGCTGTTCCTGCGCGCGCAGTGCCGCTTCATAATCCTGTTTGGAAATCAGCGCGTGCAGCACGCTTTCCGGCGATATTCTAAGCCCTTCCGCCATTTTCCCCTGGCAAAGCAAAAAATACTGGGCGCGCCGCAGCACCACTCCAATGCGCTTCAACCCGTCATAGGAAATCGGGCTGGTTCGTCTTGCCTGCAAAATCCGCTGCGCGCTTTTTACGCCGATTCCCGGCACTCGCAGCAGCATTTCGTAGGGCGCTTTGTTCACCTCCACCGGGAACTGTTCCATGTGGTTGATCGCCCAGTTGCATTTCGGGTCAACCAGCGGGTTAAAGCTCTGGTGCTGGTCGTCCAGCAGCTCGGAGGCGTCAAAGCCGTAAACCCGCAGCAGCCAGTCTGCCTGATACAGGCGGTGTTCCCGCAGCAGGGGCGGCTTTGTATCAATGGCAGGCAGCAGAGAATCGCTCTGTACGGGCATATAGGCTGAATAAAATACGCGTTTCAGCCCATATTTTTTGTAAAGCGCCTGCGTCAGGTTCAAAATTTTGAAATCCGTATCGGGAGTCGCCCCGATAATCATCTGCGTGCTCTGCCCCGCCGGTGCAAATTTGGGCGCATTCTGATAGCGCACGATATCGGTGGTGTTTTCGGCAATTTTTCGAGTGATCAATCCCATTGGGCGCAGGATGTCCGTCTTGGATTTGTCTGGTGCCAGCAGAGACAGGCTTTGCTGGGACGGCAGCTCAATATTGACGCTCATACGGTCAGCCAGCAAACCAAGCCGCTGAATCAGAGTATCATCCGCTCCTGGAATGGCCTTCGCGTGGATATAGCCGTTGAAATGGTATTCGTTGCGCAGAAGCTCCAATGTCTGAATCATCTGTTCGCAAGTGTAGGAAGGATTTTTCAAAACGCCGGATGACAGAAAAAGCCCTTCAATATAGTTACGCCGGTAAAACTGTATTGTGAGCTCCGCAAGCTCCCGCGGCGTGAAAGCCGCGCGGCGGACGTCATTGCTCTTTCGGTTGACGCAATATTTGCAGTCATAGATGCAGGAGTTGGTCATCAGCACCTTCAAAAGGGAGATGCAGCGCCCGTCGGCGGCAAAGCTGTGGCAAATACCACAGGTTGAACAACTGCCGATGGATCCGGGACGCGCTTCACGGGTGACTCCCGAGGAAGTGCAGGCGGCATCATATTTTGCGGCGTCGGACAGAATTTCGAGTTTATCCATTAGTTCCATAACAGGCCTCCAAGTTAGAACGTATGTTCTAACTTTATTTTACACTTTTCACACCCTTTTTGTCAAGTTTTTTCCGTTCTGATTAAAATAGTACTGGATCGGAAAATAATTAGTTATTGACATATGACATAAATAAAATTATACTAGAGATAGTGGCAAAAAGTTCATGCTAGCATTATAGGATGCCGAAAATTGAAAGCGAGGATATTAAATGAAAATTGCAGTCACATATGAAGACGGCCAGGTGTTTCAGCATTTTGGCCATACCGAACAGTTTAAGATCTATGACGTTGAAAATGGCAAGGTGACGGCAGCCACAACGGTCAATACCAATGGCAGCGGCCACGGCGCGCTGGCGGACATGCTGAAAAATCTGCAAGTGGACACTCTGATCTGCGGTGGTATCGGTGGCGGGGCCAAAACGGCTTTGTCTGCGGCAAATATCAAGCTGTTCGGCGGTGTGTCCGGTGACGCTGACAAGGCTGTCGGCGCCCTGTTGGCAAACGAACTGACATTTGACTCAGGAGCAACCTGCGACCACCACGGAGAGCATCATGGAGATGCCTGCGGCGAACACAAATGCGGCGGTCACGACCATCACTGCTGAAGGCTGTTAAAAAGTCGATAAAGGAAAGACCAGCCGTCTGCTTGAAACAGACGGCTGGTCTTTCTGTTGTTCTGATTTATCGGAACACTTACACGCTCAAAGCAAGTTAAAGCGTTTCAAGCGTTTGAAGCAATCGGTTTATCTTACTCTGCGGCACCCGTCCCCTCGCCATCGCGATTACCCTGCTGATGGGCATGTTATACGCCGTGTGTAGCATCGGATGGTTTATGATGCCGGGGAACTCTTGTTGTGCAAGTCTGCGCACCGCCGGATCGGAAAGCAGTTCACCCACTGTGATTTGTCCGTTGCGCAAATTCATGACATCACCTCCGACCTATCCTATGTGATCCCCTGACAAATGCTACCTGCTGTCAAAAGGCGCGCCGGTTAAAAAACCGACGCGCCTTCTGCAATTGCTTAGTTTCCGTAGTATGCTTTCAGGTACATTTGCTTGATTTCGCTCATGAGAGGATATCTCGGATTTGCGCCTGTGCACTGGTCGTCAAACGCCTGTTCCACCATCTCATCCAGGCGGTTGAGGAAGTCCTGTTCGTCAATGCCGTATTCACGGATGGTCTTATGAATTCCGACCTTCGCTTTCAGTTCGTCAACCGCTTTCAGCAGATTGTCGAATTTTTCCTGATCGCTGCTGCCTTTGATTCCAAGGAAGTCTGCGCACTCAACGTATCTTTGCAGTGTGTGCGGATACTGGTACTGCGAGAAGGTGCCCATCTTCTTGGGGGCCGGATCAGCGTTAAACTTCATGACCTCGTTAATTAGAATCGCGTTTGCGATACCATGCGGTAAGTGATGGAACGCGCCGAGCTTATGCGCCATGGAGTGGCACACACCCAGGAACGCATTTGCAAACGCCATACCGGCCAACGTGGAGGCATCCGCCATCTTTTCTCTGGCAACCAGGTCATTTGCTCCGTTTTCATAGGCGCGAGGCAGATAGGTGAAGATGGATTTGAGCGATTTCAGCGCAAGGCCATCGGTATAATCCGTCGCAAGCATGGAGGCGTATGCTTCCAGTGCGTGGGTCATCGCGTCGATACCGGATGCGGAAGTCAGGCCTTTCGGCATATTCATCATCAGGTCGGCATCCACAATCGCCATTTTGGGAAGCAGCTCATAATCCGCAAGCGGATACTTAATGCCGGTAGTTTCGTCTGTAATGACGGCAAATGGGGTTACTTCAGAGCCTGTGCCCGCGGAAGTCGGCACTGCAATGAAATAGGCTTTGTCGCCCATATGCGGGAATGTGTAGACTCTCTTGCGGATATCCATAAAGCGCATCGCCATATCCAGAAAATCCACTTCCGGATGTTCATACATCACCCACATGATCTTGGCAGCATCCATCGCGGAACCGCCGCCGACTGCAATGATGCAATCCGGCTGGAAAGCGTTCATTGCGGCTGTTCCCTCTTTTGCGCAGGCAAGGGTCGGGTCGGGAGCGACGTCGAAGAACGTGGTATGCATAATGCCCATGCTGTCGAGTTTATCGGTGACAACCTTTGTGTATCCGTTTTTATAAAGGAAAGAGTCGGTTACGATAAAGACTTTCTTTTTGCCTAAGACCTTGCCAAGTTCATCGAGGGCAACCGGCAGGCAGCCTTTTTTGAAGTAGACCTTTTCCGGTGCTCTGAACCAAAGCATGTTTTCTCTCCTCTCGGCAACTGTCTTGATATTGATCAGATGTTTGACGCCAACATTTTCGGAAACAGAGTTTCCGCCCCAGGAACCACAGCCCAGAGTCAGCGAGGGGGCCAGCTTAAAGTTATACAAATCGCCGATGCCGCCATGGGAGGACGGGGTGTTGATCAGGATGCGGCAGGTCTTCATTCTCTCTGTGAAGTAAGAAATCTTTTCACGCTCGGTGACCGCATTAATATAAAGCGAGGAGGTGTGGCCGTATCCGCCGTCTGCGATCAGGCGCTCCGCTTTAGAAACTGCATCTTCAAAGTTCTTTGCGCGGTACATTGCAAGGACGGGAGACAATTTTTCATGCGCAAATTCTTCCTCAAGCTCCACGCTTTCGACTTCACCAATCAAAATTTTTGCGTCTTCCGGAATTTTCACCCCGGCGAGCTCTGCAATCTTATACGCCGACTGGCCAACAATCTTCGCATTCAGCGCGCCGTTGATAATAATGGTCTTTCTGACCTTTTCGGTTTCTTCCGGATTCAGCAGATAACAGCCGCGGTCTGCAAATTCTTTTTTCGCCTGTTCGTAAATGGAATCCAGCAGGATGACCGACTGTTCGGATGCGCAGATCATTCCGTTATCAAACGTTTTTGAAAGGATAATCGAATTCACTGCAAGCGTAACATCCGCAGAAGCGTCGATAATCGCGGGCGTGTTTCCCGCGCCGACGCCGACCGCCGGTTTTCCGGAGGAATATGCGGCCTTGACCATGCCGGGACCGCCTGTTGCCAGAATAGTATCAGCGCTTTTCATGACTTCATTGGTCAGTTCCAGCGAGGGCACATCGATCCATCCGATGATTCCTTTGGGAGCGCCCGCCTGAACGGCCGCGTCCAGAACCACTTTTGCTGCGGCGATGGTGCATTTTTTCGCGCGGGGATGCGGGCTGATGATGATGCCGTTTCTGGTTTTCAGAGAAATCAAAGTTTTAAAAATTGCGGTAGAGGTGGGGTTTGTGGTCGGAATGACTGCCGCAATAAGCCCAATCGGGTCGGCAATTTTCTGAATTCCGTATTCCTTGTCTTCTTCTATGACGCCGCATGTTTTTGTATCTTTATAGGCGTTGTAGATATATTCGGAAGCATAATGATTTTTAATGACCTTATCTTCCACAATTCCCATGCCGGTCTCTTCGACCGCCATTTTGGCAAGCGGGATTCTCGCTTTGTTCGCAGCGGTCGCGGCCGCAAAGAAAATCTTGTCAACCTGCTCCTGGCTAAATGTCGCAAATTCTCGCTGAGCAGCGCGGATTTCGTTTAATCTAATCGTCAGCGCCTCGACACTATCCACAATTTCTGGGGCAACAAGGGCTGTCTGTTCTTTCTTTGCCATAATTCAGTCCTCCAACTATTTTTAAAGTGTGTGTATGTGTTTGAATGATTGATATTTATTTGACAATGTTATTGTACCAGATTGTTAAACTATTATCAATCGGTCTAATGACCAAACATTTTTCAGATTTCCTATTTATTTTATCGAGATTGTCTAGCTTTATGATTTCTAGGCAAATCGGCCTGTTTCTCTTTGGAAAAATAAAAAAGGGATGGCATTTTGCCATCCCTTTTTTAATCCGTTATTCGTAAGAAGCGATATCAATCCATCTGGAAAGGAACTCTTTTTCCTCGTCGGCCCCGTCAATCATGCGGGCGGCGGCGACAATCGGCAGCCAATCCTGCACATATTTTTTAGTAGTGTGCGTTTTTTTGCAGAACAGATCCAGATAATGGTCAGCCAGTATCTGATTCTTCATTGCAAACATCAGATAAGTATGCGCCACATCCGCGGAAGCATTTCCCTGCCGTGCCTTTGCCCAATTCAGCACAACATACGCTCCGTCCGGATTAACAATGATATTGGAAGGAATGAAGTTGCCATGGCAAAGCTTCGTATGTTTGGGCATGCTCTCCAACCGGGTCAGCAGCTCATACCGTTTAACGTCGTCAATACAATCCAGTTCATTGATCCTTCTGCTTAAAGCGTCCTTGAGCTTACTGAGCTTTGGAACAGATTTCGAGTGGATATCTATCTGAAGATCTAGCATATCATTCAGGTATTGGTCCATTTTTTCCGGATGCTTTGTCATTTCCTCTTGCAAAGTCTCTCCGTCGACACAGTCCATAACAATGGCCCATCTGCCGTTAATGACCGTGACTTCATGGAGCGTCGGAACCTTTAAACCTGTTTCTTCCACGCGCGAGTGTGTCAGCGCAATATGCAAAACTGAAGACTTGCGGACACTCTCCTTAAACAGGCGCACCGTTTTATCACCGAAACGGTAAATATCCACTCTTTCATCCGAAAAAATCAAATCCCTTAACTCCATAAAAATCCCCTTCCAATGATTTGTCTGTACGAGCCAGCAATTTTTTTACTTTCTATAGAGATTGTATAATTAATCCACATAATTGTAAATAGTTTTTTACCGATTATAACAAATTTCACAAAAAGTATGTGAAAAGATAGATGTTCAGCCTTTTTGCATGTTCCACATTTTCAAAAAATTCAGCCTATTTTAAGTATGTGCGGCAAAAATAATTCCAATACTACAGACAGATTACAGGAAAGGGATGGACATATGCGGCTTCCCAAGCATATCGGCATTATTCCGGATGGTAACAGGCGCTGGGCTGTCTGCCATGGAATGCAAAAACAGGAGGGGTATTTTCATGGCTTGCAGCCCGGGCTTTCACTTTTAAAACTTGCCGCGGCAAACAGCATTTCCGAAATTACCTATTATGGGTTTACTACGGACAATTGTAAACGTCCGTCTGAGCAGCAAAAATCCTTCCGGAAAGCTTGTGTAGACGCCATCGGCCTGATTGCGAACGAGCCGGTTTCGCTGCTTGTAGTTGGGAATACCGATTCTCCCGCCTTCCCTCAAGAGCTTTTGCAGTATTCGCAGCGCAGGGATTTAAACGGGGGCGGTGTCCGGGTCAATTTTTTGGTAAACTACGGCTGGGAATGGGACTTATCGGATATCGCGGAACAGCAAGGAAGAAAAAATATCATGCAGGCTTTAAAATCCCGGGACGTGTCACGCGTAGATCTTGTGATCCGCTGGGGCGGAATGCGGCGTCTTTCCGGATTTTTGCCCGTTCAATCGGTATACGCCGATTTTTATGTCATCGACCATATGTGGCCTGACTTTCAGGAAACTGATTTCTATCACGCCATGGACTGGTATAACAAACAGGATGTTACGTTAGGCGGGTAATCAGAAAAGTGGAACAGAACCATCAGGTCCTGTTCCACTTATTTGTTACATAGAAAGGTTTAACCTACGACCGACGAAGCAGAGATTGGAGGTCGGAACGGGAAAATTTGTATTTTTTATCGCAGAAATGGCACTCCACTTCGGTGCTTTCCTGTTCCTCAGCCAGCTTTTGCAGTTCTTCCCTGCCGATACTCAGCAGCGCGCGCTCTACCCGCCTTTTAGAGCAGGAGCAGCGGTATTCGGGCGAAAAGCGATCCAGTATTTGGGGTTCAAATCCATCCATCACAATTCCGGCAATCTCTTCGGGCATCATGCCGTTCTCAATCATTGCCGAAACCGGCCTGATGCCGTTGATATTCTTTTCCAGCCGACTCACCGCGTCCTCATCGGCGCCCGGCAGAAGCTGAACCAGATAGCCGCCCGCCGCTTTTACCGATAAATCCGGATTCACCAAAACGCCCAGTGCGCATACGGAAGGCGTCTGTTCGCTGACGGCATAATAGCTGGTGATGTCCTCCGCAACCTCTCCCGAAACAATCGGCACCGAGCCGGTGGAGGCTTCGGGCAGGCCAACCTCTTTAATTACAGAGAGGGTTCCGTTGGTTCCCACCGCGCCTGCAACGTCCAGCTTTCCGTAACGGTTGAGCGGAATTTCCACAACCGGATTCGCAACATAGCCGCGCGGGTTTCCGTTGCTGTCCGATACCGCGATGAGCGAACCGGCCGGCCCGCCGCCCGCAAGACGGACCGTGATACTGTCCGTCTCGTTTTTCAGCATTGATCCCATAATCGATGCCGCGGTAATCAGCCGCCCAAGCGCCGCTGTTACAGTCGCGGAAGTCTTATGGATACGCTCCATCTCCGCAACAATATCAGTGGAATCTATCGCGATGCAGACGGCGGAGCCGTCACGCGCAATCGTTCGAATCATTTTCCCCATGGTAGTATCCTCAATCGTCCTGCATTATTTTTTGCGCGCTACAAAGACCGCGCGCTGAGCCGTAGAGCCAACCGGTTCAAAGGTATCGCCCTCATAAATATGCAAAAGCTGATAACCGGTTTGCTCCAAAAGGGCGCAGAGATGGTTCTGCGACCATGCGCGCTCAAAAAAGCGCTCGCTTTCCCGTACATAAGTATTTCCACGCCGGACAAAAAAATCCAGTGAGATTTCGGTAGTCAGCGTTTCATCGGTCGTATTCTGCCAGACGCAGTACAAATCGTCCAGATCATAGACGAAAGTCTGGTTGCCCAAAACCTCCCGATGCTTATATTCCGTGTTGACATCAAACAAAAACAGCCCGCCCGGGGCAGTAAACAGCGAAACCTTTTCAAAGACCTTCTTTAGTTTCGCTGCGTCGCTAATATGGTTCAGGGAATCCAGCGCACAGACCGCAACATCAATCGTGCCATAGAGATCCAGTGAACCCATGTCCTGACAAAGAAATAGAATCTGTTTTTCTCCGTTGTTTTTGGACACAGCTTCAGACAGCATGTCCGGGCTTCCGTCCACCCCGATGACATCATAGCCAAGGGCAGACAGTTCCACCGACAAATTTCCCGTTCCGCAGGCAAGATCCAGCAGAATGGTCTCATCGGTCACCTGAAAATGCTGTCTGATAATTTGATTAAAATACTGCGCCCGCCGCCGGTAATCGACCTCTTTGATCAGACGGTCATAATAGGCGGCAAAGACGTTATAAGACATCAGTCTTTAGCCCTTTCAAAGATGACCTTATAGCCATCACTCCCGTAATTCAGCGAGCGGTTCACTCTGCTGATGGTTGCTGTGGAAGCCCCTGTTTTCGCGACAATATCGCTGTAAACACGGCCTTCGCTGAGCATTTTGGCTACTTCCAGACGCTGGGAAAGTGCTTTTAGCTCCGGCACTGTGCAAAGATCATCAAAAAAATTGTAGCACTCCTCCATTGTTTTCAGGGAAAGGACTGCTTTAAATAAGAAATCTACGTTCATGTCCTTCAATTTTGTATTCATTACCAATACGCCTCCAAATTATAAGTGTCTCATTGGTATGATTTTATCATTTTAGAGCATGAAAGTAAAGGGGGTTTATTTGTAAATTTGTACAATTATGAAAATTGCCATTCCGTTTTGTATGTACAGTTCGTGAAAATCATCGTCCATCAGGCATTTCGCATCATAATAAGTCGTTGCGGACGATATCCTCCAGTGTCTCCCGCTTGACGACAACTCTCGCCTCGCCATCTTTCAGCATGACGACAGGAGGCTTCGGAATCCGGTTGTAGTTGGAAGACATCGAATAGTTGTAGGCCCCTGTCGCAAGCACCGCGATGACATCGCCCACCTGCACATCCTGCACCTGCATATGCTCGCCGATCAAGTCGCCGCTTTCGCAGCACTTGCCCGCGATGGTAACCGTTTTGTTTTTCGGCTGCACCGCCTTATTCGCAACTACCGCCACATACTGGGATTGGTAAAGAATATAGCGCGGATTATCCCCCATGCCGCCGTCTACGGAAACATAGGTGCGGACATTCGGTATTTCCTTCACAGAGCCTACGGTATAAAGCGTAATTCCGGCGGGACCGACAATCGAACGGCCGGGTTCAATGACGATAAAGGGCATGTCGATTCCCGTTTCCTCACACGTCCTGCGCACCGTGAGCGCGACGCGCTGCATGTAGCGGTCATATTCCACCGGGTCGTGCTGCGGCAGGTATTTAATACCGAATCCGCCGCCTAGATCGAGCAGCTCCAGCGAAAGCCCGGTCTCCTTTTTGATATCCGCAATAAAGTTCAGCATGACCTCCGCGGCATGTTCAAACGGTTCAATATCAAAAATCTGAGAACCGATATGGCAATGCAGTCCTTTGAGCGCGACGCCCTTCATCTGCACCGCCTCTTTGACCGCTTCCATCGCCTCCCCTGTTTCCAGCGCAAGCCCGAATTTGCTGTCAATTTGTCCGGTACGAACAAAATCATGGGTATGGGCATCGATGCCGGGCTTAATTCGAAACAGGATGCTGACTATTTTCTTCTGGCTGAGCGCGAGCTGATTGAGCAGTTCCAGCTCGGTGAGGTTGTCGACTACGATCTGCCCGACCCCGTATTCAATGGCCGCAAGAAGTTCCTGCGCGGTTTTATTGTTGCCATGGAAATAGATGCGTTCCGGCGGGAAATCCACGCTTATCGCGGTATAAAGTTCCCCGATGGAAACAACGTCCAGCCCGAGTCCTTCTTCCGCTACGATCTTGCAGGCCGCCTTGCAGCAAAACGCTTTGCTGGCATAGGTCACAAGGCCACGTCCGCCGTAGTATTTGTTGATAGAATCAAAATAGCTGCGGCATGCCCGGCGAATCTCATTTTCATCCATGACATACAGCGGCGTGCCGTATGTCTGGGCAAGTTCGACGGTATCGCGCCCGCCGATTGTAAGGTGACCGAGGTCGTTAAGCCCGAGGCAGTCAGAAACAAACATTGTCATCCATCCTTTAAGAAATTGATAAGTAAACCGGGAATCGGCTTTTTGCGCTTCCCGGTCATTATATAAGTTAAATGATGCTATCGGAGCTTTCCGGCAAATCGGTCTCTCCGTCCTCGTGCAGGCAGGCCTCCTCCACGCATTCCCGTTCGATTTCCGCAATAATTTCTTTGACCTGCTCAATTCCGCCTCCGGTTTCGGACGACAGGGGTATCATGGTGATCTGCCCTGCACAGGGCAGTTCCGTCTGAAGTTTCCCAAGCCGTTCCTTCTGCGCCGTCGCGGAGAGTTTGTCTTTTTTCGTCAGAATTATCACAAAAGGGATCTCATGGTCGATGAGGAAGTTAACCATCAGCAGGTCGTCCGCCGACGGCGCGTGGCGCATGTCGATCAGTTGGAATACAAGACGGAGATCGCGGTTCTGGGAAAAATAGCCTTCGATCAGCTCTCCCCAGCGCCGTTTTTCACTTTTGGAAACTTTTGCGTAGCCGTAGCCGGGGAGATCCGCAAAGCGGATGCCGTCCGCATGGAAAAAGTTAATCGTTGCCGTTTTACCGGGCATGGCGGAAACACGCGCAAGCTGCTTACGATTAAACAGCTTATTAATCATCGAGCTTTTTCCCACGTTAGAACGCCCGGCAAACGCGATTTCCGGCAGATCGGATTCAGGGAGCTGTTCGGAAGTTCCGAAGCTCCTTTCAAACTGTACATGATGATAGTTCATCAGTTGCCGCCTCCTTTTGGAGAACGATTCCGCAGGATTACTGCGGAATCGATGTATTGGTCTGGGTAGCTTTTTCGGAAGATTCAACCGCAATTTCATCCAGTATCAGTTGGCCGACCGATTGCCGAAGTTTTCCGGCTAAAGCGACATTGAGCACCGAATCAATTTTATCGGCTGTAATAAAGTCAATATGCTCGCGTACCACCGGGTCAATTTCCGCCAGATCAGGTTCGTTTTCGGTGGGGATTACCACAGTTTTGATACCGGCACGGTAAGCGGCCATGGTCTTTTCTTTCAGCCCTCCGATCGGGAGGACGCGGCCGCGAAGCGTAATTTCACCGGTCATCGCAACATCACGGTGAACCGGAATACCGGATAAGGCAGATACCAGCGCGGTGCAGATGGTCACACCGGCAGAAGGGCCGTCCTTGGGCACAGCGCCTTCCGGCACATGGATGTGAACGTCGCGGGTCTTATAAAAATCATGCTCCACCCCGTATTTGTC
>CAUQLV010000050.1:0-17308 GCA_963519235.1 uncultured Oscillospiraceae bacterium
GATAAGCAGCTTGTCAATTCGCTGGTTGATTCCATCAAGGCGATGAACAGGAAGCTCGGCATAGCCCAGACCTATCGGGAAAATGGGGTTTCTGAGGAACTGTTCAACGCAAATGTGGACAAAATCGCGAAAAACGCAGTAAAAGACCCCTGCACAGGCTCCAACCCACGCGCAATAGACGTTGACAACATGAAAAAAGTGCTCACCTGCGCCTTTACCGGCGAAGATGTCACCTTCTGATTTAATACGTTTTCATATTCTCCTTTTTTTAAATGGGGGACGCTGATTATTCAGCGTCCCCCATTTTGTTGTTATGAAAAGGAGTTTTCTGCCAAACTGACCATCCCCGACACAGAAAACGGCTCTGCGGGGGAAGCCTCCGCGAAAGAGATTGTGTACTGAGGATATATAGGATTCATAGCGGAGATAATATCGTACTGTTTGCGGCCGCCAGCTACGACAATGCGGGCAGAAACGTTTTTGGTAATGGCGGAGATGCCATGCATGACTCCGGCATTCAGTACGCCTTCCAGATAGGAGCGGCGCTGTGACAAATTCGAATCGGAAAACAACTCCATAGATCGGACAATGTATAGCGCCCGATTGAACCCATACTGCTCGACATTCCGAACCCCGCGCAGCACCTGATCAGGGTCTATCGGCGTATTTTCTTCGCCTTCCACACTTGCGCCAATAATGCTTTGCTTGCAAACGGCACTGTATAGTTCTCCAGTTACATTGGACAGAATGTCGTCGATTACGCCGTCGGTTAAAAACAAAACCTGGGTGTGTGACCCCGGCAAAACGACAATGACCCTTCCTGTTTGAAGCGCGGGATATTGGCGCAGCATGCCGAAAACCTCGATTTCCTCACCGCGCACGTTGTTGACTCCCGCAACCGTATCCAAAGTTGCCCGAACACCGCTGGATATCGTTTTTAGCCCGGGAACAATTTTTATATTTCGTTTGAAATAATTCGTTTCTGCATATTCCGCAACCTTTTTGGATAAAGCCGCGCAATCAACGGGCGTGGGCACATGTTCAATGTCCACCATTCCGCTGGGACACGAAATCATGCCCGACATCCAGATTTCATCAATATCGGAATCTTGAAGCTTATTTTTATCCAAAAGCGTGTCGTACAGTTCTTTCAAAGCGCTTACCAAAACCGCACGGTTTCCGGCCAGCGCCGAATCGCGTGAGCCGATTGCGCGAGATGCACGACCCAGTATGCGGTTGTCCCGCACGAGATAAATCCGGGTATTCGACGTGCCGGAATCAAAATAAACACGTATCATTCGGTTGCCCCGCTTCCGGCCTTTTCCCGATAGGCTGCAGCCAATTCTGCAATTTTTCGATAGTTGCCCGCAAGAATGGCTTTGTTGTCCACGATGTTAGAGCCGATCCCGACGCTGCATACGCCGGCATCAAAAAAATCACGGATGTTTTCGAGGTTAATACCGCCTACCGCTGAAAGACGGATGTGCGGCATAGGCCCGCGCACCGCTTTAATATAGTCAGGTCCGACAGTGCCAGCGGGGAAGACCTTGACAATATCCGCCCCTGCGGCATGGCAAGCTACAATTTCCGTGGGCGTAAATGCTCCCGGAATCGTAACCAATCCCATCTCATGCGCCGTTCGGATAATGTTGGTGTCTGTCTGTGGAGACAATATGAACCGCGCTCCCGCATCCCTTGCTGCAGTTAGCTGTCCCTCTGTCATCACTGTCCCGGCGCCGATGCACATGGAGTCGCCAAACTCCGCGCACGCCTTTTGAATCATTGAGGCAGTTACAGATGCCTCCCGGCGCTGGTCAAATGTGATTTCCACTAAATGCAATCCGCCTTCCCGCAGGGCCTCGATGGTTTTTAAAACCTGTTCTTCCTGCAGCCCGCGAAGGATCGCGATCACTCGGTCATTCAGAATTTGAGAAATCGTATTCATAGATGCACTTCCTAAATCAAAATTGAATAATACCAGACTAATTGGTTCTGGTTACAATGCAGCAGCCCGCGGGCAATCTGCGCTCACTAGAGATTCATTTTCTGCGGAGAACCTTACCGGCACCGGTATTGATGAAGCGGTCGTGGTCATTCGCAATCTCCCCGTTGACCAATACATAGCTGAATCCGGCGCCCAGTCCGCGCGGATTGACATAGGTCGCGTTGTTTTGTAACTGATTCAGATCAAAAATACACAAATCCGCATCATAACCTTCCTTGATGAAGCCTTTCTCCGGAATGGAAAGCACTTCGGCCGGCGCGCCTGTGATCTTTTGAATCGCTTGGGGCAAGGTGAGAAGCGGTTTGTCCCGCACATAGTCGCAGAGAAGCTTAGGAAAGGTACCATACTGGCGCGGATGCGGCATCCCGCCGTCAGGATAGATTGAATCCGAAATCACACAACTTTGCGGATATTGCAGGATCGTTTCAATGTCTTCTTCACAGACAATAAAGTTTACCATTGAAATATCACAATCTTCCTCAACCAGCATATCAAACGCACAGTCATAGGGGTTTTTCCCCTGAAGTTTTGCAATTTCGCTGACCCGCATCCCCACAAAAGGCTGATTCTTTGCAGTATGTACGGTTGTAATCATAATGCACTCCCAGCCGACGGAGGCCAGAAGGTTTTCGAACCGGGTTTGCTTGACCTCCAGAATCTCCCTGCACTGGCGGCGCAGCTGCGGGTCTTTTAAACGCTCCACCGTCTTTTCCATCCCGCCTTCCAGAAATTCCGGCGGCAATAATTGAACAAGCTGGGTGGATCCTGCTGTCCATGGATATACATCGCAGGTAATTTTCATCCCTTTATCGCGCGAACGGTCAAGCAGTTTGGTCGCTTCTGAAAGCAGGTGTCCCCAATTGTGCCGCCCTACGCATTTGTAGTGGCTGATATGCAGGGGAACATGCAGACGCTTTGCAATTTCGATCACTTCTTCCAGCGATTTTACAAGCAGGTCGCCCTCGCCGCGAATATGGGTTACCAACGGTATCCCGCTGTTCCGGATCGGCTCAAGCGCTTCTACAAATCCATCAATGTCATACATAGTTTCCGGCATATAGACAACGCCCATTGATACCCCGAATGCACCGTTCCGGAGAGCATCATTCAGATATGCCCGTACAACAGACACCTCCTCTTTACTCAGCTTCCCTTTTCCAAATCCTTTAGCGGCCATCCGCAAGGTTCCGTTCCCAATATGCATTCCAAAATTAATCGGGAGCTTTTCGCGCTCCAGCATCCGCAGATAATTCGAAAAGCTTTCAAAATGTATATCTTGCGGCACAGAACCGATGATAGGTTTCAGGTAACTGAAAATATCCGATTTCCACTTTGCGGGGCAGGGAACAATACTCAGCCCGCAGTTTCCGTTGATCGTGGTAGTGATTCCCTGCCTTAGTTGGATTTCTCCAAAGCTTTCTTTAAAGACAAAGGCATCACTGTGACGATGCATGTCAATAAATCCAGGGGTTACGTACTGTTTTTGCGCGTCAATCTCAAGTTTGGCATCCGCCGTGATTTTAGCGGCAATTTTTTTGATTTTACCGTTTTCTATAGCAATATCTCCAGTATAGGTCTCTGCACCACTTCCGTCAATAATCCTTGCATTTTTGATCAAGGTCTCAAACATAATTAACACCGCCTTTTTAAGTTACTTCTAATATAGTAAAGTTTATTGCGGAAATCAACATTTTTTTTAACAATTAAAAAAATATTGTTAAAACAAATAAAAAATGCAACATTTTTTGAATTAATAGACAAAATTGTTAAAATGATATTGACACTATATATAATTAAAATTATAATTACGCTAACAAAAATTTTATCAATTAAAAATAAAGTCAATAATTGAAAGAGGAAGAGCCATGAATATTTATGAGGAACTCGGTGTTCCAACGATTATGAATGCTGCGGGCACCTATACGGTTCTGGGCGGTTCCAAGATGAGCAAACAGACATTAGATGATATGGCCGAAGCCGCAGGAAGCTTCGTGCAGATTCGCATATTGCAGAAAGCGGTCAACTCCGCCGTCGCAAGACTTACCCGAAACGAAAGTGCCTACATAAGCAATGGCGCAGCAACCGGTCTTTATTTATCCATTGCCGCTGCAATTCAGATGCACTTGGGCAAGATGTTTTACTACATCACAAAAGAGGAAATCGCGAAAACCAACATTGTGATGTTTAAGGCACACAGAAATCCTTATGATCTGGTGATTGGGCATTTAGGTGCGCAATACAGAGAGCTCTCGTTCCCGAATATTATTTTCCCGCCTACGGAAGAAGACCTGAGGATGGCTATTGATGAGAACACGGTCGCCGTCTACTATGCGCAAAGCGACTGGGTAGCGCCCGGTTTTCTTCCTCTGGACAAAACAATCCAAATTGCAGGAGAAAAAAACATCCCGGTTATTGTTGATGCTGCCGCGCAGCTTCCGCCGGTGGAAAACCTCTGGAAGTTTACTGAAATGGGGGCCGCGGTTGCGCTCTTCAGCGGCGGAAAAGACTTGAAAGGCCCGCAGGCCAGCGGACTAATGGTCGGCAAAAAGGAACTGATGGACATCGTTTCGGATATTGGTTTTCCCAATTACGGAATTGGTAGAATGATGAAAGTCGGCCGGGAGGAAATGGTGGGCCTTTATTCTGCAGTCAAACAGTATATCAGCCTGGATCACTTCGCGCGCGGTAACTGGTGTGAAGAACAGGTTGTGAAATTTAAAAAAGCGTTTGCTGACAGCAAAATCTTTAAGGTGATCCGCTCTTATCCTAATGAAGCTGGTCAGCCGATTCCACGCATATTTCTTGAGATTATTGATGAAAAAGTGACTCCTGAGCAGGTGCACGAGTTCCTGCTGGCTGGAAATCCATCCATCTACGCAAACAGCGATGGGTTAAACGGTATTTTTATCAATCCCATGTCGCTGGAAGAGGGCGACAGTGATGTAATTGTTAAACGACTGCTTGCGTTTCCACAATGAAGCAGTGTTTATAAATTAAGAAGATAGTGAGGCTACGTAAATGGAATCCGCAAAAAGAGTCCCCAAGGGTGCACATCAGCATGTAACTGCCGGCCCGTATTCACCGGTTTTAGAGATTGAGTGTTCTAAACTGGTGGTCATATCCGGCCAAGCGGCAATTGGTCATGACGGCTCGATTTTGGGCGATGATATCGCGACCCAGACGAGAAACACCCTGTTAAATTGTCAAAAACAACTCGAAAGCGCGGGCTGCACGCTGGAAGATGTTTTTAAGTGTAACATTTATATGGTAAATCTGGATGAATGGGATGTGATGAATGGAATCTATCAGGAAATGATGCCGGACCCTCGCCCGGTGCGTACGGCGGTGCAAACAAAGCTTCTTCCCGGTATTCTAGTGGAAATTGAGATGTGGGCGGCAAAAAAATAGCAACATAAAATTGAACATGAGGAGGCAACAAAAATGGCAAATGCAAACGCGACATTTTTCATTATTGGCTTCATTGGGTATGTTTTGCTGATGATTTTTATCGGCTGGTGGTGTTCACGGGGAAAAACCAGCGGAAAGAACTATCTGACTGGCGGCAGCCAAATGCCTTTATTTTTGATTTTTGCAACCATGGGTGCCACACTGATTGGCACAGGTTCTTCCATTGGTGCGACAGCAAACGGATTTAAAAACGGCTGGGGCGGATCAGCCTACGGACTTGGCGCCGCGCTTGGCATTTGGGTACTCGTTGCTGTTGCGAAGAAGACAAAATTAAGGTCAAAGAACTTCGTTACAATGGCAGAAGAAGCACAGTACCATTACAATGGAAATTATAAGCTCAAATGCGTCATGAGCGTCATGATGTATGTCATTGAAATTGTGTGGTTAGGCAACCATATTAACGGGGGTGCTACCTATCTTTCTTACATAACCGGCCTTGACTTAACCATTTCAAAGCTCATTGCTGTTTTGGCATTTGGAGTATATGTCATTATAGGTGGCTATCTGGCGGTTGTCTGGACCGACTTGATTCAGCTGATTATTCTTGTCGCGGGCTTTCTTACAATTACTGCCATTGCGATTCCGCATGCCGGAGGCTGGGGCGCTATCGCTTCTACGATTCAGGCCGCTGGAAAAGGTGGAAATTTGAGCTTTTACGGAATAAATTCCATGGGAGGAATGGCTGTTTTTTCCTTGATCTTCTCCATTGCCATTCCCTGCTTGGGCACACCCACTTATCGGATGCGCATCTATACTGCGAAAGACGACAAAACGGCCACAAAGGCGCTCAATCGGTCGGCATGGCTTCTTCTCATTTTCTCGCTATTCCCGGCAATCATTGGCATGGCGGCGTTTACAATCGCAACCCAGAATGGGGCGACCGCTGTTCTTGAAAAACCTGATTTCGCATTTACCTATATTGCAACGGTCGTTCTTGGCCCCGTGCTCGGGCTGCTGTTTATGATTTCAGGTCTGTCGGCAACGATGTCCTCCGGAGATTCGGATGCAATTGCAGGAGTAACGATTCTCATTCAGGATATCTATCCAATTTTTACAGGCAAGCAGTTGGAAGAAAAAAAGGTTGCTTACTGGTCGCGCATTGCTACAGTATTGACTCTCGCTGGTGCTTTCTTTGCCACGCTGTTTGCCAAGGATGTAATGGGGTATATCAGCAACGTGATCGGATCGATCATTCCTGGTGTTTCCATTGCCATGCTGTTGGGAGCCTGCTGGAAGCGCGCAACCTGGCAAGGAGGAATCGCTTCAGTCGTTTCAGGCACTTCGTTCGGCATTGCATTTCTTGTCCTCCCGGCGTTTAAGGCTTTCATTACAGGTATTTTTACGGGACCGGCAATCCCTGCTACGCTAATTGCCCTGATTGTTGAGGTCGTTGTATCTCTTTGTACTAAAAACGAACCAATGACAGAAGAAGAAAAAATAGCTTGTGTGATTGAATCGCGGGGAACTGTAGTAAAATCATAATATTTTCATGCGCATTTATTCAAAATATGGTATAATAGTGATAACCGATTTCCGGTTATCACTATTTTATTAAAAAAGGAATCTTTATGAGTTACGTTTCGGACAATTTTGAAGTTCTGAGTGGAATCATTCGCTGTATTGCAAAAGAATTCGGCGTCAACTGCGAGGTCGTTCTGCATGATTTGACGCTTCCTTACGACCGCACCATTGTAGCAATTGAAAACGGGCATGTAACGGACCGAAAGATTGGTGACTCGGGCACCAACATCGGCCTTGAAGTTCTGCGGGGAACGGACGAAGGAGGGGACCGGTATAATTATATTAACCATACCAAGAATGGCCGGGTTCTCCGTTCTTCCTCAAAGTACATTAAAAATGCGAGGGGCACTGTGGTCGGAAGTATCTGCATCAATTTTGATGTAACGGATCTGATTATGGCTCAGCGCAGTATTCAATATCTCGCCAACCTCGGCGGGGAAGACTCCACAAGGGAGGTATATACTTCCAACGTGGATGAACTGCTTGATGTTTTAATGCAGGACACGCTTAATGTTATTGGAAAACCTGTGGCGATCATGACTAAGGAAGATAAGATTGAGGCTGTGCGCTATCTGGATCAAAAGGGAGCGTTTCTGATAAAAAAATCGGTTGATCGAGCTTCTGAATTTTACGGGATTTCTAAATTTACCCTGTATAATTATCTGGATGCCGGTCGGGAAGACGTAAAAGAAACGTCGAAAGAAGATTTTCAGGATTGAATATGCAAATCCCATCTGGGCCGGACAAGATAAGTTTGAATTTTGGTATTTTTCATAGCAAACTGCCTTCGATTTTTTGGCAGTGAACGGCGCTCCATACAAAAGATAAAATCTTTTGTGCGGAGCGCCATTTTAAGGTCTAAAAAGATAATGAACTGTCCGGTAAACGCGCCTGCGCCCAGATTTTTTTTATTTGTAGAAAAGCCATAATTGGCCGAGATTTATTCGGCTGGTTATGGGTTTTATCGTTGATCTCTATTTTTTAAAAAGTTATAATCATCATGATACTATGCCGGATTCTTGAAAATGAGACATTTTCGATGGAAAAAATCTTGAATTTGCCGGGTATCTGAAATTTGTACGAATGCACAAAAGCTTTGGCGGAATTGAACAACGCCGGGAGCCCCCGGGTTCTTCAAAGTGCCTTATGAGCTTTGTGCACGCGGGATAGGCTAACAGTTACCATGCATGATGCTGCGATGATTGTGGACAAAATGAGGAAATATAATTTTGTCATTAATATATTTTACCTAAATTATTGCATCTTTTGTTTGCAATTTGATAAAAAATAAATAAAATCTAAATATGACGTGAAAAGAATTTAAGGCAAGACGCTACCATTATTATTTGAGGAGGTAATCGGTTATGTTTGAGAAAAGCAGTTCAAAGACCACGATTCAGCGTGTTGGCCGAAGTCTGAGCGCAATGGTAATGCCGAACATCGGCGCATTCGTTGCGTGGGGATTGATTACGGCGCTGTTCATTTCCACAGGCTGGATTCCCAATGAACAGCTGGCTACGCTAGTCGACCCTATGCTGAAGTTCCTGCTCCCGCTGCTGGTCGCATATACGGCTGGTAGAAATGTGGGAGGCGCGCGGGGCGCCATTATTGCGACCATTGCCTGCATCGGCATCATTGTCGGCTCCAGCATTCCAATGTTCCTCGGTGTCATGATTTATGCTCCGCTGGCCGCTTTGATCATCAAAAAATTTGATGAAGCGGTAGAGGGAAAAATTAAGGCCGGTTTTGAAATGCTGGTCAATAACTTTTCCGTGGGTATCATCGGAACGCTGCTTGCAATCTGCGGCTTTTATCTCATCGGCCCCTTTGTAACCGCCATTACCACTATCCTCACAGCAGGCGCGACATGGATTTACGGCGCCGGACTTCTGCCGCTAATCTCTGTTTTCGTGGAACCCGCAAAAATCCTGTTTCTGAATAATGCCATCAACCACGGAATCATGGGTCCGATCGGCATTGAACAGGCTGCCGCGGCCGGAAAATCCATTATGTTCTTAATCGAGACCAACCCCGGCCCCGGAATGGGCATTATTCTGGCATACTGGCTGGTCGGCAAGGGCGGCGCAAAAAGCTCCGCACCCGGAGCAGCGGTAATTCACTTCCTTGGCGGTATTCATGAAATCTATTTCCCCTATGTTATGATGAATCCCGCGCTGGTTCTGGCAGTCATTGCGGGAGGAGCCTGCGGCGTATTGACCTTTGTCTTTACCGGCGCCGGTCTGGTTGCCACTCCTTCCCCGGGCAGCATTTTTGCACTGCTTGCCATGACGCCGAAGGGGGACTTCTTTAAAATCGTGCTTGGCGTATTGATCTCCTGCGCGGTCTCGTTCCTGGTTGCCTGCGTCTTTGTTAAGAAAAAGGCTGCCAATGAGTCGGACGCCGATCTTGCGCTTGCCCAGGAGACAGTCCAGTCCATGAAAAAGGAGAGCAAAGGTCAGTTGAGAAAGTTAACGGGAACCGTTGTGTTTGCCTGCGACGCGGGTATGGGCTCCAGTGCGATGGGCGCTACAATGCTGCGCAAAAAGCTCAATGAAGCGGGCCTCGATATTAAGGTCATGCATGCCGCTATCGAGGAAATTCCAAACGACGCTTCTTATGTGCTGACCCAAAAAGCGCTTGCGGACCGCGCCAGAGCGAAAGCACCCAATGCCCAGCTGTTTACGGTCGATAATTTTATGGACGCACAGAGCTATATGCCCTTTATCGAGTCGCTGACGGCAAAGCTGTAATAACTGCATATCGACAGGGAGGGTGGCCAATTTTTGACTGTCCTCCCTGATGGGGTTTGATTTGGAGGGGAGTCCGTGGAAATTACCATCCGGCAACGTGCGATCCTTGAATTGATTTTGAACACCGACGGGTTCATCACCCTGAAGAGTATTGCGGACTCTCTTGGGCTGAGCACCCGGACGGTGCAGCGTGATCTGGGCGCTTTTTCAAAATGCCTGGGCGGATTTTCCAAGCTTATTGAGAAAAAAAGCGCCAACGGCGTGCGGTTTTGCGGGGATGCAAAACAGCGCCAGCTTCTGCGCGGGCATATTGACACCCATACGGAGTTGAAGCCTTCTTATTCGCAGAATGAGCGCATGAACGGAATCCTCTATACGCTGCTGACAGAAAGCGAGCCGCATAAAATTTATGCATTCTCCAAGGAGTTGGGTGTTACAGAGGCGACCATAGGCACAGATCTGGATAAATGCGAAAATTGGCTGAACGGCAATAAACTGACACTGGTGAGAAAACCGGGCGTAGGCGTGTTTGTTGACGCGGATGAATGGCAGCGGCGGCGCGCGCTCATGGGCATTTACTATGGCTGCACAGAGGAAACCGGTACAGCGGATCATGCGTCTCGCCTGCCAGCA
Source organism: uncultured Oscillospiraceae bacterium (assembly GCA_963519235.1). Classification (GTDB taxonomy): domain Bacteria; phylum Bacillota; class Clostridia; order Oscillospirales; family Ruminococcaceae; genus Anaerotruncus. Next base: position 10,378 of record CAUQLV010000050.1, read on the forward strand.
GCTTCATTGGGCGCTCTTTTCGAACCCGGTCTGCTGGATGCCGTTAAACTTGTTCTGGAGGAGACGGACAGCGAGGAAAACCTAATCCTCAATGACCGCAGCCGTACCGCATTGCTGATTCATTTATACCTGATTGTGCGCCGTGTACGAGATGGCGCCAGTATTACAGCACCGATCCCCAATCTTAGCAATGACGACGGCGCGCGACAGCTGGCCGGCCGCCTGGTCAAAAAGCTGGAACAGCGCTGCGGTACGCCCATTCCGCAAGGCGAGGTGAATTATCTGTCCGCAATCCTGATGGCAGCCCAGGGGCTTCGCGGGTTTGGCAGCGAAAGTAGCATTTTAAGGGCAAAAAACATTGCGGATAAAATCATTCGGATTGCGGAAGCAAAGACCGGCCTTATCATTGATCCGGAGAGCGGATTTTATAACGCGCTGGTGAAACATCTGGTGCCTACCATAGAGCGCCTGAATATGAATATGCAGATCCGAAATCCCATGCTCAAGGAGATTCAGACGCACTACGGGTCGCTTTACGAGCTTGCGAAATCTTGCGCCGCTGTGATAGAAGATGAACTCCTGCTTCCTGTTCCGGATTCAGAGATCGGCTATATTGCCATCCATCTTGGCGTTGCGCTGGAGGACAGCCGCAGTTCCTACATCCGCCGGTGCCGCGCGGTGGTCTGCTGCCCAAGCGGAATTGTCACCGCTCAGCTTCTCGCACTGCGCGTGAACCGCGAATTCCCGGATATTGAGATTGTGAACAGTGTTTCAACCTCCAATATCGACTGCAAACGCCTCTTAAAAAATGGCGTGGAGATGATTATCTCCACCGTTCCAATCGAAAACGCCCAAATCCCGTGCGCTGTCGTTTCCCCGTTTTTGAATGACAGCGAAAAAGATGATGTGTGGAAAATCCTCAAGGCCTGCAAAATGGAACCGCCAAAGGAAAGAACATACGTCAAACTGTCCAACCTGGCCGCGTCGCTCACCGAGACGAAAGCATATATAGATGCGATCCTTCAGATATTGGGAAACCTCTTTGTCTGGAGAGACGACAGCGGTACGACCGTCGCGGAGCTGATGCAGAAGGCTGCCTCACAAATGGCGTTCACGCCTGAGCAAAAAAGCATGCTGGCAAACGATTTGTTTGCGCGGGAGCAGTTTGGCAGCACAGTTACAGAAAATAACCAGACCATGCTTCTTCATTGTCGTTCAGCCGCCGTAGACAGGCTTTGGCTGGGGATTGTGACACCCAAATGTTTCATACATTCCCACAACATGCAGGAGATTCGCCTGAAAACAATTCTGGTCATGGTCGCTCCGAAGAACTGCCCCAAGCAGTCGCTGGAAGCGATCAGCGCCATCAGCCGCGCTGTCGTGGAGGAAAGCTGGTTTATAGACACTGTGCGCGTGGGCGACAAGGTGGACTGTTACGCAGCAGTGGAAAAGATTTTGACCGCATTTTATCACAGCATAACCAAACGCTAACATAGGAGGACAATGCAATGTCCATTTTCAGAAAGAAGGAAGAAAAGCGCCGGGAGATCGTTGAGAGCTTCAAATGCCTGAGACCACAGGACATTCATGTCGGGCTTAAGGCACACGACAGATTTGAAGCGATTCGAATGGCAGGCGACTATCTGGTACAGCGCGGCAGCGTCCTGCCGGACTATATTGAAGCAATGATTTTGCGGGAAAATACGGTGACGACCTATATCGGCGACGGCGTCGCTATCCCGCACGGTATCGGCGAAGCGAAAAAACACATTCAAAATACCGGGCTGGTGGTATTGCAATTCCCGGAAGGCGTTGCGTTCGGTGACGAAAAAGCACAGCTGGTCATCGGAATAGCAGGCCTAAACGACGAGCATCTGCCGATTCTGAAGGCGGTGGCCAACATGATGCTGGAGGAAGATCTGCTGCAGGAGATGAAAACGACTTCTGACCCTGCTTACATCTATCAAAAGCTTTCCACAGGGGGTCAGGCGCTATGATTATCACGGTGACGCTGAATCCGGCAGTGGATAAAACAGCCAGATCACCCGGATTTTCGACCGACCATGTCAACCGGCTTGGCGGAATCAGGCTGGACGCGGGGGGAAAAGGAATTAATGCGTCAAAGATCATCCAAAAGCTCGGGGGCACCTCTGTCGCGATGGGATTTTTAGGCGGCACAGCCGGAGCGTTTGTCGAGCGGTCTTTAGCGGAAATGGGAATTCAAGGCGATTTTGTCCGAGTTTTCGGAGAAACTCGCACCAACCTGAAGGTAGTGGACCCAGTGGACGGGACTTATACCGACCTGAACGAGCCGGGGCCTGAGATCGTGTCAGCCGCCTTAGCCGAGTTGGAAACCCGTCTACTAACACGCGCGGCTCCGGGCGATACGGTGCTGCTGGCAGGGAGCGTCCCGGCGGGAGTTCCGGATCATATTTATGCGGTGTGGACAGAGCGGCTTAAGAGCCGGGGTGTTTTTGTTGCGGCTGACCTGGACGGGGAACGCCTGCGCCAGGTGATTACGGAAAGACCATGGCTGATTAAGCCAAATGACGAGGAGCTGCGTCAGATTCTGAAGCTGCCGGATATGGAAATATCCACACTGGCGGCAGCGGCGGAGGCGCTCTGCCGCGACGGGGTGGAAAATGTGGTTGTTTCGCTGGGTGCGCGCGGAGCACTCTTTGCCGGCAAGGGGAGAAGTTTACTGGCGAAAGGCCCTGAGGTTGTTGTAAAAAGTACGGTAGGCGCCGGAGATACGGTAACGGCTGTAATGATATTTGCCCATGAAACTGGAATGAGCCTGCCGGAGGCCGCGCGCCTTGCCATTGGTGCCGCCACCGCAAAGGTGACCAGAGAGGGCAGCAGCCCTCCGGAACGTGAGGAGATTGAATATTACGCCCGTCTTGTTCGGGTGTCTGAATATTACGGAAAAGTGGAGGGATAAAACATGCTGACAAGAGCAGTCAGACTTTATGGGGCAAGTGATCTTCGTTTGGAAGAATTTGAACTGGGCGAAATCCGCGACGATGAAATTCTGGTCGAGGTGGTTTCGGACAGCGTATGCATGTCCACACATAAATGTGCGATTCTGGGCCAGCAACATAAGCGGGTGCCGGTGGATGTGTTGCATAACCCCACTATCATGGGCCATGAAATGGCGGGGAACATTGTGCAGGTCGGCGCCAAATATCAGGGGCAGTTCCGGGAGGGAGACAAATTTACCATGCAGCCCGCGCTGAATTATAAGGGCTCGATGTGGTCTCCCGGGTATTCTTACAGCCGGTGCGGCGGAAACGCCACCTACTGCGTGATGCCGCCGGAGGTTATGGAGTGCGGCTGCTTCCTTACCTATCGCGGGGAGGCCTATTTTGAAGCCTCCCTGGCAGAACCGATGTCCTGCTGCATCGGCGCTTTTCATGCGGCTTACCACACTCAAATGGGGGTATACAGCCACAGCATGGGAATTAAAGAAGGCGGCAGTCTGGCGATCCTTGCGGGTGCGGGCCCTATGGGCATGGGGGCGGTCGAATATGCCCTCGGCTGCGATCGGCGTCCCGGCGTGGTGGTGGTAACTGACATCGATGAGGCCAGGCTGGAGAAATGCAGGCAGATTTTTTCCGCCAAAGGGGAGGAAACCGGGATAGCGCTTCATTTTGTGAACACTGCCGCTATGGAAGACCCCGCAAAAGAACTGAAAGCCTTGTCGGGGGGCGGATTTGACGATGTTTTCATTTTCGCGCCGGTAAGCGCCCTGGTGGAACTGGGCAGCGCGGTTTTGGGCCGCGACGGCTGCATCAATTTCTTTGCGGGTCCCACCGATACGCAATTAAAGGGGAAAATCAACTGCTACGATTTGCATTATAACTCTGCGCATGTGATGGGTACGACGGGAGGAAACACGGAGGATATGAAGGAGTCCCTGATTTTGTCGAAACAGGGCCGCATTAATCCGGCTGTTATGGTCACCCATATCGGGGGGCTGGACTGTGCCGCGCAAACAATTCTGGATCTGCCGAAACTCAGCGGCGGGAAAAAACTGATTTATAATCATATTTCCATGCCGCTTACGGCGCTAAACGATTTCCGCTCCCTGTCCGGTGAGGACAGCCGGTTTGCCGCGCTTGCGGACATCCTTGATTCCAGCAACGGCTTATGGTGCCCGGAAGCGGAACGGTATTTACTGTCCCACTGGCGCTGAGCGCAAAGTGAACAGATACGATCATGAACGGAGGGTCTGCTGCTATGTATGCAAAATCAACCACGATTAAAAACAGAACCGGACTGCACGCCCGGCCTGCCGCCGATTTCGTTGCCGCGGCCGGGAAATTCCAGTGCCGGCTGATGATCAGGCGTACCAGTGAGGAAGAAAGCGCAAATGCAAAATCCATCATCCGGCTGTTGGCGCTCGGTTTGGCGCACGGCGAAGAAATTGAACTGACCGGGGCGGGAGACGATGAAAAAGTGGCAGTAGACAGCCTCATCGCGCTGATCGATTCCGGATTTGGCGAATAATGCCGGCCAGACGACGCAATGGAAGGGAAGGACTGCAAATGCTCCTGAAAGGAAACCCGGTTTCCGGAGGAATCGCCATCGGAAAGGTGTATCTTTATAAGGCCTTTACCTGCGATGTGCATGAGACATATTATGAAATTGGAGAAAAAGCGCAGAAACTTGCGGAATGGAAATCCGCAAAAGAGGCCGCACGCGCTGAATTGTCCGCCATAGCGGATTCGTTCATCAGGGACGGCGCGGCTGACAAGGCAAAAATCTTTACAGCGCATATTGATATGTTAAGCGATGAGGAAATCGACGAGATGGTCTGCGAAGCAATTGAAAATGATTGCGCCATGCCCGACTATGCGGTCGATAAAACGTTTGCGGAATTTATCCGGATTATGGGGAAGGTTAAAGACCCGCTGATCGCGGCAAGAGCAGCGGATCTGCGCGATATCCGCAACCGCCTGATCCGAATTCTGCACGGCGAACCGGAAAAGAATCTCTCGCTGCTTTCCGAGCAGGTCCTTGTGGTGGCTCATGATCTCCTGCCCAGCGATACTGCGACCATTGACAGAAGCAAGGTCATCGGAATGATTACGGAAGTCGGCGGGTCCACTTCGCACTCTGCGATTATTGCAAGAAGCTATGGCATTCCGGCGGTATTGGGTGTGCCCGATGCAACAAAAGAGCTGCATGACGGCGCACTTGCGATATTGGACGCTGTTGAGGGAACAGTGAGAATTTGCCCGGATGGGGAAACAGTTGCCGCGTTCCAGACGAAAAAGGCGGACTATGACCGAATGCAGGCTGAAACCGCGTCTTTTCTGACGGCAAACTCCTTGACGAAAGACGGCGTTAAAATCGATATTGGCGTCAATATCGGATCGGATCAAAACGCGGAATGTGAAAATTGCGATTTTGTAGGCCTGTTTCGCACCGAGTTCCTGTTTATGCAGAACGACCACCTTCCCACGGAAGAGGAACAGTACGAAGCCTACAAAAAGGTGCTCGAAAAAGCGAGCGGCAAGCCTGTGACCTTGCGTACGCTGGACATCGGAGGCGATAAAAGCCTGCCCTATCTGGAACTTCCGAAGGAGGAAAACCCGTTCCTTGGAAAACGGGCAATCCGGCTCTGCTTTGACCTGCCGGAGCTTTTTGAAACCCAGGTTCGCGCCGCCCTGCGGGCATCGGTGTATGGAAAACTTTGGATCATGCTTCCCATGATTGGGGGCATGGAGGATATCCGTCGGGCAAAAGAAACCGTCGTAAAGGTGAAAGCGGAACTGGATGCACGGCAGATTCCGTATGACAAAGAAGTCCAGCTTGGAATTATGATCGAAATCCCCTCCGTTGCGCTAATCGCGGATTTAGCGGCCAAGGAAGTTGACTTTGCGAGCCTTGGCACCAACGACCTGTGCCAGTATACCTGTGCCGCGGACCGGATGAATCCCGGCGTGAGCGAATACTGCCGCAGCCTGTCTCCCGCGATGCTGCGGATTATAGGTATGGCAGCCAACGCGTTTAGCCAGGCGGGAAAACCAATCTCGGTCTGCGGGGAGTTGGGCGGAAATCCCGATGCGACGGTGCTTCTGGTGGGCTTGGGAATTCGAAAGCTGAGCATGAGCGCAAGCGGCATCGCGGGCGTTAAGCGGCGGCTTTCTCAAATCACCCTTGATCAGGCGCAAAAAGCGGCCGCACAGGCGGTAAACCTGCCTACGCAGGAGGAAGTGCTCCGCTGCGCCAAGGAGGCCGCAAACAGAACCTGATTTATTTTGGCGGACGAACGCTTTTTTGATAATGTGGATTTAAGCGAAAAGCAGAGCGCCCCGGCATCGAAAAGAATCTTGTGACAGAACGCAAAAACGCCCGCCAATTTTGGCGGGCGTTTTTGCGGGGTGCGTCAATTACTATACCATGACTGCCTGATCTATTTTGTCGGATTTGCAATAAGCGGTTGAGATTTTTTTGTATGAAGACTGTGGTTATGTCACAGGTGGATGCATAACGAATGCCGCTTTTGCTTTGCTGTGCTCCTCCTTTATTATTGTCGGACATATAAAAACTGAATGTCGAAGGATTGTTCAGGGCATATTTAAGATGGACAATAACGCAAAAAAATATGCCTCTTGTGGCAGGGGGAAGGTGCGCTGCGGAATTTCACTGCCTATTCTTTTGAAGACAGCGGACAGGCAAACTCGTTATATCACCAGGAGGCGATTTTGTGGCAATTCTATTGGATTTAAAACATTTGGCATGGGCTTTAAGTTTTGTGTTTACAAGTTATATCGCATATTACGCTGTTTTTTCTCTGCTGTCTCTCAAACGTTCAAAAGCGCTCAAAAAGTGTGCGCCGCAAAACAGGTTTGCGGTTGTCATTGCCGCGCGAAATGAAGCGTGCGTCATTGGAAACCTGGTTGAGAGCTTAGCGGCACAGGAT
>CAUQLV010000051.1:0-16310 GCA_963519235.1 uncultured Oscillospiraceae bacterium
AAGATAGTTATAGCGGCAAAAAGCCGCCATAACAGTTGGCTGCCCGACTAGGATTTGAACCCAGACAAACAGAGTCAGAGTCTGTCGTGCTACCATTACACAATCGGGCATTGTATTAAGGCTGTTTCTCGCCGAACAGCTTTATTATTATAGCGCGAGAAACTGCCTTTGTCAATATATTTTCAGGAAGAAAATGCAGATAAAGAGATGAATCCCATTTTTTATGGTAAACTTCCATGTCGAACGGCATAGGCCTTTAATTATACACAATAAATATTGAAGGCCTCAATAAAGCCTATAAACGCTGCTATCAATCCTATGCCGCTTCAATTTATACTTGTCGCCATAGTAGAACGGCAATCCAAATTGACCATCGTTTGGCTTGGCAAACATATAGTCAAGGTTTATTTTGGCGCTTCATTTCATCGGGAGCATTTTAGGCGGAACAGGAGTTCAGCTGATTCTCGATTAAGCTGCATGTATCCGACTTCATCCACAATGAAGATATCAGGACAAAGATATGCCCGCCATCGTCGTTCTAACCGTCCTTGAACACTGGCTTTACTAAGATCAGCAAATAGTTGGGACAGCGTCGCAAAATACACTGTCATGCCGTTTGAAAGCGCCTGCATGGCAAGTCCAACAGCAAGAAGTGTTTTGCCTACGCCCGGCGAGCCCAGAAAAACGGCATTTTCGTTTCTTGCAGCAAATGTAAGCGTGGACAGTTCTTCATTTGCCTTGCTGTGCTGAAAATTAAAATAGAATTTTTTTAGGGTCTTTTGATTGGGTAGTCTGGTAAATTTAATACGCGTTTCTTCGCTGCGGAGCTTCCGTTCCTTCTGCTCCACATCAAGAAGTTCATCGACAAAAGACGGCTGGTTAACTCACGATGGGAAGCGTCTTTCCATCTGGCGTCCAAAAGGGCTGCCGCCGTGGTTATTCCCAAGCTTCCAACAGTTCACGGGTATGTTCCTGTTAACCATTGGATGCCGCCACCGTTATCGATAATGCCATAGTCGAAGGTATTGGCAGCAATGATACTGCTGCCGCCAGTCCCTAGTAGAGCAGACCCTGCTGCAGGTAAGCGAAATAACCGCGAAAGATGTTGCCTACACCAAAGTGTACACACGTCGAGGTATTAAATGTAGTGTCGGCCATCTTGTACCAATCAAATTAAGGCAGGCTGACACCCGCGGCGGCCCACCTCATCCCAGATCATCCGACCGTGATCCGGACGACTTTAGGTATCCGGGCAGGTCTCATAAGTGGCTTTCATAATCTCGTACATATCCCTGCATAGATTAATATTTGAGGCGGCACGTCGCCAATGTTTGTAAAAACTAAGCCTGCGGCACATTCTTTGTAACAATCAGATCTACGCCTAGACCTAAAACATCCGCAATAACTACCTGCCCGGTATGAACCGGAGCATTCAGAAGCTGCTGCCGGATCACAGCCATAGTATCAAAAACACGCTCTTTTGGAATGGGTGCGCTGAGCCGCACGCTTACTAGCGGCAGAATGCCACCGTCAACCAGCACACTACTGGCGATGTTTCGCATAGGCGCTGTCAGCTCCTGATGCACATAGCTTTCGCCTCGTTTGCAGGCTGCGCCCTCCATTGCAATAATTTGGCCGTCTTCCAACTGGGCAATGATTTCACAGCCGTTAGGGCAAATGATACAGGTATAGGTTTTCAGCATGTTACACATACCTCCACATCTTCCTGAGGGGCAAGTTCTCCAGGTTTCAGGGTAATCTGCAGCATCTCGGCTGGCAAAGCTTTGTGCAGCTTAATAGTGCGCACAACTCTTCCCTGTTGGCGCAGTTCCAGTTGACAGGGGCCGTAGGGACGGTTTACCCGCAATGAAAGGGTGCAGGCACGGGTTGTACTGATCTTTTGGGGCAACACATGATTAATGCCTTCGCCGGCAAGTGTGGATACTATGCAGACAGGCAGGCTGCCCGTCTGCAGATATTCGGCTGCGCCGTCGGCCAGTTTTTCCGCCTCCAACGAAACAAAATCCACCAAATCGTGCACATGCAGCACATTACCTGCCGCAAAAATGCCCGGTACGCTGGTCTGCAGAAATTCATCCACCACAGCGCCGTGTGTATGGCAGTCCAGCAACACTCCAGCGTCGATGGAAAGCTCATTTTCCGGCAAAAGACCCACCGAAAGAATCAAGGTATCGCAAGCATACTCCTTCTCGGTACCGGTGATTGGTCTCAGACGTTCATCAACCTGAGAGACCGTTATGCCGGTGAGCCGGCTTTTGCCGTGGATAGCCGTAACCGTATGATTCAGATAGAGGGGAATATCGTAATCCCGCAGGCACTGCTCCATGTTGCGGGGCAAGCCGCTGGGGCAGGCCTGTATCTCGAACACAGCCTGCACATGGGCACCCTCCAGAGTCAGGCGGCGCGCCATAATCAGGCCAATGTCGCCGGAACCCAAAATAACGACCTCTTTGCCTACCATAATATTATACACGTTCATATAACTTTGGGCAACTCCGGCAGTAAATACGCCGCTGGGCCTGTCACCGGGAATTGCAAGCGCACCGCGGGTGCGTTCCCTGCAGCCCATGGTCAGCACGACCGTCCGGGCCTGATATTTTTGAATGCCCTGTCGGCTGACGGTGGTGACAAGCTTTTCATGGGTGATCTCCGTCACGGTAGTGCCACAGACTACCGGAATGCCAAGTGCCTGAGCTTCGCTCCAGAAACGCTCCGCATACTCCGGCCCGCTGAGGGTTTCGCCAAAACGTTTAAGACCAAAACCGTCATGAATGCACTGGCGTAGAATCCCGCCGCACTGGTTCTCCCTCTCCACAACCAACAGGTCGGTTATACCTTTTTTGTATAAACGAATCGCAGCTGCAAGCCCGGCCGGGCCGCCGCCAACAATAATAACATCAATTTTTTTCGGCTGGTTCATTTCCGCACCCTTCCTGTAAATGGATTGGAGCCTACACGTGCATATTCAACCTGTTCGGGTGCCAGGCCCAGCTCCTCTTGGATAAACTGCGCCATGCGCATCTGACAATACCCGCCCTGGCAGCGTCCCATCATGCAGCGGGTACGGTATTTAATGCCCGCCATGGTGTGAACGCCGAGAGGGTTGTGGATAGCCTGAAACAGTTCAGCCTTGGTCACCTGCTCGCAGCGGCAGATCAGCTCGCCATAATTCGGGTCCTGTGCGATCAGGTCGGCTCTTTGCTCTTCGGTAGCCGTCGCAAATCGCCGGATGCCTTGACGTTTCGGTTCAAAGGCATGGTTTTTGTCCGGCCGTTCCTGCTCAACGAGCAGATTGACCGCATACCGGGCAATGGGCAGCGCCGCCGTCAGTCCGGGAGATTCGATACCCACAAGGTTGATCACCTGAGGCGCTTCCGGCCGAGTCTCGATAACAAAATCATGGATCACGCCCTGATCATCTACCCACTTGGAGAGAGTGCCTGCATAGTTGCGGATATAATCCGCCCGATGAATATGCGGCCAGAGCGAACTGGCACTTTCGGCCAGATAATCCATATTCTTTTGGGGTACTCCATAATCCCAAAAATCTTCAATATACTCAGCATCCGGGCCTACAATAACGTTTCCATCTACAGTAGGCGTAACGTGAATACCCATATATGTATTGCTGGGCACCGGATAGACCGGCATGGGTAGCAGAGGGCCTGTACGCTTATCCAAAATGATATAGGTACCTTTGCTACCTTTAATGGTATACCCATGAATGCCTAACATCTCGGCGATTTGCCCGCAACCCAAACCCGCACTGTTGACCACCCATTTTGCAGTAAAATTTCCCTGCTTTGTGAACAGCCGATACCTGCCCTGCTCCCACCGGATGCCGGTAACTTCACAATCAAAAAAGTAGCTTGCACCGTTTTGCACGGCATTTTCCGCCAGTGCTACGGTATAATTAAAAGGGTCCAAAATTCCGCTGGAGGGGCTGTACAGAGCAAACTCACCCACTACCTCCGGTACCAACTGGTACAGTTTTTCTTTATCGATGATCTCCAGACCGGTCACACCGTTGATCTTTCCTGCTTCCAAGGTTTTACGCAGGCTGGCCAACTCTTCCGGAGTGTTACCCACCAGCACCTTGCCTGTGCGCAAAAATGGCACATCAAGCTCTTTGGCCACTTGATCGAACTCAAGGTTGCCCTCCACACAGAGCTTTGCTTTAAGGGAACCAGATTCATAGGCAAAACCACCATGCAATACGGCTGAATTACGGCCGCTTGTTTCATAGCAGACGTCTAGATTTTTTTCCAAAACACCCACGGTAAGCAGATAACGGCACAATTCACGGGCAATGGCGCTACCTACGGCTCCACCGCCCACTACGACAACATCAAATTCTTGATTCACATATGTTCTCTCCCTTGTACAAAAAGTGTACACGGCCAAACGGATGGCCATGTACACTTCGCACATTATTTACACATCAGGCTCGCCGCACCCAAGCGGTAATTTTCAATTTACTGCAATGCAGCAATTTTAGCGAACAAATCGCTGTACTTCGCGCCTTCGGTAGTGTTCAGTTCTTTAACAGCGTCCATGAACAGCTGACGTTCGGAATCTTCGAGATCCACGATTGTGCAGCCAACTTCTAGGCAGGTTTTACGAGCTTCTTTCTCGCTCTCTACCCACAGTTCACGCTGATACTGACTGGATTCATCGGCAGCTTCCTGAATCGCAGTGATCTGGTCTTCAGTCAACTTATCCATTGAAGCTTTGGACATAACAAGCAGGTCAGCAGAACGGTTGTGCTCGTCCATTGTGATTTTGGGAGCAACTTCGTTGAGTGACATAGACAGGTACCAAGGCAGGTTGTTCTCAGCGCCATTGATAACGCCGGTCTGCAGAGCAGAATAAATTTCACTTGAGGTCATAGCAGTGGGATTTGCGCCCATGGCTCTAACCATGCCAATCATCAGGTTGGATTCCTGCACGCGAATGGACAGATTGGCCATATCAGAAGGAGTGTGTACATCGGCATCAGAGAAGAAAAAGTTGCGGGTACCATTATCGTAGTAACACAGACCATATAGATTGTTACTGACCATAGCATCGGAATGCAGGATGGCCTTACCAATATCATCGGAATCCATTACATTCCAAAAATGTTCGCGGCTTGCAAAGATGTAAGGGAACTGCAATGCGTTGAGCTCATCTACGAATTCAGCCAGAGGAGACATGTTGACACGGATCAGATCAATACCGCCGAACTGAGCCTGCTCAATGGTGGCTTTTTCTTCGCCCAACACAGCGTTGAAGTAGTTTTCCACGACAACAGCACCGTTGGTTTTTTCAGCAACGAGCTCAGCAAACTTAATGCAAGCCTTAGAAGTAACAAAATCCTCGGTGTGGTTGGAGGCAAGACGCAGTGTTATAGTCTCGGCGGGCGTGCTGGACTCGACAGGAGCCGAAGTACTTTTGGATGCGCTGGATGATGATGCGGTAGAAGAGTTGCAGGCTGTCAGGGGCAACGCCAGCATGGCTGCAAGTACGATAGCTAAACTTTTTTTCAAGTTCATGGTTATCCTCCTAAATAGTTTAAAATTTCAGCAGGGATTTTCCCGCCAATAACACAGTTTTTTTGAGGCATCAGCCCAGCTCCCGCTTAAAGCGGCGGCAAGCCTCAGTAATGCCCTCGGGCTGTTTAAAGATGGTGTGAATGGTACCCACGATCATATCCACGCCGATCTCCTTGCACTGGTGACCCTTTTCGTAGTCGATTCCGCCATCCACTGAAATAAGAAAGCTGCAACCATACCGCTTGCGCAGTTCGGCAATCTCGGCCAGCCGTTCCATGCTGCCGGGCAACAGGGTCTGACCGGCAAACCCAGGTTCTACAGCCATCAGCATGACCATATCCACATATTCCATATAAGGTAGCATCTCATCGATGCGCTGAGAGGGATTAATTGTGATGCCAGGCTTCATACCGGCGGCGCGGATCTGGTTGATAGTGCGCCGTACAAACCTGGTACTGTCGGTATGAAAGCAGAAATAATCTGTTCCGGCCTCTTGCATCTGGCCAATATAGGTGGCAGGATCATCCACCATCAGGTGTACGTCAAGAGTAAGCTGGGGATAAGCTTGATGGATCTCACGTATAAATTTGACCGGCATGCACAAATTAGGCACATAATGGCCATCCATCACGTCAATATGCAAGCAGGTCGTGCCACCCGCCACCAGTGCGTCTATATCCTGCTTTAACTCTAAAAAGTTAATATTAAGGACAGAAGCGGTATTAATCATGGCTTTTCTCCTCCCTTACTCTAACTTATCGCCGTAAATTTTCTGGGTACGCAGATCCATAAAATTGCGGTCGCCTTCAGTTGTAGAAACCATGCAGTACACATACCGCAGGCTACCGGCCGGACAGCCAACATTGGGATGATAACCGTGAGGAATCGCCACCAAATGGCCATTCTGAACCACATAGGCACTTGCTGTATCTAGCTCATCATAAACACACTGCACACCAAACGCATTGCCCATGTCGAAGTAGACATATACTTCCTCCCGCTCTTTACCGTGTTCATGGGGAGGCCAGGCCGTCCAACCGCCGGGTACGCTATAGCAGATACCGGTCAGAAACCGGCCGGAAGGAAAGGTTTCGTCGATAAAGTTCCAGACATCCCGTCTGGTACCGTTTTCAGTCTTGCCGTATATCTTGTGTCTTTCATCGGCGTCTACCTCAGAAAAGCGGATGTGTCCAAAGCTATACTTTTGGGTACAAGGCGCGCCAAACCGGGCAAGCACCGCCTGGCTGCCATCCAGCTGGATGGCAGTTTCAATCGGCACATAAAGCATATCGCCCAAGGTTGCGGTGCCTGTGTTACCGTTACACCGATAAGTACACTCACCTTCGATACAAACAAGGCAAAGCTCCTCGGTGCTGCTCTGCAACTCTAGAGAGGCATCCAGCTCAAGACGCTGAGCCGAGCAATAGGTAAGACCCATATTTGCCGGCTCAAGCTTTTTAAGGGTCTCGTCGGGAGTAAAATGAGATTTCATGTTAGCCTCCTTAGCCCATGATTAAATTAGGCAACCAGATTGACATTGCCGGTACAAAAGTAACAATGAGGAGCACGGCGATCATAATAGCATACATAGGCAGCATTTCTTTGACAACCCGCTCAATAGAGATCTTACCAACGGCACACCCTACAAACAGGGCAGAACCGACAGGCGGGGTGCACAGACCGCATGCCAGATTAAAGATCATCATAACACCGAAATGTATCGGATTCATCCCAAGGGATATGACCACCGGCAGAAGAATAGGTGTAACGATGAAGATGATAGGTGCCATATCCATAATGCAGCCCAGCATCAACAGCATTACATTAATCAGCAGCAGCAGAATGATCTTGTTTGTGGTAATTGATAGCAGGAAATTGGTAAGCAGGGCTGGTACCTTCAGGTAGGCCAGCACATAACCAAACGCCCCAGCTGCTGCAATCAGGCTGAAAGACAGACAGAGGGTGTTAATCACGTTACCCAAGACTCTAGGAATATCCTTCAATTTAAGCTCTTTATACACAAACATTGAGATAATCAGCGCATAGATACAGGCAATAGCTGCGGATTCGGTAGCTGTGAACAGGCCGCCGATAACGCCTCCCATAATGATCACAGTGGTAAACACCGCAAAGAATGCATCCTTAGAAACATGCAGCACCTGACGTAGGGTCATAGCCTCGCCCTTAGGATATCGACGCTTAATTGAAACGAAAAAAGAATAGCCCATCAAGCTCATGCCCAACACAACACCAGGGATGGCACCTGCCAGGAAGAGCTTGCCAACCGACACACCACCAGCAGCCAAAGCGAAAAAGATCATATTGTGCGAGGGTGGAATAAGAATGCCCTGGCAGGAAGTGGTAATGGTGAGCGCAGTGGCAAATTCTCTGTCATAACCGGTTTTCATCATCATCGGTATCTCAATAGAACCCAGGGAGGAAACATCGGCTACTGCCGAACCGGAAATGCCGCCAAAAAACATGGAGGCCAGACAGTTGACATAGGCCAAACCGCCCCGGAACCGACCCACAATGGCATTAGCGAAATCTACCAACCTATCCGATATGCCACCCGAGCCCATAATCTCACCTGCCAGGATGAAAAAGGGCACCGCCATCAGTGAAAAGCTGTTGATGGATTTAGCCATCTGTTGCACCATCGTCATCAATGGCAAATCCAGATAGATCATGGTAACAGCGGTAGAGGCGATGAGCGCGATGGGAATAGGTACTTTTAATATAATGAGCAGGATAAACCCGCCCACTAGCAGGGCAATTGCGATACTCGTTGTCATTGTTTTTCCTCCTCTTTAGGGGGCAGTTCAGGAGCCGGGTCGGCGAATTCATCCGCAAACACTCTGGCGGCGCTGGGAAAAAACATATGTAATACGGTACAGTACACGGTGAAAAATCCGCCCACCGGGATCATCAGATACAAAAAGAAGCTTGGCCATTTGGTGGTGGGCAAGGTGGAATGCAGAGTAGCCATAACAAGCCTGGCGCCATTGATCATAAGCGCTAAACCCACAAAAGCAGTAACCAAATAGCTGAGCCAGTCCGAAAATGTACGAATCGGCTTTGGGCACTTGTTGTAAAACAACTCGATCGAGATATGTAGCTTTTTTGCAACACCGATAGCTAGCGAAATGAACGCTGTCCAAACCATCAGCAACAGTGCTACCTCTTCAGACCAGATGATGCTGTAATGCAGAAATTTTCGTGAAATAACCTGGGCGCTGACAATGACCACGACGGCCACCAGCACAACCTTGGAATAAAACTGTAAAAAATGGAAAATCGCGTTCAACCCTTTGTTGAACCATTCCAACACTTTTTTCATGTTCTAGATCCCCCTGTGTTGCGCAGGCTGCAAGCAGCCTGCAATTTATTGGCTCTGTTTGGCTTCCAACTGTTGCAGAATGGCAAAGCCTTTTTCGTTATTCAACCGACGCTGCTCGGCAAAGCCTTCACACCAGTTACCAGCCAAAAACTTTTCAGCCATCTCGCCAGCCATATCGTGGCTCACTACGCGGGCACCCATGGCCAACACATTGGCATTATTAATCAGCGAGATTTTTTCTGCGGTAAAAACACTTTCGCAGGCAACGCAATAAACACCCTTGTACTTATTCGCAACCATCGAGACTCCTGCACCGGTGCCGCACATAACAATACCGCGGTTACACTCGCCGCTTTGGATGACCTTGGCCAGGTTTTGGGCTGCCTCGTAATACAAAACATTCTGGTCTGCGCTGGTCTGGCCTACATCTAGTACCTCATACCCTTGTGCCTCGATTCTTTTTTTAACTGCTTCCTTTAGTTCAAAGGAAGAAGCCTCGCAGGCAATTACTATTTTCATGATTTAAGCCCTCCTTGAACGTTTTTATTTGGCAAAATGGAACATTACAATCTCAAGGTCCGGGGTGCCGGCATCCTTTTTGATAGCGTGGGGCACACCGGCAGGAGCGTAAAAAAAGCTTCCGGCTGCGATCTTGTTTTCTTCATCGCCCACCACGGCCATACCTTTGCCGCTTACCACATAAAAGCCCTCGTTGTCTTCGTGTACGCCGGGTGTGGGGTACTCTTCGCAGTAATATTGGCCCATGCTGGCGTTGCACCCGGCAATAGGGGCTTTCTCATCCAAAAAAATGGGGTAGTTTTTCGCGCCGGCAGGCAAACGTTCTACCGAGCGGTCAACAGTTGCGAAATACTTCATTAATTATTTCCTCCTAAATAAGAACTTAGATGGTTTTACAAGGATTCCAGACAGTATTTTTGATAAACGATTAAACAATATTAAGTTATAACTTTAATACTTTAAACTAAATTATCCCAATATTCAGCGAATTTAAAGTTTATTATGCGATTTTTAAATAGATAAACGTTTATCCTTCCTTGCTTTTAGAATATCATAACTCAAATAAAATGCAATAGTTTTTTTGCATTTTTTACATTTTGTATAGTTTATAATTTTTTAAATTGTGAATTTTGCTGGGTGATTATGCGCATTTTTTCTATACTTGATTTTTTAATTTATATCGTTTATTATAATTGACATAGAATAACCTCAGTCGGTTTTTTAAAGCCGTACTGCAGGGGAGGAACATATGAAAAGCACAAAACCCACTATTAAGGACATTGCCAAGCTGGCTGGAGTATCCATCCCAACTGTGCATAAATCCATCTACGGCAAGCCAGGCGTAAGTGAGCAGACTCGCGCCCGCATTCTGGAGATTACCCATGAACTGAATTACTCAGTGAATGTGGCGGCCTCTTGCCTTAAGCGCGGTATGTGGAACATCGCCATCGTACTGCCGCTGCTGCCCCACAATATCAATCAGTTTTTCCGCAAGATTTGGGACGGCATCGATGAGGCCGAGAAAATGATGCTAGACTATAATGTCACCTTGATCCGCATGCCTTGCGGACACACCAGCGCCGAACAGTTCGACATTTTTGAGAATATTTTGCAACGGGACGACATCCACGGGGTTATCACCTATTGCTGGGATGATACCAGCCTGAACCCTTATTTTGAGCAGCTCAAGGAAAAAGGGATTCCTGTGGTAACGGTGGATTCCGATGCGGTAGATTCCTGCCGGATAGGCTGTGTAACAGCTTGCGGAGAACGTACCGGCCGTCTGGCAGCCGAGATTCTATGCAAAATGGTGCCGCCCACCGGGCGAATCCTTTTACTGGGCGGTAGCCGCCTGATGAGCCTGCTGCGCGCCAACTCCTTTGGCTTTTTCAGCTATGTGGACGGTAACTATCCCGACCTTGCCATCTTCGAAATCAACAATACCGGCGGTAGCAGTTCTTTGGAGGATGTTGTCGTACAGGAGTTGGAAAACCATCGCGACATCTCAGGAATCTACTGTAACAGCGCCTCAAATGTAATCTCGATGTGCCAAGCCCTTAAACGTACCGGACGGGATCATTCGGTCGTGGCAATCGGTAGCGATATCTTTGATGAGCTTGTGCCCTATCTGGAAGATGGTACTGTAGCTGCCACTATCTGGCAGGCACCCGAACTGCAGAGTAAGGATGCCGTCTGGATGCTCTACGAATATCTTTCCGGCCAGGCTGTGGCGGAGGAAATCCGTTACGTCAAGTTGGGCATTATTATGAACAACAACTATTGCGATTATCTCTAAACCAAAAGGAGATTCATTATGTCTCAACTTTATCTGTACCCTTTGTGCATCCAGCTAGCTGCCCCCTCCCAGTTGGACAATGTTGATTTTTGCAATACTCTCGCCCTTTTGCAACAGCGGGGGTTCTACGGTGTAGAGCTAAACCTAACCGATTTTGATAACCCCACACCTCAGCAGATGATAGAGCACCTGTCCCGATACGACCTACGCCTGACCATGGTGGCCTCCGGTGCCTATGCTAATCACAACAAACTTTCGCTCAGCGGAGAAGACGAAACCGTGCGTAGAAAAAGTGTAGCTGCTATCCACACAATGTTGGCCTATGCCCATCAGGCGCAAGCTGGCGTGATCTGCGGTTTTATTAAAGGCGGATCCGGCGGAGATCGTGCCCTTGCCACCGCACAGTTGGAACGATCTCTAAGCGAACTGTTGGCCTGCGGTGCGCTGGATCTGGCTCCACTTTATCTGGAAGCCACCAACCATTATGAAGCGCTGCTGGTAAACCGCGTTTGCGAGGGTGCTGCTTTTTGCCGGAAGCTACAAGATAAACTACATATTCTGCCCGACACCTATCATATGAACATTGAGGAACCGCACCTGCTATCTCCTTTGGTGGAATATCAATCGCTGTATCAAAATCTACATCTGTCGGACAATAATCGTTATTTTCCGGGCCTTGGTACTCTGGATTTTGCCCCTGTGTTGCGCATGCTGCAGGCTATTGGCTACACCGGCACCATTACGCTGGAAGGCCGCAACCTCTTCTCTCTGCGGGAGGATATCGCCCTTTCTGCTGATTATCTGGCCAAATTAGCCCAACGTATCCAGAAAATACCTTAATCTCTTTTGTGAACAAAAGTCGCCCCTTTGCGCACCAAGATAAACGGACATTGAACGAAAAAGCCTCCTGTCGTAGAATAAACTATGACAGGAGACTTTCATATGTCAGGCATGAAACGGCAAAAGTATTATCCCTAAATCATAGAAGAAGTTGTATGGCTATGACCGTGTCCATATATG
The DNA here is from genome assembly GCA_963519235.1 of uncultured Oscillospiraceae bacterium. Taxonomy (GTDB): domain Bacteria; phylum Bacillota; class Clostridia; order Oscillospirales; family Ruminococcaceae; genus Anaerotruncus. The sequence goes on from CAUQLV010000051.1 coordinate 12,230, forward strand.
CCTTATGCGGTCGAACCGTACGGTTCGACCCCGATGGTAGTGTAAAATAAATTGTACTTTTGCCTTTCCGAAGTTCAGTTTATCATCTTTAACAGTCTCAGAATACTCAAATTTTCCATTCTCATCATACCTTATCAAAGTTCCGCTAAAATACTCTTTTCAGTTCTCCTAGATTTTAAATGTACGGGACTTTCTGGTTGATTTTTGCCCGTAACTTTTGACTTTACTTATTTTCGTTCAAGCATACAAACCGTCTCAACATGCCTTGAGGAGACAATAATGATGTCGTAAGGACATATTGGGGCCTTGGCGGAGGGGTATTTTTCTCGAAAACAGATTACTGAAATCCGACTTTTTGAAAACCAGACCTCACACTTAGAAGATAAAAAGGCATCAAATTCGGCATACTATTGTACTGCTACAACCTTACCAGGCGGAATATGTCCTTTATAGATTACATATAAGAAACAATATACAATTAGTATTATTTGTTACTGTATAAAAAACACTTCAGGATTTTTCCGTTCTTTAAATAATTGGTTTAATCGTATTGCTGCATCCTTTACACGACTTGCTTTTATAGTTCTAGCATTTTCTGGACAGTTTTTAATGCAGGCACAACAACTAATACATTTCTCCTTATCAATAATAGTAGTATTTTTAAAATCAATAGCACCAACTGGGCATACTTCCGCACAAATCCCCTGTTTTGTACACTTATCACTAATTTCTATAAAATCAACACTCCATAGTTCTGTAACGCCCCCATAAGGATAGTCACCTGGTATAATTAAATCAGGAATATTATTAAGTGTTGAAATAGATTCTAGTGTCTCTTTTATTTTACATCCAAATATTTCAGCATGATTTAAATCACTAATATCAGGACGCCCCTCAACTATTGGCATCTCAGAACTTGAGAAAGAGTGTTCTCCAATATATGCGGCGCCAGCAATCGGTATACATCCACGCTGTTTTAAAATATCTTTAAGTTCAAGTAATGCATCCCCATATGTACGATTACCATAAACGACGACACAAACTACAAGGGTATTAAGGGCCTTAATTCTATGCAACCATTCACTTAACAAAGCAGGTACTCTACCCATATAAACAGGCACAGCAACAACTAGTAATTCATTTTCCGATGTCTGTAAATATTGTTCTCTCGCATCTGGGGTAGTTATATCTATTAGTTCTACATCGTTTTTGTCTATTCCATGCATAATAGACAGAGCTATATTTTTTGTTGTACCAGTCGGTGAAAAGTAAGCTATCTTTAATGATTCAATTTTCATTTTTTCCTCCTTTTAGCTAATCTAAATCTTTACTCATGAATGCTTTTTGTAACTTATCAACACTTTCTAAAATTTGATCAAGTTCTTTTTTGTTAAATTGACTTAACCTTTCTTTTCTCCACACACCAAAGATTGATCGACACTCATCGACAATTTTTTCTCCTTTTTCTGTTGGTAATAAAAATGAAGAACGTTTATCATCCTCAGATGGAACACTCTCAATTAATCCCATACTCAGTAGTTTTTTCACCACTTTTGACACATGTGCCTTTTCGAGAGACAATCGGTTGATTATATTCTTTTGTTGTACCTTTTTTGCTTTTACTATTTCGAATAATATCGAAAACTGTTGTTGATTTAGTTCATATGGCAGCAACAATCGATTAGCTGACCGCTCAAGAATACCACTAATGCTCATTAATTTTCCAATAATCATTGAGGAATATTCAATTTCATTATCTTTATTGCATATTTTAGTTTCCATAGATACTATTATTGCACAATATTGTTTCCACGTCAACTACTTTAGCTATGTTTTTTCATCCTGCCCCAAAATTTATGAACAGCAGACCGCATTCACAATAGAGAATTGGAATTTGAAAAAACCCCTCAAACGTTTTGCATACGTTTAAGGGGTTGAATGTAAGCGTGCAAGTGCGTCCTGAAGTACCGAGAAATTGGTACATGCTTTAAGGAAGATGAGAGTAGGTCTCTCGAAATCGATATCCAGAAATAGGTTTCAAACCACCTTTGGGTGCTGTAGCCAAAAGCTATGGTACTGAGCACAAAGGGAAAAGGCTGTTGGAACAGTCAGGTAAGTGTCATGGAGCTAAACGAAAGTGAAGTGTTCGATGAAGCATCGTTAATACTAAAATACAGTCAAAACCATTTGCTTTGTACACAAATGGGATTAGTTCAGAAGAAATTGCCTATGTCGGACAGATTAGACACCCCCGGGCGGCGCGGTTAGACAGTCTCGGCGGTGAAATTGGACACCTTCGGCGGCAGGATTAGACACCCGCCTTTCGGTCTGTAGTAAACTTGAACCTACACCTCAGAATCTGGGGTGAATTCGTTCAAGGAGGGTCAATGGAATGACCAACTACAGAGAGATTCTGCGGCTGAGCAGCCTTGGAATCAACAACAGCCGGATAACGGCCAGCATGGGCATCGCCCGGCAGACCGTCATCACAACACTGCAGCGCGCGGCAGCGCAGGGACTGGACTGGCAGACGGCGGAGGCACTATCAGACAAGGAGCTGGCGGCTCGTCTGTTCCCGGCAGAGAGAGACAAACCCGGTTACAAGCTGCCGGACTACGAGTACATCCACCTTGAGATGAGCAAGCCCGGCGTCACCCAGCAGCTCCTGTGGTTCGAGTATTGTGACCGATGCCGGGATGCCGGAGAAATCCCCTACCAGCTCACCCAGTTCAAAACCCACTACCGGGAGTACATCGCCCAGACTAAGGCCACCATGCACATCAGCCGCAAGCCTGGTGAACTTATGGAAGTAGATTGGGCGGGACAGACAGCCAAGCTCACGGATACAGACACCGGCGAAACGATGGAAGCATACATCTTCGTATCTGCATTTCCTTATAGCGGCTACGCCTATGCAGAGGCTTTTCTCAGCATGGCGCAGGAGTCCTGGATTGCCGCTCACGTGGGCGCCTACAACTTCTTCGGCGGAGTAACGCGCATTCTGGTGCCTGATAACCTCAAAACCGGTGTGACAAAGCATACCAAAACGGAGGTTGTTCTTAACCGCAGCTATCAAGAGATGGCGGAGCACTACGGCACGGCCATCATCCCGGCCAGAGTCCGCACCCCTAAGGACAAGGCCACAGTAGAGGGCAGCGTTGGAATTGTCTCCACCTTCATCCTGGCCGCCATCCGCAACCAGCAATTCTTCACCCTGCGGGAGCTGAACGAGGTTATCTGGGAGCGCCTGCACATCCTCAACCACAAACCGTTCCAGAAGAAAAGCGGTAGCCGGGCATCGTTGTTTGCGGAGGAACGGGCATCCCTGATGCCGCTACCGAAACGTGACTTTGAGATATCCGTATGGAAAAGCGCCAAGGTGAATTTCAGCTATCACATTGAGGTGGATGGGCGGTACTATTCGGTGCCGTTTGAGTACATCAAGCGGCAGGTAGATGTGCGTGTGACCCGTAACACGGTGGAGGTTTTCTATGAGGGAACCCGTATCTGCTCTCATGTCCGGCTGCACGATACTAAGGAGCGCTACAGCACGCAGGAAACTCATATGCCGCCGAAGCACCAGCAATACACACAGTGGAACAGTGAGCGTTTCCGTAGCTGGGCAGCCAAAATTGGCACCCATACCGCCGCCGTGGTGGAATCCATCCTCACCGGATACAGGGTGGAGCAGCAGGGCTACAGAGCTTGCATGGCCCTGCTGAAGCTATCTGAGCAGTACAGCCCGGAACGGTTAGAGGCTGCCTGTGACAAGGCGCTGTTCTACACGCCACGCCCCAGTTATAAGTCCATCCAGACCATCCTCAAGTCCGGGCAGGACAAGCCTGTTGAGGAAGCTCCACCCAGCATCTCCGAGTTTGGCTTTACCCGTGGTGCCGACTATTACGGTAAGGGAGGGCGCAAGTGATGCTGGACAACAACACCATTGCCAAGCTCCGTGAAATGAAGCTGAGCACCATGGCAACCGCGCTGTGGAACCAGCTTAATTACAGAAAGTTTAATGAGCTTTCCTTCGAGGAACGCATCGTTCTGTTGGTAGACTCGGAATGGAATGCCCGCCAAA
>CAUQLV010000052.1:0-16304 GCA_963519235.1 uncultured Oscillospiraceae bacterium
GTCTGGACGAAGTGCTGGCAGCCGCGCAAAAGACAAAAGAAAACACCCGTACCGTCGGCTTTGCCCTGTCCCCCTGTGTCATTCCTGAGCTGGGTCATTCCAATTTCACGCTTGCAGAGAATGAGATGGCGTTCGGCATGGGCATCCACGGAGAGCCGGGTGTATGGAACGGCCCCGTCAAAACGGCCGAAGCGCTGGCAAAAGAATCCCTGGAAGAAATTTTGGCTGATATGCCGCTTGCTGCGGGGGAAGAGGTCTGCGTTCTCATCAACGGACTCGGCGCCACCAGCCAAGAGGAACTGTATATTCTCTCCGGCAATGTGCGGCGCATTCTTGACGAAAATGGCATTCGCACCTACCGCACTTTTGTAGGAGAATATGCCACCAGTATGGAGATGGCCGGCGCGTCCATCTCAGTTTGCCATATGGCGGATGAAGAGATGAAAAATTGGATCGATATGCCGGTTCACACCCCGTTTTATACGCAGGTTTAGCCCACGGCGCAGGAGAGGAGATGCAAGTCGGTGGAGTGCATAAATGATGAACAGCTCGCGGATCTTTTTAAAGGAGCTGCAGAGATTTTTACAGAAAAAAAAGAGGAACTTTGCGAAATGGACGCAAAGATGGGGGATGGCGATCTTGGGCTTACGATGCACAAAGGGTTTTGTGCGCTTCCTCAACTGATTCTGGAAAACGGAGTCCCCGGAAATATCGGCAAAACGCTTCGCAAAGCCGGCATGAAAATGGCGAGCCTTGTTCCTTCCACTATGGGTACGCTGATGTCCAGCGGTATTATGGAAGGCGGCAAGGCAATCGGTGAAACCGCAGAAATGGGGCCAAAAGAGCTGTCCGCATTTTTGACCGGCTTTGCGGCGGGCATTCAAAATAGAGGAAAATGCCAACCCGGCGACCGCACAGTACTGGATGCTGTAGATACTGGCGCAAAAAAGGCAGAACAGGCCTACGCTGCCGGGGCATCTCTTGCCGATATTATGCAGGCGGCGGTGCGGGGTGCGGAAGAGGGTGTTGAGGCAACTAAAGAGATGATACCCAAATACGGGAAAGCCGCTGTGTTTTCCGCCAAGGCGATAGGCGTCCCCGACCAGGGCGCGCTGGCAGGCAAATATCTGTTCGAAGGTCTGGCGAGGTACTTTGCATGAAAATTCTGAATTTCGGCTCTCTCAACATCGATCATGTTTACCGGGTGGACCACTTCGTGCAGAAAGGCGAGACGATTTCCTCCAAATCCCTGACACTGTTTTGCGGTGGCAAAGGCCTTAACCAGTCTGTCGCGCTCGGGCGCGCCGGTGTCGAGGTTTGGCATGCCGGGAGCATCGGAACAGACGGGAAGTTCCTCCTTGATATGCTGACATCTGCAAATGTGGATCGTTCCTGCGTTGCGGTGCTGGAAGAAGTTAGGACCGGAAACGCAATCATTCAGAACGACGCCGAAGGAGACAACTGCATCATCCTGTACGGCGGGGCGAACCGGCAGATCACAAAGCAGCAGGTGGATGAAACTCTTGCGGGGTTTGCTGCCGGGGATTTTTTGGTGCTGCAAAATGAGATCAGCGAGCTAGCCTATATTGTGCAGCGGGCGCATGAAAAAGGAATAAAGATTGTTCTGAACCCTTCGCCGATGGACGAAAAAGTGCTTGAGGTGAATTTGAAACTTGTGGATTGGTTTGTTTTAAACGAAATCGAGGCAGGCCAGCTTACCGGCAGCACCAACCTAAAAAGCGATCCTCTGATTTCACTGCTGCGGGACAAATTTCCACAAGCAAAAATCGTGCTGACTTTAGGAACGCTGGGTTCCTGTTATGCCGATGCGGAGCGGGTCGTTACGCAAGGCATCTACCCGGTGAAAACAGTCGACACCACTGCGGCGGGAGACACGTTTACAGGTTACTTTTTAGCAGGGATTGTGCAAGGGCGCAGCATAGAAGCATCCTTAGATCTGGCGGCGAGAGCATCGTCAATTGCAGTTTCGCGTTTAGGCGCGGCACACTCTATCCCTACGATAGAAGAAGTCCTGAATTATAAAGCGTATGACCCGCTATAATAAAGCCGTAATATACTTTTTCAAAACGCCTCGGCTATGCCGGGGCGTTTTGAATTTAAAAGTTCGGACGGCGCTTAAAAAGTGTAGCTTGATCGAGTTCTATATTAGGGACTTATTATGATGCCGGTGCCCTGATTATAATAATTATGAATCGCGTTTAGTCTCTCCTTAAGTAACAGCCATGCTATAATATGACAGTAACGTAAAGGGAATCAGCGATATTGTTATTTTACTTAACCTTAGTTGATACGGAGGAAGAAAAGTCCAAATTTGAGCGGCTCTATCTGACTTACCGACCGGATAGGGGCAAAGGACTCTTTTAATCAATATGGTATTCTGTAGTATAGTGTTTCCTATACATTGCTGAACCGGTAACGAATAAAACGGCGGAATGTCTCTCCGGAGTGCAGCAGCGGCAGATCGTTGCCCAGCAGGCGGGGGGCATCCGGTACAAACTGCGGCTCAAAGGCCAGCGCGCATCCCGGCACAGCGGGGCTGCCGTTTGCCAGCGCTGTGCCGTTGCCCAGAAAACCGCCGGAATAGAATACAAGGTACGGCGCATCCGTTTCCAATGTCAGCTGCCGCCCACTGATAGGATTTGTCAGTACGGCGGCAGGCGAACCGCTCAGTTCGAATGCATTGTTGTAGCCGCGCGCATTGGATAAGTCTTGAAAACCGCTTTCCATAGCGTGCGAAAGGGTGTGCGGAGACCGGAAATCAAATGCGGTATCCTGCACCGGCTTGAGGCATACTGGAAGATGATGCACATCGTTATACCATACTCTCTGCGCGTTAATTGTCAGCACGTGATCATAGGCGGGACGTGTAAAATCGCCCGAGAGATTCCAGTAGATATGGCTGGTGGGGTTTATAAAGGTATCGGCGTCCGTTTTCATGCAAAATTCGATAGAAAGAGAGTCCCCCGTAAGCTTATACGTAACGGTAAGGGCACGGTAACCGGGCAGCCCGCAGGCACCGTCCACAAGGGATCCCCTCAAGACGACACTGTCCGCATTGGATTGACATATATCCCAGACGGCATGCCCCAGCGTTTCCGCCCCGCTATGCAGGCAGTTCGTGCCTTCGTTACATGGCATGGAATACATGCAGCCATGGATGGGCACTTGCCCGCCGCTTATCCGCCCTGCGACAGGGGCGACTATTGCACCGGCAAACACAGAAGGTTCCGCGCAGGGAAGCGCAATATTTTCAAAAACCCCATTCCGGTCAGGCGTGTATAAGGCTGTCAGCGCCGCACCTACCGGACTTAGCTCCGCCATTATTCCCGAGCTGCTATGCAGACACAACCGATGGCTGCTTTTGTCCGCGTTTCTTTTATTCATTTTAGATGCCTCCGTTAGCATTTTTTGCTTTCAAAGAAAAGTGTATTTTATTTGGTGTGTTATGACAACAAAAAAAAAATAAAAGGCAATTTTTTAGAATATATGCGCAAATTTTTAAAAACAAAATCCCATGGATTCTGATAAAATAGAGATTAAGGAAAACTTGATCTATGAAATTTTTTGAAATATTTGCAACAGGGAGGATTTCAGGAAGAGGAGGAAGCGTGCATGAACAATGTGCTGGAATTCCAACACATCTCTAAATACTTTCCGGGTGTAAAGGCTTTGCATGATATTTGCTTTAAGGTATACAGCGGCGAGGTATTGGCCTTTCTGGGAGAAAACGGCGCGGGCAAGTCGACCCTGCTTAAGGTATTGAACGGGGACTACCAGCCGGAAGAGGGAAACTATTTGCTGAACGGTGAGGAAAAACAGTTCCGCACCCCGCACGAAGCAATCGAGGCGGGCATCAGCGTGATCTATCAGGAACGCCAGATTTTATTGGAGCTAAGCGTTGCCGAAAATATTTATCTGGGTCGGATGCCCACAAAACGTGCCGGCATCATCGACATACGCAAAGCCAACGCGATGGCACAGCGGATTATCGATGATTTTGGTTTGCAGATCAAACCGACCACAAAGGTGAAAGACCTGAGCATCGCACATCAGCAGATGGTGGAAATTATGAAGGCCTACAGTCGGGATAATTTAAAGGTGATCTGTTTCGATGAACCGACTGCCAGCCTTTCAGACTCCGAGATTGAAAGTCTGTTTGCCATTATCAAAAAGCTAAAAGCGGAGGATAAGATCATCGTGTATGTATCCCACCGCATGAACGAAATTCAGCAAATCACCGATAAAGTAGCCATCTTTAAAGACGGGTGCTACGTGGATACGGTGGCGACCGGAAAGGTGCCCGAGAGCACGATGATTAAAATGATGGTCGGGCGTGACCTTGGTGACATTTACGCAAACCTTGACCGCGACAAAGACATCGGAGATGTCCTGCTGGATGTTCAGGGTATCTCTTCGGATTTTGTAAAGGAAAATTCTTTTCAGCTTCATGTGGGAGAAATTTTAGGCTTTTCGGGGCTTGTGGGCGCAGGCCGTACCGAGTTGATGCGCGCAATAATCGGAGCTGATAAGCTGCGCACCGGAAAGATCCTGCTTGAGGGAAAGGAACTTGTGAATAAATCTCCCAAAGATGCCATGCGCAACGGGATTGTTCTTGTTCCAGAGGACCGTAAGCTACAGGGAATTCTCGCAAACCTATCGGTTTCCAGCAACATCAACATCTCGTTGCTTGACCAAAATGCCAACCGTTTTGGTATTCTAAACACAAAGAAAGAAGCGGCCGTGGCGGAGCAGGGCATTCGTGATTTTCATATCAAAACGCCAGACGCGGAAAAAAAGATTGTGGAGCTCTCCGGAGGAAATCAGCAAAAATGTATTGTGGCGCGCTGGCTGGCCACAAACCCAAAGGTTCTGATTTTGGATGAGCCGACGAAGGGCATTGATGTGGGTGCAAAATCGGAGTTTTACCAGATGATCTGCACATTTGCGAAACGAGGGCTGGGGGTAATCCTTATCTCATCGGAGCTGCCGGAAGTCATAGGTCTTTCGGACCGCATTATTGTCATGAAATCGCTACGTATCGTGGATGAGGTATCCCGCGGGGAAGCTACGGAAGACAGGCTTTTGAGCCTCGGAATGATAGGAGAGAGAGCAGAATGAAACACGGTGTTGTGGCTAACCCGGCCAAAGAGAAAAAAGATAGCATTTTCGAACGTATCACCAATGCGGTCGGCGGAGACAAGCTGGTGCTGATTGCGGCTATCGTCGTTGTATTTATTGTCTTCACGTCCATTAATAAAAATTTTCTTAGCTGGATGAATGTGATCAATCTGTGTGTTGCGGCATCCCTGGTAGGATTGGTTGCCGTCGGCCACACCTATCTGATTATCGCGGGTCAAAACGACTTGTCTCCCGGCTCGCTGGCCGCGATGTCCGGTGTGTTGGCAGCTCTGCTTGTCAGCTGGGGGGTACCTTTATGGATTTCCGTTTTGATCACGCTTGCTGTTGGGGCGGGTGTCGGACTGTTTAATGCGTGGATGGTCAATACGATTAAACTGGAAGCGTTCATCGCCACACTTGTTACCCAATCAATTGTGCGCGGCGTGGCCTACATACTTTGCAGCGGCAAACCGGTTGCGATCAGCGATCCTGTATTTATCTATTTGGGAAAAGTACGTTTCCTAAGGATTCCGCTGTCCGTATGGATGACCATTCTCTCCGTAGTCTTTTTTGGCTTCATCCTTGCAAAGACAAAATTCGGGCGCAGCATCTATGCAATCGGCGGCAACAAAGACGCCGCGCGCCTTGCCGGGTTAAATCCGCAGCGCATTGTAACGACCTGCTTTGTTATGATGGGCGTTTTATGCGGAATCGGCGGCATTATCTTTGCATCCCGTATGAATTCGGGCCAGCCCGCGGCCAATGTGAACCTTGAGTTTGACGCCATTACCGCCGTTATTTTGGGCGGCGTGTCCTTCACGGGCGGCGTGGGAAACATGGGCGGCACTGTGCTGGGGATTATATTGATTCAGGCGTTCAATACCGGGCTGATTATGGTAAACGTGCCGACCTTCTGGCAGTATGTGGCGCGCGGAGCACTGCTGCTGTTCGCACTTACATCCGACTACCTGCGCAAGCGCAACCGCACCAGAGAACTGCTGGCGGCCAGCATGAAGAATGCATAATACGTTTCAAACCGGCTTTTGCCGGATGAATAAATTGCAATAAATTAAAGAATTTGGAGGAACATTACATGAAAAAGATTTTGGCAATCGCACTGTCGTTAACGCTATGTCTCCCCGCATTTGCGGCATGTAGCACGGACGATTCTCCCTCTCCGGCCACCCCGGTCTCTTCAGCGGCTAAGTCTGACCCGGCGTCTGCAACTGCTGAGTCTGCTCCTGAAGCTGGCAAGGAAGCCAAAGACTCCAAAACAGGCGGCGTCATCTATGGCATTTATAAGGCTGGCGACCAGACATGGTTCATCGACGAAGGGGATGCCGCTAAGAAAGCCGCTGAGGATGCCGGCTATACCTTTACTTATGTAGACGCGAAAATGAGCCCGGAAGAATATCTCAAGGCAATTGATAACGCGATAGCAAATAATGCAGCCGGAGTTGTGACCTGCATCCCCGACCAGACGATGTCTCAGGCGATCACTGACAAGATGCTGGAGGCCGGTATCCCCATTGTTGCAGCGGATGACGCGCTGGAAGTGAACGGTGAAAAAATCGCGCCTTGGGTCGGCATTAACGCCTACAAGATTGGTGAGGCAAACGGCGAATGGCTTGCAAACTATGCCAAGGAAAACTCCCTCGTGGGGAAAGAGGAGGTTGGCCTGCTTCTTATGACAATGGATACGGTTTCATCCTGCGTGCCCCGAGCGGAAGGCGAGTATGACAAATTTACGGCGCTGTGCCCGGATTTTGACACTTCAAAAATTTTCAAGGCCGACTATGACGGAACTACCGACAAAGGAAATACGGCCGCGGCAGCCGTATTCACCGCACACCCTGAAATTAAGACCTGGCTCGTAACGGGCGCAAACGAAGAAGGCTGCGTGGGCGCTGTCCGTGCTCTGGAGAGCGTCGGCTTGGATGCCAATGCCTGCGTAGTTGGATTGGGCGCCTATATGGCAAAGGATGAATTCAAAAAGGAGGGCGGCTCCTGCATGAAGGCTTCCGCTTATTTCTCTGCTGAATCCGTCGGCGCCGGTTCGGTTCAAGTTCTGCTCGATGTTATCAGCGGCAAAGATCCTGCCTTGGAGACTGCTGTGGACGCGGTGGTTGTAACTCCCGAAAACTATAAAGAAGTCATGGGCAAATATGCGGAATAAGTGACTCTGTTTCTTAAAAACACACCGCCCGGAAAATGCCGGACGGTGTGTTTTTTCTTACAATTTAGAAAGCCTAGTAGGCAGACTTCCGAAAGTTCTGCGGAGTTGTGCCCACCAAACGCTTAAATGTAGTGCAAAAACTGGATTCGCTGCAAAAGCCGCATTTATAGGTGATCTCTTTAATTGCCATGCCTGTCGTTTTCAGATAAAACTTTGCCGCGTTGATGCGCGTGATGATGAGATATTCATGCGGAGTATAACCGATTTCCTTTTTAAACTGCCGCGTGAAATAATAGGGGCTCAGCGAAGCACGTTTTGCAATTTCGTTGAGTGAAAGCGGCAGATGCAGGTTTTCTGTGATGTAGGTAAGCAGTTCCTGGGGGATGGCGGAAGTCTGCTGGGGGGCGACCGTGTTATGTGTGAGAAAATCAGTCAACGCATTGACAATATACTTATTTGCCTTAGGCTCGCTGCCCTGTCCCTCCACGTGATACATCATATAAAGCTTTTCCAGGTTATATTGTGTGGTCTGCGGATCTGGCGGAAACAGCACCGCGCAGTTTTCCCCCTGCGTAATGGCGTCAAAATAAGCCCGGGCCATAACGCCGTCAAAATGCACCCAGAAGATTTCCCAGCCCTTGCGGGTCCCATAGCGGTGCGGCGCATAACAGTCGAGCAAAAAAATAGTTCCGGCCTCGACCGCTTGCTCCAGTTTCCCGCGCACAACGTATCCGCTGCCGCGCATGACATATAAAAGCAGAAAGCTGTTGTAACTGTTGCGGTCTACAACATAACTGTTGTCACAGATATAGTGGCCGGTACAAAGCGGATAAAAATATAGGCTGCGCGCAATTTCACTTTGCGTTTGAAAATAGAGGTTCGATGCAGGCAGTACACCCTGACTGTGAACTTTCAAACAGTACCCTTCTTCCCTGCAAGGCAATTTATATAAAAACATTTCCATAAAGATTATAACATCTGTTTAGTTTTCTTGTCAATTGAACGATCTTTATAAAATATAAATCGCAATTTTTATAAATATCTTGGCAATAACAAATAACTAAGCGCTGATCCTGAATGGTATAATCAAACCATAATAAGCTTCAGAGGAGGTTTGACAATGAAACATATTCCCGGGCAGGTTGAGGTGTGGCGTGAAAACATCACCATTCCCACCTATGGAGTGGGTAAACCGGATAAAAATCCAATGTTTTTAGAAAATCGGGTTTATCAAGGCAGCTCCGGCAAGGTATATCCTTATCCCGTTATCGATAAAATACTTGATGAAAAAGAAAACAAAACTTATAATGCCGTTTGGCTGGAAAACGATTATCTGCGTGTGATGATTCTTCCGGAACTGGGCGGACGTATCCAGCGCGCGTATGACAAGACCAACGGCTACGACTTCGTATACTATAACGAGGTCATTAAACCGGCGCTCGTGGGGCTCACAGGGCCATGGGTCTCGGGCGGCATTGAGTTCAACTGGCCGCAGCACCACCGGCCGACAACCTTCGCTCCCACAGACTGCGTACTGCGCGAGAATGACAACGGCAGCAAGACCGTGCAGGTGAGCGAGGTTGATCAGATGTACGGTACAAAAGGCATGGCATCATTTACACTGTACTCGGATAAAGCCTATATCGAGATCAAAGGTCAGCTGTATAACCGCACCAACCTGCCGCAGACATTTCTGTGGTGGGCAAACCCGGCGGTAGCAGTGAATGATGATACGCAGTCCATCTTTCCGCCTGACGTTCATGCGGTCATGGACCACGGCAAGAGGGATGTTTCAAAATTCCCGATTGCTACCGGTGTATATTACAAACATGATTATGGTGCGGGGGTGGATATCTCACGCTATAAAAATATCCCTGTGCCTACATCGTATATGGCATATCACTCGGATTACGATTTCGTGGGCGGCTATGACCACAGGTTGGAGGCCGGAATCCTGCATGTCGCGGACCATCATATTTCACCCGGAAAGAAACAATGGACATGGGGCTGCGGCAATTTCGGAAAAGCATGGGATCGCAATCTTACGGATCAAAATGGCCCCTATATCGAGCTGATGACCGGAATGTTCACGGATAACCAGCCAGACTTCACCTGGCTCAAACCGTTCGAGGAAAAAACATTTATCCAGTATTTCATGCCCTACAAAAAAGCCGCGAATGTCAAAAACGCCAGCACCGAAGTGGCATTAAACCTTGAGGTGAAGGATGGGCAGGCGCATGTGTGTGTCTATACAACGTCCCGTTGTGAAAATGCGCGCGTCACGCTTTCAGATAACCAAACGCATTATCTGGATCGTATACTGACACTTTCCCCTGTAGATGTACTGTGCGAAGCAGTGCCGTTGTCGGAAGGTATAACACCGGAGAGCCTTACGCTGTCAGTACACGATGCAGGCGGCCGCCTCATGCTGAACTATCAACCTGTGAAGGAAAAAATTGAGAAACAGCCTGAGCCCGCACAGGCCGCGAAGGCCCCCTGCGATATTGCCACCTGCGAGGAACTATATCTGACAGGGCTTCATATTGAACAGTACCGCCATGCGACCTACCTTCCGGATGGTTATTATCTGGAAGGCCTGCGCCGCGACCCGGGAGATATCCGGCTGAATACGGCTTATGGATTACTGCTTCTGCGCCGGGGCCTGTTTCAGGATGCGGAGAAGCATTTCAGGAAAGCAACCGAACGCCTCACATGGAAAAATCCGAACCCATACGATAGCGAAGCATTTTTCAACCTTGGGCTTGCGCTGCTGTATCAGGAGCAAAACGACAAAGCCTTTGATGCATTTTATAAGGCTGCATGGTCAGCGGCACAGCAGGAAACAGCCTTTTACTATCTGGCGGCCATCGCTTGCAAACACGGAAACTACGACGAGGCGCTTGCGCATGTCGACCGCTCCCTGGTAAAGAATGCGCATAACCTGAAAGCCCTCGGCCTGCGGGCGTCACTACTCAGACTGATGGGCCGCGTGGACGAGGCAAGGCAGCAACTGCGTAAAAATTTAGTTCTGGATGCGTTCGACTATCGCTCCCGTCTTGAACTGGAGGAGATGGACAATGTATCGCACGAGGATACGCTTGCTCTAATGGGAGACCGCGCCAGCAGCTTTATTGAGTGCGCTATTGACTATGCCGATGCGGGTTTGTACAAAGATGCAAAGAGCATCCTGCGCCTGTGCAAAAACGAATCCCCGATGCTTAAATATTACGAGGCTTTCTATTACGCGAAATCCGGAGGTGAAACCGGGCTGTTAGAAATACTTGCACAGGCCGCGGAGCGCAGTCCGCTGTATTGCTTCCCCAACCGGCTTGAAGATATTGCGGTGCTGACTTTTGCGCTGGAACTGAATCAGCAGGACGCGAAAGCACCCTACTATCTCGGATGCTTGCTCTACGATAAACGACGTTATCAGGAAGCACAGCGTCAGTGGGAACTTTCCGTAAAAATTGACAGCAGCTTCCCAACGGTGTGGCGTAATCTGGCGCTTACCTATTACAATCACTGCGGCGACCCGGCTAAAGCGAAAAAAGCGATGGAAAAGGCATTCGCACTGGATACGAGCGACGCCCGGATTTTTCTTGAGCTGGATCAGCTGTACAAAAAGATGGGAACGCCGCCTGAGGCACGCTTAAAACGGTTTGAGGCATATCAGGAAATCTTCAACCGGCGCGACGACCTTTATACGGAATATGTGACTCTGCTTAATCTGCTTGGCCGCCACGAGCAGGCATACTTTCTGCTCATGCAGCGAAAGTTCCACCCATGGGAGGGTGGGGAAGGCAAAGTTACCAAGCAATATACCGTCGCACTGACTCAAATGGCATATCAGGCTCTTTCTGCCGGTGATGCTGCCAAGGCAAAAGCACTGTTGGAAAAAGCACTTGTTTTTCCGGAAAACTTGGGCGAGGGCAAATTAGAGGGAGCAAAGGATAACGATATCTATTACGCACTGGGCCTTGCGGAAAGCGCACTAAAAAATGCTGAAGTCGCTCGGGTAAATTTCGAGCGTGCGGCCGTAGGCGACGAAGAACCCGCAAGCATGATGTTCTACAATGATCAGCCTGCGGATATGATTTTGTATCAGGGGCTTGCCAATCGTGCGCTGGGACGTGAAGACGCAGCGAAAGCTCGGTTCCATAAGTTGGTCGATTATGGTGAAAAACACCTGTTCGATACTATAAAAATTGATTATTTTGCGGTTTCTCTTCCGGAACTGCAGCTCTTTAACGAAGATCTGACACGCCGAAACCGGGCATACTGTTATTACCTGATGGGGCTCGGCAGTTATGGGATTGGTGACAAAACGCGGGCGATGGATTACTATGAAAAAACACTTAATATTGACTGCGCGCATTTGGGCGCAATTATGGGAACCCGAAATCTTTCACTTCCATTCTATAGACATCAGCCGGCAGCGTCAGACCACAGTGATGGTCGCACACAGCGTGCAGGCGAGACAGGCGAAAATGCAAAAAGTCATGCACGGCACTGATGGTTATGACAGCGTTTTTATAGGTACAAGTGTCGTAGTAGTGTCATAGTCGCATGAATTTATTGAATCTAAAAAATATAAGAAAACCCGTAGATTAGCTTATTAAGCCAATCTACGGGTTTCGCTTTTGCAGCCTTGCTGTATTAAGATATCATTGATTTTTTAACAGGGATTTGAACTATTATGTTCCAAGGGTTATGCTTATTAGGTGCGATTTTACCCTTTGCTATTTATTGTCGGTTTCAGATTTTGATTAAGCATATCAACTATTTTTTCAAAATCTCTTTGCCGTGTTTCCTCTTTCTTAAATGACAAATATCTTCTCACATACGCCACCTGGGCAGAGCGTGGCATTCTCATAAAATTTTCACCTGCAAGCGAAAAACTGGATAGTTTGTCCGAAAAAGATGCTATTTGCTCATCGGTTATTCCGCCAGATGGTGAAGCGTCCCACATGCCGTTTTTCTTTGCAGTTTCCACAGCTCTTTCACCCAAGTTCGTCATCAAATTTCTCGCTCGAAGTGTTTCTATTATTTTCTTATTTTTATCAGACCACGAGCTTTTTGCTTGACGACAAGAAAAATATTTACGATATTTTGTATCGTCAATACTTTTCATTTGTCCGTCTATCCACCCGAAACACAACGCTTCTTCCAAAGCGTCATTAGCGCTTAGTGTAACGACTGTCTTTGTCTTTCCAAATATAAGCCATACACCGTCGCTAGTTGTTGCATTGTCGCATAACCATATCCGAAAACCATCACGCGTGGCAAAAAGCAATTCTGATACATCAGCTTTCATAGTTATAACAACTCCCTTCATTATATTTTACCATACAAAAGCAAAAAAGTCATGTATGAGTTCAAATCCTCATACATGACTTTAATTATGAAAGCTCAGTCTAAAAAGGATATCGTACAATTTCCAAGTTGGGCTTTGAACCATTACCTTGTAAGATTATGCTCATAATCTTTATTTGATGGGGTTACCGTCGTTATCATACCATGTATAGCTTTTTACATTATAAGTAATCCCCTGGGAATTCTGAATAGGATCAAAACCACCGCTTCCATAGTCTTCATATAATCGTAAACGAGAATCTCTAACTAAGAAATTTTTGTAGTCATAATATTTTACATTTGTGTGCATAAATCCACCTACATATGCAACAAGTTTAATATCATCTTTGGTTACAATATGTTCGGGAAGGTAGGAAAAGCCAGTAAAAAGAATTACATACGGGCTTAAAATAAGTAAACCAATTATTGATAGGGTTATAAGTATGACTTTTATAGCTCTTTTTTTAATTTTGAATATAAGCTGAAAAATTCCCCAAATTAACAAAACAGATGAAACAAAAATCACTAAATATGTAATCCATTGCCTAAATTCTAAATTAAAAACATTCAATAAGCTATGTAATAAATAAAATAATGATGCGACCAGTACTCCAATAATTACAATCCGATTTTTATACCAGCAATATACTTTTTTCAACATACTATCTCACCAAATATAAATAATCTTCATTTTTATGATTATATCATATAAAATAATTAAAGTCATGTATGAGTTCAAATCCTCATACATGACTTTAATTTGGTCCGAATAGCGGGACTTGAACCCACGGCCTCTACCACCCCAAGACAATCTCATGTGTTTTACGTCGTTTTTGCATACTATATCCGCTGCCTTCCCGTCTGACGAAAAACAGACATAAGCCCGTACAGCAAGCTCCTTTACCGCTTGCTGTACGGGTTTGTTGTTATGATATATGCTGCATGTTTTTTGTTGGTTGGTTAGAACTTCCGTTAGAATTTTGCAAAAAAGCGTTAGAACTGGCACTTATTCTAAAACTGGTAACGGGTATTTCGTATAGGTTAGCGCCTCCTGAATACTGTATTAAAATTCGCATAGTCTTCTGTTATATTTAGATAAGTTTACTTATAATCGCGCTTTTACTCTTTATTTATAAAGCCAGTCAAACTTTAATGGCGGAAAAGAATGTACGAGAACTGGCAATATCTATAGAGGAGGTTCCACACAATGTCATTATTCAAGCTCACTCATAACGGCGTTGTGGAAGTGTCGATGTGGTATATCTATGACCGGCTGAATCGGCTCAGTGAAGCTGCTATTGGCGATAGCACCAGCAGTACGATTATTGCTAAATACGCCTATGACGCCAACGGTAACCGGACCATGACCAACTATCTGTCTCCTGCGACCTGCATGGGCTATAAGTATAATGATGCTAATATGGTGATTACGGTAGACAACCGATTTGACCGCCCGGTTTCTGTGATTTCCAGCTTTGCCTACGACTACTACTTAGATGGAAATCAGAAATCGAAGACGGACAAAGACGGCAAGGTCACCAGCTATGCCTATGATGGGATGGGACGGCTGATCCAGGAGAGCGAGCAGGACGGCAAGACCATTGCTTATACCTATGATCGTTTTTCAAATCGAGCCACAATGACTGTTTCGGGCACAGAAAATTATTCTGTTGTCTACACTTACTCTATGGGCAATCAGCTTGTGAGCGAGGTCAGGACTGAGGGCTCAGATACCAATACGACTACCTACACCTATGACGCAAACGGCAGCCAGCTCACAAAAACTTCAGTTGATTCGACAGAAACAAGGGTGTATAATGGGCTTAATCAGTTGGTTATGGTGAGTGAAAATGGTACGCCGGCCAACTTCCAGTACCGTCCGGATGGTCTAAGGTATAGTAAACAGGTGGGCACTGGCGCGGATGCCCTGCTTCACATCCATCTGTGGGACGGCCAGAACGTCGTGGCTGAAGTTGGGGTTAACGGTACGGTCAATACTCGATACCTACGCGGCCTGAATCTGATCGCCCGTGAGATTGACGGTGCGAAGCAGTACTACATCTTCAATGCCCACGGCGATGTGATTCACCGCGTTGATACCAGCAGAAATGTACTCAAAACCTATAAGTACGATACTTTTGGAAATGAGGAAAGTCCTGAGCCGCTGGACACCAACCCATTCCGCTACTGCGGGGAGTACTTCGACCGCGAAACGGGCACCTACTACCTGCGGGCGAGAAACTATGACCCTATCATTGGTCGCTTTACTACAGAAGACCCCGCCAGAAGTACCCCAAACCGGTTTAGTTACTGTGGAAATAATCCCATTGCATACTTTGATCCCTCGGGATGCTATTATGCTGTACTTGATCGAGAGTTAATTCACATGGGCTCTACAGGAGCTATCATCGGTAATTACACTGGTACATACAGTATCGTTCCAGAGAGTGGGATCGTTACAGTAGGGGCAGGTGCTATAGCCGCTATTCCTTATGTCGGAAATACACTTGCGAAGCGCGTACAGAGAAATGATATCGCTGGCGATGTAATTGGCGGAACCTCAGATTTTACTGGTGATGGAAAACATATACTAAGTCTTTCTCAAACAACCAATTATAAAAAAAGTCCACCGATCTGGGCTGGTTCTAAGGCTTTAGGTGCCGGTATGCGTTCTTTAATGAATGGAGTTGCCCGGGGCACTGTCTATGATTTGGATCAGATTTTATTCGGACTCATGAAGATTGGCAACATAAAAACTTCGGGATACTCTGATTTAAACAGCCTTGTAAATCAAATGTCTGCGCTCCATTCAGTTATTAATGAACATCCTGAATATTTCGGTGACTTTATGGGAGGATACAGCGGATCTCAGTTCTTTGCAGATTATCGGTTGTATAAAATGACTGATGATAAGAGAAGCATGGCCTTAATGCAGGAAGCTGGGTTTTCCTTATGGGATATTTGGTCATCTCCCAATAAAATAAAACAGGATCAGCAATATCTCAACGTAGTACATTCGTATAATTCCCGCATTGATCATTTAAAAGGTTGGCTTAAATAGTTCATTTAAGGGTATGTGCAAGGGAACCTTCCCTTGCACATACCCTTATGGGATGAAAAGGAGGGCGTCATGCTTAGATATAGAAAATATTTTGGCAAGATGCAGTCAGGGCAGATAACGGATCATGAAGTTGCGAGTGAATTAAGCATTCCTATTGATAAGATCCATCTAAAATTCTGCAAGTATGTAAAACACAAAAGATGGAGAAATAAGCTGTGCGAGATCGTAAGCTCTGTCGTCGAGCCTATTGTTCAGTTTTTCTTAGATATTTAGCAAATATAGAAAATAGAATTCCAAAAAACGCCATTCTCGCCAATGGGTATAAAAACACTTCTCACCTTATAAAGCGATAACAACGCTGATGCCAGATGACAGTGTTCTTGTTCTTTATTGTCGGGAAGAAGCGCGGATGTAAATGGCCTTGAGCAACTTACTGATTCTCCGACGACGATACCTTCACTACCTACGCCCACCGTTCGGATGGTCTAAGGTATAGTAAACAGGTGGGCACTGGCGCGGATTGTGGGACGGCCAGAACGTCGTGGCTGAAGTTGGGGTTAACGGTACGGTCAATAC
>CAUQLV010000053.1:0-14274 GCA_963519235.1 uncultured Oscillospiraceae bacterium
TCTTGACCTTATTTCCTGCTACGGAAATTACTTCGATGCTGTTTTTCTGTTGATTAACCCCCTCAATAAACGAATTTGCAAGGATTTCGGTATTGCCGTTTTTGCGGGGACTGCCTATGAGGATTGCAATTTTTGACATTTTGTTCGCCTCTGTTCATTTTGTTGATTGGATTTTTGCTGAATAATTTAAACATACCTCTTAAATATTCAGAAAACAATCCCAATTTTGTAAAAAAAGGCAAAATATTAATATTTTGTTGTTGCAAAAATAACAGCGAGCGTTACAATGTAGAAATGTAAAAAGCAAGCAAAATCGGAGGATACTGTTTTGGCACACACAGCAATTGCGCCGTTGGGCTTCCGAAAATTGGTGCAGAGCCTGCACGGCGAGTTCAAAATAAAAGCACGCATCATTGCATCCCTGCTGATTCCTCTGTCCGCACTGATTACCACAGAATGGATCCACCGGGATACTTTATTTACTGAAAAATTCTTTTTCCAGTTTATGGGACATTTATCAGGATACTTTTTAGCATGGCTTTTTTTCTTTTTTCTGTATGCAGCAGTGTCTCTTTTAACCGGCTGGCACAGTCTGGCCACAGCAGTTGTGGGGCTCACGGGGCACATCCTGGCGGCTATTACTTATTTTAAGCTTCAGCTGAGGGGGGAACCTTTTTTACCTTGGGATATTCCTCAGTTTACAGAGGCTTCCAACGTGGTGGGAAAGGCCAATCTGGAGCCTCGCCCCTCTATGGTGTGGACGCTGGCTCTCTTTATCGTTTTGACGGTGGCTGCTTCTTTATTAGATGAGCGGAAACAAAAACTTGAAATCAGGTTCCGGCTTAAGAGAATAGGCGCTGGAGTTCTCCTTACAATTCTGCTTTTATTACAGGTTTTCGGCGTATATCTCCAGCCGGCAGCCACTTCTTTCTTGGGCATCATTCCGGATACATGGATGCAAAACCGATTTTATGCCAATTATGGGGTTGTCAGCGGATTTCTGACGAATTTGCAGGCTTTGCATATTTCCAAACCCGATGGTTACAGTCAGGAAAACCTTTCTGAACTCAAAGACCTTATAGAAAAAAAGGGACAGGCCGATCCCCTGTATCAGAACAGCTATGCGGCTGCAACAGCTTCCGCGGTAAAGCAGCCAAATATCATTTATATAATGTGCGAGGCGTTCTGGGATGTAAGCGAGCTGGATGGGATTGTATATGACCGGGAGATTACGCCCACCTTAAAAAGATTAACGGAAAGTGCAGCAACGGGCCGTTCCTATTCCCCGAGTTTTGGGGGCGGAACCTGCGACGTGGAGTTTGAGGCTCTCACCGGTTATTCAATGGAGCACCTGCCGGCCGGCTGCAAACCCTATCAGCAGCATGTCACGCATACGATGTTTTCCCTTCCGAATTATCTGAAAGAGCAGGGTTACAATACACTGGCTGTTCACGGCTACTATCGCAAATACTGGAGCCGGGACAAGGCTTATCCCTATCTTGGCATTGATCGTTTTATTTCTGCTGAAAACTTTATCAACCCCGAACGCAAACGCGGCTTCTACTGGAAGGGCGGTTTGATCTCCGACGCGGAGATGGGCAATAGAATCATCAAGGAATTTGAGCAGCGGGATAAAAGCAAACCCTTGTTCCTCCATGCGGTTACCATGCAAAACCACTCCAGTTATAACGAAAAGAATTATCCTGCCCAAGAGCTGGTGAACATTCTAAGCGCCCCCAAGGGCCTTTCCGCGGAAACCCTTTCGCAGCTGCGGGATTTTGCAACGGGCATTCATGAAGCCGACGCTATGCTGGACAGTCTGGTAGAGTATTTTTCTCATGTGGAGGAGCCCACCATCCTGGTGTTTTGGGGGGATCACTACAACACCATAGGCAAGGGATACGAGCTTTACGAAAAAACAGGCTATATCGCAAAGGGCGACGTCAAAAGTCCTTCGCTTCGCGGTACGCCGCTGGCTATCTGGAGCAATTACAGCAGTCAGGCGGTGGATTTGGGGACAATCGGGGCTTACAATATCAGCCCTGTCATGATGGATTTATATGGCCTGAAAAAACCCCTGTTTTTCGATTTTTTGCTTGATGGCATGTCTGTTTACCGCGCCCGAACCAGAGGCATTACCGTCGAACCGGACGGCAGCTTTTCCGAGTCTATGACCGAAGCGCAGCAGCAATGGTTTGACCACCACTGGCTGCTCCAGTATGATCTGATGTTTGGCGAAGGCTATTTAGGATGGGGTGGGCGCAAGTCCCAGTAGCATTGGATGTTTCGGGCACCTCAAAATTTGAAAGACGTTCAGTCCCGTTTTACCTTTGATAAGTTCCTGTGATACTTCCTTGTTGAATGATATGATTGTTCATCGCTTTCAGCAACTCTGTTTTCTTGGCACCGTTGTCTAACTCCAAAAAACAATCAAGTACATAAAATCGGAAGATATATCGATGTATATTTCTGACGAACACAGGCTGCTTAGGCCCCCTGTATCGGTTGCGGCCATAGCCGATGCCTTGTCTGGCATTGCCAAGGGAAGGGACGACCGAGCCATAAGGAATGTGCTCGGGAATTGTTTGGGAACTGGGAATATTCCAGATCAGCCAGTGATTGAACGCCTTCATCATCGGAATATCCAAGTCATCCATTATAATGGCAATTGAGGCTGCTTCCGGAGCGAGGTCTGCAAGTTGAAAAGCTGGTGAAATGTCGTCGCCGAATCCGGTATGCTTTTTGGGGATTGCTCCGTTATTTTTAAAAGAGGGACTTGTTACCTGGAGAACTGTTCGAATGCTCATAACGGTTCCTTTCATCAATTTCAGTTTGTTTCACGCCATTTGTACTCCAAAAGCGCCAATTCTATCCGCTTCTTACTTTGTTTGATCCCTAACCTTTTTCATTGCTTTGTTAACTTTCTGGTCAGCAGATTCCTGATAGATGTCAGCATAAGTTTTTGAATCTTTGATCAGGTCGTCGCAGAAAGCGGCTACGTCACTGCCTGTCATTTCGAGAACACCTTTTCCCAAAGCGGCGCCCTCTTCAAAAAGATCGACAATTCCCGAGAGCAAACTTGTCCCGTTGGTTAACTCAACAGGGCCGACCTTATAAAGGTATTTTTGAATCTCCTTATAAACAATCTGATAATCTTGTGGGAGCGCTTTGACACGCGCCACGTGCGCACGCCACTCTTTTTTGCCTTCGATGATATCTTGTATTCTCTTTTGATCCTCCTATTTGCCTAATTTTTTAGCGATTGAATTGTTAAGTTGCTTGCGCCACTTGTCGCGGAAAGACTTTGCCCCATCTTCACCGATTAATGCCGCACAGAAGCCTTTGATATCGCCGCCCAAAACCTCCTGAACAGTTTGGCCGTCCGCCGCCGTTTCTTCGAGCAGGCCAAGCACACCGTCAAGAATTGGCATGAGGTTGCGACCGGTGAAATCAGAATGCTGCCAAAGAGTGGCGTTAATTTTTTCCCATGCCGCTTGATAATCAGCAGGCAGCTTTTTGACTCTCGACTCAAAGGCTTTCAATTCTTTGGTCATATCGCTGCCTGTGATTTGTTCCCAAAAGTTCATCATTTTTTCTCCTTTAACTCGTTAATCTTTGATGATACGAATTCCCATTTTGCCCAGAATCTGCGCAGCTCTTCGCGCCCGGCATTGTTGAGCACAAAAAACTTGCGCGGCGGCCCCATATCAGATGGCTTTTTTTCGGTGTCCACCAGCTGATTCTTCTCAAGCCGCACCAAGATGGTATAGACAGTTCCTTCCACAACCTCTGTGAAGCCGAGCGCATTCAACCGTCGTGTGATTTCGTAACCATAGGTTTCTCCGCGGCTGATAATTTCAAGGATACAGCCCTCAAGTGCGCCTTTGAGCATTTCTGTTAGATTTTCCAGCCTAAACACCTCCATGCTATTCTTTACAACTTACTACTGCTATATAGTAGCACGCAGTAGATGGTTCGTCAATAGGTGTTTTTTCTTGACGATATAAATCTAGTTACTGATCTGGTTATGCTGAGCAGCATGACCAGTTTTTTTTATGCCGCAGACGGAAATCCTGAAAAGTCGACAGTAAAGCAGCTGTATAATAACTGTTTGTAGGGATTGAACCTCCCAATATTGGTGTAGTTCCGAAGACTCGAATTACATTGGCGAAAGGTATAGGAATGTGAAAATTATATAGATAAATCAACCAAATTGAAGAGGACTTTACCTGAATATTTACTGGAATATTCACAACAAATACTTGAATTGAGCTCGCAAAACTGCTAATATATAGAAAAGGGAGGTGTAACAATGGCTAGGGCAAACGAAAACTTACCATTGTATCTGTTTCATCAGGGGACAAATTACAAGGCGTATGAATATTTTGGTGCGCATCCTTGTCGGAATGCTGAAGAACAGGGCTTCACTTTTCGCACTTGGGCGCCAAATGCGGAGTCGGTATCGGTGGTGGGAGATTTTAACGACTGGCAGGAGAACGCAAATCCTATGCACCTGATACAGGATCAGCGTTCCGGTGTTTGGGAATGCTTTGTACCGGGCGTCAAGCAGTTCGAGAACTACAAATTCTGCATTTCCACACGGGACGGACGTTCTTTTTTGAAGGCGGATCCATATGCTTTTCATGCGCAGACAAATCCTGAAACGGCATCCAAGCTTTATGACATTGAGGGATATGGCTGGAAGGATCAGGAGTGGATGGAAAAGCGAAAGGAGCTCAACCCTTATCGCAGCCCGATAAATATTTATGAAGTGCACCTCGGTTCTTGGCGCAGATATCCGGATGGAAATTTGCTCGACTACCGGGAAGCCGCGGATGAACTGGTAGACTATCTCATAGAAATGGGCTACAACTATCTCGAACTGATGCCGCTGATGGAGCACCCCTACGACGGTTCCTGGGGCTATCAGGTGACCGGCTATTTTGCCCCCACCTCGCGTTACGGAACCCCGCACGATTTTATGTATCTTGTTGAAAGATGCCATCAGGCAGGAATTGGCGTGATCATGGACTGGGTCCCAGCCCATTTCCCGAAAGATGCCCACGGGCTTTATGAGTATGACGGGCAGCCGCTGTACGAATATCAGGATGTACATAAAAGGGAACACGCGCACTGGGGAACCCGCATCTTTGATTTCGGACGCAATGAAGTCGTTTGTTTTCTGGTATCCAATGCAATGTTCTGGGTGGAAAAATACCATATCGACGGACTTCGTGTTGATGCGGTGGCCTCTATGCTTTATCTTGACTATGGCCGTGAGGACTGGGAATGGCTTCCCAACCTAAACGGTGGGCGCGAGAATCTCGAAGCCGCAGCTTTTTTGCAAAAGCTGAATACTGCGGTGCTGACCGAGCATCCGAGCGCGTTAATGATTGCAGAAGAATCAACCTCGTGGCCGCTGGTAACCAAACCGGCCTATGTAGGGGGGCTTGGGTTTAATTTTAAATGGAATATGGGCTGGATGAACGATATGCTCGCCTACCATTCGCTGGACCCGATTTTCCGCAGTTATAACCACGATAAGCTCACTTTCAGCCTGTTTTATGCGTTCAGCGAAAACTTTATTCTGCCTATCTCCCATGATGAAGTGGTGCACGGGAAATGTTCCCTGATCAACAAGATGCCGGGCGATTACGCGATGAAATTTGCGGGAGTGCGCGCTTTTCTGGCTTATATGATGACCCACCCGGGGAAAAAGATTCTGTTTATGGGCTGTGAATTTGCGCAATTTATTGAATGGAATTATAGGCAGCAGCTGGACTGGATGCTGCTGGATTATGAGGCGCACCGCCAGATGCGTGATTTTGTCAAGGAACTTAACCATTTTTACCTCAAGACCCCCTGCCTGTGGCAGGTAGAGGATTCGTGGGATGGTTTTAGTTGGCTGGCCCATGACGATCATGCTCAAAACATCATTGCATTCCGCCGCATTGATGAAGCGGGGCAGGACTTGGTGATTGTCTGCAACTTTGCGCCGGTTACCCGCGAAAATTACCGTGTGGGGGCGCCTGAGGCAACCTCCTACGACGAAATCTTTAACACGGACGATGTCCGTTTCGGCGGGTCGGGCGTAATCAACAAGGGCGCAATCCGGGTCAAAAACGTGCCCGACCATGGGCTTAAACAATCTATCCTGCTCACGGTTCCGCCTCTCTCGGTAGTCTTTCTCAAGGCAAGGCCTAAAAAGGCGCGCTTAACTCAAAGCCGCAAAGCGACCGAAGTGGCCGCCAAAGGGAAAGGCAACGGAACCACAACCGGCAAACGGCTGAGCCGGCGAAAGGCGAACGATAAATAAGCGGTGTACACATCATCAACAAAGGGGGAAGATACATGTCTTGTAAAAAGGAATGGATTGCCATGCTGCTTGCGGGCGGGCAGGGCAGCAGGTTATATACCTTAACAAAAAATCTTGCAAAACCGGCGGTTCCGTTTGGAGGAAAATACCGAATTATTGATTTTCCGCTTTCCAACTGTGTCAATTCGGGAATTGACACAGTTGGTGTGCTGACACAGTATCAGCCTCTGGTGCTGAACGAGTATATCGGAAACGGGCAGCCGTGGGATCTTGACCGCACAAACGGAGGTGTCTTTGTTCTCCCGCCCTACCAAAAGAGCTCCGGCTCCGATTGGTATACGGGGACAGCGAACGCGATCTATCAGAATATCAATTTTATCGAGCGGTATGACCCCGAATATGTTCTGATATTGTCCGGAGATCATGTCTATAAAATGGATTATGAAAAAATGCTGATTTACCATAAGGAAAAGCAGGCTGACTGCACCATCGCGGTTCTACAGGTGCCGCTGGAGGAGGCCTCCCGTTTCGGCATTATGAATGCTTACCCGGACGGCACGATTTATGAGTTTGAGGAAAAGCCCCCCAAACCTAAGAGCAATCTGGCGTCCATGGGCATCTACATATTTTCCTGGAAAAAAATGAAGCAGTATCTTGAGGATGACGAGAAAAACGTGAACTCCCATAATGATTTCGGCAAGGATATTCTGCCTGCCATGCTGGGAGACGGGCAGAAAATGGTGGCTTACCCGTTTGAAGGCTACTGGAAGGATGTCGGCACCATCGACAGCTTGTGGGAAGCAAATATGGATCTGCTGGACCCGAAGGTTCCGCTCGATTTATACGATGACAGCTGGAAAATTTACGCAAGAAACCCGGTGATGCCTCCGCATTTCATCGCGCAGGGCGCCGTTGTGCAAAATTCCATGGTAACGGAAGGCTGCAATATTGCGGGTCTTGTCGATTTTTCCATCCTGTTTTCGGGTGTCACTGTGGAAAAGGGCGCGACGGTGCGTGATTCCATTGTAATGCCCGGTACAATTATAAAGAAGAATACCGTGGTAGAATACGCGATCATCGCGGAAGACTGTGTCATTGAAGAAAACGTGATGATTGGGCAGCGTCCGGAGGACGCAGAAGACAAGGACAACTGGGGAGTTACCGTGGTTGGAAACGGAATTCATATTGGGAGAGGGGCCGTTGTGGCTCCTAAATCCATGATCGATAAAGATGTGCAGGGGGTGCGGTAATTTATGAGGGAAAATAAAATTCTGGGTATCGTGTTCTCCAATATGCACGATACTGTGCTCGGTGAACTGACAGAAAACCGCACCACCGGCTCAGTACCTTACGGGGGACGTTACCGCCTGATTGATTTTGTACTTTCCAATATGGTAAATGCCGATATCACGGACGTCGGCATTGTAACCAAGCAAAACTACCAGTCCCTGATGGATCATGTGGGTGCGGGGCGCGCATGGGATCTTTCCCGCAAGCGCGGGGGGCTGGTGATCCTGCCGCCGTTTGCAAGCCGCGGCGGCAGCGGGATTTACCGTGGCAGGCTGGAAGCGCTGCGCGGGGCCATGGGGTTTGTGAAACACAGCAACGCAAAATATGTGCTTCTTTGCGACTGTGATATCATCGCCAATATCGACCTGCGCGGAATGATAAACGAGCATATCAAAAGCGGTGCGCAGATTACGATGATGGTGAAAAATGCGCAGGTGCAGCCGGAAAACCTGCGGGACATCACGACGGTCATCTATGACAGCGAGCACAACATTACAGATATCCTCGTAAGGCCGGATGTCAGCGGAAGCCAAAACGTTTATATGAATGTGATGCTGATCGAAAAAACACTGCTCGAACGCATGGTCAGCGAGGGAATCAGTCATGACCATTTTTCGCTGATTCGCCACGCCATTCAGCCATCCATCGGGAAACTGAATTTGAAATCCTATGAATTCACCGGATATTCTCATCGAATTTCGGGCCTGCGCTCCTTTTTCGATGCCCATATGGAGTTGCTGGATCCCGGAGTCCGTTCACAGCTGTTCCCCCGCGACCTGCCAGTTTATACAAAGGTGCGTGACGAAGTGCCGGTGAAGTACGGGCTTTCCGCAAAAGTGAGCAACTCGCTGATCGCAGATGGCTGTATTATCGATGGGACGGTTGAAAATTGCGTGATTTTCCGCAGCGTCAGAGTCGGCAAGGGGGCTGTGCTTCGCAACTGCATTCTCATGCAGGACACCACAATCAGCGATAATACGCACCTTGAATACGTGATTACAGATAAGAATGTGCTGGTGAAAAACGCACGAACACTGATCGGTTGTGATACTTATCCGATCTATATTGCCAAAGGCAATACAATATAAAACCCTGACGGCAGGTCCGCAAAGGGGTGGGCAATTACCGCCGGAGAAAGATCAAACCCACGCTAGTACAGGGAGGGTCACTATGAAGATTTTATTTGTCGCATCAGAAGCCACTCCGTTTATTGCGACCGGGGGCCTCGCAGATGTCGCGGGATCGCTGCCGCGCGCAATCCGGAACCATCAGCATGCATGCCGTGTCGTGCTCCCGCTTTACAGCGCAATTAAACCGGAACTGCGGGAAAAGATGAAGTTCGTCTGCAATTTTTACGTTAACCTGGGGTGGCGCAACCAATATTGCGGCGTTTTTGAGGCAAGCCATAACGGCGTTAAATATTATCTGCTGGATAATGAATACTACTTCAAACGCGAGGGCGGTATTTACGGCTTTTATGACGACGCAGAAAGATTTGCATTTTTTTCAAAAGCGGTCGTGGAAATGATCCAATACATCGATTTTGAACCCGAAATCATCCACTGTAACGACTGGCAGACTGCCATGGTCCCTGTTTATCTGAATGTATTTTACCGGCAGGCCGAAAAATACAAAAAGATTAAGACCGTATTTACGATCCACAACATACAGTATCAGGGGAAATATGGAATGGAAATCGCCGCGGATGTTCTGGGCCTACCTTATTATGCGGCTCCGATGATGCTGTATGACGGGTGCCTGAACATGGTGAAGGCGGCCATTGAAGTCAGCGACTATGTGACGACTGTGAGCCCGACCTACGCCAAGGAGATCACAGACCCTTGGTTTGCGCATGGACTTGATCGGCTTCTGAAAGATTATCAGCACAAATTAATCGGTATTTTGAACGGCATTGATACTGTCAGCTATAACCCTGAGGCGGACCCGGCCATTTACGAAAATTTCGGGCCGGACTCGCTGGAGAAAAAAGCGGTCAATAAGATAGAACTCCAAAAAGCCATGGGTCTGAGCCAGGACAAAGACATTCTGCTAATTGGCATTGTCAGCCGCTTTGTCGCGCATAAGGGAATCGACTTGATTCAGTACATTTTTGAGGAAATGATGAAACGGGAACTTCAAATCGTTGCCCTTGGTTCGGGGGACTATATTTTTGAGAGCTTCTTCCAAGAAATGCAGGTAAAATATCCCGGGAGGGCCGCCGTGAAAATTGGATTTCTGCCGGATATGGCACGAAAGATCTATGCCGGCTCCGATGTGTTCCTGATGCCTTCCAAGAGCGAGCCGTGTGGACTGGCTCAGATGGTTTCCCTCCGCTACGGTACGCTGCCAATCGTGCGGGAAACCGGCGGCCTGAAGGATTCCATCACTGACCTGGGGGAGGACCTGCAAGGAAACGGGTTCACCTTTAAGACCTATAATGCCCATGATATGCTTGGCGCGATAGACCGCGCCGCCGATCTTTATTACAACAGGGAGTCCTGGAAGCAGGCGGTGCAGAAAGCGATGCAGAGCGACTTTACATGGAAGCGATCCGCGGGAGAATATATTAATATGTACCGCAAAATTCTCAGCGAAAGCGAACCTGAGGATGTCACACCTGAGGATGTCACAGACAAAGCCAGAGCGCTATAAACAGAAAGACCCGCAAAAGCGGGTCTTTCTGTCGTTTGGAATCATTTACTTCATTGCTGCGTTTTATGGCCAAATACCACACGTTCGATTCCCGCCAAATCCTTGTGGATTCCGATTGTTCCATAGCCCGCGTCTTCCAGCAGTTCAGAGACTGCCCGCGCCTGAAGGTGTCCGGTTTCTAACGCAAGGGCGCCATCAGGCTTCAGCAGGCTGTGGTAAATAGAAGGAAGGCGGCGATAAAAATCATAGCCGTCTTCTCCGCCGAAAAGCGCCATCTCCGGCTCGAAAGTAACCTGTTTTTGCAGGGCTTTCATTTCGCTCTGCGTTATATAAGGAGGGTTGGAAACCGCAAGATCGAGTGCCGGAAGTTCCGGGGGCGCAAAGACATCGCAGTGTATGGCTTGTACCTGAACGTGGTTCCGTTTAATATTTTGGAGCAAATAAGGGAAAGCCTCTTCGGACAGCTCCAGTGCGAAAACTTTCGCATCCGGCCTTCTGTGCGCAATCGCCGCGGCGATGCAGCCGGAGCCTGCGCATAAATCAGCCACAACTGGATTTTTTCGGTTCTTCAGCAGTCCCAGCGCGGTTTCCACCAGAATTTCCGTATCCGGCCGTGGAATCAACACCCCTTCGCCAACTTTGAACGGCAGTCCGAAGAACTCCCACTCACCAATCAGGTATTGCAGCGGGTAGCCGTTTGCATAGCGGCTGCACAGCTCCAAAAACCTCGCTGTCTTGTCCGCGTCCGCGGGATCTTGTCCAACCAGTGGCAGCCGGTAGCGGGAGATGCCCATGACATGCTCGAACAGCAGGGAAACGTCAAAAGCGCAGGAAGATTCCTGCGCTTTCTCTTTACAGCTTTGACAGGCGGTGCGGTATACTTCTTCCAGCGTCATTAGAAACGATCCTCATCTTGATTTTCAGGGATGCAGGGCTTCATGGAAGCAATCGCAACCTCCAGCATCGAGGCGTCCGGCTCAAAGGTCGTAAAGTTCTGTAACCAGAGACCGGGAGCGGAGACTGCGCGGGTCAGGGCATTATCGTGACGTCCGGCAAACCGGATGATCTCATATGCGATGCCGACAACCACCGGCAACAGCAGAATTTTCAGCGCCACACGCATCCAGATACTGCTCCAGGTTACAACGGAAAAAACGATGATAGAAATAATCAGCACAATCAGCATAAAGCTGGTTCCGCAGCGGGGATGGAAGCGAATGTATTTCATAGCGTTTTCGGGGGTCAACTCTTCGCCTGCCTCATAGCAGGCAATCGTCTTATGTTCCGCTCCGTGATACTGAAAGACACGATGAATATCCGGCGTTTTGGAAACAGCAAACAGATAGAGAACAAAAATGATGATTTTCAGAATCCCCTCGGCGATGGTCAGCAGATAGTTGGGAGCGGAGAAGGCACCGCCCAAATACTTCACAAGCGTGGCCGGCAGCAGCATAAACAAACCGACAGCAATCACAGTGGCAACAATGGTGACCAGCACGTTAAACAGTAAGGATACCTTGTCTCCAAGATGGTTCTCCAGCCAGATTTCCAGCTTGGAGGGGTTTTCCTCCTCGGAAGTCCCCGAGATGTCTGCGGACTTCATAAGGCACCGATAGCCGAGCGCCAGCATGGAAAAGAGGTTAAAGATCCCGCGGACAAACGGCAGCTTGGTGTACCACCTGTTAGCAGTGGTCTCCCATGTTTCCGTATAGATGGTACCGTCCGGTTTGCGAACCGACATAGCTGAAATATGAGGACCCCGCATCATGACTCCCTCGATGAGAGCCTGTCCGCCGATAGATGTTTTTTTTGCTGCACAGCTCTTTTCCGACAAATGATCAAATCCTTCCTGTTTCCATAAAAATACTCCGCCAGCGCTGATTTTAAACAAAATCCAACTTGGCAATAACGATATTATAAATTGTTATTATGAACAATTCAACGTTCAGTTCTTCGCAAGGGGAAGCAAAATGGTTACCTCGGTTCCGACCCCATCTTGAGAAGAAATTTCCAATGTGCCTCCGTGCATCGTGATGATTTCATCCGCAACCGCAAGCCCAATTCCTGAGCCGCGGCGTGTGGAATTTGCTTTAAAGAATTTTTCTTTGACCTTTGGCAGATCAGCTTCCTTGATGCCGATTCCTGTATCGGTAACGGAGATACGGGTGGACTCGGGGGTGATAGTGGCACGAACGGTTACGGTATCTCCACTGTCGGAATATTTCAGTGCGTTGTCAATAATATTGACAAATACCTGGCGCAGCCTATTGCGGTCGCCAATAAACAGCGCGATCTGATCAGGCTCCTCGTAAACCAGCACCTTATTTTCATGTTTTGCGCGTTCCTCAAACATCAGTACGGCGTCGGAAAGTTCCGCAATCAAATCCAGTTTTTCTTTCACAAGCTGCATGCGTCCGTTTTGCAAACGGCTGAAATCCAAAAGTTCCTCAACCATCTGCGCTAAACGCTCGGTTTCTCCGGTGATCACACGCATCCCTTTGCCCAGCAGCTCCGAATCGACCTCGCCGCCCATGTCAGCCAGCGTTTCCGACCAGCCCTTGATCGCGGTAAGCGGGGTGCGCAGTTCGTGGGACACTGAGGAGATAAAATCATTTTTCATTTTTTCATTGGCGGAAAGTTCTTCCGCCATATAGTTAATGGTATCGCAAAGTTCGCCGATTTCATCGTCATTTTTTTTATACAGACGTGCGTTGAAGTCCCCCTGCGCAATTTTGCGCGCGGTGACGCTCACGTCGCCCACGGGGTTTACGATGGAATTAATAAAATAGGAGCTGGAGAAGATGACAAAAAAGATAATTGCTACGCCCACCAGAGTCAAGATCAGAATCAAAAACACAATCTGGCGGTCTACACGGTCTAGGGAAACAGCAAACCGCATTGCGGCGAGCTGCTGATCCACAACGGGAGATGCAACCGTAATGGCCAGGATGTTTTCCCCGTTTATGACTCCCACAAATTCACCGATTCCCACCGACATCGCGTCATCAAAATCACTGGTTTGAATGGTGGAGTCTGCTTCAAATCCGCTCGACGTAAAGGTGACTCTGCGGTCGAGGTCGACTGTCATAAGCTCCATGTGGTTGCGCTCTTTAAAATTCTCCACGAGGCTGCGAACCTGCTCGGAAAAATTGCTGGACATATCTTCGGAATAATCGGTGAGCTGGTTGGTGACATAGTTTGCCTGCGCCATCATCGCGGCGCGGACATTGTTGTAATAAAACGCACGGATGCCCATGGAAAATCCGATTTCCAATGAAATCAGAATCACGAGGATAACGCCCAGATTGTTGAAAAGCCAGCGCTTGGTAATTTTTCTGGCCGCCATGGTCATCCCTCCTTCCCGGCTGGTAAGAACCGGAATTTACCGTTTTACTTTTGCACCCACTTATACCCGAAGCCCCACACAGTCAGCAGGAACTGGGGCTCGGACGGCACATCCTCCAGCTTCATGCGCAGACGGCGGATGTTCACATCGACGATCTTAATATCGCCGAAATACCCTTCGCCCCAGACTTTGTTGAGGATGTCCTGGCGCCCAAGCGCCGTATTGGGGTTGTTAAAAAAGTATTCCAGAATCTGATATTCCACCTGCGTCAGTTCCAGAAGCTGTCCGTTTTTGGAAACGGTGCGGCTTTTGGTATTTAATATAAAAGGGCCCGACTTCAGTTCGCTGATGACAGGGACCTGCACTTTTTCGGCAGCCATCGCAACGCGGCGATGAATAGCGTCTACGCGCGCGACCAGTTCGGAAGGAGAAAACGGCTTGGTCACATAATCGTCCGCGCCGATCATTAAGCCGTTGACCTTGTCCATTTCCTGACTTTTCGCGGTGAGCATGATGATCCCGACCGAGGTGTTCTTTTCCCGCATACGGCGGCAGACCTCGAACCCATCCATGCCGGGCATCATGACATCCAGCAAAACCACATCAAAATATAACGGATTCCGGTCGAATACCTGCATGGCTTCCTCTCCGTTAGAAACATCTACCACCT
>CAUQLV010000054.1:0-14202 GCA_963519235.1 uncultured Oscillospiraceae bacterium
ACTCCCGGCAGTCCTCCAAAAGGACTCCGGAACCCGCAAGCAGCAGGCGCGCATTCGGCATTTCCGGTGCCGCCATCGCAAAAGCCTGTATTAAAAGCCGCTGATTTTTCCGCTTTGAAAATTCCGCGGCATAAATAAACAGCACTTCTTCCTCTCGCAGTCCAGCCGCTGCGCGGCGACTTTTGCGTTCTTCCGAAGAAACAGGCGCAAACTGCTCTATATGGAAGCCCATCCCGTCAATGGAGCATAACTGACCGTGGAAAAGCCGGTGGCGGCTTGCAAGCTCATAGTCCTCTTTGTTCATGGTCATCAGTACGTCGGTTACCCGGGCGCAGAGCTTTTCCGGCAGCAGGTAGACCCATTTTCGCAGCCCCTGGGCTTCGGAAAACAGATATCCGTGACAGGTGTAAATCACCTTCGGGCGGTCGCGCAGCAGCAGTACAGCCGCCCTGATTACCGCCCCCGCCAGCGTCGTGTGAGCGCTGAGAATTTCAAAGTGTTCCCGTTTCATCAACGCGCGCGCTTTTAAGATTGCCTCCAGATTTCGGAAGCTGAAAAACCGCTTTTGAAAAGGCAACTCAACCACATGGTCGGCAAAAGGCACCGCTCCGGAGCTGCCGGCCGCAACCCATACCTCGTAGCCCTGTTCCCGAAACGCCTTCAAATACGGCAGATGAAAATTTCTGATGTGGGAAAGGGTTGAAGCGCAGAATAAGATCTTTTTATAAATTGTTTCCGCCTCCTGTATGGCTTATTACCGGCGTTTCATATTTCTATGTATGTTACGCTGAATCTACACAAAGCAAGGCTGACCGGGCCGGTCAGTTCTCCTGAGAGCTCCCCCGTTAAGAGGCGGCTTTGGCTGATTTGGATGAGGAGGACTGTTTCGACGAGGAGGCCGCTTTTTCAGCGCTCTTTAAAATCGGCAGCAGCATATCCTCCTCGTCATCCGCGCGGCTCTTACTGGATGCTTTGGAGGAGGTTGATTTAGATGAAGATGAGGATTTCTTTTTCTTGGTTTTGGAAGAAGGCTTATCCCCCGGATCAACCTCGTCCCCGTCCTCCGCATCAAGCTCTTCGTCCTCGGAGGAAGACGGCTGCGGATGAGCTTTCGCCCACTCTATTGCCGCTTTCTGCTGTGCCAGCGCAATCCGGTTTGTGACTTCCTTGGATACAGCATAGGTGTCGGGATCAAAGGAGCCATATAAAAATTCATGCAGGACCCTTGCGTTTTCCTCAAAATCAAGCAGCATCAGGCTCCGCCCGTCCGAGGACAGCTTATTGCCAAAGGTTCCCGGCAGCGGCAATGACATCTGTTCCAGTGTCACGCCTAGAAAAAATGGCGCTTTCGGAATCAGCGAGTTGATCTCCTTTTTGGTCATGTTGGTCTGCACAAGCGGGAGTGTCTTGTCCATCAGATTGTTGATCTGGATTAGGTTTAGGTGCTTAGTTTGCTCCAAGGCCGCCTGCAGGACCGTACGCTGGCGCTGCATACGGTGCCAGTCGTCATCAATAAACCGTTCCCGGGCGTATTGCAGCGCATCGTAGCCGTCCAGGTGATTGAGTCCGGGGTATACCCGGTGCTTTGTTGATGCGTTGGTGTAGATTTCTCCGTTCAGCGCCGCCGCTTCCGTTTCGGTCAACGTGATATCTACCCCGCCGATCGCGTCAATAATTTCCGCAAAGGCGTGAAAATTCACCCGGGCATAACGGTTAACATCCACATCAAATTGTTTGCTGACCGTTTTCAGCATAAGGTTGGCTCCACCGTAACGAAAAACGTGGGTCAACCAGTCATCTTCCTGTCCTTCAATTGGAACGCCGATCCCGCGTTCCAGACTCACCAGACGGGCGGTATGGTCTTTCAGGTTGAGGCTTAACAGCATTGTGCAATCCGAGCGGGCGTCTACATTGAATTTTTCCGACCGCTCATCCGTTCCAAGGAGCAGAATGTTAAAATACTTTTGCCCGCCAAATCCGGAAACATTGTTCTGTGGCTCCTCCTGGTCTGTTTGTTTTCCAGAATCCTCCACATAATTGATTTTATCCAGCTTGGACTGCAAATACTCCCATGCACCGAACGTTAAAAGAAGCACCAAAGACACAATGCCAATCAGCACTGTGTATCTGGTTGCTTTAAACTGTCCGAATTTATTTTCATGATCCATGATAATACGCCCTTCACTGCATACGCAATTGCAATACATCTTTCACTGTATGCACACACTTTAACCATTCTATTCTTTATAATAAAGCGGTACTGATTATATATGCTTTGTTAATTTCTGTCAATCAAAGAATCGCTAAAATACAGCTTTTCGACTGAATTCTGTATAACAATACTACAATCTGCTTACAGTTCCTCCGACTCATTGACAAATCCTTTTACGAATGTCATCAGGAGAATTTTAATATCCAGCATAAATGACCAGTTCTCGATATAAAACAGGTCGCATTTAACGCGCTCGACAATTGACGTATCACCTCTCCAACCGTTTACCTGCGCCCATCCCGTAATTCCGGGGCGCACAAGGTGCTTGAGCATATAGAGTGGCACTTCGTCTCTGAATCTCTCCACAAAAAACGGTCTCTCCGGCCGCGGCCCCACTAGGCTCATTTCCCCTTTGAGGACGTTTACCAGCTGCGGTAGTTCATCAATGCTGTATTTTCGGATAAACGTGCCGAATCCTGTGCGCCTGCTGTCACCCCGGCACCCCCAGGTTGTCATGTCCCCCCGCTTTTGAACCTGCATGGAGCGGAATTTATACATGGTGAATTCTTTCTTGTTGCGTCCGATTCTCTGCTGATGGTAGATGACCGGCCCCGGGGAGGAAACACGGATGCAAACAGCAGTCAAAAGCATCAGCGGAGAAAGCACCACCAGCAGGAACAGGGAACCGAAAATATCCAAGCTGCGTTTCATCATACAGTTCATCAGGTTGTCCAACGGGATTCTGCGCACATTAATCAGCGGAATTCCGTCAATCTCATCCACATGGGGATGAGCCGGCATATACTTGGAATAAAATGGAAGCAGACTGGTTTTTACACCTTCGCGCTCACAAACCTCAATGATTTCCCCAAGCAGCGGCAAATCGCCGTAGTCCAGCGAAACGACGACCTCGTCCACCCTGCTTGCTTTTAAAAATGACTCCAGTGTGGAAATCGGGCCTATGTAATTGATTTTGCGCTTTTCCTCCAGATTTTTCCGGTTGCTCAAATAGCCAAGCACATCGTAGCCGTAAATACGGTTCGTCATCATTTTGTCATATAGCTCCCCGGATGCGTAGTTCCAGCCGACAATCACAAGGCGCTTCAGAGTATAGCCCTTCTGCCGCAGAGAGCGCAAAAACAACCGGATAAAAATGCGCAGTGCGGCAGACAAAACGGTGTTGATCAGTGCGTACAGCAGGATTACCATACGGGAAACATCCATTACCCGCAGAAAAAACCCGAGCACAAAAATAAATACCAATCCCACCAGATTGGCACTGATCACTTTTTCTGTCTCTGCCAATAACGGTCTATAACTAAGCAGATCATATAATTCAAAAACATTATAAATCAGAAAATAGAACGGGAGAATGAGTACCATCAACCGCATGTAATAATCCAAGCCGAAGACTTCCCAAAATCCGCGAAACACAAAAAAGCGGATTCCGAATGCTGTGATAATGGAAATCAGGCTGATTATGACATCCGCACATTTGAGCAGCGTCACAAAACTGTGTTGATTTTCCTTGATCATATTTCAATTCCTTTTTAGTTCGTAGTTTAGGCTTAATACAATATATAAATAGGTTTTCCATATCAGAAACCCCAATTCTGCAATTATAATCTAAACGGGAATTCTGTCAAGATTTAACCATGCTAAAATAATTGCCCGGGGTGCAGCTTTTTGGCTTATTTATGCTTCCGTATGGGAACCGGAAACGTTTTCTATGCGGTTTTATTGTGCTTTTTTTCTAATAAAAATTGGATTGACCACTTGATTTTCTAAGATATCACGATGTTGTCAGCTGGAATTATTTTTTAAAATTTTCCACATTTTGCATGTAGTTAACCTCTAATTTATGTCAACAAAATTTAAGTTGAACGAAAAGAGCCCCCGAACCGGGAGCTCTTTTCTTATGCCTTTAATTCTTCAATTTACTGGTAATTCAAATGCAGGAGATCTTTGATGATATACTGCGTGCCCGCTATTGGGCTTGGAATTTCCACACCAAGCGCGAGCAGAATTCCCATGGTGAGCGCGGCCAGAAAAAAAAGAGAATAAACAGCAAGATCCTTCCACCGTTTCTTTCTGAGCATCTCCGGTACATCGGCATAAGCAATGACGAGAAAAGCCGCTAAAGTCAAAAAAATCACGATACCTTGACCTCCTTTTGACCCTTGCATGATTTTCGGACAACAGCCACGATCAAGGTAATGACCGGTAGTATCACTTCAAAAAATGTGGAATAATGCGCCGCAATATTCTGTCCCCAATACGCATTATCCACCTGGGATGAAAAAGCGATGAAAGCAAATCCAACAGCCAGCGCTCCGATTACAGGCGTGAGCATCTTATAGGATGAGAGCCCAACTATCTGCTCGACAGATTTAGCTGTTGCGTAAAGCAAAACAGATGTTTTAAAAAACTGAAGGATAATCAGCAGAAAAATATAGAATATTTCCACTTTTGTTAATGTGTTGGCTATATTGATCAAACGGATAGCCTCAAAACTGGGAAGTTCTAAATATGCCGATAATGCCCCCAGCACGGCGGTATCTCTGGAGATGGTAATCAGAAAAGTAATTGCGCCAAACATTAAGCCAAGAAAAAAAGGTTTTTTGATACTTTTTCCTTTTTCCACATTCGGAAACAGCATCATAAAAGCCATGATTTCACACAGCGGAACAATTGCAAATGTATGAGAAGCCTGCACGTATTTTATAAGCGGGGACACAAACAGCGGAAAAAAGTTTGACAGCTTCATGTGCTGCAAAAGCAGCATGCTGTTAACTACGGTATAAATCGCTGCAATTATCACAAAAAACGCGCTGTATCGTGTCATCGTCTCTAACCCTTTTCGAACCGAATAAACGCATACAAAAACGAACATTACCATGATCACCATCAGCGACGTTTCCGGCATGACATAGATCACCATAAATCGGCTGATTGTTGACACATTTAAAAATGCTAGGGAAAAAAAGAACCAAAGATATAATACGGAAAACAACTTTCCAAGTTTTTTCCCGAAAACGCTGTCGTTAATTTCAATTAGGGTCTTTTGCGGATATATTTCAGCCAACTTGAGATAGACCCATATAACAGGTAAACTGACCAAGTATCCTAAGACGACGCTTATCCATGTTTCCTGTTTTAAGGCACCAACCACAAAGTCGCTCAGAGATGTGGAGGCCTGAATAAAACAGATAATGGAAAATGTGAGCATTGAAGGTGAAATCTGTTCTTTCCCGCGCTTCATGCATTCTGCTCCTTTTCCGGGCTGGTGGGTTTACCGAGTCTTCCGATTCCGGTTATTTGTGCGGTGACGTCCATTTCCACATCAAGCTTTTGAAAAAGCGTGTCCCACTCCGGTTCAAGCGTTTTCCACTCTTTGGGGTGTTTTTGATGAATGATTTCTCCAAACTTAAAAATATCCGCATTCAGTTCGCGTGCTTTTTGAATCGATTGCTGGATTTCTTCTTTAATACTCTGTTCTGTTGCCCGATTCATCTGCTGTATTTTTTCAGGAGTGTCCAAGCTTTCCTCTTCTGTTTGGCTTCCCAGTGTTCCAACCTGTTTAATACTAATCTTAATCTGAATGGTTCCATCTTTCTTGAGTATGGGAGTCACCTTTGTTTTGGATTTTATAGTTTCAATTGTCGCTTCTATATTACCTGATTTAACACGCAGCAGTGCGCTTTTTATTTCATCAGATACCCAAAGTAGTCCCCGTGTTTCCTTTTCCGTTAGCTTTCCAACCATTTTCCCGTGCTTTAAAACTACTCCGGCTGATACCTCAACCCTCTTTTCTTTTCCTGTCCCTTCCGCTGAAATCATGGGGACAACTGCCGCTACTGTTTCGCATGCCATACACTTCATAAAATCAACCAATTTAAGTTCTGCGGTTTGAGAAGTTGCATCTCGGTTTTCCAGAAGCTGGGCAATGCTGGAAGCTGGAACTTTTCCAAAATCGGGTTCGAAGTCAAGAACATCGCTTGCTTTGCCCTGTGCAACCAGGATGTTTACACCCAGCCGTGCTTCGTGATCGCGCATGAAAAAATCCAGATAGTCCTGAATTCCTTCCTTTGCGACATCCTCTCCAAAAATGATTACTTGATTATAGGGAATATACAATTTGCGGCTGACCTTATGCGAGTTTTTTCTTAAAATTGAAAAAACATCCACCCCTGTGTTGGATAGGTTGAAATACGCTTTATCATCTCCGCTGCCCTTTCCTGCCTCGGAATGGAGTTTGTCCGCTTTTATTACCTGTGTGGTTAATACTATTTCATTCTCTTCCTCAGCCTTATCAATTCCAACTCCCATTACAACGGCAAGCGTATTCAACTCGCGGCGGTTCCAGCAGCCGGTCAGCATAAGCAGCTGAGCGGCTGCTAAAAGAACAATCCACACAGATTTTACTTGATCTTTCATTGCTCACCATCCTGATTTTCCGAACCGTCTTCCTCGTCAAAAGGGGGCGGAACAAAAAACTTCTGTCTTGTCCGGTCTCTGTCCGCCATATTCTTAGGACGTGTAATCATCATCCAAAGCGGAATACGAATGATTGAATCACCAAGACCATCTACCTGAAGCGGAGCAATTGGCGCAAGATATGGATGACCAAAGGATTTTAGCGAGGATAAATGAGCCAATGTTGCGAGGAGCCCAATTGTAATTCCAAACCCGCCTATTATTCCCGCAAGAATTAAATAATAAAGCCGGAGCAAGGCCGCGGCATCTGCCTGCGAAGGAACCGCGAAGGTAGCTACCGTTGTAATCGCGATTACAACCACCATTGGAGAACCAATGAGTCCGGCAGATACCGCGGCTTCCCCCATAATGAGCGCACCGACGATGCTCATTGCCTGCCCGACCGGTTTCGGAAGCCTTACCCCCGCTTCTCTTAGAATTTCAAAGGCTACCAGCATAATAAACGCTTCTAAAACGGCGGGAAAAGGGATGCCTTCCCTGGCTGCGACCATGGTGAACAACAGCTCTGTAGGCAGCAATTCCTGATGAAAGGTTGTTACCGCAACGTATAATGCCGGAGCGAGTATCGTCAAGAAAAAGGCAACATATCTGGTCAGGCGAAGCATTGTCATAAAATAAGGGCGGTCGTAATAATCCTCGGCAGTCTGAAAGCTCTCTTCCAGCAGAAAAGGAGCGGTCAGCACAAAAGGAGTTCCGTCAATGAAAATTGCCGCGCGCCCTTCTAACAGCTTTGCCGCTACTACATCGGGTTTTTCGGTATGCCCAATCGTAGCAAATATGGAAAATGGCGCATCTTCTATATATTGCTCAATATATCCGGATTCCAAGATCGCATCTGTGTTAATTTTATCAAGCCGCTTTTGAATATTCTCAATCAGCGTCTGATTGGTAAGCCCTTTTATATAGGCCACGCAGACCGAGGTTCTGGTCTTTTTTCCTAGAATGCGGGTATCGAAAGTGAGCGAGGGATTCTTGATTTTCTTTCTGACCATTGCCGTATTGGTGCGCAGGCTTTCGGTGAACCCTTCGCGGGGGCCTCGTATCACCGACTCCGACGACGGCTCCTCGATGCTGCGTTTTTCTCCGCCTCTGCAGTTTACCAAAAGTCCCCGGTCAGAGTGTTCCACCAGTAAAATGACATTGCCCGACAGACAGCCGTCGATGAGCGGATCAATGGTATGCTCCTCCTTCACATTGGCGGAGACGAGCATTGCCTTTTTGATGATTTCTATATCGCATTTATCATTTTTTACACGCAAATCCAAGCTGCCGGAATGATACATCAGGGGTTCAATAATGCTTTTGTTAATTAGTCTTAAGTCTACAAGCCCATCAACATAGACCAAAGCCGCTCTGATTTGGTTGTGCCCAAAAGAAAACTCGTGCGCAACAAGGTCGCTGCTGTTGCACAGCGCAGTCTTCAGCGTTTCCAGATTTTCAGCAAGACTTTCAGTCAGCCTCTCGTCGAATACGCGCATATTGCCTTGCGCTTCCTTTGCACTAGAACCGGCTTTCTGTGATTTTTGGCTTTTTACCATTGAATGGCGCATTTTATAAAAAAAATATCTGAACATTTTAACAGCACCCGCTCACTGCTGATTTTATTGTTGTAGTATTTTCATTTTCTGAGCAATTATTCCTGTTGTACCCGTTCCACAACGAATCGTGGGCGGTGAGCCGTTATAATTCACT
The DNA here is from genome assembly GCA_963519235.1 of uncultured Oscillospiraceae bacterium. Lineage (GTDB taxonomy): Bacteria > Bacillota > Clostridia > Oscillospirales > Ruminococcaceae > Anaerotruncus. The sequence goes on from CAUQLV010000054.1 coordinate 8,402, forward strand.
TGCGCCGTTCAAACTGATAAACCATTTGATGACCTGCTCTATCTGCTGATCCCAAAACCGCCATTCATGTTTGCCCGGCCCCTGCACAAAGGCCATCGGATATTGCAGTTTCTCCAGTCCCACTTTCAGATAAAGATTCATTGGATAGCACAGCAGATCATCAACGCCGCAGGCAATGTAAGCAGGCGGCGTTCGCTCCTTCTTATGCTTTAGGCGGCCAGCCAAACTCAGCAAATCCGCCGAGCCGCCTTTTATGCAGGACAGATCTCCCAAAACATCCTCGGCAATCTGTGTAATGCCCTGCTCCACCGCAAAGCGTGCCAGTTCCTCCACATCCACTGCCCCGGAAAGAGAGGCGAAAGCGGCGTATTGCCGGTTATTGGTCAGCGCTGCTTTGCAGGCGCCGTATCCGCCCATGGAAAGCCCCGCGATGAATGTATCCTGCCGCCTTGCGGATATCCGGAAATTCATGCGCACAAAACGCGGCAGCTCCTCTGTCAGGTAGGTAAACCAGCGCTGTCCGTGCGCCATATCCGTATAAAATCCGTTTTCACCATAAGGCATGACCAGCGCAAACCCGTATTCCTGCGCATAAAGTTCAACCCGCGTTTTGCGCAGCCAAGAAGTCTCGTCATCAAACATGCCGTGCAGGAGATAAATAACCGGGTAAGGTGGTCTGGATGCGTAAAGCTGCCCGAGACTCATACCCATCGACTGGCCGCTGTCCGGCGTCGGCAAAAACACTTCCACTTTTGCGGTCGTGTAAAGAATTTTTGAGAAAAATCTGCAGGTAAATAGCGCCACTGTTATCCCCCCGTCATTGTCAGATTGTTTCAGATGCCATCACTCAAGTTTATAAAAAGGCGTTTGTCTTTTAAGAATTTTATGGTTAACCGATTCACGCAGCAGCGCATAAAGCACTGAGCAAAGCGGAACCATGAAGAGCATTCCAACAACGCCAAGCGTGCTGCCGCCAATCAGCACCGCAACCATGACCCACATGGCAGGAAGCCCCACGGAATTTCCCACAACGCGCGGATAAATGAAATTATTCTCCAACTGCTGAAGCACCAGAAACAGCACCAGAAACCAAAGTCCCTGAACCGGGCTGCTTACAAGAATCATCAGTATCCCGACCGCGCAGCCGATAAACGCCCCAAAAACCGGGATCAGTGCGGTAAATGCAATCAGCACCGAAATCATCATGGCATAAGGGAACCGGAAAATAGACATGGCGGCGAAAAACAAGACCCCAAGAATTGCCGCTTCCAGACACTGGCCGGAAATAAACTTGGAAAATATCCGGTTTGCAAGCCGGCCGATTCGAATGGTTTCGTCTGCAATTTTTTCCGGCAGATAAGCGTAGAGCAGTTTTCTGCACTGGCGCCCAAGAAGATCCTTGCGCAGGAGCACATAAATTGCAAAAACAAACCCGATAAAAAAGTTTAGAATACCGCTGAACACAGATGTGGCAATTCCCATTGTCGATTGAAAGATTCCAGCGGCACCGTTTTGCAAAAATCCGAAGGTTGTTTCAATAATTCGATCCCATTCCGGTTGGGTTCCGAAACGCCAATTGTTCAGCTCCGGAAGCCGATCCACCAGAACATCCCACCATAATCGTATGCGGCTCACAAACATCGGAATTCCATCACGCAAAGTTTGAAAAGTGCGCCCCACCTCCGGAATCACAATAAACAGTGCCAGAAATACTACCGCAATCACCAGCAGGAGGGTGAAGATCAGACTGATCGGGCGGCGCGCGCCATACAGTTTGGGATGTCTTTTCTGCAGTTTTGCCGAAAACAGCTCACTTTCGACTGCCCGCATGGGAACATTCAAAATAAACGCAATGCAGAGCCCCACCAAAAATGGCGCCGCGATTCCAACCAGGATGCCCGCATACCGGAACACTTCCGGAAGGTTCCGCAGCGCCCAGGATAATAAAATGGCGCCGCCGGTCAGACCGGCGATAATTTTAATGTTTTTTTTGCTCAGCTCAAAAATTGCCGTTCACCTCCGCGTTTTTGATAGTTCATAGCCTGTTATTATATTAGGTCCAACCCTGCCAAATATTACATGAATTTAAGCTTCTAAGAAAAAATAGCATTAAAAAGCGGTTCGGATGGTGAAATAACCATCCGAACCGCTGACTTTGAGAAAATAACATTATTCAATTGTCCCACCGCCGACAACGACGTCGCCGTCGTAAAGCACAACTGCCTGCCCCGCCGCAATTGCCCGCTGGGGGGAATCGAAATCCACCCGAAAATGCGTTTCATCCGTCTGCCAGGCGGTCGCCCACTGCGCCTCCTGACGGTAGCGGACTTTTGCCTGCACGCGAATCGGCTGTTTGATTTCAGCGCAGGAAATCAGGTTTATCTCGGCTGCCGTGAGCGATTTGGAATAGAGGTCCTTTTCCTGCCCGAGCGTGACTGTCCGTTCCTCCGTGTTTTTCGCGCAGACATACCTCGGTTCCGGAAAAGAAATTCCGAGTCCCTTCCGCTGTCCGATTGTATAGCAGACGGGGTCCCTGCACACGCCCAGAATCTTTCCGTCCTGGTCGATGAAACGTCCGGGCTGCAGCGGCTTTCCGGTATAGGTTTCCAAAAATTTGGTATAATTCCCATCTGGAACAAAGCAGATGTCCTGACTGTCGTGCTTGCGGGCATTTACCAGCCCGTTTTCTTCCGCAAGCTTACGCACTTCGGATTTTTTCATCTGCCCAAGCGGAAACAGCGTTCTGGATAACTGATCCTGCGTGAGCGAATAGAGCACATAGCTTTGGTCCTTGGTTTGATCCAGCCCCTTTTTGAGCAGATACCGCCCCGCGGAGGGGTCGTACTCAATGACGGCGTAGTGCCCCGTAACAACATAGTCGTAGTCCAGCTGTCTTGCCCGCCAGATCAACTTATCAAACTTAATAAACCGGTTGCAGTCAATACACGGGTTGGGCGTCACGCCCGCCTGATATGCCGCCGCAAACCGGTCCATAACCTGCTCTTTAAAGGCGTCTGAAAAATTAAACACATGAAACGGGATGCCAAGCTGATAGGCCACACTGCGCGCGTCCTCCACATCTTCGAGCGAGCAGCAGGTTTTTTCCCGGCTGATGCCGACATCCTCGTTCGCAAACAGCCGCAGCGTTATTCCTGCGGTGTCATACCCCTGTCTCGCCATCAAAAGAGCTGCTACAGAGCTGTCCACCCCGCCGCTCATTGCAATCATGGCTCGTTTTTTTGTATTTTCAACTCCGGAATTCAATCGATATTCACCTATTTCCTATTAAACAAGTATAGATTATAAGCGTATACTTTTTGCCTGTGCTTGTCAATAGGTTGCCCAAAAGTTCAGATTCAACGGGTTGCTGCTGTGATGAACCGCCTCATCGTAAAATTACTTGCAGTTTTTGTATGATTGTGTATAATAATTTTGGTGTGATGAATGATTTTTTATTGGAGGGGTGTTTTATGTCGCTTACCATTTTTGCTATTACCGACCCGCAATTTCAGCCTTATGGGCAGATTTTGCAGGGTTATGACACAGATCAGCTGATCGAGCGTTTGAATATGCTGACGCCGAAACCCACAAAGGGCACAATCTATGTCGCAGGCGACCCCGACATGGAAAAAATTCCGGTGTCTATCGAGATCAGGGACCGTTTCTTCGGCGGAATGCCCATTCAAGTCGGTTACTGCAACGGCAGCAATCACCGGCTGAACTGTCTTGAATACCACCGCGACAGCGAAGTGGATATTGCCGCGGACGATATTGTCCTGCTGCTTGCCAGCAAGCAGGAAATCACCGACGGCAAGCTGGATACGTCTCTGGTCAAGGCATTTTTGGTTCCCGCAGGAACAGCTGTGGAACTTTATGCAACGACGCTACATTATGCCCCCTGCAACGCTCCGGGCAAAAAAAGTTACCGCACAGCGATTGTCCTTCCCCGCGGCACCAATACCGAAAAGCCTGTATTTGAGCCGAAATGCTTTGAAGACGGCCTGCTTGTCGCACGCAACAAATGGCTGATGGCACACCCCGATTCCAGCCAGGCTAAAAACGGCGCTTATGTGGGGCTGACTGGTAACAATATAGACCTTTCCAAAGAATTCACAGAAAAATAAAAAAAGTCCTCTTGTTTCGTTTGGTGAATCAAGAGGGCCTTTTCATGCTTACAATGTTATTTCTCCGACATAGTCGGTTGCGAAAATATGGCGTACCTCATCCATGGAATCCGTCTGGCCCAAAGCCCACATCAGCTTGGTTACGGCGGCTTCCGTCGTCATATCTCTTCCCTCAATGACTCCGGTGGAAAGAATTTTTCGCCCCACCTCATAAATGGAAAAATCGCTCTTCTCATAAAGACACTGGCTGCATACCACGACCGCGACACCATTTTCTACCAAGCGCTTTACCTGCGCCGCAAGGTCTCTGCGGATAAAATGCAGACCGCCCGCACCGAATGCCTCAAGCACCACCCCGCGGTAGTTCATCTCGAGAAGCATATCAAAAATTCTCGGATTTGTGCCCGGAATCAGCTTGAGCAGAAACACGTCGTTGCATAGCTGTTCACGAAGCGTAAACGGGTCTTGCGGCTCCGGGGCGCGTTTTCCAATCAGATGTATTCCATCAGAAAACAGTTCGCCGCGGTCGGGGCTGTTTACACTTTCAAACGCGTCAAATCCCATTGTACGCACCTTAACAGCGCGGCAGCCTCGCATAATCTTATGATGAAACGCAATGCTGACTCCCGGCAGCCCATGATCCACTGCCGCGAACGCCGTTGCAAGATTGCTGCGCGCATCGCTAAGCGGTGTTCCGATCGGAAGCTGCGATCCGGTCAGAACTACGCTTTTCGGCAGATTTTGGAGCATAAAGCTCAACATCGACGCCGTATACGCCATCGTATCTGTTCCGTGGGTAATGACGACCCCGTCATAAACAGGCAGCGCCTCGTATACGCTGCGCGCAATGAGCTGCCACTCCTCCGCCTGAATATTGGAACTGTCCAGATTTAAAATGGAACGGTAAGTAATTTTATAATAATGACCAAGTTCCTCAAGAGCCGTCAGTAATTCGGGCGGCGCCGGTTCCGGCTCCAACCCTTCGTCGCCTTGCTTGGATGCGATCGTTCCGCCCGTGGCAAGCAAAAGCACCTTTTTCTTCGCCGTTTCCATCAGTCAAACGTCGGCTCTTCATCCTTATGAAGGTATGCATTTACCAGTGTCTGCATTTCTTCATCGGAAAGTGTGACTCCTTTTCCCATCTTCGTATGATCAGGCGCCCATTCGCGGATATCGTATTTGGGTTCGCGCTCATTCCAGCTGACTAAATTCAGCTCTTTTGTCCATCCGCGGCTGCTCTCGGACAGGATTGCGATTTCTTGGGTAATTTCATATTTTAGTTCGGCCATTTTCGTTTCCTCTCTTCGGTAGTTTAAGCAAATTGATATACTTGGATGATTATAGCATACCACAGGATTCAAAGCAATTATTCTGCCGGCTGTTAAAATAATTTAACAATCATTGCATTGAACAATTGTCAGCTTTATGTTAGGATTGGAAAAAATGAAACTTTCAAAGGGGTTTCTTCAATGAAAAAAGCGATTATTTTACTTACTTTCCTGGTAACCTTAGCGGGCTGTAACCTCGCATTGCCTGCCGTTTCACCTGCGGTTGCTTCTTCCGAGCCAACTGCATCACAAAATACTTTTGATTCGTCTGAAGAATCTTCTGAAGTCACCGCATCTGAGGCCGCCGCGAAAGCCGCATCCGAAGCCGCTGCGTCTGAGGCCGCCGCGA
>CAUQLV010000055.1:0-13934 GCA_963519235.1 uncultured Oscillospiraceae bacterium
AAAAGGTGATGGAGCTTTTCTTCTCCAAAGAGGGAAAAACCATCGTCTGCGGCGGGACAACCTCCACACTGGCCGCGCGTTTCCTGAAAACCGCGGTAAAAACAAAAATTGATTACCTTGACCCAAGCATTCCCCCCATCGGCTACATAGACGGCGTCGATCTCTGCACCGAAGGGGTGCTTACCATGGGGCGCGTGGTGGAATTTGCCAAGCGATACGCCTCGTTCCCAGGCGCCGGCTGCGACTGGGAGGGGAAGCACGACGGCGCTTCGCTCATCTCTAAAATGCTGTTTGAGGATGCAACCGACGTTAACCTGTTTGTAGGTCGGGCGATGAACCCCGCCCATCAGAATCCCAATATGCCCATCGACCTTTCCATTAAGCTCCGCCTGATGGAAGATTTGCTAAAATATTTGGAAAAGATGGGGAAGCATGTCAAGATGAGTTTTTATTAAAAATGAGGCGCTCAAAACAGCTTGTTAAAATGCAGGGATTTGAAGAAATTCCTGCATTTTTGCTTGCCGGATTTGCTTTCTTGCTTGATTTTTGCAGGAAATTAAGATATGATATGAGAGATATGAAACAGCGGTAAGAGAGGATTTCGGAAATGAATAGTGACTTGCTGACAGTAATCGGGCAGATGATGCCAAAATTTTCTAAGGGACAGCGGTTGATCGCCGGTTTTATTGTCAATCATTTTGATAAGGCTGCGTTTATGACTGCATCCAAACTGGGCACTACTGTTGGGGTCAGTGAATCCACAGTGGTGCGTTTTGCCTCTGAAGTTGGCTACGAGGGGTATCCGGAACTGCAGAAAGCGCTCCAGGAACTGATTCGGAACAAGCTGACAACAGTGCAGCGCATGGATGCCACGAGCGAACAGCTGGAGTCATCCAACGTATTGCCAAAGGTGCTTGGAAAAGACATCGAAAAAATCCGCCGCACGCTGGAGGAAACCAGCAACAAGGATTTTGAAGCCGCCGTAAATGGGATTTGCGAGGCTAAAAACATCTATATTATCGGTGTCCGTTCGTCTTCCGCGCTGGCGCAGTTCCTCAGCTTTTATTTTAATCACATTTTCCCGAGTGTGCGGCTGATCAACACAACCAGCCGCAGCGAAATGTTTGAACAGATTATGCGCATCGGCCCGGGGGATGTGTTTATCGGGATCAGCTTTCCGCGCTATTCCAAACGGACAGTGCAGGCGTCTCATTACGCCAGAACGAACGGCGCGAAGGTCATCGCAATCACCGATTCTTTGAAATCCCCCATAGCGGAGGTGGGCGACCATGTCCTGATGGCGCGCAGCGACATGGTTTCGTTTGTGGATTCCCTTGTCGCGCCGCTTTCGCTGATCAATGCGCTGATTGTCGCGGTCGGCCTTAAAAAGAGAGATGAAATTGCGCAGACTTATGCGCGGCTGGAACGTATTTGGGATGAATACGAAGTTTACGAAAAACACGAGGAAGATGCCGGTGAACAATAAAGCAATTATTATTGGCGGAGGAGCCGCCGGATTGTTCTGCGCGGGATTAGCGGCACAGCGCGGCCTGGATGTTACGGTTTTGGATAAAAACGTAAAGCCGGCCCGCAAGCTGCTGATTACCGGAAAAGGCCGCTGCAATGTGACCAATAACTGTACCCCGGAGGAGTTCCTGCAGAATGTACGCACGAATCCTCGGTTCTTATACAGCGCAATCCATGGGTTTGCCCCCGCTGACACGATGCGTTTTTTTGAGGAACGGGGCGTGTCGCTGAAAACAGAGCGCGGCAGCCGCGTTTTTCCGGTTTCGGATAAGGCCTCGGAGATTGTTGACGCTTTGATGATGTTTGCAAAGCAGTCCGGCGCCAAAATCGTGCCGAAAACGCAGGCGGTGGCGGTCAGCTGCGAAAATGGCGCGGTAACCGGTGTCGTTTGCGAAGACCGGCAGAAATTCGATGCCGGCGCCGTCGTCATTGCGACCGGCGGAGCCAGCTATCCGCTGACCGGTAGCAACGGCGATGGCTACCGGCTGGCGGCGCAATTGGGGCATTCTGTGATGCAGCCTAGACCGTCTCTCGTTCCTGTGGTGACCGCAGAGCCATGGTGCGCCGAGATGATGGGGCTGTCTCTGAAAAATGTGACGCTCACCTTAAAAAGTGCGAAAAACAAGGTGGTCTATCAGGAACTCGGCGAAATGCTGTTTACGCATTTCGGCGTGTCGGGGCCGCTGGTGCTGTCGGCTTCTTCTTATATGACAGAACCTCCTCAGACCTATCGGATGAGCATCGATATGAAGCCGGCGCTGGAACACGACCAGCTGGATGCGCGAATCCTGCGGGATTTTGAGGAGCAGAAAAATAAAGATTTTGCAAATTCGCTGGACGCGCTGCTGCCGCGCAAAATGATTCCAGTGATTGTACAGCTGTCCGGAATTCCCGCAGATACCAAGGTGAATTCGGTTACGCGTGAACAGCGCCGGAATCTGGTTTCGCTGATCAAGGCGCTGCCGCTGACACCGGTTCGTTTTCGTCCCATTGAGGAAGCGATTATTACGTCGGGTGGGGTATCCGTGAAGGAAATTTCACCAAAGACAATGGAGTCAAAGCTGATAAATGGATTGTTTTTTGCCGGAGAGGTGATTGACGTGGACGCATTTACCGGCGGATTCAATTTGCAAATTGCGTTTGCGACTGCTTTTTTGGCGGCTCAGAATCTTTGCCCGGAGCAGTAAACAATCATTTGGAGGTTATAGCGATGACGGCAATTGCCATCGACGGGCCGGCCGGAGCCGGAAAAAGTACAATTGCTCGCGCGGTTGCGCAGAAGCTGGGCTTTATTTATGTGGACACGGGTGCGCTTTACCGAGCAATCGGCCTCGCTGTTTTTGAACAGGGAGGCGATACCGCCAATCCCGATGATGTGATTCCCGCGCTGAAGCAGATCAAGGTTGAACTTCGTTTTATCAATGGTGAACAGCGCGTATACCTCAATGGCCGGGATGTCTCGGCAGAGATCCGCCGCAACGAAATTTCAATGGCTGCCAGCAATGTCAGCGCAATTCCCGCCGTTCGGGAGTTCCTGTTTGACCTGCAGCGCAGTTTGGCCAAGAACAACCATGTGGTTATGGACGGACGCGACATCGGAACCGTGGTTCTGCCGTATGCGCAGGTAAAGATTTTCCTGACCGCTACCGCGGAAGAACGTGCCCGGCGGCGGTTTGAAGAACTGACGCAGAAAGGGCAGCAGGTCGGCTATGATACGCTTCTGGCGGAGGTCAGGCAGCGAGACTATAATGATTCGCACCGTGCAATTGCCCCGCTGAAACAGGCTGATGACGCGATACTCGCGGATACGACGGGCAACCGTATGGAAGAATCCATTGAGCAGATTTTAAAAATCATTGAGAAGAGGCTGTGCGATGCTGTATAAAATCGGACGGGCACTTTGCGTGTTCTTTCTGCGAATTTTGTTTTCCGTCAGGATAGAGGGCAAAGAGAACATCCCTCGCACGGGTTATATTTTGGTGGCGAACCACCGCACAAATTTCGACCCCTTGTTTGTGGTGACGGGCGTCCGTGCGCAGGTCTGCTTTATGGCGAAATCGGAGCTTTTTCATAATCCGCTGCTGGGGTGGGTACTCGGGCACCTTGGCGCATTTCCAGTGGAGCGGGGGAAAGGCGACACCGGCGCGGTTGACTGGGCGGTTGACCTGATCCGAAACGGCAAAGTGCTTGGCATGTTTCCGGAAGGGACGAGGTCTGTCACGGGAGTGCCGCAGAGGCCGAAATCCGGGGCATCGCTGGTTGCCATGCGGACAGGAGCGAATTTGCTGCCGTGCGCGGTGTGCTACGGCGAAAAGCTGGGATTTCGCACGAAGGTCATCGTTCGTTATGGCAGGCCGATCTTGAATGAAGAGCTGAACTTTACGCCGGGAACACAATCGACCGCTGAAATTAAGGCGGCAAGCCGACTGATGATGAATCGGATTGTCGGCCTTTTGGAGGGAAAACCGTGATTACAGTTGCCAAAACAGCAGGGTTTTGTTTCGGTGTGCAGCGCGCAGTGGACAAAGCGCTGGAACAGGCGCGGATTGGAGAACCTACTTGCACGCTGGGCGAGCTGATACATAACACGCAGATTGTTGAGCAGCTTTCACGGTCTGGAATTGAGCCCATTCAGAATCCGAATGAGAGCCGCGGGCGCACAGTCATTATCCGCTCCCACGGCGTAGCGGCTTCCGCTTACCTGGAATTGGAGAAAAATGGATGCCAAGTAATTGACGCGACCTGTCCGTTTGTGGAAAAAATCCACCGGATTGTGGCGAATGTGCCGCCCGAAACGCTGCTGCTGATTGCGGGGGATCTTCATCACCCGGAGGTTGAAGGTATTGCAGGCTATTGCCGCGGACCTTTTTTAGCGTTTGGTTCTGTGACCCAATTGGAACAAATGCTTAGCGAAATACAAAAATATGGAAATTCTGAGGTTGCTTTGGTGGCACAAACAACTTTTTCCCAGTCGGAGTGGCAAAAATGTGTAGAAAAACTAAAAAAAGTGTGTACAAAGATAAAAATATTTGATACAATATGTATTGCTACTGAAAAACGACAGTCCGAAGCCAGAAAACTTGCCGCCGAAAACGACGCAATGATCGTTGTGGGTGGGCGGCATAGCTCCAATACCACAAAACTTGTTCAGATTTGCAGCGCGTATTGTGACACCTTTTTTGTGGAAAATGCAGGAGAACTGCATGAGGTGGATTGGAGCGGTTATAATAAAATTGGTGTTACGGCCGGTGCGTCAACACCGGCTTGCATAATTAAGGAGGTACATAAAACAATGAGTGAGATTTTAAAAGATCAGGACGAGCTTTCTTTTGAGGAGATGCTGAATCAATCCTTCAAAACAATATATAACAAGGAGAAAGTAACCGGTGTCGTTACGGGAATTGCCCCGAATGAAATTGCTGTTGACATTGGGACAAAACATGCAGGTTATGTTCCGCTGGGCGAACTGACTGACGATCCGAACGCAAAGACAGAAGACCTTGCTAAAGTCGGCGATGAGATGGAACTGCTGGTTGTCCGCGTCAACGACGTGGAAGGCACTGTGATGCTCTCCAAAAAGCGTCTTGACCAGATTGCCGGATTTGAGAAAGTAATGGGCGCCGCCGACACCGAAGAAATTCTGGAAGGCGTTGTCGTGGAAGTGATCAAGGGCGGCGTTTTGGCTCTGACCAATGGGGTGAAGGTATTTATTCCTGCCTCTCAGGCCACTGTGTCCAGAAGCGACAGCCTTGAGAATCTGCTGAAGCAGAAGGTGCAGTTCAAAATTTTGGAAGTGAACCGCCAACGCAAGCGTGCGGTCGGCTCTATCCGTGCCGTTCTGCGTGAGCAGAGAAAAGAACTGGAGGATCAGTTCTGGCAGGATGTCGAAGTTGGCAAGAAATATACCGGAACCGTCAAGTCTCTCACAAGCTACGGCGCATTCGTCAACCTTGGTGGTGTTGACGGCATGGTGCACATTTCCGAACTGAGCTGGAGCAGAATCAAACATCCCTCCGAAGTTGTCAACGTTGGCGACACGGTTGAGGTTTATATCAAGGATATTGATGCCGAAAACAAGAAGATTTCTCTGGGTTACAAGAAAACCGAAGACAATCCGTGGGAAATCATGAAAAATCAGTATGAAGTCGGTGCAGTCTGCACGGTGAAGATCGTTTCGATGACTCCGTTTGGTGCTTTTGCCCAGATTATTCCGGGCGTTGACGGTCTGATTCATATCAGCCAGATCGCAAATGAGCGGATCAATAAGCCTGCAGATGTTCTTTCCATCGGTCAGGAAGTCCAGGTTAAGATCACCGAACTGGATATTGAGAAAAAGCGCGTCAGCCTTTCGATGAGAGCTCTGCTCGAAGAAACTAGAGAGGAAGCCCCGGCTCAGGAAGAAGAATCTTCTGTGGTTTATGAAGCCGGACCTTCCGCGGAATAAAAAACAATGCTGAAAGCCACCCATTTGGGTGGCTTTTTGTTTACTTTGTGTGTGCAGCCAAGGACTGACCCCGCATATTGTGTTAAAGGCAAAAAAGTAGTATAATGAAGAATCATGTAATAAAATAACGGAGGAATAGGCGTGCCGATTAAACGATGGAATAGAAAGCAGCCCGATGAAGTGCTTGTTGCCCGGCTTGCAGCGGAACAGAATCTTTCGCCAATCGTTGCCCGGGTTCTTGTGAGCAGAGGATATGACACGAAGGAACAAATTCAGGCATTCCTTTCCCAGACTGACCACTTTTCGGATCCAATGCGCCTGAAAGACATGGACAAAGCCGTGTTACGTATTCGGCGGGCGGCCAGTGACGGCGAAAAGGTTGCGGTTTACGGCGATTATGACTGCGACGGCATTATGTCAACGGTGCTGCTTTACAGCTATCTGGAATCCGCCGGCGTCAATGTCTGCTATTATATTCCGCAGCGTGACCGGGAAGGGTACGGCCTGAACGTGGATGCGCTGAAGCTGATTGCGGATGACGGCGTTTCGCTTGTGATCACAGTGGATAACGGCATTACGGCGATTGGCGAAGTGGAGTACGCCGCCTCTCTCGGGGTGGATATTGTCATCACCGATCATCACAAGCCCCGTGAAGTGCTGCCGAACGCGGTTGCGGTGGTGGACCCGCACAGACTGGATGACGAAAGCGGCTGCGAATATCTGGCTGGGGTCGGCGTTGCTTTCAAGCTGGTTTGTGCGCTGGAAAACGATGACGGCGGCCTGATGCTGGATCAATATGGAGATCTTGTTGCGGTCGCCACGGTGGCAGATATTGTTCCGCTTGTGGGAGAAAACCGGATGATCGTCAAACGCGGAATCCAAACCCTGCAAAACACCGACAACGAGGGGCTTGCAGCCCTGCTCAATGTTTGCGGTATGTCGGGCAAGGAACTTTCCTGCGAAAATATTGCGTATGGAATTGTCCCCAGAATCAATTCCGCCGGACGGTTTGACTGCGTGGACAATGCGATAGAACTGTTTGTCGGCGCAGGAGAGGAACTGGAGGAACTGGCGGTCGGGATTAATTCGCTCAATGAAAAACGCCGCCAGATTGAGGACCAGATCGTGGCGCAGATTATGGCGCAGCTGGAAAATGATACCACTGTTTTAATGCGGCGTGTGATTGTCATTTCCGGGGAACACTGGCACCATGGTATCGTGGGTATCGTGGCGTCCAGAATGGTGGAGCGGTTTGGAAAGCCCTGCATTGTGCTTTCTGTGGAAAACGATTCGATCCGTGGTTCCGCGCGCAGCGTGGGAGGATTTTCCATTATCGACGCGATCAATGCGTGCTCCGAACATCTTGAACGGTACGGGGGGCACAATCAAGCGGCCGGTCTGACGTTGAAATCGGGTCATGTGAAGCAATTCACCGAAGAAATCAACGATTGGGCGGCGCAGAACTTTCCTGAAATGCCTCAGCAAGCCCTGACGGTTGACTGTCAAATTTCGCCGAGCTTTTTTAGCGTGGAGAATGCGCGGCCCCTTCATATGCTGGAGCCTTATGGTGCGGGAAATGAAATGCCGGTATTTTTGGTGGAAAACTGTACGATACAGGGTGTTTACGCCATCGGAGACGGAAAACATGTCCGGCTTCGCCTGTTCGGGGAGAATACTGTTTTTTACGCGGTTTGCTTTGGGGTTACAGCGCAGAATTTTCCATACAGCATCGGTGAAACCGTGGACCTTGCGGTGACTGTTGACGTCGGTGAATGGAATGGCGAACAGAGGCTGTCTGTAAAAATTAAAGATATTCACCTTTCCAATATTGACTATGATAAAATACACCACTCCGAACAGATCTATCAGCGGCTGATGCGCCGGGAGAGGATCGATGCTCCCGACCGGGAACAATCGGTTCCCAACCGGGAAGATATTGCCGTTGTATATCGCTATCTGCGCGCAAAGGGCAATCTGAGCGCTCCGGATGAAGTGATTTATGCGAAACTGTGCGGCAATATTTCCTGCCTGTGCAAATTAAAGATTGCCATTGATGTTCTGGATGAAATGAAACTAATTACGCGCAAGCCCAGCGGTTCTGGCAAGTGCGTTTCCGTAGTGACCAATCCCGCCAAAGTAGATATCTCCAATTCTAAGATTTTACGGACTCTCGAATAATAGTTTGCTGCGAAGGCGGGCCTGAGGGGGTTGCAGGTTGCGGGCAATCGCTCGTGATGGAGGAACAAGATGAAATATTACGTAATAGATGAATTGATGGACGCCATAGAAAAAAGCGGCAAGGTTTATGACCGCGAAAAAATCATGGCGGCCTATGAGCTGGCAAATGCGGCTCACAAGGGGCAGTGCCGCGTTTCAGGAGAGCCATATATTTCCCACCCGATAGCGGTTTCAGTCATTCTTGCGGATTTGGGGATGGACAGCGACTGCATTGTAGCTGCGCTTCTTCACGATGTGGTGGAGGACACCAATACGCCGCTGGAAAGCATTGAAAAGCAGTTTGGCGCCGATGTTGCACTGTTAGTGAACGGTGTGACAAAACTTGGAAAAATCAGTTATACCTCCCGCGAGGAGCAGCAGGCCGAAAACGTGCGTAAAATGCTCTTGGCCATGGCGCAGGACGTGCGCGTCATTATCATCAAGCTGGCGGACCGCCTGCATAATATGCGCACGATTGAAGTGATGCCGGAGCAGAAGCGCCGTGACAAGGCCTTGGAGACGATGGAGGTTTATGCGCCGCTGGCTCACAGGCTTGGTATCCGCGCGGTCAAAGAGGAGCTGGAAGACCTATCTCTGCGTTACCTGGATCCTGTCGCCTATCATGACATAGAAAAGATGCTGGATCTTAAAAAAGGGGACCGCCTGATCTTTCTGGAGAAAATCAAGCAGAAAATCCGGGACCGCCTTTCCTCCGAATACAGTGAAATCTATATCGACGGGCGTGTCAAGAGCATCTACGGCATCTACCGCAAGGTGTATATGCAGGCGCGTGCCTTTGAAGAAATTTTTGATATCTACGCAGTTCGGATCATCGTTGATTCCGTGTTTGAGTGCTATAATATTCTGGGCATTATCCATGATATGTTTCGCCCGCTTCCCAACCGCTTTAAGGATTATATTTCCACGCCGAAACCGAACATGTATCAGTCGCTCCATACCACAGTGATCGACAAGGAGGCAATCCCGTTCGAGGTGCAGATCCGCACCTGGGATATGCACCATACAGCGGAATACGGTATCGCAGCTCACTGGAAATATAAGGCGGGCATTTCCGGCAAGGATAAGCTGGAGGAGCGGCTTGCGTGGATTCGCCAGCTGATTGAAAACCAGAAGGAAGCCGACGATGTTGAGGACATTGTGCGCTCAATCAAGAGCGACCTGTCTCCCGAGGAAATTTATGTGTTCACGCCCAAAGGGGATGTGATCAGCCTGCCGACGGGTGCAACCATCATTGACTTCGCTTATGCGATTCACACAGAAGTCGGCAATCGGATGGTGGGCGCAAAAATCGACGGGCGCATGGTGGCGCTGGATACGCCCCTGCACACCGGCCAGATTATTGAGGTGGTCACCACCAATGCAAAAGATCATTCGCCAAGCCGTGACTGGCTGAAGCTTGCGCGCACGACCGAGGCGCGCAATAAAATCCGGAACTGGTATAAGAAAGAGCGCCGTGAGGAAAACGTATTGCAGGGCCGCGCGGAGCTGGATAAAGAATTCCGCCGCAATATGATCACACTGCCCGAAGGAAAGAATCAGGAATTTTTAGCTAGCATTGCCAAGCGGCAGCATTTTGATGTGGTTGATGATTTTCTTGCCGCAATCGGTTACGGCGGTGTGCTGCTTTCTAAAATCATGCCCCGTGTGAAGGACGATTTTATCCGGCAGTACCGCACTAACCAGCCGACTGACCCGACCGAGCGGGTTTTAGCGCAGAAAGCGCCTGCACGCCGCAATAAGGGCGCATCCAGCGGCGTCATTGTCGAAGGTCTGGATGAATGCCTTGTGAAGTTTGCGCGTTGCTGTAACCCCCTTCCGGGAGATGAAATCATCGGGTTTGTCACCAGGGGATTCGGTGTGTCCATCCACAAGAAGGACTGTCAGAACGTCCTGAGCTCTATCAACGACCCCAACAATGCCGAACGCTGGATGCATGCCGAGTGGGCGATGGATTCCGCGAAGAAAGAGCATTTCAAGAGCACCATAGAAATCCTGACGGACGACCGCATCGGCGTGCTTGCGGATATTTCCGTTGCACTCTCCTCCATGAGGATTGCCATAACCACGCTGATGGCCAGAGAGGTCAAACAAGGCACAAATATTGTGACAGTCACGTTTATCGTCAGCGATATTGACCAGCTGAATTTTATCATCAACAACCTTTCCAAGATTGCAGGCGTGGAGCGGGTTAACCGTTCTGTTCAGTAAAAGGAAAGAATAAGTATACCAGGAGGGGGAAAATGAAAACTATTTTGCAGCGCGTGCGCTATGCCCGTGTGGAAATTGAAGGAAAGACCGTTGGGGAAATCGCCCAGGGGCTCATGGTTCTGCTGGGCGTTTTGGAAGGTGATGACGTGGAGCAGGCTGACTTTCTGGCGGAAAAGGCGGCGAATCTGCGTATTTTTGAGGATGAAAACGGAAAGATGAACCGTTCCTTGCTGGATATTGGCGGCGGGATGCTGATCGTATCCAATTTCACCCTCTGTGCGGATGCGCGGCACGGCAGGCGTCCCTCCTTTACGGAT
Organism: uncultured Oscillospiraceae bacterium; assembly: GCA_963519235.1. Taxonomy (GTDB): domain Bacteria; phylum Bacillota; class Clostridia; order Oscillospirales; family Ruminococcaceae; genus Anaerotruncus. The sequence goes on from CAUQLV010000055.1 coordinate 10,735, forward strand.
TCCGCAAAACCGGAAATTGCGAATTCTTTGTACGAGAGGTTTATTGCCGCTGTCAAGGATACCGGTGTACGACCGGTGGAAACGGGTGAATTCGGTGCCGATATGCAGGTGACACTGCAAAACGACGGCCCTGTAACAATCATATTGGATACAGACGAAATAATGAAACGATAAGGAGTGGCGGGAATGAAGCTCTATGTAAAACCGGTGGGAACGCTGGGCACCAACTGCTATATTGTTGCCGACGACGGCGGGAAATGCGCCGTCATCGACCCCGGCGCTCAGCCGGAAAAGCTGATTGATTTTTTGGATACCCATGATTTTAAGCCGGAATATATCCTGCTCACCCATGGACACTATGACCATATCGGCGCGGTGAAAGCCATTGCTGAAAAATACGGCTGCAAGATTGCGATTGGAAAAAACGATACGGAACAGCTTTCCGACCGCGAAAAGAGCCTTGCCACCTCGCGGGGAATGAGCGAAAAGGACTATTTGATAACACCGGATCTGCAGCTGATGGAAGCGGATCACCTGACGGTCGGCAACCTCACGTTCGCAGTTCTTGACACGCCGGGACATACCCGCGGCGGGGTGTGCTACCTTTGCGGGGATCTGCTCTTTTCGGGGGACACTCTGTTTTGCGGGGATGTCGGCCGCTGCGACCTTTACGGCGGCAATTTCACCATAATGCAGGAGTCTCTGAAAAAGCTGGCAGCACTGAAAGGTGATTTTCGGGTACTGCCGGGACACGGCCCTGAAAGCACTCTGGAACAGGAACGTTTGCATAATCCATACATGAGGGAGCATTCGGATGACGGTCTTTCTTAAAGGGCATCACTTCGGCTACGAGCTGCAGCGCGTGGCACAGATGTTTTTCTTCGGGGAAAAGGTTGAGATTTCAGAAGGGGAACCGGAGGGCGTCCTACCGGGCGGTTATCTGTTTGCGGAACTGGGTGGCGGGGAACTGCGGGTTTCCGGCTTTCCGCTCGGGGACAAGCATTACCTGCTCCAGGATAACGAACAGCCGGAGGACAAGCAGGGTGATGTTGAGCATAAATTCGGCGTTATGATTTACCGGATTTTGTCAGACGCCACCGGAATCAGGCCGCCGTGGGGGGTGCTGACCGGTATCCGCCCGGTAAAACTGTTTGCTTCCCGTATGCGGTGCGGCGAGGAGGATGAGGCGCTGCGCGCGCATTTTATCGGCGGCTGCCTGATGAGCGAAGAACGGTTTTCTCTTGCTGTACAGACCGCGAAGGTTCAGAGGGAGCTTTTGTCCCGTTCAACTTCCGACAGTTTTTCGCTTTATATATCCATTCCGTTTTGCCCGACCCGCTGCGCTTACTGCTCCTTTGTTTCCCATTCGGTGGAAAAGGCCGCAAAGCTACTGCCTGCGTATGTGGATAAGCTCTGCGAGGAACTGCGCGATACCGCAAAAATCGCCTCCTTGCTGGGTCTTTCGCTTCGCACGGTTTATTTCGGGGGAGGCACACCGACAACACTATCTCCCGAACAGCTTTCCCGCATCTGCGAAACAATTTCCGCTTGCTTTAACGCAGAAAACGTTTGGGAATATACGGTGGAGGCCGGCCGGCCGGACACGATAACGAGGGAAAAGCTCGCGGCAATCCGCGCCGCCGGGGCGGACAGAATCAGCATTAATCCGCAAACCCTGAACGATTCGGTTCTGGAAGCCATTGGCAGAAAACATACGACGCAGCAGACGCTGGAGGCGTTTGCCCTCGCACGTTCCTGCGGATGTAATAATATCAACATGGACTTGATTGCCGGTCTCCCTACAGACACGCCTGAGGGGTTTCAGGCGTCTGTGGACGGAGTTCTGGCGCTTGCGCCGGAAAACATCACGGTGCACACCCTGACCGTGAAACGTTCGGCGGAGATGACCTGCGAACATGCCCACGCGGAACTGGCCATGGTAGACGGCATGGTGGATTATGCGCGAAATGCGATACAGGCGGCTGGCTACCGCCCGTACTATCTGTACAGGCAGAACGGGTCGCTGTCCGCATTGGAAAATGTGGGCTATGCAAAACCCGGAACTGAAGGGCTCTACAATGTCTACATTATGGATGAAACGCATTCGATTTTTGCGGTGGGAGCGGGCGCTTCCACAAAGCTGTGCCACCCGGCGACAGGCGAAATTAAGCGGATTTATAATTACAAATACCCTTATGAATATGTAGATCGGTTTGAAGCGGCGAAGGAACGCAAGCTGGAAATTTTGCGCTTTTATGGGCATGATATGAAAAGAATTCAGGAAATCGGCTTGTAAACGTTTTTTATTCAGTGTATAATTAAACTAATCATCGAATCTATGATGGGAGGGTCGTTTTAATATGAGTAAACTGGATGAATTGATTTTAAAAGCGAAGGATTTGGCCGGAGTTGCCGGCAGTAAGACCCAGGAAGTTGTGGAACTGACGAAGCTTCATCTGCAGGTGACTCAGATGAAATCTGACATTGACGCGAATTACCAGAAGCTTGGCGAAATTGTTTTTGAACTGAACAAAGCCGGCACGCAAAATGACGAATTGATTCATATGTGTGTATCGGAGATACAGTCCCAGCTTGATGAGCTGGCAGCACTGAGCCATAAAATTGATGAAATGAAAAATGTGGTCAAATGCCCTCAGTGTATGGCCGCAAATCCTGTCGGAGCGCTGTTCTGTTCCCGATGCGGGGTTTCTCTCAAACCGCAGGAACCGGAAAGACAGAACGAAAATACCGAAGACCCGACAATTTGAGTGCCTCTGAGCAGTTACAGGGCTGATGAAACATTGCAATCAGCGGCCACCCGAGCGGGTGGTCGCTTTCTGTCTGCTAAAAATGCACTATAGATTTCAGACAATAAATAATGAGGATTGGTTAAAGTTAAATGGAAGAAAGAAAAGAAAATAAAATGGGAACCATGCCGGTGGGAAAGCTGCTGATTTCAATGTCGCTGCCGGTGATGATTTCAATGCTTGTGCAGGCGCTGTACAATATCGTAGACAGTATATTTGTCGCTCAGGTCAGCGAAAATGCGCTCACAGCTGTTTCGCTGGCGTTTCCGGTGCAGAATTTGATTATTGCTGTTGGAGTGGGCACTGGGGTCGGCATTAATTCGCTGCTTTCCAGGCGGCTTGGAGAAAAGAACTTTGAGGATGCCAATGCCACGGCGGAAAATGGTATTATGC
>CAUQLV010000056.1:0-13203 GCA_963519235.1 uncultured Oscillospiraceae bacterium
CCTCTGGAACGTGCGGCTGCCGTCAGAACATCAAAGTATTTAATAGGCGGCATATTGCCGAACTCATCCCAAAAATCCAATACAGGACGTGGAAGTGTCAGCTCTTTAGAAGAATCCGCCTGCTCGATCAGGTCATTCATCATATAACGGATGAACAGCGCCGCAAAGAAATGCCGCGTTGTGTTGTTATCCGGACAAATCAGGAAGATGGCAGTAGGATGCAGGATAAAGTCCATATCATTGAGTTCCTCCGAATGCCCGCAGACCATCGGTTCTAACTCGGCGTCAATAAACTGCACGAGCTTTCCAAGCGCACTGGAAAACACGTTCATGGAGGTTCTCACATCCGCGCTGGTCGCAGGGCCTACATAGTTCTTAATACGCTCGTTGTCTACATACTGGAGCAGCTCCTGCAGGCGGCTCTTCTGCAGGGCGGTGTTGCTGTCCTCAGTCAAGCCGTTCAGTTCAATAATGAGCTTAAACACAGAAATGATATGCCGCTCCTCCGGTTCGCCGTATTCGCTCACCAGCAGAATCATGCCGGTGAGCAGTCCCTTGGATGTTTCTGTAAAATAGCTGCCCGAATCGCTTTTCTGCGTTTCTCCCATGTTATCCACAATAGAGGAGGACAAAACTTTTGCATACCGCTCCGCGCGGCCGTAATGCAGCAGCCGCTCCTCATCTGTTTCAGCCGCCTTATAATGGTCGATGTGCCGATTTATGTTGTGCATCAGATTGAAGCGGTAGCTTTTTAGCGGCTTGTCAAAATTAAGGAAAAGTACGCGATATCCCATGGTCCTTAAAAAAGTACCGCAGCTCTTTATCAGTTCACCCTTGCAGTCTGTAAGAATCATACTCGCGCCTTTTCCTTTTGTATGCAGGTTGACCATGGCATTGTAATAAACGCTGGGAATAAACAATCGTTTTGTCTTCCCTGCTCCCGGCGGTGCACACATTAAGGCGCTGGCATCACTTGTATCCACAAGCCAATGGCCGTACTGGACCCCTATTACAAAACCCGGCACCTGTTCTTTGCCAAATCGAACCTTCAGATAGTCCTTTTCTTTTTCCTGTTCTGTCGCCCAGCGTGCCGTGCCGTGCTGTCCGTTTCCAACCTGCCTGGCCTCAATATTAATATTGTTGTAATTGCAGTACACAATCAGAAACGCGATCAGACCGGATAAAATGAGTTTCAGCCACCATAAATGCGGCAGCAGAAACAGCAGGGTTTTGTAGGCTGGATTGGCTATCATCTGCCCTAACCCAAAAATTGGTGTCATCAGCAGATAGAACCCAACTGTCCAAAGGATACCGGCTATTTTCTTTTCCGTCTTGTCCATCATGTTCCTTCCTTTCTGTTTTTCCATGGGCCTTGCTGAATGGTATCACCGCCTATACTATGTCCTGCATAAAATTTCGGTTAGCCTCTCTCTGCTGCTCGGTCAGCTGTTCTTTTTTTGCCGCTTGTTCTGGGGCTACGAACAGCCCCAATTCTCCAAGCTCACCCTGCACACCCTTTTCGGTGTATTGAAGCATCTTCTGGATACGTCCCATACTCGGTTCGAAAGCATCCGGAAACGTGGTCATCCAGTCGGCAGGAACAGCATTGACCATCTGTTCCGTAATGCTGTCCGGAACACCAAGCCTGGACGCAAGCAAAAAGGAAAGCGCCCCCTTTTCAAAGTTCTGAACTATCAGCGACTGGGTGGAAGTTTCCTGCACCAGCCCCTGCGCATAAGTTCTGCAGAGCACCGCGAGCTTTTGTGCCGGATGGATACGGCTGCTGATGATGATTTTTTTATCACCGGCACAATAGCCACCGGTAATTGCGGTTGCCGCAGCATCACTTTCCTCGATTTCGAACCCATGCTTTGTAACAAACTCCTGCAGGGTGGAATAGAGCAGCTCAGGACCCAGCTGTGCATACTGATTTCCGGTTACCTGCGCATATTCCTGCTTCGGGCAGTTGGTCTGCGTAATGTCATACACAAGCCCGGCGCGGTAAGCGGTATGTTGGATGACCGGGAGAGTTCCGTTCAGGATACCGGCATGTTCCGCAGGAGTCGCGTTCCTCACATCCACCAGCTTGTGATCCCGCTCAAAGCAGCTGCGGACAATCGGCGTCCACACTTTGATGCTGTGCCGGTAGTCCTTTACCCGGTATCCCAGCTTCTTCCACTGGCGGTACGTCGCCACAAACCGCGCCTTGGAATCCTGCTTTCTGATGGCCAGCGCGTTTGTCACACTGAAATCCCCAAGTTGGCTGCAAAGCTTCAGCAAGCCGAGAATTCCATCCGGCGTTTTGGTCTGCTGCTCCATCTCCAGCGCGACTCCCTGCCGAAGCTCCTGAAAGGTGTGTCCTTTCTGCGGGAGCGTTTCCATAAAAAAAGATTCCGGCTTCTCTTCCACCGGAATCCCTTTTTCTTTCGCCAGGTTCATTTCCCCGCGCATGCCTTCGCTGATCCGGTCGCCGCAGACCCACATCCGGCTACACTTTTCCAGCATCCGCAAACCAATGTCCAGCGCCGCTTCTCTCTCCTCCGGAATTTCGTCATTAAACAGTCCCTGGTACATGACGTGCGGAGCAAGCGGGATATACCCCTCCCGGATGGCTTTCTCACAATACCGCATTGCGTTCTGGATGTTCTGCTCCACGTCGCCGCGCAAAGGGGACGCGATATATAACAGTTCTCTTGCCATTTTTACAGCCTCCATTCCAGCAAAAAACAGGCAGCGAAAATCTCACTGCCTGCCAAATCCTTTGTATTCTTTTTTTACAGTTCAAAGACGCCGCGTTCATCCAACCGGATTGAGTAAGGCTCGCGGAGAAAACTTGGCTCCTTCACCTGTGCCATGAGGTTCGCGGTGATAAGGTTCACACGCTCCAGATCGTCCAGGTGCACCTTGAAATAGGCTTCGCTCGGTTCACTATAAAAAATTGCGTACTGGTTCTCGCCGCCCGCGTTGCTGGTAGTCACGACGTGCAGCATACAGTCCTGCGCCTGCTTGTCCAGTTCCCGGATGAAGTGCAGCGCTTTCATTTCTGTGTCTGAAAAGCTGCTGTGCAGGTCATCATTAAGAATCATTTCGTCAAAATAGAAGCAGCCCATATCTTCTTCCGGCATCTCGTACCAAAGCAGGGTGCCGTCGTCTGTCACGCAGACCGCTTTTCCGGGAATGTAATACCGGGTGCCGTTTTCCGCCTGGGTGAGGTAGGCAGCTTCAAATTTGTAGTCTGCAAGGTTTTCGCGGGTTGGTAATGTGTCTGTTGTCATGATTTTTTTCCTCCAAATTAATCATATTCATATTCCGGTTCCTTATAATTGCGCCAGGTCTGCATAGGTCTGCGGCCTGTAAGGTTACTGTCCTGTTTTTCCTCCCGATCATTATACCGCTCATTTTCCCGCGCCAGCTTTGCTAAGCTATACGCGCAGGAGCGCAGGAGCAGCTTCGAGGTGTATTGCGCCTTGTCCCGCATCACCCGGCTTTTCTTTTTTACCTGCTTTTCAGTTACAACGCTGCTTGATTGATGCGGTTTCCTGTTACCGTTATTGTAGGGTTCTTCATTTGGATTTTCAAGAGGGCTAAATCCTTGCTGAGATTCCGTTTTTCTTTTTGCCGTTTGGAACAACTCCGGCGTTGTGGTTATACTTTGCAATTCTTTCGCAACGGCATCCATTTTTGGCACCGATATGTGCTGTGCGGATAATACCGCTGCATAGCGCAGCACTTCATTGTGCAGCACCGCGCGGTCGCCGCTACCAGGTTTTCCATGCTGTGCCGGGTGGAAGAAGTGTTTGCGGAATTCCTCCATACGTGCCGCAATCTTCTTCGAGTCCTCTTGGTACTGCTCCACGAATTCCTGCTGGGTGGCGAGATAGGCGTCAAACAGGCGGGACAGATGCCGGTCTTTGGTAATCATGAGTTCCACCATCTCATCGACCTGGGCTTTGATCTGCGGTTTATGGAACGCATACACATTTTTGCCTTTATACTCCTGCAGATCGGCTGACAGCGCCAGCAGCTTGTCGCAGACCTCCTTCGGCGGACGGTAGCTCTGCATCTGGATGCCTCGCAGCAGTTCTTCCAGCCTTGCCTCCAGCTGCCCTCGCTGATCTGTCCGCACCTCTTTTAGATAGCTGACGTCACCCTTAAAGATTTCGTTGAAGAACAGGCTCTTCAGACGGGCGCTAGCGTACTGCATATCCCGCACGACTCCCTCGCGCGGGTCGGTGCTGTAAAAATACAGGTGCAGGTGGGGATGGTGGTCTTTGTTGTGGTACGCCGCATTCACCACAAGGTTTTTCGGGTCGATGTTGTAAAGCTTCGCGATCTCCATAGACTTTGCCGTTACAAGATTTTGCCACGCCGCGCGATGGTCGTAGCCGGTACGTTCCGCGTCCGGGCGTTCCAGTGAGATGATGTGAGACCACATGACGCTGTCCTGGTGCTCCTTCAGCCGCTCCTTTTCCAATTCAATATCCGCATCGCCGTCTATCGTAAACAGTCCATGCTTTCGGTCGGGCGCTTTCTCCACGGAGGGACGATAGGCGATGTACTTGATGTAGTCCTCGCTGTTAAATGTCTTTTCCCCGCCTTCCCAGTGAAGAACCTGTTCCTGATGAGGTTTCTGTCGCTCTCTCACTTTTTGCCGGTATTGCTCCGATGTGAGGTTGATTGTCCGGCCGCTTTTCAGGGTCACACGAACCCGTGCGAGGTCTTCTTCTCCAACAATCAGATCGACAGCGCTTGCTTCCACGGTGGTGCCGTCTTCCATGACAGCCAGCTGGGCTTCAATTTTGTTGCCCGCGTAATCCAGCGCGTTTACCATGTGCTGCAGATTCCTGATGTAGCCGCTTTTCACGATGATTTTCGCAGGCATTACTCAATAACCTCATCCATCCGGATAACTCGATTATTGGCTTTGAGAAAATCGACCGAGTTCTCCCGGTACTTTTTCAGCTTGCCGCGATCCACATCCAGACTGGCCGCAATAATCTGTTCCAGCGTCCCGGTTTCAATTGCCAGTGCGCTGAGCACCTGGTTGGTTTTGTTATTGATGCGCTGCTCCGCCATGGCCACGGTGGACTGCAGCACCTTGACAATCTCCTGCGGGATGACGGTCGCGTGCTCCTGCATGTAGAGGTAGTCGCTGTAAAATTTGATTGCGCTTTCAATGATTTCATTACCTGTGCGATGCTTTTCTCTGGCAATCCGATCCACGCTGTCGGCAACCTTTGGGCTTAACCGAACCGTCCTTTTGACTGGCATAACATAGCCTCCTTTACTTTACAGTTTCTTACAAATTTGGGAATGAACAACCCACTTGAAAGTGGGTTGCAGGATAAAGGCGGGTGGCACGAGTGCCACCACAGCAATGGGCAAAGCCCATTGCAAGGGAATCTAAGTGCCACCGGTTTTGCCACCAGCGTACTTTTTCTTTTTGCCATAAAAAAAGGAAATTCTTATAAATGTCCTTTCCATGCGGTTTTAAAGGTTTTTAATATGCCACCTGATTTTACGTAAAAAGGCTTATAACGCCTTTTTACGCGCCACCCATCAATAAATGTAATCCGCAGGGTTTACATGCCCCTCCGAAGTCCAGATTTCAAGGTGCACATGATGCCCGGTGGAGTATCCGGGGTTCGGGTCGGTGGGGTTCCCTCCCTCAATTCCAATCGTTCCTCCTTGCGTAACACTCTGGCCAACAGATACCAGCACTTGAGACAAGTGGCCGTACTTTGAGTAAAAAGTCCCCTCCGGCAGCTCGTGCTTAATGACAACAAAATTACCGTAGGGACTCCACGCTGTATTGATCTGGTCAACTATTCCATCTGCAATGGAGGTAATAGGAGAGTGCCACGCACCCTGAATATCCAGAGCGGGATGGAACTCCGTTTTACCTGTAATGGGATTTATACGCCCCCCGTACCCACAGGTAATCACTCCATTTTGGATCGGGGCAGGATACCTGCCGTTCAAGGTTCCGGTCTGTCCCGGTGGAGTCCCACCCGTTGTATCTCCGATGTTGGTACCATCACCCAGGATGACGCCTGCCATGGACAGGTTTACAATTGCGGAAATGGCTCCATCCTGAAAATTGAACGGAGCTTCGCGCACAGTGGAGACGATCTCATAGAAACTCTTGTAGACGTAATAGGTTTCCGTCTCTGTCCGGGTCACTTCCTCGCCGTTTACCGTTTCGGTAACCTCCACCTCACGTTCCTTTTCCAACAAAAAGTACGTCTCGATAAAGTCCTTGATCTGCTCCTTGTCCTCCATGATCTTATCGTGGCTGAACAGATCAATTACCTTGATGAGATAGACGTCAATATCATTTTCCGGCTCATACTCTGCCGAAACTTCCTGCAATGCCTGGTAATGGACATCGTCTTTCTCATTCCCGATCGCTGTAGGATTGAGAAACGCAGCCATGGAAGAAAGCAGGCCGCCGATCAGGATGATTGGGAGAATGACCAGCAAAAGAGCCATTAGGACAGCAATGCCCATGATGACTCTTTTTTTGTTTACCTCCATACCTGTTACCTTCCGCCCGCGCTGCCGAACAGCTTATCCTCAAACGGAAGTTTTTCAATACGAACGTTATATTTATCTGCCTGCCCAACCTTCAGGAGACATTGACCTCGTACAGCAGAGTAGATGCTTTCTGCCTCACCATCCGTAAGCTGGAGCAGTTTCTTGGTACGTTCATAGGCAAGATTCCCGGGATTAAAGAGGAACTTAACAGCCGCCGAGTTGATAATTGCTGAAGTGATATGCCGGATTTTTTCATCATCCAGATCCGCCATCTGTTGGGTCGCCGTTCCGATCACTGCGTCATACTTTCTTGCACGCTTAATAAAGTTCCTGAGGTATTGCGCAATAACAAGGTTGTCGCGGTTCATGAGAAGGTAAAGTTCATCTACTGTAAGCATGGTTTTGTTTTCCCGGCTCATGATCTTGTGCCAGATAAAAGTCATGACATTAAAAAGAAATGCCTGTGTACGTTCTTCAGAACCTGTAAGCAGTTCTTGGATGTTGAAGTTGATGAGTTTATCGTTGCAGATATTGGTGTGGCCATTGAACAACGGACTGAGCGAGCCGTCATAGGCTTCCCGGATGGCCAGCAGCAGATCCTTGAGCATGTCGTCTGAAATTTCCCGGTAAAATCCATATTTCTTCCGGTCGTCCAACACATCGCTGATGAATTGATGCAGATCTGTGAAGGTCGGGTAGTCTTTACTGGTGAGCTTTGCGAGATCTGTGTTATGGTCGATGCCATGCCGAATGTACATGTCCTGCGTGAGTGTGGAAAGCGCGGTGAGCTGCAGGCCCTTTAAATCCGGGAAAAGTACTTTGTAAAAGTCCTTCAGCCAGCTCAGGTGCTGATAGAACGACTGATCTTTATGCAGCGCTTCAATCTCATTTTCCAGTTCTTCAACTGTGTCATCTTCCGTTTTCAGTCTGCGTATCTCAAACGGATTGATGAGAAATTTTCCGGACGCACAATTAATCACTGTACCGCTCAGGTTTCTGTACAGTTCGTCATACTCGCCCTCCGGATCCAGCGTAAAGCATGAGATGCCGCGAGCTATTTGCTGGCTGAGAATTTTTTTCATAAGGTGTGACTTGCCGAAGCCGGTTTCTCCGGTAATGGAGAAGTTGCCGTTTGTCATATTCATGTCTCGCAGCCACAAATCCAGAAACATATAGCCGCCGTCCTTTGTTTTACCGAGCAGCATCCCTTCAGAGTCGTTCCTGCTGGAATAGGAGAACGGATACATGCTCGCCAGTGCGTTAGACGGGATATTATTCGCCGCCATAGTAAGTACATCTGACCCGATAGGGCTGACGCCCACAAAGCCCTCCTTTTGTTCATAGATTAGTTCCTGTGCCGAAATATGATTGGATGTCAATTCGGCCTTAACTTCATTCACATGCGTCCTGAGCTTATCTTCATCCTCTGCATAAACCTCTATGTAGATGTTGACATAATAAAACCGGCCTTTTTCTTTGAGAAAATCGTTGTATGCCTTACGAATACTCTCCGAATCCAGATTTGCCGCGATCTGCCGGGTGCCCTTTTTTTCATGGGACTGCGCGATCGCATTATTGATCTGCTTATCTACCAGTGCAGCAGTCTTTAAGGAGGACATGGGAACCAGCCGCATGGAAAAGGTAGTATTCTTGATTTGTGCCACGCTTGTAAGAATGAATTCCGTTTCGATGGTCACCGGAAAGTTCTTTACGAGAAGTGTCCGGCGCAAAAAGCCGCTCTGCTCGATATGCTTTGGTTTAAATGCCATCATCTCAGGCAGCAGGCGCTGCGTCAGTTCGCTTGAAAAAATACTTTCCTTACTTTGCACCCTTTTGCTTCTCATACAGCATTTTTACCTCCTGTTCAAAAGTATAGATATCAAACTCGATGAAACTGCGCAGCAGGAAATTGTTCATAATGGTAATCAGTTCACTGCGATCAGTCAGGTAGGCGCGAAATCCGGTTTCCGTCAGCAAATTTTTAAACAAGGTAACCTGCTGCTGTTCTTTAGGTTTAATAATGAAGTAGTAGGCACGCTGGATACCGCTGCTTGCCGATTCAATTTCATTAATCTCATTCAAAATCGCATCTGAAATGGCCGCATATTGCTCCGGCGTCTTTTTCCAGAACTCCTTGTTTTTGCTGAGATCTTCTGATTTGTCCATAGCGAAGATTTGCAGAGGGATTTCGGTACTGTTGAGCAGCCCTTTGAAGCCCTCAATCTTCATGTTCTTTTCTCCTGGATTCATGATGGAAAGATTCGGCGGGATAATCCGGAAAAAGTAAAAGGAGCCATGTTTGCATTGAATATGATGCTCCATAATCTGAAAGTTCAATAATTCCGTGATTTTCATTTTCTTTTTTCACACTCCTGTAAGCTGTATCTGTGATCGCGCTTAAAATATCGCAAGCGAATGGCTAAGAGCTGCTTCACATTCCTGCCATCCGGCGACGCCCGCCAATGAAGCACCAGCAAAACGGCAGGTACCGAAAGCAGTGCCGGAAATCCATTGAATGCCAGCAGCCATGCCCCAATCCCTATGGCGAAGAACAGGATAAGCTCCATAACTGTAAAACCGCCAAGTTGATAGCTCCGGTTGAGTTTCGGCGGGATGTAATACACTTTTTTGTTGTCCATAAAAACCTCCTTAAATACCTTTTTTTGTGCCGCTCCTTTACTTCACTAAAGAAATACCTGAGTTAACAACACTGCCGGCAGCAGAAAGGACTGAGGCCGTACCGCTTGAATAGCCAAACTTTGAAAGGATTTTCGGCACAAAAAACATTGTGAGCCAGCAGGTCGCCGTTGTAACCAAACCGGGACCGGAGAACCCGGTCAGATGATCCAGCCCGATGCAGAACAGCAGGTACTGGATAAAATACGTGGCTGAAATTGCTACTGTCTGCTCCAGCCAGTCCGTCAGCTTCGCTGTATCTCCCCGTATGATAGATGGGATATAGAATGCGGAACTGAAAATCTGGACTAGCAATGTCCCGTTGCGAAGCATCGCCATAATAAAAAAGGACACAAACGCAGCCAGAATGACAAGGGTCATCAGGATAATAAAAATTCCTGATTTCATTCCCATCATCCAGGTGCTGATAATTGCCGATGACGGCGTATGCAGGGAAATATTCATGGCCTGTGTTGCCCGTTCCGTAACCACAAAGGTGGCAAGTCCGATATAGCGGTTAAAAAAGACGAAAGCGAAGCCTTTAAACAAGTTTGTAAAAACAACACTCCAATTAACCCTGCCGCTTTGTTCTGTAATCTCGACACACAGGAACAGCAATGATACAACCAGCACCACTCCATTGACCCATGTGAAGAATTCCAGACAAAGGTCTATTGCAGGCACATCCCAAAAGACGCTGGTAGCGGATGTCGTAAGCGTAAGGATGTCATCCACAAGTTTTGAAATTGCCCCATAAACCCATTCGTAAACCCATGATCCAAATTGTTCGAAAAACCAGACCAGACCTTTACTGGCCATTCCTCCGATTACATTTTGCATTTCACCACATCCTTGCTAACAAAAATGCTGCTGTGGTAGATGTCGTGGAGGAAGACATGTTAATCATTGCCCATCCCCAAAATGGAAAGCTGACCACTGCGGCCAAGCCAATCAATGCAATGACGATGTGCCTGATATCGTCCTGATACTCATCGCCTCTGCCATGCTTGCGAACCGCCAAAGCGATAAAGAAAACAATCAGTGCTACAATACCGATTGCGACAAGTGGCACTAAAATGTAATTGACTCCAAACTGAACAATGTCTACTATATTTTCTTTTGCAATGCTAAGGCCGTTTTTAATGCTGTCTACGCTCATATGTCCATCCCTCTTTCAAATGTTTGCTGTTCACTGGCTGGTGGAAGCTGTGGTTTCACAGCCTGTTTTTGCTCCTGCAGCAGGGCAGGATTGCGGAAACTCACCAGTTGCTCGTTCCAATCCTTCCCGACGGTCGGGCATTTGTCTACGATTTTTCCGGCATACCCAATGTCGGTCAGAGCCTCTCGCAGCTGCTCCCTTGCGGCATTACCCGCCATGTCGTTGTCAGTTGCCAGATAGATCGTCCGGATACCTTGATTTTCCGGTTTTTGCATGTGGTACAAAAGCGCGTTATCCGCGACGCCGCACAGGGCAAGATAGCTGTAATTGGTGGGGTCACGCTTGTTTTCCAGCAGCAGCGTCATGATGGACATGGCGTCGATCGGCGCTTCTGTCACGAACAGGGCGGGTGCTTTGTTGTCCACGAAAAAACCGACCTCCTTTCTGCTGCCCAGCGCGTCTCCTCGGTACGAAACGGTTGTGGATGTGCTGCGCTTTGTTGCAAAGGCCGGAGCACCATTATAGTCCAGTCCAACAAACACGCAGTTATGGTGGTCGTCCTCATACAGCAGGCGGCTTTTCATAAGCCCGGCGATCACCTCATTGTCAATGCAGCGGGTTTTGTTGAGATAGGCGTACACCCGACTGTATTTGCCCGCTGCTGCTTCCGGCAGGCGCAGCTCCTTTTTGGGCTTGTGGTATGCTGCCCTTGGCCGCGGCTGATAGTCCGGTCCATAGGTAAGCAGCCCGCGCAGCTTGCTGATTGCCTGAGGCATATTCACCCCGTCCACCCACATGACAAAGTCAATGATGGAGCCTGCCGTTTTCCTGTCCGCGTTGCGTACAAACAGGTTTTTCTCCGGATCGATGCGCACGCTGTCGTGCTCCTTCAGGGTCACTTCCGAACCGGCACGCAGCAGCGTGAAGCCGCGTGATTGGGCGAATTCTGTGATGCGGATGTCTTGCTTGATAGCCTGTAACAGATCCATATACTTTTCCTCCTTTTCCTTTTTATTGCAAAAAACCTGCTAAGGGAAGTCAAGCATTACCTTAGCAGGTTTTAAAAAACAGTATATTTAATTTTGCGTATAGTAAAGTAGACCGACAGCGAGGAGTTGTTGGCCAATTGCTATATTTATGATGGCTTAGCCCGTGTATATTTCAGTCACACGGGCGAACGCTTTTTATAGTACCAAGAAACGTCGGTATAAACCCACGTTATTAGTCTATTTAAAATGGACATTTCTACAGGGATGTTAATGCCTCCGACCATCAACGCAAAGAAAAGAGGCCTCAGAGCTCTTCGCTCTATGGCCTCTTGTGCGTATCTCTCAGTCGTTTTGATAATCATTTCACATCATATTTGTGGTTAATCAGGTTGTAGCGCTTCTGAACAGACATGATTTCCTGATTCTCCATGCCAAAGACTCGGAGCGGTTTCTACGTCGCTGGGAACCGTCTGCAAGTGGATTTTGATGCCATATTCTTTTTCGAGAATTCCCATCAGTTGTGCTGTGGTGAGATAATGATCCTCATCAGTGCGTTCATATAGGATTTTAACTAGATAATACGGGCGAAGTTTTGATTCTTTGTCCATTAATATAACCTCTTACGTTGCTACCGATATTCAGACGCCGAATAATAGACAGTTATAAGTAACCTTTGAGTTTCTTTTTCTGACTAGGATGCTCCAGCCTACTCATGGCTTTGGCCTCAATTTGTCGTATACGTTCTCTCGTTACATTCATCAAAGAACCTATAGCCTCTAATGTCATCGGCTCGTCATATCCGATCCCATATCTCATTTTGATGACCGATGCTTCTCGTTCTGAGAGGCTAGAGAGAATTTCTTCGATTGTAGTGCTGAGATTTTTTTGATTAAGTAACTCTAGTACGATGTCATCACTATGAATATTCTGATTATTTGCAAGACAGTCTTCTCTTTGAGGATCTTCAATGATTTCTTCTATACTTTCCGCCGGCGATAAAATATACGTCAGACGGAACGCCTCTTTTTCATCACAATCAGTATATTTGAGTAACATATAAAATAATTCATTGTGATCCATTTCCCTGAAATCTTCACCTTTAAGGACACTTGATAACTGTTGGATTGTTTGATCTATACGTCTACTATATTGAATAGGAACTCGTACATTATCGTCATAAGGCGAAAGGTCACGGTTTAACACCTGGCGTATCCACATAGCTACATAGGAAGGGAAAAGACCAGCAACATTATCATTATGCTTTTGAATTGCCGTGATAATCCCGATACATGCCTCTTGAAAGGAATCTTCAAGATCAACCTTATGCCGTTTGTGGTAATACAACGCATTCTTTACCGCAACACGTAAACTCATTTCAAATAAACGATCAAATGAAGATTTCTTATTTTCTGAATGGGTATGTATGTCTTTCAAGTAATAATCATATTCTCCTAATCTCGCAGCCTGAATAGTTCGAACATACTCGATGATGTTATACATCCCTGGAGAGATTTCTAATACCTCATCATATATTGCCTCGTAATCGAGTTGGGCCATATCAAAACCATCATCTTCATCGGATGTTCTATAAACCCATTGGAGATGGCGATCTTTCCATCGTTCCTTTGTGCCTTGAATATACCTATCTGCTATAACACGTTCTTGAAGACTGCTTAAACCTCTCTCAGTATTATCATATTGTGCGATAAGTGAATTTTCGACTTTCAGTAGATGAAGGATCTCATCTTTTAAATACAAAAATTTGTAGTCTGAGATGACAGGTTCAATGACATCAACGGGCAAAGATACTTCTTCTCCCTGTTCATCATACAGTTTTAATAC
>CAUQLV010000057.1:0-12630 GCA_963519235.1 uncultured Oscillospiraceae bacterium
ATCTGAAAGTTCTTTCGAATCGAATCCAGACTCCAGAATTCATTGGGCTTATGGTAGGAGACCTCTTCATCCTCGAACAGCGCGCCGAAAGCCACCGCGTTTTCAAACGCGCGCGCGTAGGTGCCTCCGCCGATGGCCGCGGGCGGGGTGTCCCGTCCGGTGCAATCCTCATAGACCTTTTGCAGGGTGGTAACAAGCTTAGACTCCGGATTTACAAATAGCGGGGGAAGGTAATGCAGGACAGACACATCAAACCCGAGCGGCTGCACAGACGATTCAATTGCGTTTAAAACCGCTTCCTTTTTGACCGTGACGGGAATCCGCAGGTCGCAGGAAAGGGAAGCTTCGGTTTCGCTGACGCGCGCGATGGACGGATTGATGGTAAGCTCCCCGGACATCTGATCGGAAAACGCAATGGAGAGCCCTTCGGGGTTTGCCAGTTTGGCAAGCTCCAAAAACGGGTGTGTAATGCCTTTCCCACGCAGCAATTCGCACAGCTTCAAAACCGCGTTGACGCCTTTTTGAGGCTCCATGGCGTGCGCGGCCTTGCCGATCTGTGTATATTCCACCCCATTAACAACCGCTTTCGCGGCGGCGGGGACGACGTTGATGGTGTTTCCGCCCTCCAAAAATATCGGCGTCACATTGCTTTCCAGCTTTTTTGTCATGCGGATATGCAGAATTGCCTTTTCCGCATAGGTGACGGGGTATTCGGAATCGGGTGTGAACGCGCATTCTGGCAGCTCCTCCGTCTGCTTGTAGCGCTGCATGCACCGCCAGCCTCCGGCCTCCTCGTCTCCGCCGAGAATTAGGCGGACGCGCTTTCCGAGCGGGATGCCACTGTCCGCCAGGGCTTTCATCGCATAGAGCGCAACCAGGCTGGGACCTTTGTCGTCGCTGGTTCCGCGTCCGTAAAGTTTACCGTCCGCTATGGTTCCGTCAAACGGCTCAAAGTTCCAGCCGCTGTCGGCCGCAACGGTATCCAGATGCCCCACGACGGCGACCATTCTGTCGCCTTCGCCCAGTTCAATACATCCGCAGTATCCGTCCACATTTTTTGTGCGAAATCCGAATTTCCTGCCAAGGGACAGCATATACTCGATGGCGTCGTAAATACCCTGCCCCAGAGGTGCCTGCGCGGTTACTTCTCCGCATTCACCATTCACGCTTTTGATTTTCAGGAGCCCGCGCAAATCTCCCAGCATCTGCTCCTCTTGAAGGATATATTTGACCATAAGACTATTCCTCCCACCATAGAATCATCCGCCGATTTTAAAGGAAAGACGGCGGAACAATAAATTTGTTATTTATTAACATTATACCAACTGGGATGACTTATACAACACCAAATTGGTTGTACAGGGTAATCCATTTTCTGCTGTTTTAAAAGCTTTTCCTGATTATGAGAGGGCTTTCTGCACATTTTACATGCCGTTTGAATAAAAATAGAAAAAAGGGGGCGGGCAGATGAAACCTGTTACGATCCGGATTAAAAAGAAGAAACTGAAGGCTTTGAAGCTGTTAGCGTTTGTCATGGCAGTCGTGATAGGTATTTTCTGGCTTGACAGCCGAATCCGTCCCATCATACAGATGATTACGACTTATCAGGCAAAGTTAGCGGCCACCCGTTCCATCAATAATGCGGTCATCCATGTCATATCGGAGGAGGATGTGGTATATAACAGCATTGTCAGCATTCAGAGGGATGGGGAAGGGGAAGTTGCCTCGTTGGAAACCGACATGATTACGATGAACCGCCTGAAATCGCTGATTACAAACCGGGTTTCTGAACAGCTGATGCAGGATGCCGCCAACACCGTCCGGGTCCCGATTGGAACATTGCTTGGCGGGCAGATCCTTTCCGGGCGCGGCCCTGTTGTGGAATTCAAAGTGCTTCCAGTCGGTTATGTGCAGACGGAAATCTATAATAACTTCCAGTCCGCAGGGATTAACCAGACGCTCCACCAGATCATGCTGAAGGTGACCGCGTCGGTCAGCGCGATCATTCCTGCTTATACGGTCACTACGGATGTCACCACCAATCTGTGCATTGCGCAGACCATTATTGTGGGAAAGGTGCCTACTGCCTATACGGACATCAACGGAGAAAAATCTGATATCATAGGGCAGATCAACGATTACGGCGCGGAAGTCCTCGAATGAGAAAAGCATGGTTTACAGCGGAAAAATGTGGTACAATATCTGCATAATAAAAAGCTTTGCAGACTGCGCCCGTGCGCCGCGCGGGCAGTTTGTATGATGTTTCAGGAGGACGTTCATTCATGGAGATTCAACAGGCAGAAAAACGCGCGGAGGAATTGCGCAGACAGATAGAAAAGCATAATTACAGTTATTATGTCCTCGACAACCCTTCCATTTCAGACTATGAATATGACCGATTGCTGCACGAGCTGATCGATCTTGAAGCGCGATTTCCGCAGCTTGCGCTGGAAAATTCGCCGACCCGCAGGGTTGGCGGCGCGGCGCTCAACAGCTTTGCGCCAGTGCGGCACGAGGTGCAGATGGGGTCGCTGCAGGATGTATTCGACTTTTCGGAGCTTGAGGCGTTTGACAGCCGTGTACGGGAGCGCATCGCTCAACCGGTTTATATTGTGGAACCCAAAATTGACGGGCTTTCCGTTTCGCTCGAATATCAGAATGGCGCTTTTGTGCGCGGTTCGACACGCGGCGACGGCATCACCGGGGAGGATGTCTCCGAAAATCTCAAAACGGTGCGCTCGATTCCCATGACGCTTCAGGGCGGCAATCCGCCGGCGTTTCTCGAGGTGCGGGGCGAGGTCTTTATGCCGCGTTCCAGCTTCGAGATGGTTGTTGCGCGCCAACTGGAAAACGAAGAGGAACCCTTTAAAAATCCGCGCAACGCCGCGGCGGGATCTCTGCGGCAAAAAGACAGCCGTGTTACTGCGTCCCGCGGGCTGGACATTTTCGTTTTCAACATCCAGCAGATTGATGGGGAGCCGCTCTCCGGCCACCGTCAGTCGCTGGAATATCTGAAAAGTCTGGGATTCAAAGTCATTCCTTCCTTTAAATCCTTTGAAAAAATTGGGGATGCCATAGCCGAAATCAAAGCAATAGGAGAAAACCGCTATGATTACCCGTTCGACATTGACGGCGCAGTCATCAAGGTGGACAGCTTTGCGGAAAGACGCCTGCTTGGGGCAACCGCAAAATTTCCCCGCTGGGCGGTCGCGTTTAAATATCCGCCGGAAGAAAAGAAAACAAAGCTTCTGGAGATTATAGTTCAGGTCGGCCGGACAGGTGCGTTGACACCGACCGCGGTCTTTGAGCCGATTACGCTTGCGGGCACGACCGTCAGCCGCGCGGTGCTGCATAATCAGGATTTTATCGACGAGAAAGGAATCTCGATCGGGGACATTATCGTAGTGCGCAAGGCCGGGGAAATCATTCCGGAGGTCGTGGCGGTGGCTGAGCATCAGCAAGGCGCCTCCATTTACCGGATTCCGGAGACGTGTCCTTCCTGCAAAAGCCGCGCCGAACGGGAGGAAGGCGAAGCCGCTCTGCGCTGTGTGAATCTGGCGTGTCCGGCGCAGATTGCGAGAAATCTGGTGCACTTTGCCAGTCGTGACGCAATGGATATTGACGGGCTCGGCCCCGCTGTTGTACATCAGCTTTTGGGCGCCGGGCTGATCCACTCACCGGCGGATTTATATACGCTGACCCTTGAGCAGTTGAGCGGTCTGGAGCGCATGGGGGAGAAAAGCGCGCAGAATCTGTTGGACGCGCTGGAGAAATCGAAAAGCCGCGACCTTTCGCGGCTGGTATATGCGCTCGGCATCCGCGGCATCGGGCAAAAGGCTTCGCAGCTTTTGGCGCGCAGGTTTCAGACAATGGGGGCGCTCCTCGCCGCACATGCGGATGAAATCGTACAGATTGACGGTTACGGAAGCATCATGGCACAGAGCGCCGCGGATTTTTTCCAGCTGGAGCAGAACCGCCGTCTGATTGACCGGCTGTGCGCACTGGGACTTTCCATGCGAAGCGAGGATGCCCCTATGGGCGACAGCCTTTCAGGCAAGACTTTTGTGCTGACCGGCACGCTGCCGACCCTTTCCCGCAATGAGGCAAAGGAAAAAATTGAAGCGGCGGGCGGCAAGGTGAGCGGAAGCGTTTCAAAAAAAACGGACTATGTGGTGGCTGGTGAGGAAGCCGGCAGCAAGCTGACGAAGGCGGAAGCTCTCGGCGTAACCGTCATTGGGGAGAGCGAACTTTTGGAACTGCTAAAATAGGAAAATCGAGGAACCCGCCGGGCATCGAAAGCCTGGCGGGCAATTTTCTATCCGGAGAGTAAACGCATCTGTTTGGTCAAAAATAGGAGCGTGCGCGCAGTCACTTTTTGTTTATGAACGATTTGCGAATACTGCAAAAAAAGGTGCACGAGGGGATTATTTTGTGCTATACTGTTTTTTGTAAAAAATAATGGGCATGTTTGCTAAAGAAGATTATTAGTGTTTTTCGGAATGCGAAATCGATGTTTCCAAGAAACCAATAGAAGGAGATTATTGAATGAGTGATCAGTTCCAAAGAATTCAGCTTTGTGACGGTGTGCATTTCAGCAGCGTCACCGATCCGAAATTTAAACATAACCGAATCACCGCCAATATGGTGTTGCCGCTGAGCCGTGATACGGTCACAAATCAGGCTGTGGTGCCGTTTGTTTTGCGCAAAGGCAGCCGGGCCTGCCCGGACTTTACCCAATTAAACCGCAGGCTCTGTGAATTATATGGGGCGAACCTGTCCTGCGACGTTTCAAAATTTGGGGGATATCAGGTGCTGGAGCTGTCGATCTATGGGATAGACGACCGGTTTGCGCTGGACGGGAAAAGTATGATCGCGGCGTGCGCCCAGCTTCTGACAGAGGTTCTGCTTGACCCCAATATGAATGGCGGACTGTTCTCAGAGCAGGATGTGGAGCTGGAAAAACAGCAGATTATCGATACCATTGAAAGCCTGATCAACGATAAGCGCGCTTATGCGATGAGCCGCTGCAAATCGATCATGTGCGAGGGGGAGACCCTTGCCATTGAGAAATACGGCTATATTGAGGATGCGAAACAGATCACGGCGCAGTCCGCGTCCGAGGCTTATCAAACTATCATGAAAACCGCGCAGATGGAACTGATTTTTGTTGGCTGCGGAAACCCGAAGATTGCAGCGGATATTTTTGCAAAGGCGTTCGGCAGCCAGCAACGCACCCCTGTTTCGGTGGAACGCACCGTAACAAAGCTCAGCGCCGATCAGGTAAAGGAAATGACCGACGAGATGGGTGTCTCCCAGTCCAAATTGGTCATGGGGTTCCGCACCGGAAAAATTACGAGCCGGCGCGAGTTCGGCGCGACACGCATGATGGTGGCCCTGTTCGGCGGAACGCCGAATTCCCGCCTGTTTACGTATGTGCGTGAAAAACTGAGCCTTTGCTACTACTGCGCCGCCAGATACGACCGCCTGACCGGCCTGATGTTTGTGGACAGCGGCGTAGAGAAAAAAAATAAGCAGAAAGCTTACGACGAGATATTAAAGCAGTTGGATGTCCTGCGCGAGGGCGGCTTTGATGATGGGGAAATCGAGGCGTCGCGTCTGATTATGCAGAATTCGCTGAAATCGGTTGGGGATTCGCTGGGCGCCATCGAGGAATGGTATCTGACGCAGATCATGAGCGGGGAATGTTACTCGCCGTCCGACGAGACAGAGCTGCTTGAGGAAATCACCCGCGAGGATATCATTGCGGCCGCGCGGCGGGTAACGCTCGATACCGTTTATTTTCTGACTGGAAAGGAGGCGGAGTAACAATGGAAAAACAAGTGATCAAATCTGCCCGGCTTGGGGAAGAAATGGTGAAAATCAAGCACGATTCCGGCCTTGTGATGCTGCTTTGCCCGATGAAAGGCTATTCCACCGCCTACGCCACCTTTACGGCGAATGTCGGCTCTGTGGACACCGGGTTCCGCACGCAGGACGACAGCGATTTTATTGATGTGCCGGAAGGAATCGCCCATTTTCTGGAACACAAAATGTTTGAAAATCCGGAAGGCGACGCCTTTGCGCTTTATGCAAAGACAGGCGCTTCCGCCAACGCGTTCACCTCTTTTGACAAAACTGCCTATTTGTTCGCCTGCACCGACAAGTTCGAGGAATCGCTTTCCATTTTGCTGGATTTTGTGCGCCGCCCGTATTTTACAAAGGAATCTGTCCAGAAGGAACAGGGAATCATCGGGCAGGAAATCCGTATGTACGACGACAACGGCGACTGGAGGGTTCTGTTTAACCTTTTGGGCGCGCTGTATGAAAACCACCCGGTAAAAATCGACATTGCGGGAACGGTAGAATCGATTGCGAAGATTGACCATGAGCTGCTTTACCGCTGCTACCGGACTTTTTATAATTTGAACAATATGGTGCTCTGTGTTGCAGGCAATTTCGATGTGGAAACGGTCCTTCGTGTGGCGGATAAAGTGCTTAAGCCGGATGAAAAGCCGGTTGTGATTGAGCGAAAGGAATTCCCCGATTCGGGAACTATCTCCAAAAAGCTTGTGGAACAGAAGCTTTCGGTTGCCGCACCGTTGTTCAACCTCGGGTTTAAGTGCAAATCGGAAGGTGTATCCCAAAACCTGAAAAACCAGGTGCTTGATGAGATCCTCTGCGAGATCATCGCGGGCGAGATGACACCGCTATACCGCAGGATGTATGATGCAGGGATGATCAACGCCACGTTTGACACGGAGATCATGGCTGGACGCGACTATATGTGCGCTATTTTTTCCGGAGAGAGCCGGGACCCCCAGCGCGTAGCGGATGAAATCCGCGCTGAAATTGTCCGGATGCGTGAAGAAGGGATTGACAAGGAAACCTTTGAACTGGCGCGCCGCGCAATCTATGGGCGGTATGTCGGGATGTATGCACGCACGGAATCGGTTGCCGGTCTGATGACAGCCACCTATTTTTGCGGAATAGACGATATCTATTCCCTGCTCGATCTTGTGGCAAATACAACATCGGAACAGCTGGCCAGCAGACTGAAGTTGGATTTTGACCCGGAAAAATCAGCGCTTTCGGTGATCTATCCGATTGATGGGGAGGGAACCGAGGAGTGAATCAGATCGTCTCATTTCCGGGGCTTGGAATCGGCGAATTTACCATTAACCGGGTTGCTTTTTCGGTATTCGGACATCCGATTTACTGGTACGGTGTCATTATCGCATTGGCGTTTTTGCTAGGAATTTTCTATATTATAAAGCGGGCGCGTATCTTCGGCCTCGATTCCGACCGTGTCATGGACGTGATTCTGGGCGCTGTGATTGGCGGAATCATTGGCGCGCGCATCTATTATGTTCTTTTCTCCTGGGATCAATATCGGGACAATCTGGCCGATGTGATCAAAATCTGGGAAGGCGGCATTGCTATTTACGGCGGTGTCATCGGCGGATTTCTGGTCGGAGCTTGGATGAGCAGAATTCGTAAGGTGCGGTTTATCCCGATGGCGGATTTGGCGGTGGGCGGCCTGATTTTGGGACAATCCATCGGCCGCTGGGGCAACTTCATCAATGTGGAGGCGTTTGGCTCCAACACCGGCTTGCCATGGGGCATGGCAAGCCCCTCCATTGCCGAGTACCTGACACGCCACCAGGCGGCGCTTGCCGCCCAGGGCGTAGCGGTAGATCCGGCAATGCCGGTGCATCCCACCTTTTTTTACGAGTCGATGTGGTGCTTGATTGGGTTCCTTCTGATTGCGCTTGCGGCGAAACACCGCCGTTTTGACGGAGAATTGACTCTGCTGTACGCCGCATGGTACGGCGCCGGGCGCGCCGTTATAGAAGGTCTTCGCACCGACAGCCTCATGTGGGGTCGTGTGCGGGTTTCGCAGGCGCTCGCCATTATACTGGTCATCGCTTCGATTGTAACCTGGATACTGATCCGATCTAAACTCAAAAAATCGGGAGATCAGGAATACTTAAAGCTTTATGTGGATACCGCGGAGGGACAGGCGGTTATAAACGGAACATTTTACAAGAAGCCCGTGGAGGAACAACAGCCGCTGGAGGCGGAAACCCCGTCAGTGGAACAGCAGGAAAGCATAATTTCCTCAGAGGAAGAACAAACGACAGATAAGACCGAAGGAGAGAATGATCAAGATGAAAGCAAAGCTGATTGATGGGAAAGCGGTGTCCGCGTCTTTGCGGGAGTCAATGAAGGCTGAAGTGGAGGAACTGGCCGAGCAAGGGATTACCCCCGGGCTGGCGGTGGTTTTGGTGGGCGACGACCCGGCTTCACAGGTTTATGTGCGCAATAAGGAAAAAGGCTGTGAAGAACTGGGCATTTATTCTGAAAAGTACGAGCTGCCCGCCTCCACAACACAGCGTGAACTGCTGGATCTTGTGGAAACGCTGAACAAAAAACCAGACATCGACGGAATTCTTGTGCAGCTCCCGCTGCCGGATCAGCTCGACGCCAACGCAGTCATTGAGGCCATCTCTCCTGACAAGGATGTGGACGCGTTCCACGTTTCCAATGTCGGCAAAATTATGCTCGGAGAGTATCGGTTCCTGCCTTGTACCCCCGCCGGAATCATGGAGCTGATTCATTCTACCGGAATTGAAGTGGCGGGAAAAGAGTGCGTGGTCGTTGGCCGCAGCAATATTGTCGGCAAACCGATGGCTATGCTGCTTTTGCATGAAAACGGCACGGTTACGATCTGCCATTCCAGAACGAGGAATCTTGCGGAGGTAACCCGCCGCGCGGATATTTTGGTTGCAGCTGTCGGCAAACCGAACTTTATCACAGCGGAAATGGTAAAAGAAGGCGCCGTGGTCATTGATGTAGGCATGAACCGCGACGAGAACGGAAAGCTTTGCGGGGATGTGGACTTTGAGGCTGTCGGCGAGGTTGCGGGCGCGATTACCCCGGTGCCCGGCGGCGTCGGCCCTATGACGATTACCATGCTGTTGAAAAACACCATTACGGCAGCAAAAAAACAGTAAAACGCCCCTAAACCCGCTTGACAGGGCTTATCCACTGTGTTAAAATAATCTATGCCGCATGTTCCGGGCTATAAGTGCGCGTAGGCGACGCCCTGTAACAGCGAGACTTATGAAATGAGGATACAACATGTACGCAGTAATTTGTACAGGCGGAAAACAATATCGTGTTTCTGAAGGCGATGTTGTTTATATCGAGAAGCTCGATGCCGAAGTCGACTCCACCGTGGATTTCGATCAGGTTCTCGTTGTCGGCAAGGATGACGGAATCGTGACCGGCGCACCGACTGTTTCGGGCGCTACCGTGACCGGCAAGGTGCTGAAAAACGGTAAGCAAAAGAAAATTACCATTTTTACCTACCGTTCCAAAAAGGGCTCTGCCCGCAAGTTGGGTCACAGACAACCTTACACGAAGGTTGAAATCCAGTCGATCAAGGCTTAATATTTTTTCGAAGAAAGCAGAGGTGTTATTTCATGGCACATAAGAAGGGCGTAGGCTCCACCAAGAACGGACGTGATTCCGAATCCAAACGCCTTGGCGTCAAGAGATCGGACGGCCAGTTTGTACTTGCCGGAAACATCCTTGTTCGCCAGAGGGGAACACATATCCATCCGGGCACCAATGTTGGAATTGGTTCAGACGATACTTTGTTCGCTCTCGCAGACGGACGCGTAAAATTTGAACGTATGGGTCGGGACCGCAAAAAGGTTTCCATTTGCCCCGTACAGTGATCATGGTGAAAAATCCCGAGTGAAGCCACTCGGGATTTTTATTCTTTTTGGGAATTATAACAGTATCTTGATATTTGTAATGGATAGAATGGAGCAGCTATGTTTGTAGATAAGGTAAAAATAAAAATTAAAGCCGGAGACGGCGGGAACGGAGCCGTCAGCTTCCACCGCGAAAAATTTGTGGCCGCGGGCGGGCCGGACGGCGGGGACGGCGGCCGTGGCGGCAATATTTTATTTGTTGCCGATACGAATCTGTCCACTCTGGTGGATTTCAAATTCAAAAAACGTTATATTGCCCAGAACGGCGCAAACGGATCGACCAAACGCTGCAACGGCAAAAGCGCCCCCGACCTGATTATTCAGGTGCCCAAGGGGACTGTTGTCAAAGAGGCGGAAAGCGGAAGAGTGATGGCCGACCTTTCCGGAGAGGAGCAGGTGGTTGTCGCGCGCGGCGGAAAAGGCGGCTGGGGAAACAGTCATTTTGCGACTCCGACCAGGCAGGTGCCGCGGTTTTCCAAACCCGGTCTGCCCGGAGAAGAGTATAATGTCATCCTCGAGCTGAAGCTACTGGCGGATGTGGGGCTGGTGGGTTTCCCAAATGTGGGCAAATCTACGCTGCTTTCCGTGGTCAGCGCGGCCAAGCCGGAAATTGCGAACTATCATTTTACCACGCTGACGCCTGTTCTGGGGGTTGTTTCCGTGGAGGCAGGCAAATCGTTTGTCATGGCGGACATCCCGGGGCTGATTGAAGGCGCGAGCGAGGGTGTCGGGCTTGGGCATGAGTTTCTGCGCCATGTTGAGCGCTGCCGTCTGATTGTCCATGTTGTTGACGTGTCCGGCAGTGAGGGAAGAGACCCGATTGAGGACTTCAAATCCATTAACGAGGAATTGCGGAACTTTAATCTGGAGCTTTCCGAGCGCCCGCAGATTGTTGCCGCAAATAAGTGCGATTTGGCAACGGAAGAACAACTGAAGACGTTCCGTTCCTTTATTGAGGAACAGGGCTACCAATTGGTTGAAATCAGCGCGCCGATTGCCATGGGAACAAAGGAACTGATCTATGCCGTATCCCGGATGCTGGACACATTACCGCCGATTAAGCAATATGACGTCGATTATGTGCCGGTTGATGTGAATGCCAAAATGTCGCGGGATGTGTTTGAAATCCGCGTTGAGGACGGCGTCTATTTGGTGGAAGCGGACTGGCTGGCTCCCGTTTTCGGACTTGTGGATCCGGATGATTACGAAAGCCTGCAATATTTCCAGCGCGTGCTCCGAACCAGCGGAATCATCGACAAGCTGGAAGAGATGGGAATTCAGGAGGGCGATACCGTGAGCATCCTGAACTTTGAATTCGACTACATCAAGTAAGGAGACGGAATATGCCGGAACAAACTGCCGAAATAGAAAATCCCAAGCTGATGAGCCCGCTGGTGCTTGCCTTCCTCGGGGACGCGGTATATGAAATCTACGCGCGCCGAAAAATTTTGGGGGAGGGCAACTGCCCCGTCAATCAGATGCACCAGAAATCGGTCAGTATGGTATGCGCCAAGGCACAGTCTGCCGCGCTTGAAAAGATTTTTACTTTGTTAACAGAAGAGGAACAGGCTGTTTTCAAACGCGGACGGAACGCGCATTCAGCGAGTTCGCCCAAGCATACAGAGCTTGCCGATTACCGCAGGGCAACCGGAGTGGAAGCACTTTTTGGATATCTATATTTACAGGGCAAAATGAGCAGAATTGAAGAGCTTTTTGAGCTGGCCGTTGCGCCGGAGGAACGGGAGGCTATTTAATGAACCAACGTTCAGCAAAAATGATGAAGTTTGCGATCGATCTTGTTTTTACAATTGTCGGCTGTATCATTTTCGCGATTGGCATTTATGCATTTATCCAACCGAATCAAATTGCGCCGGGTGGTGTCAGCGGTATCTCAATTATGCTGCACTACATGACGGGGATTCCGGTTGGAGCCTTGTCATTCACCATAAATATCCCGCTGCTGCTTCTGGCGTGGAAATTCTTAGGATGGAAGTTTACCGGCCAGACGCTTATGTCGGTAGTCACACTCTCGTTTATGCTGGACTATGTCGCTGTTTTGTTTCCTCAGTACGAAGGTGACCCCCTGCTTGCCGCTTTGTTTGGCGGCGCACTAATCGGCACGGGGCTTGCCATTGTTTTCATGCGCGGCTTTACAACAGGCGGCTCGGATATCATTTCGCGTCTGCTTCAATTGAAATACCCGTATTTGCAGCTTGGTAAAATTCTGATGGTAATCGACCTCCTTGTCATTTTAACTTCCGCCTATGTGTTTGGCAGGATTGAAACGGCGCTGTATGGTATGGTGGCGGTTTTTACTTCATCCCGCATGGTAGACAGTCTTCTTTACGGTATGGATACCGGAAAACTCGTCTATATCATGTCCTGCAGGGCGGTAGAACTGAGCGAGCGCATTATTGAAGGCCTTGGAAGAGGATGCACCATTTTGAAGTCTACCGGCGCCTATACCAAGCAAGATTCCAATGTGCTGATGGTTGCTGTCAGGCGTCCGCAGTATTATATACTGAAAAAAATGGTGCGGGAATTAGACCCAAAGGCATTTATCATTGTTACAGATGCAACGGAAGTGCTTGGCGAAGGGTTTAAACGAATTGAATAAAAACAGCCGCGGAAATTAAATTCTTCAGCGGCTGTTTTTATATCAATGAAGCCTGCCTAAAGACAGCAGAACTGCTGTTTTTGGGCAGGCCGAAAAAGAACCGGAAAGTCGACATTAGTTGTTGAAACTATTGGTTTCTTTGCTCTCGGGATATTTCTGGCTGCGAGAGTCAGCAGTATTGCTGGCGTTGTTGTTCATATTGCTGTTGGTGCGGTTATTGCTGGCGTTGTT
>CAUQLV010000058.1:0-12298 GCA_963519235.1 uncultured Oscillospiraceae bacterium
ACCGGGCTCTCCCATTATGTAAAACCACCGTATGCTTTTTCTGTGTGCTTATTTTCTCAAAAAATTCTGCTTTTCCTCACATGGCACGCAGCAGTTGCGGCAGCGGTTGTTTCTCTTGCCGAAGCCGGAACAATTGCATTAAAGAAAGCAGCCAACGAATAAAACCCTTGTATCTGCTGTGTATAAACTGAAAAAGCCCGCCGGAGCGGGCTTTTCTCATATGATTGTAAAACAGTTTCAATCAGTTTTTCAGGCTCTGGAGCGGTGCAGGAATGTGACCGCCGCGGTTGATGAATTTAGCGGGGGATACCGTGCTGACCGGCATAACCGGCGCGGTGCCGAATAATCCTCCGAATTCGAGCTCCTGGCCGTCTTTCACACCGATTGCGGGAATAATGCGAACGGCGGTAGTCTTGTAATTCACCATGCCGATTGCCGCTTCGTCAGCGATAATTCCGGAAATCACTTCGGCAGGCGTATCCCCCGGAACGGCAATCATATCAAGACCGACCGAGCAGACAGCTGTCATTGCTTCCAGTTTTTCAATGCGCAGCACGCCGCAGCGCGCTGCGGCAATCATACCGGCATCCTCGGAAACCGGAATAAACGCGCCCGAAAGGCCGCCGACAGAGGAAGAAGCCATGACGCCGCCTTTTTTCACCGCGTCGTTCAACATAGCGAGAGCAGCGGTGGTTCCGCAGCCGCCGCAGATGTCAATGCCGATTTCCTCGATGATATGAGCCACCGAATCTCCGACAGCGGGGGTGGGAGCCAGCGACAGATCCACAATTCCAAACGGCACGCCTAAACGGCGGCTTGCCTCGGTTCCGATCAACTGTCCGACACGGGTAATCTTGAATGCGGTTTTTTTGATAATTTCGGCAATCGCGGTAATATCTGTGTCCTCAGGCGCGGCGGCCAAAGCGGCGCGGACAACCCCGGGACCGGAAACCCCGACGTTGATGACGCAGTCAGGCTCCCCGGCGCCGTGAAAGGCACCCGCCATAAAGGGGTTGTCCTCCGGGGCGTTACAGAACACCACCAGTTTGGAAGCAGCCACACATTGACGGTCTGCTGTTATTTCCGCGCAGCGTCGAATGATTTTTCCCATCAGCTTTACGGCGTCCAGATTGATGCCGGCTTTTGTGGTTCCGATATTAACGGAGGAGCAGACGTGCGAAGTCTGAGACAGCGCTTCAGGAATTGCGTTGATCAACGCCTCGTCTCCCGCCGCAAACCCCTTGTGAACGAGTGCGGAGAAGCCGCCGATAAAGTTAACGCCAACCTCAA
Source organism: uncultured Oscillospiraceae bacterium (assembly GCA_963519235.1). Taxonomy (GTDB): domain Bacteria; phylum Bacillota; class Clostridia; order Oscillospirales; family Ruminococcaceae; genus Anaerotruncus. Next base: position 1,291 of record CAUQLV010000058.1, read on the forward strand.
CCGCCGCTTTTTCCAAGGTCTGCGCATACCGAACAGGATCGCCTCCGGAAGCGGCAACCAACATCGCGATCGGGGTTACGGAGATGCGTTTGTTGATAATCGGAATTCCATATTCCATTTCCAGAGCTTCGCCGGTTTTGACCAGGTCCTTTGCGCACCGGGTAATTTTTTGATAAATTTTTTCACAGGACCGATTGATATCGCCGTCCGCGCAATCCAGCAGGGAAATCCCCATGGTGATTGTGCGGATATCAAGGTTTTGATCCTGTATCATTCTGATCGTTTCCAGAATGTCACTGGTATTCAGCATATTATTAAGGCTCCTTTATGTAAAGTGAAGGTCAGATGCGGTGCATAGAATTAAAAATATCCTCATGCATCACATGGATCGAAAGCCCGGATTCCTTCCCCAGCTCGTCCATTTTGGAAACCAGCTCGGACAGTTCACAGTTTACACTGGATATATCAATCATCATGATCATACAGAATAGCTCCTGTAATACCGTTTGCGTGACTTCGATAATGTTGGCATTGCAATCCGCGCATTGATTGGAGACCTTTGCCATGATACCCACCCGATCTTTTCCTAGAACAGTTAATACAGCACGCATATTGTGTTACCTCCCAAAAAATGCACCCAATTTCGGGTGAATTGACAAAACAATAGAAACAGTATAACACGATATTTACAAAAATACTATACTATTTCAAGTAGTTTGTGCTATACTAAAATAACATTTCATACCTTTCCGGCGGGAGAAGGATTCCCCCATAATCAGCGCGAAAATGGGTCTTCATGACAGAAGTGAGGGGCTAACTTTGTTTATTAATCTTTTCGACAGTCACACACATTCCGAAAACTCTTTTGATGCTGAGCATTCGGTCACATTCATGTGTGAAAAGGCAATCGAAGCCGGACTTTCCGGGATTTGTGTCACAGACCATTGTGAACTGAAAGATTATCAAAAAGACAGATATGGAATGAGAATGACGCAGGCTGTGTTCGATGTCAATAAAGCGAAACGTATTTTTAACGGACGACTTGCTGTCATGGCGGGTGTCGAACTGTCAGATGTGCTGCTTGACAGACAGCTTACAGAGCGTGTGCTTGGACAGTTTCCGTTTGATATGGTCATTATTTCCCAGCATAATTCTGCCCAGGGGGAAGACATCTATTATAGCAATTTTTCAGAATGGACGGCTGGCGAAATCGACGCGTATCTCTCCTGGTATTTTTCCTATCTGCTGAAGGCGGCTGAATGGGGAAAATTTGATACGATTGGCCATTTAACCTATCCGCTGCGCTATATTACCGGCAAGTATCAAATTCAAATTGATCTGCGCCGTTATGACGATCTGATCGATCAAATTCTGCGGACAGTTGCGCAGACGAATCGCGCAATAGAGATCAATTCTTCCGGGCTTTCGCAGCCCCTTGGAGATACAATGCCGGGAATGCGGTACGTCAAGCGATATCGTGAGCTTGGCGGCGAATATATTACACTCGGCTCCGATTCCCATTCCGCAGATACGATTGGACGCGGCATTGATGCTGCCATGCAGATGCTGCTGGACGCAGGGTTTTCCTATTTTACATTTTATAAACAGCGCCAGCCGCTCCAGATGAAGATCATCTGAAAAAGCGAAGGCGTAAAAACATAAAGGAGTTGTGCTTTGTGAAAGAACAGGATATTGAAAAAATGTTGAAGCTGCTCGCAGACAATGCGAAGCTTTCAAACGCACAGATAGCAACAATGATCGGAGCATCCGAGCAGGAAGTGGCGGATGCTATTGCGGACTGCGAAAAAAATGGAATCATTAAGGGATACAGGGCGTTGATTGACTGGGATAAAACCGGGCGTGACCTGGTTGGAGCCAGAATCGAACTGAAAGTCATCCCCAACGGCGTAATGGGATTTGAAGAAATCGCCTATACGATTTCTCAGTTCCGTGAGGTGGAAACCTGTTATCTGATGAGCGGCGGATATGACATCGCCCTGACCATCAGCGGAAAAACATTTAAAGAGATCGCTTTGTTTGTCGCACATCGGCTGGCTCCTCTGGAACCGGTGCAGTCCACGTCCACCCATTTTATTCTGCGCAAATATAAAGAGCGCGGAATTATGATGGTGGAGGATAATGAGGACGAGAGGGAGGTTGCCTCCCTGTGATAGACTATTCAAAAGTACTGAACCAGCGCGCAGTGCAGCTGAAACCTTCCGGCATCCGCCGTTTTTTTGATATTGCGTCTGAAATGAAGGATGTGATTTCGCTGGGGGTGGGTGAGCCGGATTTTAAAACGCCGTGGAGCATCCGCCGCGCGGGCATTGAGAGTCTTGAAAAAGGACATACCTGGTATACCGCAAACGCGGGTCTGATTGCGTTGCGTTCGGAAATCTCGAATTATCTGAACCACCGTTTTTCTCTGGACTACGACCAGAAACAGGAAGTGGTTGTCACGGTCGGTGGCAGTGAGGCAATCGACCTTTGCATCCGGGCAATTGTGGAACCCGGCGATGAGGTGCTGGTGGTGGAGCCGTCCTTCGTTTGCTACGACCCGATTGCCCGCCTGACCGGCGGCATCCCTGTGCCAATTGCAACAAAGGCGGAGGATTCTTTCCGGCTGACCGCACAGCAGCTCCGAGCCGCCATCACACCGAAGACAAAACTTCTCATTCTGCCGTTCCCCAACAACCCCACCGGCGGCATCATGCGCCGCGGGCATCTGGAGGAGATAGCGGAGGTTCTGCGCGGCACCGACATTATGGTGCTGTCCGATGAGATTTACGCGGAGCTTACTTACGGCGAGGAAAGGCATGTATCCTTCGCCGCGATTGAAGGAATGAGGGAACGGACCATAGTCGTCAACGGCTTTTCCAAAGCCTACGCGATGACCGGCTGGCGCCTCGGCTATGCCGCGGGGCCGGCGCCGGTGATTAAACAGATGATTAAACTGCATCAGTTCGCCATCATGTGTGCGCCGACTACCAGCCAGTATGCCGCGATTGAGGCGCTGCGCCACTGCGAGGCTGATATTGAGCGGATGCGGGATGAATATGACATGCGCCGCCGCCTTGTGGTGGAAGGCTTCAACCGCATCGGGATGCCCTGCTTTGAGCCGGAGGGCGCGTTTTACGTTTTCCCGAGCATCCAAAATACCGGCATGACCAGCAACGAATTCTGTATGAAGCTGCTAGAAGCGGAGCATGTTGCCGTTGTTCCGGGGGACGCTTTCGGACAAAGCGGCGAAGGATTTGTCCGCGTGTCCTACTCCTATTCGGTTAACCACCTGGTGGAAGCACTGAAACGCATTGAGCGTTTTCTTCATACACTTGAAAACAATTAAGATTAGTATTAGGTGAACACAGGAGAGCACTATGCCTTTAGACGGAATCTTTCTGAACCGACTGAAAAATGAACTGACCGGTCTCATCCTCAACGGGCGGGTGGATAAAATCCATCAGCCCGCAAAGGAAACGATTGTCATTGCAATGCGGGCACAGGGCGGGAATCACAAGCTGCTGATTTCCGCGTCGGCATCCAATCCGCGGCTGCATTTTACTGCCCAGCCACAGGATAACCCCAAATCGCCGCCAATGTTCTGCATGCTGATGCGCAAGCATCTTACCGGCGCGAAGCTCGTGGATATCCGACAGATCGGACTGGACAGAATTCTGCAGTTCGATTTTGAAACGGTGAACGAAATGGGAGACCGGGTGATTATGACACTTGCCGTCGAAATCATGGGGCGGCACAGCAATATTATCCTGATCAGCCCTGACCGTCGGATTGTAGACTCCGTAAAGCGCATCAACGACGAGATGTCCCGGGTCCGTCCGATTTTGCCAGGAATGACTTATACGCTCGTGCCCGCTCCGAACCGACTGAGCCTCTTTGAGGCGGTGCCCGCGCAGATTGTGGAACGGGTGCAGGCAGGCCCAGATGTCGAACTTTCGAAGGCACTCCTGCAGGCTCTTGAGGGCATATCGCCCCTTGTCTGCCGGGAAATTGCGCATCATGCGGCGCGTGGAGCGGAAGTGACCGTTTCAAAGCTGTCGGATGAGCACTTAACGCGGCTGAAGTTCTATCTGTCGCAGCTGATTGACCAGCTTTCGGCAAACGAAACGCATCCCACGATGCTGGTTGACGCTGCGGGGAAGCCGAAAGACTTTACATTTCTGGACATTAACCAGTACGGTCATGCACTGGTTTGCCGTTCTTATGACACCTACAGCGATTTGCTGGATCATTTTTACAATGAACGCGACCGTATCGACAGGATGCACCAGCGCGGCGCCGACCTGCTCAAGCTGCTGGTGAATCTTGCCGATCGGACAGCGAGGAAGCTTACCGCCCAGCGGGAGGAGCTAAAAACTTCCACGGAGCGCGAACAGCTCAAAATTTACGGAGATTTGATAAACTCCAATTTGTATCGTCTGGGAAAAGGGCAGAAAGTTGCGCCGCTCGAGAATTTCTATCAAGAGGGGAACCCTGTTGTTGAAATCGAGCTGGATCCCAGACTGACCCCGTCACAAAACGCGCAGCGGTATTATGCGCAGTATCGGAAAGCCGATACTGCGGAAAAAAAGCTGCGGGCATTAATTGAACAGGGGGAAGCGGAGCAGCAGTATTTCGAAAGCGTTTTTGACGAGCTTTCACGCGCTTCGCTGGAAAGTGAACTGACGGCAATCCGCGCGGAGCTTGCTGGCGGCGGATACCTGAAAAGAATCGCGAAACGCGGCATGAAAGAGGAAAAGCTTCCTCCGCTTCGTTTTTTATCGGACGACGGATTTCTGATTTTATGCGGCAGAAACAACACCCAGAATGATTCTTTAACATTAAAAGAAAGCCGCAACAGTGATCTTTGGTTCCATACGCAGAAAATTCCGGGCTCGCATGTCCTTGTAATTACCGAGGGGCGAAAAGTGCCTGACCGGACTCTGGAGCAGGCCTGTATGATCGCGGCATATCACTCCAAGGCGCGGGAAGCCGGGAAAGTGCCGGTTGATTATACCGAAGTGCGAAATGTATGGAAGCATCCTTCCGGAAAACCCGGTCTGGTGCTCTACGAGCCTTATCAGACCGCGGTGGTACTTCCTGATGGGGAGCTGGTTCGGCGTCTGGCGCAAAACAGATAAGCATAAAAAAACGGACAGGCGATTGCCTGTCCGTTTTGGTTTTCCATTTGATTATTTAATGGAGTTTTCGTAAGCTTCGATCATTCTCTTGACCATCTGGCCGCCGACAGAACCAGCCTGTCTGGAAGTAAGGTCGCCATTGTAACCCTGCTTCAGGTTAACGCCTACTTCGTTAGCAGCTTCCATTTTGAATTTATTGAGTGCTTCGCGCGCTTCAGGGACAACATTTCTAGAGTTAGCCATAGATTTAATTCGCTCCTTCATTTTTCATTTCAAGTAAATGTGTTTTGCGTTTGCAGTAATAGTATGGGCACGCTATATTTGATTATCACTGTCAAATACTACACGGAAAACCAGTATTCGCCGTTCAAATAGTTAAAATAATTTTTATTATGAAAAATTAGATAATTCAGAGAGAATTTGCAATATTTTTAATTTAAAGCTATACTATATGAATTATAACGGCAAAATTAGTCGAGGGTAAGCCCTTAATTGAGGTGATACTATGAAAGGGAGTCGTTTTATCAGAAAAGCGCTTGCACTCCTTTTTGGTTTTGTAATTCTGGCGGGCTGCGACAGAACACTTTTTCGGCCCGCCCCTGAATCCGAGCAGGTAAGCCAGGCAGTTTCTTCAGGCAACATCCAATCCGAAGATGAAACGCAAAGCGTTTATTCTTCATTAGATCCCGTTTCAGAGGCGGAAAGCGAAGCTTCTGCCGCCGCCATAAGCACGGCAGGGAGCAGTTCTGCCAGTTCTCAGATTCAGCAGGATGCCAGCGGCGCCGAGCCGCAGGGCGCGCAGGTGTCAGCGAACGCCTCATCGGATTTTGCTGAAAATCAAGCTCCGCTCACACAGTCCATTACGATTCCGGAAGGTTACACGCTGGCACGAATCGGTATGCTATTGGAGCAAAAAGAAATCTGTACGGCAGACGCATTTATTGCGGCAAGCCAAAACGGAGATTTCAGCGAATTTCCGCTGGTGGCGCAGCAAAATTCCGATTCCGGCCGCTGCTTCAAGCTGGAGGGCTATCTGTTTCCGGATACCTATGAAATTTATTCCAGCGATCCCCCGGATGCGATTATTCGCAAAATACTAACCCATACAGAACAGAAAATCAGCGGGGGTATGCGCACAAAAATAAAGGAAAGCGGCTATTCTGTTGATGAAATCATTACGCTTGCCTCAATCATTGAGAAGGAGGCATTTGGATATGACCAAATGCCAAACATTTCCTCGGTTTTGCATAACAGGCTGGATTCGAACATGAAGCTGCAGTGTGATGTTACCATTAATTACGTGGAAGGCGCGATCAAGCCCTTTATTGCGGGGGATAAAAATCGCTATAACAGTGCCTACAATACGTACAAGTGCGACGGACTTCCGGCCGGTGCGGTCTGTAATCCCGGACTGGATGCGATTAAAGCGGCATTGAATCCGGCGGACACGGATTACTTTTACTTTATTACCGATGCGAATCAAAAATATTATTATGCCGAGACGTGGGAAGAGCATCTTGAAAATCTAGAAAAAGCCGGGACAAAAAGTGAATACAAATAGACCATTCCTAAAGTTCCCACAACTTACAGTTGGCTAAAGGATTCTTTTTCCCCAGAAAGCAGAACACGGCGGCGCAGGAGAGCAGAGAAAAGGGCTCCACGTGAGCGGAAAATGTAACAGGAAGCTCAAATGGTTCAAGCACGGTGCCGTCAAAAGCCTCGAGCTGACGCTGAAGGGAAATAACCGCGCTGTCTGCGGTAAAAGAGGACAAAGTGAGCGTGTCTGCACCAGAAAGACCGCAGGTAAGCGCTTTGACACGGTGCTGTGCAACCTGTTCCAGAAGGCTTTGATCACTGCTGTCAACCACGGCAATCGCTTGTTCACACTGGAATTTTTCGGGCAAGCTGCTGTGCCCGCGTACCAAAAAAACTGCATTGCGGCAGCTGATTTGTTCAATTTTTTGTCCGGTGACCAATACTATATCGGGTTCATCTCCATAGAATGCCGCGTGCTGTGTCTGCACTTCCAAAATAGAAAGGGAACTGTTTTCGCTTTTTTTCATGATGGCGCTAAACTTTTTGTCGGCAAGACCTGCTGTGACTACGATCATTTTCATCACCCGCGTTTCATAAATTTCAATCATACACGCTGAAATCTGCCCTGGTTACTCCGGCGCCGTATCTATTGTTACCGCATAGAAATAGATAATCCTCATAAAAGCGCAGACGCCGAATTTTCATTCGGCGTCTGCGCAGCTAAACGCAAAAGTCCAGCGAAAGCCGGGCTTTTTTAGATATTTATAAAAAATTCCTCCAATAAAAGATCGGTTGCAATTTCTCAAATCGTTTGTCATTTTAAGCGATTTCATTGTTGCAAACATTTTTATTGGAGGATGGCATAGACAGCCTATTAGAGTGTTTTATTGAATGAGGTAGGGTAAGAAAATTTAAACTGATTCCAGGATGTTTTTTTCTGTTTTTTCAACTTCCATATTTTTCGGAAGCACCAGATTGAGCACAAGTGCGACGATAAATACGATGGCGACGCAGTTGCTCTGCAGAACTTCTCTGGCCATTGTCGGCAGGATGGAGAAAATGTCAGGTACTTGCGTGAACCCGATACCGATACCGATGGACAAAGAAACAATCGTGGTGTTGCGCTGATTGAAGCCGCAGCGGGTAATCATCTGCACACCGCTCACAACAATGGAGCCGAACATCATAATGGTGCAGCCGCCCAGAACCGCGTCAGGCAGGGTGGCAAAAATAGCACCGATGGGCGGGAACAGACCTGCCAAAATCATGCAGGCAGCGCCTGTCATAATCGTAAAGCGGTTGACAACTTTTGTCATTGCAATGAGGCCTACGTTTTGGCTGAAAGAGGTAATCGGCAAGCAGCCAAACAAAGCGGAGAACGAACTCATATAACCGTCGCAGCCAAGCCCGCCTCTGATTTCTTTTTCTGTAACGTCGCGTCCAAGTCCTGTGATAGTCATAGCGGAGATATCACCGATGGTTTCGGTGGCGGAAACCAGAAAGATCACAGTGACAGCCAGAATCGCACTAAGATTAAATTCAGGCATAAACGGCAGAATCTTCGGGACAGAAATGAAGCTGGCGTTTGCCACGGTAGAGAAATTCACCATGCCCATGATGGCGGCTGTAAGATAGCCGATAACCAGCCCGAACAAAACAGAAAGCTGTTTCCAGAATGATTTTGCGAAAATATTGAACAGCAGACAGGAAACTAAAGTAATGGTGCCAAGCAGCATATTCTTGGGAGATCCGAAAGTCGGGCTTCCGAAACCGCCGCCGAAAGAAGCGGCACCGACGCTTAGCAGTGAAAACCCAATTGAGGTCACGACACATGCGGAAACAATCGGAGCGACAAACCGCCTCCAATATTTTGCAAACATGCCAAGTGTTCCTTCAATGAGGCCGCCCACCAAAGCGGCGCCGACCATGGCTGGCACGCCGTAGGTTGCGGCGACATAACAGAGGATTGTTACGAAGGTAAAGCTGACGCCCATGACAATCGGCAGCCGCGCGCCAATTTTCCAGAGCGGATACAGCTGAACCAGGGTGCCGATTCCGGCGACAAACATTGCATTTTGAATCAGCATCGCTTTCTGTGCTTCATTCAAACCGGCAGCACCCGCGACAATAATAATCGGTGCGATATTTGCCACAAACATCGCAAGCACATGCTGCAATCCAAATGGGATTGCTTTCGAAAGGGGAACCCTCCCGTCGAGTTGATAAATGTTTTCCACCGCGGAGTTAGCCTGTGTTTTTGTTGACATAACGCACCTCCAAAAATGTTTCGCAACCAGCAAAAAAATGGAAATAGGTAATAGGTAATACTAATGACCTATTACCTACATTATAATCAATCAATTAGAGAAATACAATAAAAAATCCTACAAATATTTATGATAATTATTGATGTTTTCCATAAAACAACGAGCAGGGATTTCTGTTGCACAAATCTCTGCTCGTTCTGTCTTAAAAAATTATAGCACGGGTTCCCGGCTGCATCGTTCCCGAAGATATGCTAGAAATCGGTTTTGAACCTTATTAAACTGGTGCCCGCTGCGAAAGATCAATACGTCTTTGTTCAATAATTTTGAAAGCGGGCATGCCCGTGTAACCATTCCGTATCGATCCAAAATTTCTTTGGGCATAGGGGAAACCCACATGTAGGATCCCGCAATGCTATGCAAAAGATCAAACTGACTGCCCCGCTCGTAGACATAGATTCTGCGGGCAGGCGATTCCAGACCGGCGCCAACGGCTATTTCAGAGAATGATAGGGATGGCACCTGCAAATCACCGTGGACGATTTCCGTATAGCCGCCGAGCATATGATAATTGACCTCAGGCAATTGTGCAAGCGGGTGTTCCTTTGACATCAATAGCTGCATGGTAAACTCCCGAAGCGGTTCGGAAGTCAATTTGAGGTCATGCAGATAGGAAAGGAAATAAGATTCGTAGAGTACCTGATAACGGATAATCCCCAGATCGGATTCCCCGCAGCTCACATCGTTGGCGGCAGCCATCGAGTTCGTTTCGCGGTAGTGGATATCCATATGTTCCTTTGAATCAAGGCGGCTGACAAATTCTGCAAACAAAGAGGATAGATATGTTGCCCGCGGAACCGACAGGCTGAACTGAATCGCATGCTGCGTCTTAGGCTGATAAAGCGATTCTAGTTCGTCGATCTGGGAAAGAATTGTATTTGCGTACGCCAGAAATTCTTCGCCCTTTCTGGTCGTCTCAACGCCCTTTGCTGTCCGGTGAAAGATCGTAACTCCAATTTCCTTTTCCAGTTCCTTGATGGCCTTGCTCAGATTCGGCTGCCCCATATAAAGATTTTGCGCGGCTTTCGTAATGGAGCCGCTTTTTTGGACTTCCGAAACATAACGCAGGTAGGATAAGTTCATGGTGTTTTCCTCCATCAATATAAGACATAAGTGATATATAAATTATACATTACCCGACAGCAAATGACAATGATAAAATAATAACAAGCTTAAAAGAAAGTAAAATACAAAAGATAAAATAAATATCGAGATTTAGGAGGAACAAGATCATGGCACGTTTTACACTACCAAGAGATATTTACTATGGATCAGGGGCCATCAATGAGCTGAAAAATTTGAAGGGCCATAAAAAAGCAATGCTTCTGACCGGCGGCAGCTCGATGAAAAAAGCCGGATTCCTTCAGAAAACGGAAGAAGTTCTGAAAAGTGCGGGCATAGAAGTGCAGCTGTTTGAAGGCATTGAGCCGGATCCGTCTATTGAAACTGTTTTCCGCGGCGCGGCAGCGATGAGAGAGTTCCAGCCGGATGTGATTGTTGCGATTGGCGGCGGTTCCCCAATGGATGCCGCTAAAGCAATGTGGGTTTTCTATGAATATCCGGAAAAAACCTTTGACGATATCAAAGATCCGTTTACCATGCCGAAGCTGCGCCAGAAAGCAATTTTTGTCGCAATTCCATCCACTTCCGGCACCGCCTCGGAAGTTACCGCATTTTCAGTGATTACCGACTATTCCACCAACATCAAATATCCGCTTGCGGATTTTGAAATTACCCCGGATATCGCGGTTCTGGATACCGATATTCCGTTGACCATGCCCAAGATGCTGACTGCGCACACCGGAATGGACGCGCTCACCCATGCGATTGAGGCCTATGTGGCAACCGCGCGTTCTGATTTCTCCGATCCGCTTGCAATGAAAGCAATTTCTGATATTTATGACTGCCTGATGGATTCCTATCATGGTGACGCGGAAGCGCGCGGCAAGATGCATATCGCGCAGTGTCTGGCCGGCATGGCGTTCTCAAACGCACTGCTCGGAATTGCAC
>CAUQLV010000059.1:0-11437 GCA_963519235.1 uncultured Oscillospiraceae bacterium
CGAATATAGCTGATCGCAGCGTGGGCTGATTCCTTCATAACATCCCCCAGCGAACCGGTCAGTTCAATCTTGCCGCTTCCGTCCAGAATCGAAGCCTCCACCTGAAGCATTTCGCCGCCGACAGAAGTCCATGCCAGACCGTTGACAAGCCCGACCTCATCATAGCTTTGAATCTGCTCAGGTTTGAATTTGCGGGGTCCGAGGAACTCCACAATATTATCGTTTGTAATCACGACTTTTTTTGTTTCCCCCGCCACAATGTGCTTTGCCGCCTTTCGCAGCAGGGATGCCAGCTCGCGCTCCAGATTACGGACGCCCGCCTCACGGGTATAGTTGTCAAGCAGCGCATAAATTGCGTCGTTAGCTATTTTTACCTTAGCGGCATTCAGGCCATGACGCTTCATCTGCTTAGGCAGCAGATAGGTTTTTCCGATCTGGAATTTTTCCTCGCGGGTATAACTGCTGAGCTGGATGACCTCCATGCGGTCCAACAGCGGCGCGGGAATCGTATCCAGTGTATTCGCGGTGGCAATAAAAAGTACTTCGGACAGATCAAACGGTACCTCAATAAAGTGGTCGCGGAAGGCGTGGTTCTGCTCAGAATCCAGCACCTCCAGCAGCGCGGCGGAGGGGTCCCCGCGGTAGTCGCTGCCCAGCTTATCCACCTCATCCAACAGCATTAACGGGTTGCTGCTGCCAGCCAGTTTGACCGCGTTGATAATACGTCCAGGCATGGCGCCGATATAGGTTTTGCGGTGGCCGCGGATATCGCTTTCATCCCGCACACCGCCCAAAGACAGCCGCACATATTTTCTGCCCAGCGATTTCGCTATCGAACGCGCGATCGAAGTCTTGCCGACACCGGGAGGGCCCACCAGACAAATGATCTGGCCCTTTATCTCAGGCGCGAGCTTACGCACGGCAAGCAGTTCAAGGATGCGCTCCTTGATTTTCACCATGCCGTAGTGTTCTTTGTCCAAAAGCGCCTTTGCCTTTTTCAAATCAATTTTATCAACCGTATTTTTGTTCCACGGAAGATCAAGAACGGTGTCCAAATAGCCGCGGATGACTCCCGCCTCGTTGGAATTCGACGGCAGCCTGGAAAGTTTGTCAACTTCCTTTTGAAGCTTTTGGGAGATTTCCTCATCCAGTTTCAGCTTTTCAATTTTTCCGGAATAGTCCTGCGTTTCTTCCTGCGGGTCATCCTCGCCAAGCTCTCCTGAAATCGCTTTCAGCTGCTCACGCAGATAGTATTCCTTCTGGTTTTTATCAATTTGTCCCTTGACTTTTTCCTGAATGTCTGCCTCCAGCGAAAGAATCTCATTTTCTGATTCTAATACGTTCGCCAAAATTTCCAGACGTTTCAGCGGGTCGCTCTGAGAAAGAATCGCCTGTTTGTCTTCCACTTCCATCTGCATATTGCCGGCTATGTATTCGGCAAGATGCACCGGGTCTTCGGAGACCAGCGCATTGACCACCAGATCGCGGGGCATACGGGGTGTCAGGTAGCAGTATTCCTCAAAAAGATCCTTTACGGTGCGCATGAGCGCATCGCACATTGCGGATTTCAGGTTGCGGGAATTTTTCAGCGGAAATGAAAGAATGACTCCTTCAAAGTACGGGGTTTCGCCCACTACCTCAAGCAGTTTTGCGCGGTACATTCCCTCCACAAGGACGCGCCATGTGCCGCCCTGCGACTTTATAATCTGTTTTACCTGCGCGACAACGCCCACCTTATAGAGCGCATCCGCCTTGGGTTCATCATCGCGAATATCCTTCTGCGCGACAAGGAAAATCTTGCGGTCACCGCTCATGACCTGATTCAATGCAAGAATCGATTTATCGCGCCCAACATCAAAATGCAGCACCATCTGCGGGAAAAGCACCAGGCCGCGCAGCACCAGCATTGGCATTTTATCCTGCTGCAGCTCCGGTAACTCAGTTGTTTTTTTATCTTGAAACTCGCTCATAGTGCGACCTCCGTTCAAAAGTAATTTATGTGAAAAATCCATAAAAGATTTGCATAATTATTATAACATGTTTCCTGCAAGCTGTAAACCAAAAAGGTTTGGCAATGAAAAACTTGTCGATTCCGGTCGAATATGTGCAAAAATGCCCGCACGAAGCGGGCATTTTAAATTCCGGTTTCCGGTTGGATTATCCAAGATCAGGATGCTGTTTCGCGGCGTGACCGCGGAGTAACGCGGCGAGCCGTGCTAATCTGAAGGCGGGTCGGCTTGCGTTCCGCATCGTGCGTGAAAATTGGCTGAGCGCCTTCCTTCACACACTCCTTGCTGATCGTAACGCTGTCGAGCGTAAAATCTGAAGGCGCGTTAAACATCACTTCGCCCAGAACTTCTTCCGCAATTGCACGCAGTCCGCGGGCGCCGGTTTTCAGCTCAATCGCTTTCTCCGCAACAGCCTCAAGAGCCTCCGGCTCAAAATTCAGCTGTATGCCGTCGAGCTGGAACAGGTGCTGATACTGGCGGACAATCGAATTTTTCGGCTCGGTCAGGATGGTGACCAGCGCAGCCCTGTCCAGCGGCTCCAAAACGGTAATCAGCGGGGCACGCCCCACCAATTCCGGAATCAGGCCGAATTTGATCAGATCCTGCGGGATGACCTGCTGAACTAGCTGGTCTTTCGCCTTGGCATCTTTGATCGTGGAGCCAAAGCCGATGGAGCTTTTATCGACGCGGCGCTCAATGATTTTGTCGATGCCTTCAAACGCACCGCCGCAGATGAACAGGATATCTTTCGTGTCAATCTGGATGAATTCCTGCTGCGGATGTTTGCGCCCGCCCTGAGGCGGAACATTGGCAACCGTGCCTTCCAGAATTTTCAGCAGTGCCTGCTGAACGCCTTCGCCGGAAACATCCCGGGTAATGGAAGGGTTTTCGCTTTTGCGCGTAATCTTATCGATCTCGTCAATATAGATGATTCCCTTTTGGGCACGTTCCACATCATAATCGGCCGCCTGCAAAAGACGCAGCAAAATGTTTTCCACATCCTCGCCCACATAGCCTGCTTCCGTCAGTGTCGTAGCGTCGGCAATCGCAAACGGAACATTCAGCATATGTGCCAATGTCTGCGCAAGCAGCGTCTTTCCGACGCCGGTAGGTCCCAGCATCAGAATATTGGTTTTATTGATTTCCACATCACTGGAACCGCTGAAATAGATGCGTTTATAATGATTATAGACAGCAACTGAAAGCGCCATTTTTGCACGGTCCTGACCAATCACATACTCGTCAAGTTTTTCTTTGATTTCATGAGGCTTCAGAATCGTAATCTGCTGTTCCTGTTTATTGGACCGGCTGGTGTGCTGTTCGGGCACATCATCTTCCAGAACGCTCAGGCACAATTCGACACACTCATTGCAAATGCATACGCCCGGCCCAGCGATTAGGCGCTGAACCTGATTCTGCGATTTCCCGCAGAAAGAACAGCGCAGCTCCCGCTGATCGTCATTTTTCGCCATATAGGGATACCTCCTGATTGTAACTTAAACGTAACACAAATGTGCAGCACCCCAAAAAGGTGTTGCACATTTCAATTTTCATTACCTATGGGTAATGATTTTATCTACCAGACCATAATTGCATGCTTCCTGAGCCGACATGAAATTGTCACGCTCAGTGTCACGCTCAATGTTTTCAAGAGGCTGTCCTGTCTGCTCCGACAAAATACGGTTGAGTTTTTCGCGGGTTTTCAAAATCCAGTCTGCATGAATTTTAATGTCGCTGGCCTGACCTCTCGCTCCGCCGGAGGGCTGATGAATCATGACTTCAGCATTCGGTAGCGCAAAGCGTTTCCCCTTCGCTCCCGAAGAAAGCAGAAATGCCCCCATAGAAGCGGCAAGCCCTACACAAATCGTGGAAACATCACATTTGATATAGTTCATCGTATCATAAATCGCCATTCCCGCCGTTATAGAGCCGCCGGGGCTGTTGATATAAAGATGAATATCCTTATCCGGATCCTGCCCTTCCAAATATAAAAGCTGCGCCACTACGAGGCTTGCGCTTGTATCATTTACTTCCTCGCAGAGCATCACGATCCGATCATTCAGAAGACGGGAAAAAATATCGTAAGAACGTTCTCCCCTGTTTGTCTGTTCCACTACCATTGGCACCAGGCTCATGTAAATACCTCCTAATGGATTGTTTCTGCCGCAAACTGCTTCTCTACATCCTGGCTGCATACCGGCACGAAGAACCCCCATGCCGGTATGCAGCGTCAAATTATTCTGCGTCCTCGGCTTTTTCTTCAGCCGGCTCTGTTTTTGCTGCCGCTTTCTTCGTGCGTGTTGTCTTTTTGCGTTTTGGTTCGCCGTCGGTTGTCTCGGAAATCTTCGCGTTCTCACGCACAATATCAAGCGCTTTGTTCATTGCAAGGCCGCTCTTAATATCGGAGGACGGAACGATGCCCTTGACCTTCTCGACTTCCATCTTATACTGCTGGGCAATGTTCAGGAACTCAGCCTCTACCTCGTCGGAAGTCGGCTCAATCTTTTCAAGCTCAACAATCTTTTCAAGTGCCAGTCTGGTCTTAACCTGCGCTTCAGCCTGCGGGAGGAAGGTCTTGCGGAAAGCATCCGGCTCCATGCCGGTATACTGCAGATAGTTCTTGAGATCCATGCCTTGGGACTGGAGACGGTATTCAAAGTCGCGGAGCATCTCATCAACGCGGGCCTCAAACATGCACTCCGGAATTTCGACCACCATTTTGTTGGCAACCGCTTCCATGAGCTTGTTTTCCACATCTGTGTCGCTCTGCTCATCTTTCTTTTCCTGCAGCTTCTTGGAGATGTCGGCTTTCAGCTCCTCCAGCGTATCGAACTCGCTGACATCCTTTGCGAACTCATCGTCAAGCTCGGGCAGCTCTTTCATCTTCAGTTCTTTCACAGTAACCTGGAACATTGCGGCTTTGCCCTTCAGCTCTTCCGCCTGATAATTCTCGGGGAACGTGACATTCACTTCAAATGTTTCACCGGCATTATGGCCGGCAACCTGATCCTCAAAGCCGGGGATAAAACTGTTGGAACCCAGTTCGAGAGGATAATCGGTTCCTTTGCCGCCTTCAAACGCAACGCCGTCCACAAAGCCTTCAAAATCGATTACCGCAGTATCGCCGTTTGCAGCAGTTCTGCCTTCCACAGCAATCACGCGTGCGCCCTGCTCACGCTGGCGGCCAATTTCCGCGTCCAGTTCGTCCGCGGTGACAACGGAGATTTTTTTCTCCACTTCAATCCCTTTGTAGCCTTCCAGGGTTACTTCAGGCTTCACAGTAACGGTAGCCTTAAACGTATAGCCGTTTTCCTTGCTTACTTCCATGACTTCGATATCGGCACGGTCAACCGGCTCAATACCCGCTTCCTCCACAGCTGCCTGATAGGCGACCGGATAGGTATTATTTACAGCTTCCTCAAAAAACATTCCCTCGCCATACATTTTTTCAATCATCTTGCGAGGAGCCTTCCCTTTGCGGAAACCGGGAACATTGATTTTCTTGCCGTTCTTCTGGAACGCAGCATCCACAGCTTTATTAAAGTCTTCAGCGCTGACCGCAATTTCAAGTTCAACTTTTTTGTCTTCATTGGTTTTGACAGATTTAACAGACATGTTTTATTTCCTCCATAACTCTTTGTTGCTCCTGCCATTCATCATGGAGGAACGTTCAGGCACTATAAGCCCACTATCGTAACAGTATAGCAAATTTTGGCCTGCCTGCCAATAGATATTTTGTTAATAACAAAATTTTTATTGCCTTTTGATCTCTAAGATTCCACCAGCAGCGGGTCAAAGCTCAGGTAATCGCTGCTGACCAGATAGAATTTAATTCCAAGATAAGTGCCGTCAATGGCAAACCTGCAGCCCGCAGCATGGATGTGCCCGTAATAGCATCGGGAGATTTTATGGCGCACGAGCACATCGAGAATCTGCGGAGATTCGCTTTCTCCGTAAACCGGAGGATAATGGAGAAACACCACAGGTTCTTTCCCGGTTTTCTCAGCATCCTTGATCGACAACTCCAGCCGAATCGCCTCTCGTTTGATAATCTTATCATCAAACGGCTCTCCATTTTCCAAAAGCCAGCCTCTGGAGCCGCAAACCGCAATCTCATCAATCACAACGCTGTTATTATTGAGGATTTCCAGCGTATTTAAACCCCGCTCCTCAAAAAAACCTGTCGTTTTGCTTTTGGTATTCCACCAATAGTCGTGGTTTCCCTTCAACAGGATTTTTCGTCCCGGCAGCCCGTTTAAAAATTGAAAATCGGACAGCGCTTCCTCAAGAGACTCCCCCCAGGAACTATCGCCCGGCAGCACCACTGTATCCGCATCCGTTATTTTCGCCCGCCAGTTTACCTCGATGCGCTGCACATAATTGTGCCAGCCGGGAAAAATATCCATTGATTTATTGGAATTCAGCGACAGGTGAAGATCGCCCATCGTATAAACCGCCATTTGGTCACCTCTTTTTTACGAGAAAAATCGGAACGCGTTGCCCCAGAATAGTTGATCGGTAATCTCTCTCCCAAATTCCACACACATGCGCGTGTAAAGCCCGCAGGTATGCTCGACGGAACTCAGCCATGGAGGTGTATCCGCGCCGTCAAAATCAGAACCCAGCGCAAGGACCGTTTCCCCACCCAATTCAAGGAAATGGGAGACATGTGCCGCAAGATGTTCAAAAGTCACATCCGCAATTTTTTCCGTTAAAAAGCCGACATAATAATTGATGCCCACCAGCCCCCGGCTTTCTGCGATCAAACGGAACTGGTCGTCGGTCAGGTTGCGCGGATGCCCACACACCGAACGGGAATTGGAATGCGACGCGCAAAGCGGGCGCTTTGCCAGCCGCGCAACCTCCCAGAATCCGGCGTCGTTGAGATGAGAAACATCCACGACGATGCCCGCTTCTTCCAGCGCCGGAATGGCTGCCCTGCCAAAATCGGTCAGACCGTGTGAAGTCAGGCTGCCGCTTCCCAGCTCATTTTCACCGTTCCACGTGAGGGTCATCATCCTGACGCCGCATTCCCGGAGCCGCTCCACTCGGCCCAACTCTCCGGCAAGGGCAGAACCGCCCTCCACAGTCAAAATTGCTGCGGTTTTTCCACGCGCGATCACCGCCTCGGCTTCCCGGGCGGTGCGCACCTGCTCCACATAGGCGCTGTGACAGGTCATCTGCTCCAGAAAATAGCGGTAGCTGCGTTCATAATACTCGACAGCATCCCCGCCACGATATTCATCCGGCATAAAGATGGCAAAGCACTGACACCAGCTTTTCCCCCGCATCCTGTCCAGCGCAAGCTGAGCGCCGTTCAAAAACAGGCTCCTGTCATTCGGCTCCAGCCGGACTCCGTCGTTCAGGCGCGTAATCGTGTCGCAATGCAGGTCAAACAAATACATGCAAATCCCCCGTATCATAGGCGGCGGGAATATGCGCGTAGCGCACCACATTGGGCGAGCCCGAGGATTCCGTTACCACCTCAAAAATGTCAAAACGGGGCTGATACTCCCCTGTATTATAGATGCCTTTTTCTTTCAGATAGGAAACGGCGGCAAGCACAATGCGCCGCCGCTGAGCCGTCGATACGGCTGCCATGGGAGGCGCCAAAGCGGTTTGGCAGCGCATCTTTACCTCCACAAAGGCGATCACATAGTCTTTGCGGGCGATGATGTCGATCTCGCTATGCGAACTGCGGAAATTTCGCGCCAGTATTTCATAGCCGTCCTGCCGCAAGCAGCGGCAGGCAAACTCCTCGCCAAACACGCCCAGCGTATGCGTATCCGTCAATGCGTCTCACTTCCCCGCCCATTTTTTCAGAAACGTGCGTCTGTGAACAGGAGAGACGCCATACAGGTCAAGCATCTCATAATGCAGTTTTGTCCCATATCCCTTATGGCGGAAAAACTGGTATTCGGGGAATTGCAGATCCAGCTGCTTCATATAGCGGTCACGGGCAACCTTGGCAAGGATGGAAGCTGCCGCAATGGACGCGCTTTTGCCGTCTCCACCGATAATCGGGGTGGCGGCTATCGCGAGATGGGGGTCCTGATTTCCATCCACCAACGCCAGATCTGGCTGGACAGATAAGCCCGCAACCGCCCGCCGCATCGCAAGCAGGGACGCCTGCAGGATATTCAGCGTATCAATTTCTTCAACCGTAGAGGCCGCTATGCAGTACGACAACGCCTTTTCCGTGATTACATCGAAGAGGCTTTCCCGCTTTTTCTCGGAGAGTTTTTTAGAATCGTTGACGCCTTCGATTTCCATTCCGCGCGGCAGAATAACGGCGGCCGCATACACATCGCCCGCAAGCGGCCCGCGGCCGGCTTCGTCCACCCCGCAGACAGCAGAAAACCCATTGTCATAGGCAATCAGTTCAAAATCGTACAATCCCATATTCAGCCCTCCGGCGGCAATTCCAACGAAATTCTGCCCAGTTTTCCGCTTCGGAACTCGTCTAATACCGTGATGGCGGCGCGTTCGGTGTTTACCTCTCCGCCCGAGATCAGCATACCGCGCTTTCTACCGACAAGGCTCAGCAGACCGTAAGCATCCAGCCCGTCCGCCTCTTCCTCTTTGATTTTGTAGCGCTCCGACAAAAGGGACGGGTATTCCCCGTTCAGAAGCCAGAGCAGGCGCATAGCCAACAGCTCGATATCGAGGACATCGTCTTTGACCGCGCCTGTATAAGCAAGGTGCTCACCGACCATGGGGTCTTCAAACTTCGGCCAGAGAACGCCCGGCATATCGAGCAGCTCCACGCCGCCCTCCAAGGCGACCCACTGGCGTCCTCTTGTGACACCCGGGCGGTCTTCCACCTTGGCTCTTCTTGCGCCCGCCATCCGGTTGATAAAGGAGGATTTTCCCACATTGGGGATTCCGACAATCATCATGCGGATCGGCTGGCCAGCCATGCCTTTGGCAGCCCGGCGCGCAAGTAGCTCTTCCAGCACCTTGCGCACCAATGGCAGGAAGGCTTTCAGCCCGCGTCCGCTCCGGCAGTCGGTCGGAATTGCGGGGATGTTGTTGGCGGCATAGTAATCCACCCATGCTTTTGTTGCCGCTTCATCCGCGGAATCACATTTATTGAGAAGCACCACGCGGGGCTTCGAACCCACCAGGCGGTCGATTTCCGGATTTCGGCTGGCTGCCGGTATCCGGGCATCGGTTAGTTCCACCACAATATCCACCAGCTTCATACTGTCCGCCATCAGACGGCGGGTTTTCGCCATATGCCCAGGAAACCACTGGATGGATGGAACAGGAGCCATTGGAATCAAGGCGTTTTCCTTGTCATCCTGACTGCTCATGAAAGTCCTCCTAACTTGTTAACCGGAAAGAACCGGAAAATTGCTTTTCCCATAACGCAGCGCAAATCCACCATCCCAATTTCGGAAGAGCGGCTGTCAAGAGAATGATTGCGGTTATCCCCCATGACAAAAATTGTCCCCTGCGGTACTTCAACCGGGAACTGAATATCAAACTGGTTGGAGGTCGGTTCGTTGATGTAACGTTCATCCAACAGCTCATCATTGCGCCAGACTTCATGCGTCTCGAAATTGATATAAATGGTATCCCCGCCTTTGCCAATCACACGTTTTACAATCGGCGGCTCGCCTTTTCCGGTACGATCCACAACAACAATGTCACCGTACTGCGGGTCGTGATAGCCAATCTGCTGCAATACCAGCCGTTCCGCGTTATGCAGCGTCGGAACCATGGAGGAACCATCCACAGTTGCCGGCCGCACAAAAAAAGTGAAAATTGTGAGCATGACAACAACCGCAAACAGCGCAGACTCTACCCACTCGTAAAGCTCGCTCATTGCGTATTTTCCGGATTCCGACAAAGGAATTGGTTCCTGTGTTTCCTGATCGTCCATTCAATCACCTGTTTTCTTCGATCTCTATTTTGCGCGGTAAGTCTCGCGCCTGCAAGCTTTCAGTGCATCCACTGCCGCAAAATTGATTTATAGTATAACATAATTTACCCAACCATTCAACCAAAAACCTGAAAACAGCAAAAAAGGGACGTTTTCACGTCCCTTTCGAATGCGCTGTCATTAGCGGATAACATCCTTAACTTTAGCAGCCTTACCCACGCGGTCACGCAGATAATAGAGCTTGCTGCGGCGAACACGGCCTTTTCTAACCAGTTCGACTTTGTCGATGTTGGGGGAATGAATCGGGAAAACTCTCTCAACTCCACAGCCATGCGCAACGCGGCGAACTGTGAAAGTCTCGGAGATACCGCCGTGTTTCTTGGCGATTACCGTTCCTTCAAACATCTGAACTCTGCTCTTTTCGCCCTCTTTGATCCAAACGTATACCTTGACGGTATCGCCGATATCCACTTTGGGCATTTCTGTCTTGATGCATTCACTGGCAATATGCTTTAAAGCATCCATGTCATAACTCCTCCTTATTGTTTCAGACATTCATACCCATAGGATTATGGCAGAGGACTGTCCGCTTTTATGTCGGCTCACGTTCGCGAACCGGGCACAAAGTCCCGTTGCAGGATACAACGTTCATTACATGCTAAATGATTATAACACAACCGAATTGCAAAATCAAGAGGGGAGTTTTCAATTTGATCATGAAAACTCCTGAAAATTCTGATCCAGAATCGCAGTCCTTACAATTCTCATCCAATCTGCTTTCAGTCCGCTTTCCGCTGCGAACGCGTCGAGCAGCAGCATGGGATTGATATTTAGTGTGCTGCCCGCGGCAGCCCGCAGAGTAAATACGAGCGTGTTTCCCTCCGCTTTAACCTCGCGAACAGAAAAATGCGGCTTAATATCCATCTGCCGCTCGCCCTTTTTGCCTTTTTTTGTGATCTCAATGACCTCTTTCGCGCAGAACTCATCAAATCGGCCGGCGATTTGCACGGCATCGCCCTGATCAAATTCCTGCGTGATTTCATAGTCCGCCCAGCAAATCACCTCCGGCTTGTTGACCACCGGCTGTGCACGATACACAGCCAGCCCCTCCGGCAAAACCGCGTTCAGTCTGTCACAGACCTCCTGCATGGGCAGTTCACGGGTCAGGCGGAAGTCCAGCGATTCACAGGTGCTCTCAAAGCCAAGCGGCAGAGGAAGGGCAAAAGTGGTATAGATATGGGGGTTAAAGCCCAGCGTATGCCAGACTGGCAGCCCGGAGCGTTTGAACACGCGGGCAATACAGCGGTTCATGTCCAGATGAGAAATGTATTTCATGCGACCCAGCTTGCGGTAAAAGACCCGCACGGTGAGCAGAAAACCGGCATCAGCCAAAGCAGGCACCCCCCAGCAGATGATTTGCCCCGCAGCCCGAGCAGTTGAGACGGCAGTGCGGCGTCGTGGTATCCGTGTGCGCCAGTTGGTTTTCACGGATAAGATACCGCTTGTTCACCCCGTAATCCAAATGCCCCCAAGGCATCAC
>CAUQLV010000060.1:0-10995 GCA_963519235.1 uncultured Oscillospiraceae bacterium
ATGAGGATGCAAAAGTAAATTTGATTAAAACTTTCTGGCTCTCTAAAAATCCCGTGCGGTTATGCCGAGCCTATTTAGCAATATTTCCTCGCATCTGTACCGTAGCGGAATTTCATATTGAAAAGCTGGATCGAACAATCCGGATTTTTAATACCCATCTCGATCATATCAGCGGAGTAGCCCGGCTGTTAGGCGTAAAAGTGATTCTGGAATATATCTCCAAATTTAACCAACAAACACCGCTTCCCACGATTCTCATGGGGGATTTAAACTGTACGCCCAAAAGCCGCCCTGTCCAGTTTTTAAACGATCATGTATTGGATTTTCCCGATGTCCATCTGACGGACGTTTATTCTAAATTTGAGCCTTCCTCTCTTTCCAATACCTTTCACAACTTTAGCGGCAAAGTCAATTTCAAGGGTGCCCCTATCGACTATATCTTTGTATCCGACGAGTTTGAAATCGTCGAATCCCGAATTCTGACTGAGCCTATAAACGGGATGTATCCATCGGACCATTATCCCCTGATGGCAACCCTCCGTCTTAAAAATGCTTCCGGAAATGAAGAATAAGAGAACGCCTGCGGGAATTCCCCACAGGCGTTCTCTTATTTGTCTGATTTGCTATTTGCGTCTAAAAGATTGGCAGTCAGTGCATTGAACTTTAGCCGGATCGCTTTCATGAGTACCGATTTGGACAGTATCCAGTGAGCAGTAATCTGCTTTTTTAGCGTGGTAGCTGCACTGTTGAACGCTGCATTCGATGCTCGGGTTAATATTTTCCTGATCCATCATAAATGAATGCCCCTTTCTTATTCGGCTTTTCAACTTTTTAGAAAACAAAATCGGGACGCAACAAAAAGTTGGCGTCCCGATTAGTATGTGCCGTTTCTCCGTGAAATTTCTGCCATTTTATGGATGTTCACAAAAATGATAAAATCTGTACGCAATATCTTTGTAGAACCTGTGAGTTCTCAATGCTATAATAAAAACAATTCTCATCTTTATAAGCCAAAAATTTATTAAAATAGCCATTGTTTATTTGAGCCTCAGGAATAGGAGTGCTAATATGATACGGGTTCTTCCTCTTGCAGGCGCATTATTCTGCGCCGCATTCGCTGTTTGGCCTCTGGCCGGCTGTGGCACGAATCAAGCCGATACTTCCTCTGCTTCACCGCCAGATCGCCCTCAGAGCAGCCAGTCACTAAGCGGCGTTTCATCCCAATCTTCCACTTTGGATGTTCGATTGCCTCTGGAAAATACCGATTACAAAAAAGCGGAATTGAAAAATTATGAATCCATTGGCGCGCAGTTTTTTCAGAACAGCAAAAGCAATTACCGCGTAGCAAATACGATTTACCATTATCGTGATTACCATAACACGCTGATATTTGATGAGACTCTTCCTGATATAACGCAGGCGGATCCAGCATTTCTTGTGGAAATTGCAGCATCTCAGGCTAAGCGTATTGATTTATACAGTACTGCCTTTTGTAATCTGCCGACAGAAAGCCCTCTGGGGAAATTTTTAATGCAAAAGAAAAAGGCCGGCATTTCGATAGGATTTTTGTCCTACGGATGCGATGTGCGAGAAAAAGCAAAAGAATTGTTCGGTGAGGATTATAAATTGCAAAAGCTTGCCGGTCAGACCATTCAATATGATGCCGACCTCGACCTTTACTATTTGAACCGGGACGGTGCATCGCTGGCAACGGATTATCCTGTTATCGTCGGCGAATTCAATACTGCGGAAGAGAATGGCCGCATTGCGGTGAAAGTCCTGCGCCTGTGTTACTGGGACTTTAACGGCGTCTGGTCTACGCCGGACGGCAGCTGGGAAAGCGGGAAGATGTCCATGCAGGAGATCAAAAACTACGCAGCGGAACAGATAGAAGCCCAAAATCAACAGTTTATGCCATCCACCTATTTTCTTCAGGAAACAGACGGGGTTCTGCGGGTCACCGGTTATCAAAAAGGTTGAAAAAAGCCCCCGATAAACGGGGGATTTTTTTATGCCTCAAACAGTTCGCCAACCATCTGATTGACAAGGCTACCATCCGCTTTTCCTTTGACGAGCGGCATCAGGGCCTTCATAATCCGGCCTTTATACTTAGACTGAGGGGCAGTGATGCCCAACTCCGCAAGCACCTTCTGAATAACCGCACGTATTTCTTCTTCGCTCATACTCTGCGGAGCAAATTCAGCAAGCACGCCAAGGCGGAATCTGCATTCCTCCAAAAGGTCTGCCCGCTCGGGGGGTGTGCTGTCCAGCGCCTCTTTGGTTTGCTTTATTTCTCTGAGGATGATAGTATTTTCTTCTTCCTCGGTCAGGTCGGCGCGCTTATCAATGTACTTTGCTTTCAGAGATGACAGCAGCAAAGACAGCACATCCTTGCGGGCCGCATCCTTCGTTTTCATCGCCACTACCATTTTCTGTCTCACCAAATCCATTTTTGACATACAAACGTTCCTCCATATAGATAGGAAGCGGACCAATGTCTGTTTCCAGAATTACAAATCAAATCTGCATGATTATTTAGTTTTCCACGCGCCGCACAAGATTATTCAGATCTTTTCCACTGACATAATTCTTTAAATTGTTGAAGCTGATCTCAAAAATCCTGCGCACGGTGTATGCAAGATGGTTGCTTCCAGCCGCATGCGGAGTGATGAGCACATTTTCCAGCTTCCACAGCGGATGATCCGCAGGCAGCGGCTCAGGATCTGTAACATCAAGCGCAGCCCCCCCAATTACTTTGCGTTTCATCGCGTCGCAAAGCGCTTCTGTATCAATGACGCTACCACGTCCGCCGTTGAGCAAGACCGCGTCCGGTTTCATACGTGCAATCCGTTCCTGATTGAACAAGCGGACTGTGTTATCAGATGCGGGTAAAAACGATGCCACGACATCCGCTTTTTTAAGCTCCGCGTCAAGCGCTTCCATGGGAAGCAGCTCATCCAGCCATTCTGGTTTTTCTCCGACATGGCGGCGCAGCCCGACGGTATAACCGCCCAGCGCCTTGCATTTTTTCGCGAATTGGCCGCCAATATCGCCAAGTCCCACAACCAAAATCCGCGCATCCATGATCGTTTTGACATCGCCCTCGTCTGACCACTCGCAGCGGGTCTGATGGTCACGATAACGGTCAATCTTTTTATAAAGGCAAAGCAGCATCGCAAGCATATGCTCCGAAACCGCCAGCCCATACGCACCCGCGGCATTTGTAATCACGACATTGGAAGGCAAAATCGACGGATAAGGATCAGTTCCCGCGCTTTGCAGCTGTATCCATTCCAGATTCGGTACATCTGACAGCAGCTGCGGCGGCACATTCCCGATGATCACATGCGCCTCACGAATTTGCTCCTGCGTAGCCTCCGGAATCTTCACAAATTGAAATTTCCAGTCAGGCGCCGCCCGCATCATTTTGTCCCGATCTTCCTGCGATGTATGGATTACGACCAATACCTTTTTCTTCATGCGTAGGCTCCTCCTCTATTTTGGCATTATAACTCGCGTGGCACAAAAGTGTCTGCCAATGACCAGATATTAACAGTTAAATTATAGCATTTTCAGGGCTGATATACAACACCACTTTTCTCGCAATTGGCAGGTATATGGTAATAACTGCTGCCTTATTGCCAA
This sequence comes from uncultured Oscillospiraceae bacterium, assembly GCA_963519235.1. Taxonomy (GTDB): domain Bacteria; phylum Bacillota; class Clostridia; order Oscillospirales; family Ruminococcaceae; genus Anaerotruncus. The sequence goes on from CAUQLV010000060.1 coordinate 3,646, forward strand.
AGATAATAAGAACGATATCCGAAGCGGCGCGGCGCAAACGGTCATATGTTTTTTTGGAATATGCTTGACTGCAGCAGAAAAAGTGTTATACTTTAAATGCAAATGATTTCCATTTGCAAGTTTCTCATATCTGTAGATAAAAACTATTTTTACATTTATAGCAAGGAGTCAGAGCATGAAAAAACGCATTATCCCCATTCTTTCTTCCGTTGTTGCCGTGATTCTGATGGCAGGCTGCGGAACCGCAACCGTGTCGTCTTCCGCCGGCAGCAGTTTGCTTTCTTCACAGTCCGCGGAATCATCGCAGTCGTTGAAGGATGCAAATAAGCTGAACATCTACACCAGCTTTTACCCCATGTACGATTTTGCGGTAAAAGTGGGCGGTGATAAAGTCAACGTAACCAATCTTGTTCCCGCCGGAACCGAACCTCATGATTGGGAGCCGTCTACCACCGATCTTGCAAATTTGGAAAAGGCCGATCTGCTGGTGTATAGTGGTGCCCGGATGGAGCACTGGGTTGATAAAGTTGTCGGCTCTCTGACAAATAAAGAACTCATTACAGTGGAAGCTTCAAAAGGCATTTCACTTCAGAAAGGGCATCATCACGAAGAGGAAGAAGCCGATGAGGACGAGCATGAGGAGGAATCCGCATACGATCCTCATGTCTGGATTAGCATCCGGAATGCCAAGGCTGAAATGGAGAACATAAAAAATGCGCTTGTCCAGGCGGACCCGGACAACACCGCTTATTATGAAGAGAACTATGCCGCCTATGCAGAGAAGTTTGACGAGCTGGATCAAAAATTTGCAGACCAGCTTTCCGCGCTTCCAAACAAAACCATTGTGGTTGCGCATGAAGCCTTTGGATACCTTTGCAGCGATTACGGCCTGACGCAGATGGGAATCGAAGGATTGTCTGCCGATTCCGAGCCTGACCCCGCGCGCATGGCGGAAATTATCCGGTTTGCGCGGGACAACAAAGTCAAGACTATCTTTTTCGAAGAGCTTGTTAGCCCGAAGACCGCCGAAGCCATCGCATCGGAAATCGGGGTCGAAACCCAAATGCTCAACCCGCTGGAAGGACTCACCGAAGATCAGTTCGCCGCCGGCGAAGATTATCTGTCCGTTATGGAAAATAATCTGAAAACGCTTGTTGCAGCCTTGAAAGAATAACAAATGATGAAACAACTATTATCTATACAAGACTTATGTTTCGCCTATGACAAGGAAATCATACTGGACCATGCGAGCGCTGAGATTTTGGAAGGCGATTTTGTTGGTGTTATCGGCTCAAACGGAACAGGAAAAAGCACGCTGATCCGGCTTTTGCTGGGTCAGCTACGGCCTGTCTCCGGTGAAATCACAATTTTGGGGACACCAGTCAGCCAGTTCCGTGAGTGGCCTAAGATCGGTTATGTCCCGCAGGTGGGCGGCGATTCTCACCTTGAATTTCCTGCCACTGCAAAGGAGATTGTCATTCTCAGCGAGTTTTCCGACATCAAGTTTATGCGTATGCCCCGCAGGCGCCATATCGACAAAGCTGTTCAGGCGTTGGAAGCGGTGGAGATGGGTGAATTCCAAAATCGCCAGCTGAGCTCATTATCCGGCGGTCAATTCCAGCGGGTCATGATTGCCAGAGCTTTGGTAAACGAGCCGAAGCTTTTGATTTTAGACGAACCGACATCCGGAATAGACGCCCATTCTAAGAAAATATTATTCCGCCTTCTGAAAAATTTAAATCAGCAAGGGATTACGATTTTGATGGTCACCCATGATATCAAGGAAACCGGCCAATATGTCAACCGGTTTATGGAACTCAAGGATCAGACGATCTGTGAAGTCAGAATTGGAGAACACTAGTGGAAATTTTTGAATTTGCATTTATGCGCAAAGCTTTTCTTGTCGGGATTCTGCTTGCAGTGATTATTCCCTGCATTGGTGTAATTGTGGTGTTCAAGCGCCTTTCCATGATTGGTGACGCTTTATCTCACACCTCGCTCGCAGGCGTTGCGGCAGGGCTGATCGGAGGCATCAATCCGGTGGTTGGCGCTATGATTGCGTGCACCGGCGCGGCGTTCGGAATTGAAGCAATCCGCAAAAAAATCCCTCGCTACGCGGAAATGTCGATCGCAATCATGATGTCGGCCGGCGTGGGCCTCGCTGGCGTTCTTTCGGGCTTTGTCCCCAATGCGGCAGGATTCAACAGCTTTCTGTTCGGAAGCATTGTCGCAATCAGTGATTTTGAGTTAACGCTGGTGGTCATCGTCAGCGCCATTGTCATCGGATGCTTTCTGCTGTTCTACAAGGAGCTCTGCTATATTGCTTTCGATGAAAATGCGGCGCGCCTGTCTGGTGTTCCGGTTGATCTGGTCAATTTTATTTTTACACTTTTGACCGCCATTACCGTTTCTATCGCAGCCAGAACAGTAGGGGCACTGATGGTTTCCTCCCTGATGGTCGTTCCGGTTGCTTGCTCGTTACAAGTCGCAAAAAGCTATCGTCAGACCGTTTGCTGGTCGATTATATTCGCAGTGCTTTCCACAGGAATCGGGTTGTTCATCGCCTATTACGGCGGGCTGAAGCCCGGCGGCACCATCGTATTGACCGGAGTGCTCGTGCTTTTTCTTCTGTTTTTCATCAAGGCGTCTGTGAGAAAGCTTCGATGCGGCCCTTCAAAATCAATGACAAACCAAACCTATTAATCAGTTGGCTTAATCGCCCGGGTGCAGATTGCATCCGGGCGTTTTGTTTGATTTTTACAAGTTTTTTTGCAAGGGCCATCAGCAGCCGGAAACAAGCGAAGACCGAATAATCAGTTTTGAAAAAGAGATACTAAAGGAACCGGTCAAGGAGTATAGAAAGGAGCGCACAGGATGGATAATAATAAAAACCGGATACGCGACAGAGAAAAAAGCAATCCTGAACTGAGAAAAATAGACCCGAAAAGAAACGCCGATGCCGGCATCATTGACGGGCATAAAATCGGTGTGCATGAAAGCAAGCACGAGAAGAAAAGCTGATGACAGTTTGCTCTTACGATATGGCAATGAGGTGAATAGAATGTATACCATGTTATGCAGTGTTTCCGGAATTCCCAATAAAGAATCCAAGACTCAAATTAAAAATGCGCTTGATAAAATAAAGGGTGTACAGGAAGTCGGCGTCAATCTGCGCACAAGCACCATCAAAATTGAGTACAATGAACCCGCGACGTCGACAGAAATCAAAGGCTGCATTGAAAATTCCGGTTTTAAAATAGTTTATGAATAGCTATAAACTGCTTGCCATTCCTGAATAATCCTGTCCTGACCGAGCATCTACAAACTTGTAGATGCTTTTTTGATTACGGCCTCGCGTGCAAAAGGTGCTTCCTCGATTGACATCGAAGAAAAGCAGCGGTAAGATTACCAAAAGCAACGAAACAAAGTCAAACTTCGTAAAGGGGAACCTATGAACAACGATTTGAACTGGCAGCTGATACAGGTGGAGCGGAAAGAGTCGCACCTGCTTGCGAAAATGGCGCGCCCCGCCGCCTTCCGGTACGCTTCTCCCGGCAAATGGAAGCTTCCGATTCCGGACGGATTAAACCAGACGCTGGAAACCGCATTTTTAAAAGGTTTTCAGTTGGTCTTCGGGAAAGGCTCCCGAATTTTGGAAAAAACTTATGACAAAGAACAGCTTCTGCTGGATCATGAACTGCATGAGCTTGGCTATAAAAAGAAACCAAACCGGAAAAATCTATCGCGCATCAGCCGCCAGGCGGACAAAAGTGCGCGGAATAACCGGCTCACCGCAGCGGTAGAAGGAACCGTCCTGGGTGTTTTAGGGATTGGTCTGCCCGACATTCCGCTGTTCATCGGTATGCTGCTGAAAACCATTTACGAAATAGCGCTCAGTTACGGTTTTTCTTATGACGAACCGGAAGAGCAGTATTACGTTCTAAAACTGATCGAAGCCGCTCTCGCCGACCCTGAGACGCTTATCGAGCGGAACGCGGAGGTTGACGCCGCCGCTTATTGCCTCAATCAAAAACAATCGTTTTTATATGATCTATCCCTGCAAATGCAGGCGGCTTCCCGTTCGCTGGCCGCAGAAATGATCACCATGAAGTTTATTCAGGGACTTCCGATTATCGGTGTAGTCGGCGGGTTTTCCAACTTTGCGTGCCACAAAAAAATTATCGATTATGTCCGTATCAAATGCGAGAAACGGTATCTGTTATTCAAGCAGCTTTAAAAGATAGCCGTAGCCCTCCTGCTCCATTTGTTCTTTAGAAATAAAGCGAAGTGCGGCGCTGTTGATACAATATCGTAAACCGCCCGATTCCCGCGGTCCATCCTCAAATACATGCCCAAGGTGCGCGTTTCCGACGCGGCTGCGCACTTCTGTCCGCAGCATGCCGAAGGAACGGTCCCTATTTTCCTGAACGACTTCCGACGAAATCGGTTTTGTAAAGCTCGGCCATCCGCAGCCGGACTCAAACTGGTCAGCCGATACAAAAAGCGGCTCTCCCGTGGTGATGTCCACGTAGATGCCCTGCTGAAAGTGGTTCCAGAACGCATTCTGGAACGGCGGTTCGGTGGCGTTTTCCTGTGTCACGCGGTACTGTGTTTCCGTCAGCGTGCGGCGCAGGGATTTTGGATCGGGCGCTTGATAATTTTCAGGGTGTACCGCCACCGCGCATCTGGCCTTGCGGAATTTATCCGTGCCGATATGGCAGTATCCTCCGGGGTTCTTATCCAGATAGCTTTGATGATAGTCCTCCGCCGGGTAAAAGTGATCCAGCGGCTTGAGTTCGATTGCCAACCGCTTTTGATAGTGTGTCTGCAGGGCCGCAAGGGAGCGCTCAATCACGGGCCGGTCACGCTCGTCCACATAGTAGATGCCAGTACGGTACTGCGAGCCCACATCCCCTCCCTGCCGGTTGAGAGACGTCGGGTCGATGGCGTCATAAAACAGATTCAGCAAAAATTCAAATGTCAAAACGCGCGGGTCATACACCGTCCTGACTGTTTCGGCGTGCCCGGTATTATTTCGGCAAACCTCCTCATAAGTCGGGTTCTGCGTTCTTCCGTTTGCATATCCGACCTGGGTGGATTCCACGCCGGGTATCGACCCGATATATTTCTCCAGTCCCCAAAAACAGCCTCCCGCCAGATAAATCTCTTCCATTTTTATACCTCCTCCTGTTTGCTCAGCCTCATACAGACATCCATGAATTGCTGCATTGGCTCCGTCAGATATTTGTTCTTATGAACAACGACTTTAAACTGCCTGAGAAACCGGAGCCCTTCCACCTCTATCGTGTGCAGTCTGCCGTCTGCCGCTTCAGCTTTTACAGCACGCCGGGAAATAACCGAAACGCCAAGTCCTTCGGCAGCAGCCATCTTAATGGTATCGGCATTATTGCAGGTCCAGATTGCTTTCCAGGGCAGCCGGTTGGCGGCCATGACATCCTCAAAGGTTTTACGCGTGCCGCTGCCAATCTCACGGACAATATAGTCCTCCCGCTTCAGCTCCAGCGGCTCAATAGAAGTTCTGCCCGCAAGCGGATGTCCCGTTCCGCAGACAAAAACCAGTTCGTCCTGCACAAACGGCTTCTGCAAAAGCTCCGAGGAAGAGATTTCCCCTTCCACAAGCCCGATATCAACCTGATCAGTCCGTATAAAATGTTCAATTTTTTCGGTATTATGCTCGATCACCTCGATCTGAACATGCGGCGATACTTCCTGATACCGCTTCACAAGCTTCGGCAGCACATGTGCGCCGACGGTTACGCTCGCGCCGACGTGGATCAGGCCATACCCGTGCAGCATGACCATGTCACGCTCTGCCTCCTCATTCATGCGGATGATGTGTCGGGCATAACTTTGGAGCTTATTTCCCGCCTGCGTCAGATACAGTTTTTTGGACAGCCGTTCAAAAAGCCGAACGCCGTAATGCTGTTCCAAATCCGCAATCGCCTGACTGACCGCGGACTGGGATATAAAAAGCTCCTCTGCGGCAGAGGTCATATTCATAGTATCACAAACGGCGGTGAATATTCTAAAATGTCTTAACGTTATGGGAATCACTTCTTTTCATTACCAATTACTTATGATATTTATTTGATAATAATATTTTACTTATCCTCTGTCAAGGTATATGATAATAAACACTGAAGAGGAGGAGATTATTTGAAATCAATTACAAACAAACTTCCCGGAGTCGTCCTCTGCGCCGCCATTGCAATTCCAGCATGGCTTCTGGGGAAAGTTTTTCCGATTGTGGGAAGCCCCGTTCTTGGAATTTTATTTGGCATGGTGCTTGCGTTTTGGCGCAGACCGGATTTATTGAACGGCGGTATTCAATATACGTCAAAAAAGCTGCTGCAATACTCCATCATCTTATTAGGCTTTGACATGAACCTTTTTCAAGTGTTTCAGGTCGGAAAACAGACCTTGGTTCTGATGGCCTTTACGCTGACCGCCGCGTTTGTAACTGCATACGTTGCGGGAAAACTCCTGAAGCTCAACGGCAACACCAAAACGCTGATCGGTGTCGGCTCGGCAATCTGCGGTGGCTCCGCAATTGCGGCAACCGCTCCGGTCATCCATGCGGACGACGAAGAAATTGCGCACTCCATCTCCACAATTTTTCTGTTTAATGTCATCGCGGCTTTCCTGTTCCCGTTTCTCGGGCATTTGCTTGGCATGAACGACCAGAATTTCGGCCTTTGGGCCGGCACAGCGGTGAATGACACCTCGTCTGTGGTTGCCGCGGGATATTCGTTCAGCAATGCGGCGGGAGACCTTGCCGTAATTGTCAAGCTGACCAGAACCTTAATGATTGTACCCGTCACTGTTGTATTAGCGATTTATACCTCTCGAAAAGCCACAGGAAAACAGAAAGGCAGCTATCAGTTTGTAAAAATATTCCCGTGGTTTGTTTTGGGTTTTCTTGCCGCCTCAGTGATCAACACCTTTTTCCAAATGCCCGCTGAAACAAGCCGTTTCCTTTCGCAGGCAGGCAAATTTGTGATTGTGATGGCGATGTCCGCCATCGGGCTGAATACCAATCTGGTGAAGCTTCTGAAAAGCGGAATTAAGCCGATTCTGCTGGGTCTGATCTGCTGGATCACGCTGTCAATCACTTCCCTTTGCGTGCAATATGCGCTGTTTTAAAGTCTATATGCCTTTATAAAAAGCCGTCCTGCGGAATGAAAAATTCGCAGGACGGCTTTTTTGATTTTACTAGAGGGACATAAAAAATGAACCCCATGTCGCAAAACATGAGATTCATCGTTGTTTTGGAGGCGCCACCCGGAATCGGACCGGGGGATGAAGGTTTTGCAGACCTCTGCCTTACCG
>CAUQLV010000061.1:0-9451 GCA_963519235.1 uncultured Oscillospiraceae bacterium
GATGCTGGAGCCGTCCGTGGGCGTCGGCTACTTCTTCGGGCAGCTGCCGGAGCAGCTGCAAACCAGCAGGCTCACCGGCGTGGAACTGGACAGCGTCAGCGGACGCATTGCAAAGCAGCTCTATCAGAAAGCAGACATCCGGATTCAGGGGTTTGAAATCGACAGACTTGCAGGACGACTCTTACGACGCCGCAATCGGAAACGTCCCGTTCGGCAACTATCAGCTCGCGGCAATGGAGTGGCAAAGAATAGGTATATAGTTTTTTATGCAGCTACACCTAAGCTGCACATATTGAGAATATCAGAAGTAAGTATCCAGGGGTAGAGATTATATCATAACGTTGTTGGTGCGAATCCGCGTCCAATGCTCAAAAGGGAACGATGTGTATGTAAGCGTCTCCTCCACACCGTCCTCTACCTTTTTGGCAGCCTCCTTTAGCTTCATCTCTTTGAGTGCGGCAACCACATCTCTGGCCTTTGCCAGTGCGGCGGCCTTACTTTCCTGAGCATGAATCGCCTTGAGCATCTTTGCCACCAGCTTGCCTTTGGAGCGAGGGACAACGGAGAACACATTGCGGTAAAAGTGCACCACGCAACGCTGGTATTTCGCATCAGGGAATACTTCCCCCACTGCTTCCAGCATCCCCCGGCACTTGTCGCCGACTATGAGTTTGACGCCGTCCAGGCCTCGGTTTCTAAGCCATTGAAAGAAGCTGACCCAACTGGCCTTGTCTTCTTTCATGCCCTCGGAAGCCCCCAAAACCTCTCGGTAGCCGTCCTCATTGACGGCGATTGCAACTAAAATTGCCACATTTTCGAATTCTCCGCCCCAGTTGCGGCGCAGGTAGATGCCGTCCACATAGACATATGGATACCTTCCGCCCTGCAAGGGGCGGTTGCGCCAGTCTTCGATGTGGACGTAGGCTTTCTTGTTCATCTCGCTAATGGTGGAGGGCGATACTTTGCGGCCCCAAAGCGCTTCCGTGATATCCTCCACTCGGCGAACAGAAACGCCAGCAAGATACATTTCGATGAGTGCTTCCTCTACGCTGCTACCGGAAAGATTTTTACCGTTTTAGACACGAGTGAAAGGTTTGCAGAAACCATGGCAATCTCGCTTTTGCTTCTTTCTCATTGATCACAAATTGTTTATCAATTATATCAAATCCGATGGGTCCTCGACTCCGTAGAAATCGCTTGAAAGCATTTTTAGCGCCGTGCCTTCAATTTTGTTATTCATCAGCAAAGCGGTATCCGACCCCTACTTCAGTTAATATAAAACGTGGGTGCGTCGTATCTTTCTCCAGCTTCCGGCGAAGATTGGCCATAAAGACCCGCACGCTCTTGCTGTCGCCTCCCTCGTAGCCCCAGATCTGCCGGATAATATAATTGTGCGTAAGCACCTTGCCTCTGTTAGCAATCAGCAGAAGCAGCGTTTTATATTCCGTCGGTGTCAGATGAATTTCATTGCCCGATACAAGCACCCTGCGCTTTTCGTAGTCCACTGTCAGCCAGTCACAGGAAAACACAGATTCTCCGGCTGACGACCCATTTTTCTGAAGCAGCCGCTCCACCACCCGAATTCGTGCCATCAGCTCGCCCATATGAAAGGGCTTCGTAATATAGTCGTTGGCACCCAGATCCAGAGCGGCAATTTTCTCTGTTTCCTGCCCCCGCGCGGAAACGATCAGAACCGGCGTATCGGAAAAAGTCCGCAACTCCCGAAGCAGATCCACGCCGTCCCGGTCAGGCAAGCCGAGATCCAGCAGCACGATATCCGGTCGGTAGGAGGTAAACAGGAACAAGCCTTCCGCCGCCGTTCCCGCGATCAGTACGGCGTAATTTTCTTTGGAAAGAGAAATATCAATAAAATGTGAAATATATTTGTCGTCCTCTATGATAAGAATGGTTCGTTTCTCACTCATAGGTTTCCTCCATGGGCATCGTAAAAGTAAAGACCGAGCCCTTTGGCACATTGTCCGCTACAGAAATTGTACCGCCATGCGCCTCTACGATCGTCTTACAGATCGAAAGCCCCAGTCCAAGCCCCTGACGCCCATCTACAATATCCGACTCCTGGGTGACAAAACGCTCAAACAGACGGCTGCGAATTGCATCGGGAATGCCGTTCCCCGTGTCCGCTACGGATACTGTCAGCTCCGTTCCCGCACGCACGGTCAGGAAAATTCTGCTGTCAGGCGGCGTATGCCGAACGGCGTTTTCTAAAAGATTAATCACGACCTGTGCAATCAGCTTGCCGTCCATAGGAGCCGTTACCACCTCGTCCGGCAATTTCACCTGGAAATGCCGGTCGCGCAGAAGCCGCTCCGTATACTTGACCGCCTCGCCGATTACGTCGTCGATGACCTCGTCCTGCTTGTGAAGCACTAACTTTTGCTCGCTGATCCGGGTCATGCTGAGAATGTTTTCCACCAGATCGCTGAGCCAGACAATTTCCTCGCTGATATCGGACGCAAGTTTTCTGCGTTCAGCGTCAGAAAGCCTGAAATAGTTGTCGGCCAGCAGATTTCCGGCTCCGGAAATCGCCGTCAGCGGACTGCGCAGGTCGTGGGCCACGGACCTCAGGAGCGTGCCGCGCTGCTGTTCCCGCTCCATAGCCATTCGAATTTTTTCCCGGTCGGTTACAAGCATCTCCCGCTCCAGCGCGATCCCGAGCTGCGCACAGATTGCCTGCACAATCAGAAGCTTCTGTCCGCTGGGCCGGTCGCCGGAAAGCACCAGCCTGCCCAGCATTTCGGAAGCCCCATTGATTTCAAAGGCAGCGGAAGCAGTTTGTTGATCGCCGAAAGAAATTGCGCACTTTAGCCCCACATATTCCTGAACCAGTTCCTCGGCTTTTCGGACAACGCTTTCCTTCCCGCTCGCGGAGAGAAAATCCGATGCGATGTGATACAAAATTTTGGCCGTGTGCTCATTTTCGCTTGCCAGCTTTATTTCCCGCTGCAAGCGAGACGTAATCATTCCTGAAACGATTCCCGTGGCAACAAAGAATACCAGCAGCATTAAATCGCTGGGGCTGTAAACAAAAAACGAATAGTGGGGTTCGGTAAAAAGGAAATTAAAAAGCAGGGCACACACAAGCGCCGCGCCGATGGCCCATCCGAGACTGCTGGTAAACATCGCTGTAAACAGGACACTGAGCAAAAACATCATGATAATGCTTTCGTTTGCAACGCCCATCCAGGCAGCAAAAAGCGCCAATGCGGCGGTAACACCAATGGTTGCAGTGGTTTTTCCTGCGTTTTTGACCGTAGCTGTTCCCTCCTTTGCTAATTAGTTTTGCTAATCATTTTTAGTATATCCTTTTGCTCGCCCGCGACAATGATATGTTCCTGCTTTTGGAATACATGATCTGCGCTGATAAGTGGCAGAATGTGTTTCCCATTGCGCACGCCAATCACATTAACGCGGTGCTTCGTGCGCACGTCCAGCTCCCGTATGTTCCTCCCAATCCAGTTTTCCGGAGGTTCCACTTCCACGATGGCATATTCGGAGGACAGTTCAATATAGTCAAAAGCGCCTTTTGCCGAATATCGGACGGCGGTTCTCTGTGCCATATCCCGTTCCGGGTAAACCACATCGTCGGCGCCTATCTTTTTGAGCAAATCGGCGTGAATCTCACGATCCGATTTGGAGACGACATAGGGCGCTCCCAGTTCTTTGAGCAGCGAAGTGATCTCCATGGAAGACTGGAAATTGTCGCTGATGCACACAAAACAAACGTCAAAATTTCGGACGCCTAATTCCGCAAGAACATCCCTATCCATGCAGTCTCCTATCTGAACACGGGTGACAAAAGGTTCCATCTTCTGCACAGCTTCCTCATTTACATCCACAAGCATAACCTCATTATGCAGCTCAGTGAGCTTAATAGCAAGGTTTTTTCCAAAGCGCCCCGCACCGATTACAAGCATAGATCTCATTTTCTGCGCATTTCCTTTCTTCATCAGCCGACAATAACCTTGCCGGCAGGATTCTTGAGTTTTCCGTTGTGATTAGACTGTGCGACAGCCATGAAAACCGTCAGGCTTCCCACACGTCCCGCGTACATTAAAAGAATCACGGCAATCCGGGACAGAGGTGGCAGCATTGGCGTAATCCCCACGGTGAGCCCCACCGTGCCAATGGCGGACAGCGCCTCAAAGGCTGCCCCTGTCAGAGGCTGCCCCTGTGCGCATAAGATAATAATTCCGCCCACCGTCATGGCCAGATAAACGGCCGCCCCGCAGAAGGCTCGGCGGATTGCTTCCGCTTCTAAACGGAAATGAAACAGATTTACATCTTCCCGCGCTCTGAGATGGGCCAGTACGGAGGCGGCCATCACGGCAAAGGTTGTGACCTTGATTCCGCCGCCGGTGCCGCCAGGCGCCGCCCCGATGAACATCAGCAGCATGGTGATAAATTTGCTTCCACCCGTGAGAGACGCGATGTCGATGCTGTTAAACCCGGCCGTTCTCGGAGTGACCGATTGAAAAAAAGCCGACAGAGTGCGTGCGCCGATATTCATGGAGCGCATCGTCCCGTTGTGTTCCAGACAAGCAAACGCAATTGTTCCTGCCAGCAGGAGCACCAGTGTGGAAAAGAGCACGGCGCGGGTATGCAGGTGCAGGTTTTTGAAGCGGAATCGGCTTTCTATTAGGTCGTTCCACACGACAAACCCGATGCCGCCCACAATGATCAGCACGGCAATTGTGAGGATGAACAACGGGTCGTCATAAAAGCTCGTCAGGGAGGAAAACGGAGCCCGGGCACCCATCAGGTCGAAGCCCGCATTGCAAAACGCGGAAACGGAATGAAACACGGAAAACCACAATCCCTGTCCCACCCCGAATATCGGGATAAAGCGGATCGCCAGAAGCAGTGCGCCGATCCCCTCAAAAAGCGCAGTGCCAATCAGCATCCGCCGCACCAGGCGGACCACGCCGCCCACCTGCATGGAACTGACGGCTTCAGCCAGAAGGGAACGTTCCCGCAGGCCGATGCGTCTGCCGACGGCAAGAGAAAACAGAATGGCAACCGCCATGAAACCAAGTCCACCGATTTGAATCAGCAGCAAAATGACCGCCTGCCCAAAATAGGAAAACTGCGTCCACGTATCGTAAACCACAAGGCCGGTGACACAGGTTGCGGATGCGGATGTAAAAAGTGCATTCAAAAATGGAATCCCTATACCACTGCGGCTGGCGATTGGCAGACTTAAAAGCATGCCACCAATCAAAATAAGAATCGCAAATCCGAATGAAAGGATTTGCGTAGCACTCCTTTTTTTGGCGTTCATCTACAGACACCCCGCAATTCCGCCAGCAGGGGGCCAACGGATTCTTCCGCCCCCAGGAGCCTGCTCACGCCCATTGTCTCAAAGACTCCATGCAGATTTGGCGCGCCGCACCGCGCAATGATTGTGATTCCGGGATCTGCCTGTCTGGCCATATGACAGAGTGCCAGATTGCCGCAGTCATCCCGCGACAAGGCAAACAAGGCCGCGTACGGACCGTCCTCGGGAAAAATTGGTTCCGTAAGAATTTTGCACTTCATTCCGATTTTATGTATTTTTTCCTCGACTTCCGGCGCTCCGTAAATGAGTACGCCTTGGTTAGCTCGCCCTTGAGGGCTGTCGAGAATTCCGCCTCTTTCTATAAAATTGTCCAGGCGCCGCATGACAAAGTAACCAAGCATAAGCATACCCATGGTGGCGACAGTCAGCAAAATCGTCATGAACCCGCCCCCTTTCCGTATTACGATAACAGAATGAATATAAGGATAGTGTCCTCTTTTTCAGGGCGGTATTATTTTTGTATAAAGAAAGCCGGAATCAACTTCTATAACAGTGTTTTAGAACTTACCGTTCGGACATGATTTTGTACCGCGTCTTTTGATTATGAGGACAATAAACTGATTCCTTTTTCCCCAAACGGTAGTGGGTTGGATGCCCCGCCATTCCAGTCAGGAACATTCACAGGGACTAACAGGCACATTTCAAAACGTGGATCATCCTCCTTACGTAAAACTGGATATGAAATTATGCGTTTTCTAAAGTGTGTCAAACCAACTAAAGATACAGCTGTATATGATTTTCTGCTGAAGAAAGAAGCGGAAGGGAAACCCCCGCGTGTAGCTAAAATAGCAGCTCTAAATAAATTCTTGAGAATTTATTATGCCAGAGTAAAAGAACTGTATCGTTGAGGCAATTGTTATTAATTACAGGACATCTATTGATACAGATGTCTAGCTTTGCTATACTTATTTTAGTTTTTAATGATACTACATATTTTCGAAAATTTCTCTTGACTTTTATTAGCAGGATTATGTTTATTCTGGACAACATATGGAGTATATATTATGAATATTTCAGTTTTTTTAAGTTATCCAAAGCCATATATGAAAGTACAAGAAGACTTTATTAAGGCAATTAGCGAATATTAATTGTCACGAGGACTTGAGCCTCGAACATTGGGCGTTACTGATTATGATGTAGCAGAACCATTAACCGCTATTAGGCGACTTATGATAGAGTCCAATGGACTTCTAACAGTAGCTTTTAGAAGAGGTTATATTGAAAAAGGTGTAGGAAAACCTGACAGCGACATTAATGAATTTAATTATCCTCTTTCAAATCAATGGATCACTAGTCCATATTGTCAAATTGAACCGGCTATGGCTTTTCAATTAGGTATCCCCATTCTTATATTGAGAGAAAAGGGAGTAATGCCTGAGGGAATATTAGAGAAAGGTGTAACGGGTACATACCTACCAGAATTTGATTTGAAAAATCCAGCCAATCAATATTTACAATCTTGTGAATGGCAACAACTTATTGGTAAATGGGAAGGCTTTGTAAGAAGGGTTGTAGAAAACAAGGGTTGCCCACCAAGATTGTACTAGAAGATGTGAATTTCGCAGTATGTTTAAACAGGACAGGCGCAAAATGATTATTTTATAATTTTGCGCAAGATAGGAGAAATCAATATCGATATAAATTTAAAATATACAATTAAGTATGCGGGTATTCATAGCTTTTATTGGCCGGTAATTTGCAGCAGTGCCAGTTTTGCATCGGTATTCCTATTGTCTAAGCATTTTAAAAACAGCCAAATTGGCATAGTGCTAGCAATAGCTAATATAATCGCTGTATTTCTGCAGCCTGCTGTGGCAGCATTTGCCGACACGACAAATAAAGTGTCTATGAAGGATCTAATTGTAATACTTGTAGGAACAGCAGGTGCACTTGCGGTAAGCCTGTGCTTTATGTCAAAGTATTTTATTGTACTTGCGGTGCTATTCATCCTTGAACTTATTATTCTTTATACACTGCATCCTTTGGTTAACTCTCTGGGAATGCAGCTGATTAATAAAGGGATCGCAATTAACTTTGGCCTCGCAAGAGGAATGGGCTCTATGGCATATGCTATATGTTCGATTTTGTTAGGAGTTCTTGTAGAAAATTTAGGTACAGACTCCCTTTTGGTGGTTTCCGCTGGGTTTTGCATAGCGCTTGGGATAGTAATTTATACATTTACAAACAAACAATTCACTTATGCTGAGAGTGATACGACTCATTCGGAAAGTGTTAAAATTACAAAAGCTGCAAAAAATGTTTACATGGATAATTTGTTTTCATTTTTTTCACATAATAAAAAATTCACCGCGTTTATGTTAGCTGTATCATTTACGTTTTGTTCGCATTCTATGATAAGCAATTACCTTATTCAAATTACTGAAAATGTTGGCGGGGCTGCAAAAGATATGGGAATCGCTACTGGAATTGCAGCAGCGATAGAATTGCCAGCTATGATTTTATTTGGCTTTTGTGTAAAAAAGATCCGCTGTAGCTCAATCTTGAAATTCTCCCTTTTCTTTTTTATGGTAAAGACAGCGATCACTATGTTAGCAAACAATGTATGGATGCTATATACTGCACAAATATTTCAGTTCAGTTCATACGCGCTGTTTATTCCGGCTTCAGTATATTATGTAAATGAAACAATTAAAAAAGATGACTTAGCAAAGGGACAGGCCTTTATGACAAGCGCTATTACACTTGGAGGTGTGGCTGCGAGTCTTATTGGCGGATGGGTCTTAGATAGTTCAGGTGTAGGTAGAATGCTTTTTGTTGGATTGATTGCCGCAACACTTGGTTTTATCATCGGACTTTATGCTATTGAAAAGGTAGAAATAAAAGAATACACATCAGATTAATCATCTTTTCAGTAATCATTCAATTACAATTTAGGTTGGGCTTATAATGCCTTGGAAATAACCGGTGTGCTTGAATAAACGGTATTGTTTTGTTATTCTGTAGAAGGGTGGTGTATATTAAAAAAATTATTAAGCAGGGTTTGCTTGGATTTTGGTTGATTTATCCGGTAATTATTTTATGGTTTCTTTTATTCGCGGCGATTCTGGCACACAATTTTATAGGAGCGCTTTTATTTTGGGCATCGGCGATCGTTTATTTATTGGCTGTGTGCATTTCCTTCTTTTTTGAAAGCGGCCTAGTGAAGAGACTTTCAAACTTCTTCATTGCGTTCAGGATTCCATTTGTAAGACAAAGTATCATTGCGCAGAAAAGCAGCCGAAGAAATCTAAAAAAATTGTCGTGTAAAGAAATCTTTTCTGAACTGCGATATGAAAAAACCAGGCTGCCGAAAAGTCTGAAACGGGATTGGACGTATCTCGCAATTACGCATCAAACGGTGATAAATCATGTGATAAAATCTGGTGTGATAGATGAAAAGGGGCTTAAAATTCATCGGATAAGCTATCAATCTTCCTTGAGAATGGAGCATAGACTGCTGACAGGAAAGCGCTGCAGAAAATGCCCGAACAGGAAAATGTGTTACTTTAAAAAGAAGGCAAAGCAAAAACGTGGATTTTATTGGATCCAGTTTCATACAAAATCAACTGAATAGCCCGGCGTTAGTAGCGCCAGAATCATAAGCCGTGTCATATGACGCGGCTTTTTCCATGGAACAAGGAGGTTATTAAGAATAACAAAGAGCCTATTATATCCCGCCAAAACTCAGCTTGTGCTTGTCCAAATTTGATATTGATTCTGGAAGGTGCCTAAAAGCTCGCGCCAAGTTTGCGCGCTTCCAACAATGCGGGGTTGCCTATAATGTCGCCCTTATCGGCTACACCGGAAACTGTTACGATTCCCACATCCCTAAGAGAAAAATAGCTCAGGATAGCATGATACATCATTTTAACAGAGTCAAAAACCACCGGCGTCGTATCAGCGCAAACAGCCAGTAGCACAAGTTCTTTAACCTTGAAGGAGTTTCGTATTGGATTATGCAGCCGGTCGATGATGCACTTCAATTGGGAACTGACCCCATAAAAATAAATCGGTGTGGCAATGACGATCACATCTGCGTCGGCAAGCTTCTGATAGATTTCCTGCATATCGTCTTTTTGCACGCAACGGTGTTGG
>CAUQLV010000062.1:0-8595 GCA_963519235.1 uncultured Oscillospiraceae bacterium
AAGATAGTTATAGCGGCAAAAAGCCGCCATAACAGTTGGCTGCCCGACTAGGATTCGAACCCAGACAAACAGGGTTCAATATTACCTTTAATTTTATCAAGGTACTAATTATAACTGCCCGTCGGGAACGACTGGCAGTAGCTAAAAATATTTTTTTTCATTGTCCTCTTGACGGACTGCACGCACCTATACAGGGGCGGCTGCGATTGATCTGTTATGATACAAAGCTTCAGTGTTCCTGTCTTCCTTGCCATGGCGGTGTAACCGGCAGATGCTTTTCAAACTTTTCGAACAGCTGCTGTGCATAATCACCTTGATAGCGCTCGCTGGCAAAGCGTTTTAGCGCCTGTTCATAGAAGTTCTTCCAAGAGTCTTCTTCCTCACCGGGATTAATGGGATAGAACAGAACATCGTTGTTCAATGCTGATTTGTAATCCCCCAGTGCGTCGCCAATCATCAGCACACGCTGCTTTTCATAGCCGCCCGTTTCAACAGCCATTGCGATACATTCGCTCTTATTGCCGACCTCTTGCCCGCAGATGGCGCTGGTGTATTGGTCAAGGCCGTGCTCGTTCCACTCTTTGTCCAACGCGGCACTGTTTGTGGCCGATACCACAACGATGTCAGCAATTTTTGACATTTCCTGCAAGCTCTCATGAACATAGGGAAACGGCGGTACGCTGTGCACAATTTTACGCACCGCATCGTTCACCTGCTGGTTCCATCCCTTTGCGCGCTGCATCACCATATCCTCCGGGTGTGCTGCGCAATAGGCCTCCAGCGCAGGGGTTCCTAGCAATGTTTCTGACTCGATCCAGCGGCGCAGCGTAGAAATGTCCGGTTTTCGGTAGCCGCGTGCCTTTACTTCGGGGCGCTCGGCAAGCAAATCCAACGCCTCAATGATGGCAATAAAACGATTGATGCCTCGTGAACGCGAATATAGGTTGATGTATTCGTACACCTCACGCGCATACTTTGATACACTTTGTAGATCCCACGCGTCAATCGTGGCAGGGCAAAAACACTCTTTATGTTTAATTTCCATTGTATCGAAGGCACAGCCGTCAGAGTCGATGCAAACCAAAAAATCATGGTTACGCTGGATAATTGCTAGACGTTCTCTATAATCAGCCATAATGATTTCTCCTTTGAACGTTTTCGTTACAGTGTCATCCAGCCTGATGCGGAATCTTCATCCAGATAAAGGCTCCAGTCCGGATGATTTTTTAGAATCGTACCCGGAACAAGATTGTTTACGGACTGCGCCAGCGTTTTTTGAATGGCATCCGCCTTTACCTTGTGTGGCACAGCGCTGATAATGGTTTTACACTTCATAATCTGCGAAACCGTCATCGAAATTGCTTGTTGGGGTACATTATCCACTGCTGCAAACCAACCCTCGCCCACCTGCTGCTGTTTGCAGCGCTCATTAAGTTCCACCACGATATAGCTTTCCTGTGTGTCAAAATCCGCGGGCGGATCATTAAACGCGACATGGCCATTTTCACCGATGCCAATTACGCCCACATCGATTGGCGCTTCCCGCAGACGTGCTGTCAAATTATCGATGTTCTTTCGAACATCACCTTCGCCATTGACAAATACTGCCTCTTTCAGCGGAACTCTGCTCACGAAACGCTCTTTGAGATACTTGCGGAAACTAGCAATATGTGTTTCAGGCAAAGCCACATATTCATCCAGATGGAACATTGTCACCTTGCTCCAGTCTACATCACGTTTTATCAGTTCTTCAAACATTTCAAACTGGGATGCGCCTGTCGAAAGCAACAGCCGCGCTGTCCCGTCTTTTTCAATCGCTTCACGCAGTTTTTGCGCAATTCTGTCCGCCGCCGCACTACCCATTTGTGGCGCAGTTTTACATACTGTGATTGTCATGATCTATTCTCCCATTCTAATTTTACTTGTAGCCCGTTCACAAATACATTTTGTACATGAATATCCTGGTCAAAAACCACAAGATCGGCCGCTTTTCCTTCCGCAATACTTCCTGTGCGCCAGTCTATTTTCATCAGCTTTGCCGGGTTGAGCGTTATCATACAGACTGCTTCCCATATTGATAGTCCCGCCTGTTGCGTCATAACACGCACAAGACGGTCGGCTGTAGCGACACTGCCGGCATAGCACTGCCCGTCGGCTGTATAGGCCACGCCGCCGCGCACCTGCACCCGGCTGCCGTTTTTCAGGCTCCCCAGCACGGATTCGCCCTCCGGCATTCCGGCCGCGCGCATACTGTCCGTTACAAGGCAGATGCTGTCGTGATTTTTGCATTTTACAATCAGGCGAAGCAATTCCGGCGGAAGGTGGATACCGTCCGCAATCAGTTCTACCGTGAGGGCATCACACAGATAGCCTGCCTCCACAAGACCGAGAACACGTCGCCCGTTCACTCGTTTCATTTGCGACATTCCGGAATAAAAATGCGTCAGATGCACAAATCCGTGCTCAATCGCCCGCTGCACCAGCGCGTAGTCCGCGTCGCTGTGTGCGATGGATGCCAAAATTCCCTGTTCTTGTAGCAGGCTTCCCAACTCCAGAACGCCTTCCACCTCCGGCGCACACGACCAGCGCACCACATCTCCCTGCGCGTGCTCTAAAACCGTCTGCGCGTGTTCCGGATAAGGTTTTTTCATATATTCCGGCGGTTGTGCCCCCGCCTGATTTGGTGAAAAATAGGGGCCTTCCAGATGGATGCCCAGCAGATGCGGCATCGCATTCCGGACATCTTTTGCCTGCCTGTAACAGTCAAAAAAACGAAACAGATCTTCGTCGTTGCTTGCCATCGACGTGGGGCACAGCGATGTGGTTCCGTGCCGCAGATGCATCCGGGCAGCCGTAATAACGGCCTGCTGTGTTCCGTCCATAAAATCGCATCCGCCTGCGCCATGCGTATGAAGGTCGATAAAACCGGGCGAAAGGATGTTTCCCTTTAAATCGATACGCTCAACATTGGTCCATTCTGATGGCGGGGTGCCTGCCTGTACACGCTGAATCAAGCCGTTTTCCACCAGCACATATCCCTGTGGGAGTTCTCCATCCTGCGCCAAAATCCGCCCATTGTAGAACACAACCGTTTTCATTGCAAACTCCTTGTTGCTCTTATTCTTAACAAACTCTTTTTACGCATAAGCATAAAAAGAGTTTGTTATTAAGGCTACATATTCAGATCTTCCGATTTTGATACCTTGAAGAAAATTAACAGTGAAATGACCATAGTCAACGTTAGGATGGTGGACAGCGCCGCTGCCGTTCCGTAGCCACCACGGTTAATTTCCTGAAAGATTGTGATAGACATTGTCTGTGTTTTGCTGGTGTACAGCATCAATGACGAAGACAGCTCATTGATAATGGTAATCCAGCTGAGAATTGCGCCGGACACGATACCGGACATCATGGCCGGCATCGTTACCTTAAAGAAAGTGGGCATTGCCGTATATCCAAGACTGGCAGACGCCTCTTCAATGTTGGTATTGATCTGGCGCAGAATGGCAGAGCTGGAACGCACTGTATAGGGCATTCTGCGAATCACGTACGCAATAATCATAATGGTTGCCGTTCCGCTGAGCGCTATCGGGCCGGAGTTATAAGTAATTAGCAGAATCAGACCGAAAATCGTACCCGGAATAACATACGGGAACATAATCAGCACATCGAGTACACGAGAAAGTGGGCTCTTTTTCCGTACCGTCAGATAGGCAAACAGACTGCCAAGGATAATTACAATCACGATCGCCACAATTGCGAACTTGAAGGTATTTGCAATTGAAGAGGATGCTTTCTGGAATACCGTAATATAGTTTCCGAAACCATATCCATTCTGCCACATAATACCGTTGGAATTGCGGAAGGAGATCATGATGATATACAGCTGGGGAAGCGTTGCGATAAAGGTGATCAGGTACACAAAAAAGTGCGCCAGAATGTTTTCTATCCCCTTGAGTTTTTTGGGTTTAGGCGGATTGAGAATATTCATGGTGTAGTTTTTACGACCGGATATTTTTTGCTGCAATAGGAAAACCAGCGCAGCCACTGCCATCATAATGAACGCGACCGACGATGCGAAAAAAGCATTGCCGCCGTTTTCACTGACCCATTCCGAATAAATCGTCACCGGCATGGTAGCGTAGCCCTCTCCCATCAGACGCGGTGTGCCGTAGTCTGCAAATGCACGCAGAAACACAATTGTTGCGCCCGCGAGAATTGTGGGGGTAATCAGGGGCAGACTGATTTGCGCGACACGGCGGACACCATGATAGCCAAGACTTTCCGCAGCCTCATTTAAAGAGGCGTCCACTTTTTTCAGCGCTCCTTTGGTATACATATAAATGTATGGGAACAGTTTAAACACGAACACTAGTAAAATACCGCCGAAGCCGTAAATATCCGGCATATGGATGCCAAGGTAGTTTTTCATAAACAGCGTAACTGTGCCGCTGCGGCCGAACATTAGAATCCAAGAATAGGCGCCGATGAACGGCGGAGATAGCATGGAAACGATAATGAGGATATCCATCACGCGTTTGCCGCGAATCTGGAAAGAGGTCATCACATACGCAAGGGGCACGCCGATTAGGATGACCAGAATGGTAGCGCTTAGAACCACCTTGATGCTGTTCCACAGAGAGGACAGATAATACTTGCGTGAGAAAAACTTCACGAAGTTTATCATCGTAAATCCGTCCACATCCTTACTTTGAAAGGCGTATGTGATCATCCGCCCAACCGGCAGAATCAGGAACACACCAAGGAACAAAAGGCAGAACAGTCCAACAAATGTCCAGAAATCAAAGCGCAGACCATGCTTAAAAAAACGCGCCTCTTTTTTAGAGAACATTGCTATTGACCCCCTCCATCAGTGTGACGCCTGTCTCTTTGCTGAACAGATTGACACGCTTCACATTGACCTTCATCCGAATCGTTTCCCCCACCTCGTACACACGCTCGGCGCCGTTGGTGTCTGCCGAAACCTCCGTCGGCTCACCGGTGCCAAAGTCAATCCGATAATCTATGTACTTGCCAAGAAACTGCTTCGATTTCACCGTTCCCTGCATTCCTTCGTTCTCGCCGCAAATTTCAAACTCCTCAGGGCGCACATTGATAATGATTGCGTCGCCCTTTTTTACGGAGGAGGTAACCCCACTCATTGCAATTTCAAGTCCGGTACTCATCTTTACAATGGTTTCAGCACCTGATTGAAGCACTTCACCATCAAATCCGTTCGAGTGCCCTATAAAGTTGGCAACAAAGGTATTGTACGGCCGCGAATAAATACGCTCCGGCGTTTCAATCTGATAGATGTCGCCTTTGTTGATGACTGCAATGCGGTCGGAAATGGCAAGTGCCTCCTCCTGGTCGTGGGTGACATACACCGTTGTGATGCCGATTTTCTTTTGCAGCTTACTGATTACGTCGCGCATTTCCACGCGCAGTTTTGCGTCAAGGTTAGACAGAGGCTCATCCATTAAAAGCACCTGCGGGCGAACAACCATTGCGCGCGCCAGCGCAACGCGCTGCTGCTGGCCGCCGGACAGCTTGTCCGGATAGCGGTCGCGGTAGGGAGTTAGTCCTACCGTTTCAATGATGGCTTCCGTGCGCCGGTTAATCTCTGCCTTGTCCAGCTTTTTGTTTTTTAAGCCGTAGGCAATGTTCCCGTAGACCGTCATGTTGGGGAAGATGGCATAGTTCTGGAATACCATACCAAAATTTCTCTTATAGACTGGAATTTCGTTGATGACCTGATCGTCAAAGGCGATGGTTCCATGCTCGATGCTGTTGAAGCCCGCAATCATGCGCAGCAACGTTGTCTTTCCGCAGCCAGACGGCCCCAGCAGCGTAAATAGCTCCCCGCTCTTGATGTCGGCGGACAGATCGTTGATCACCGTATTTTGTTCATATACTTTTTTCACATTTCTGATGTGAATCGATACAGCCATGCTTTTTTTCCCCTTTTATCAAATTTTACCCATTGCCGTCTCCCTTTTTCGGAGACGGCAACGGATAAACAGATCGTTCCGGTACGGTCACAATGTTTTTTAACCGTATTATTACATTGAAGTCAGCAAATCCTGGAACTTCGTTTTAATGCTGTCGGAGTTAGCCGAGACCCAGTCGGTAGGATAGGGCAGTGAAACCAGTTTCTCAGTTGCAATACGTCCTTCTGTGGTAATGGGCACGTCGGTACGCATCGGACGCGTGTTCAGCTCAGATTCCATAACTGTCTGGCATTCTTTAGAGGTGACAAAATCAATAAACAAGCGCGCATTGTAGGCATTCGGGCCGCCTTTGACAATGGACAGGCTGTTAGTGCGCAGGCAGATGCCTTCCTTCGGGTAGATTACACTCACATCGGCGCCTTCTTTCAGATAGGTGACCGCCTTATCCTCATTGGTCAGCCCAACGGCATATTCACCTTCTACAACGCCCTTGTAACAGCTGGATGAACTGGAAGCCAGTTTTCCGTCAAGATTGGTCAGAAATTCTGTCACAAAATCCCATCCGTCATCCGGACTGTCAGAAGTGGTCATCGCGTCCAGCATATTTACAAGCTGTTCAAGCGCGGAGGATGAAGCCGAAGGATCCGCAAAAGCGATACGTCCCTTCAAAACGGGGTCTGTAAGAGATTCCCACCCGTCCACTGTGGCGCCAAGCTCTTTGCACAGCGCATTGTTTACAATGATGCTGTTTGCGTTGATATAACAGGGCGTTATGTAGTCAACGGTCGGTCTGAACTCTTCGTACATGGTATCCAGATTGGGGGACTCATAGGAATCCAGATGATCCGCAATGGCAGACAGTGCGCTGTATCCGCCGCCCATCATTACGTCGCCCTGCGGATTTTCACCCTCTGCCACAATTTTGCTGATCAGCTCGCCAGTGCCGGCACTGATGGTCTCCACCGTGATGTCAGGATATGCCTTGTTAAATTCCGCTACAACCAGTTCATACTCCGATGTGGAACCTGATGTATAGAGCACTAATGCATTTGTCGGTTTCAGCTCGTCTTGTGCTGTGGAAACAGCTTCGCCAGACGATGCCGGTGCCTGGGCGCTGGAGGAAGCGGACTTTCCGCACGCAGAGAAAGAGACCATCAAAACGGTTGCCATTGCAATGCTCATGATTTTGCGCCAAGTGTACTTTTTCATATTACTTCTCTCCTTTATTTATCTATGTATGAATTGTCAGACGGCCTTTGCCTCTGAAATTTTAGGAACCCTGTAAATGCGGATCAAAGCAGAAATTTTTCAATTGCTTTTGCTACACCGCAATCCACATTGCTGGCAGTCACATAATCCGCCTTCTCTCGAACCTCCGCCGGTGCGTTGGACATAGCCACCCCGATTTTCGCTCGTTCGATCATTGGCAAATCCAACAAACTATCACCCAAACTCATCACACAGCCAAATGTGATGCCAAGATGCTGCAACAGCGTGTCCACTCCGTGTGCACGGCTTTGCCATTTGGGAAAAATCTGAATATCGTCGCCGGTTCCATCTGTCAGGTGCACAAGGCCCGTATCTTCGAACAACTGATACATTGCCTCTTTTTTCTGGGCAGGCACATCATAAAGATTGAACTTTTCCACGCAAATTCGGTGTTCCAGAAAATATTCGGACATCTTTTCTACGGCGATCTGCCTTCCCTCATCTACAAACCAGATGTGATGCGGCGGAACAGAGCAATCTTCCAGATGATCATTAATTTCTTTTTCAAGATAGATTTTGCCGTTTGCCGCCACTTCACAGTACAGATTTTGCCCTTCAAAAATGCGGCAGAGCTGAGCGGACTGCTCCGGCGTAAAACAATCCTCATAAATGACCTCGCCGGTCACGCGGTCAACAATACGGCCGCCGTTTGATGTGACCCAATAACGAATCTCTTTTTCTTTTTCGATCTGCGGGGGGAACATATCCTCCACACGACCCGTACAGGGTATAATTTCAATCCCTTTGCTCATCGCAGCTTTCAAGGCAGCCATGTCACGCAAAGAAATATATACCTGATCTTTCTGTAGCGCGGTGCCATCGAAATCTAATAAAATCGCCCGGATATCCATATTGACATGTTCCTTTCTGTTTGCCGCATCCCGCGGCATCTACGCAATGCACATTTTCTTTCACACAGCGTTCTTTTGAATCTGACCCTATTATATTCTTATGATTGACTCGTGTCAATTTGTTTTTAAAACTTTTCTACTTTCACGTAATATTTACTTGTTTTTTTGTGCAATATGCTATGTTGGCGCAAATAACAATCTTTTGTGTCGTAAAACTCTTTGCGCTACCCATCAAATATGGTATAATTTCAATAAAAAGTCCCCTGGCTGACGCGTGGGCAGGTTCTGCATAAAGGAGTGATTTCATGCCAACCATCGATGACATAGCTAAAGCAACTGGTGTTTCTCACGGCACAGTCTCCAATATACTGAATCATCGCGGCGGCGTCAGCTATGAAAAAATTCTGCTTGTTGAAAAAACAGCGCGGGAAATGGGTTATTATATCGACCAAAAAGCAAGTCTGCTTCGGCGCGGCTCCACTAAGACCATCGCGGTTCTGCTGCCAAACCTTACACAGGCATGC
>CAUQLV010000063.1:0-8343 GCA_963519235.1 uncultured Oscillospiraceae bacterium
CGACTACCGGTGCAAGCGACATGATCAACGCCGCTGTTATGGCTGCGATCGCTTCCCTGGCTGCTGCAGGCACTGTTGTCTGCAAAAAACTCTCCAAATAAGTTCTGTTTTTAAAAACGGCCGCCTTCGGGCGGCCGTTTTTTGTTATAATTGGTGCTTTACAAAAAAACCGAAAAGTCGTATAATAATTCCGAAAACAAAATAGCGCCATATAGGGGAGCTGGCGGAAAGCCGGCTGAGAATGCACATGTTCCTGTGTAGACCCTTGACCTGATCTGGGTAATGCCAGCGTAGGAAGACTTCGCATGCTCCTTTTACGCCGCAGGGATTATCTGTGGCGTTTTTTTGTGAAAACAATGAGGAGGATGAAAAATGAACACAACTACCCGCAAATTGACTCACAGCTCATTGATGATTGCGCTGGCTCTGGTGCTCTCAATGATTAAGCTGTTCCATCTGCCAAACGGAGGTTCGATTACACCGGCAAGTATGGCGCCGATTATCCTGATCGCGCTTATGTATCCCACAAAATGGGCGCTGTTTACCTCTTTTGTCTATTCGCTGGTGCAGATGGTGGAGAGCTTCTATGCGCCGCCCACACAGGATCTGCTTTCCTTTGTGCTGGTGATTCTGCTGGATTATGTGCTGGCATTTGGAATTTTGGGCTGCGCGGGATTGGTTGCGCGGCGAATTAAGGCAAATAAAGTTCTTGGCGCTTCCATCGCCACTTTGACGGTGATTTTCGGCAGGTTCTTTTGCAGCTTTCTGTCCGGCATCCTGATCTGGGGTGCTTACGCGCCGGAAGGCACACCGGTCTGGATCTATTCGCTCGGCATAAATGGCTCCATTATGATTGGGGAAATGGTTACGACCACCATCGTGATGGCAGTGCTTGTGAAATTTTTGCCGTTGGAAAAACTGACGGCGGAGCCTGTAAAGAAAGCCTAACAACTATAAAAAAGCCGTCGTAAGACGGCTTTTTTTTATGACTACTTGCGGCGGGACAGGAGCTTATGCGCGTTGGTCAGCAGGAGCCGGAAATTCAAAGCAATCATTAGCACGCAAAGCCCTGCCACCGGAAAAATCCAGTTTTTATCCCAGTTCAGCATAATCCAGCATTGAATTAGAAGAACTGATATGCTGATTATAAGCTTGGACAAATTCCAGCGGATTTTTACAAAACGCCTGGTGTCCACGGCACGCAGTACAAACACCGTGAAATAACTGATGAAGGTTGCGAAAGCGGCTCCATTGACTCCAAAGGTTGGAATTAGAAAGAAATTCAACACAATATTAATCAGAGCGCCTGCAATTGTAGTAACCAGAGTTGCAACACTGCGTTTTTCCGCCATATAAATGCTTCCTAAAAAGGTTACAAAGCAGGAAAAAACGGTAGCCAAAACAAGCAGCGGGACAAAGCGCCATGCATCATAGAAGGCGGGCGCCCAGAAAATCTTTCCCAACACTTTGGTAAAAAGAATCAATCCGGATCCGGCCGTAAAAATGACTGCCTGATAAGCAGACGCCACATTGCTAAAAAACCGTTCCCGGCCGCTGCCTGCATCGGTGATGGCGGACATCTGCCAGGCATCGGTGAAGATTCCGGAAACCAGAATAATCATGGTGGGAATTTTATAAGCCATGGCGTAAAGCCCGTTCGCGTCGCTGCTGATCATATAAGTGACAAAATAACGGTCGGAAACGTTGGTAATCCACCAAAAAATGTTGGCAGGAATCAACGGGAGCGCAAACTGCAGAATCTCTCTTATCAGCCGCCAATTCATGCCGCGGAACCGGATAAACCTGTGCAGCTCGGCGACCCAGAACAGAAATACAGCGGAAAACAGATCCGAACAGATTGTCGCCAGCACATAGCCGGTAATGCCCAGCCTGAATACCACGAGGAAAAACACGTTAAATAAAATGACTGTGGTGGTGCTGAGCACACCATCAAACGCATACAAGCGGACGTATTCTTTTGCGCGGACAAACTGTGCGCAGAGGGAACGCAGGCAGGAAGTAAGTACATAGAGATAGATCAGATGCGTATGTTCATTCATCATCGGAATCATTGTCAGCAGCGGGCGCAGGAGCAGAAACAGCGCGTATCCGCAGCCGAAGATGGTAACCCCGCCGGTAAAAACATCGCGTTTGTCTACCGCTCGATCGAGTCCGAACCGGATGATCGCGTTGGAAATGCCGATTGACACAATGGGGATCAGCAGATTAGAGGTCTGAACGATTAAATCCGCAGTGCCAAGTTCCCCGCGTGTAAGCACGCGGGTGTAAAAAGGCATAAGCAAAAAAACGAGCACCTTGGAGCTGAAGGTGCCGATAGCAAAAATCAGGGTATTGGAAATCAGCTTTTTATACTTGTCCAATCAAAAAAATATCCTTTCGGCATATTTTAGGCAATCCGTATCAGATTTACTTACGACCTTTTTATTATATGAAAATTCTGGTATAAAAACAATCGAAAGCTGTAAAGTTTTACAATTTACAAAAAATCACTGCAATTAGATTCCAAACAAACGTTTCGCGTTTTCAAAAGTGATCTGCGATTTTTCGGCTTCGGTCAGTCCGGTTTGATCTAAAAAGCGAAGTTCCGCGTCAACCGTGTTCCAGGGACAGTCGGTGCCTAATAAGACTCTGTCCAGCCCGTGCCTGCGAATCAGCTGCTCATACAATTCGGGGGACTTAAAATATGCTGAGGACATTGCGGTATCAAAATAGACGTTTCGCAGCCCGGCAAGATGCGCTTGTGCCTCCTCGTGCTGGTTCAGGCCGCCCATGTGTGCCGCAATCACCGTCAGGCGGGGAAACGCGCGCGCGATCACAGCCACATCCTTTGATGAACCGTGCGTAACGTCCGGCGACACCGGGTCCCAGCCGGTGTGGAACGTGACAGGCAGCCCAAGTTTGCTCATTGTCTCAAAGAGCGGATAATAGCGTTCCTCGCGGATGAAAACCTTTTGATAGTCCGGGTGGAGCTTCACGCCGTAGAGACCGAGCTCTTTGATACGGTACAGCTCCTCCAGTGCGTCAGAAGCATCCGGATGAATCGAGCCGAAGCAAATCAGATTGGAATTTTCGTCCTGCACTTGTTTGGCAAAGTTATTGACATTCGTTTGCTGTTCCGGTTTGGTCGCAATATGAAGCACAACAGCGAAATCTACCCCGGACTGTGCGTAATAGCGCTGGGTACCGGCGGCAGTCCCGTCGGTGCAGTAGGGGCAGCCGGAAATTTCCGACAACTTTTGCAGGGTGCGTCCGGCCATAAAATCCGGAAATAGGTGCGTGTGCGTATCGATCAGCATGAAAGAACCTCCAGGTTTTGCGTATCTCATTTAAAAGCATTATACATCAACACCAAAATAGTGTAAAGAAACGCACAAAAGCGGAAAGAATGCCCACCAATTGGCGGGCATTCTTTCAGTCGGCATAAATTTTAATTTTTCCGCTGGTTTCATCATAGTCTCCGTCGTCCGGATAAAATGTGAAGCGATAGTATCCATCGCCGGAAATGCGCTGGTCGTCGTTTTCCCATTCCACATCACCATAAATACGCCTTCCGCTGCTGTTATAGGCCTTTACATTATCTTCCAGGTCATCTTGATAACGATAGAGGCGGTCCCCGTCATCCGCGTGGAAGGAATCTGTCTCGAGGCGGACGTCGTCGTCATCGTCATCGTCGTCATCGTCATCGTAATCGTCTTCCACATAGATTTTGATTTCATCGCGGATTCTGCTGTAGCGGCTGCTGTTGGGGATGAAGATAAACGGATAAAAATCGGTTTCATCAACACGCGTGTTGTCCAGTACCCAGACGGACTTTCCGCTGATTCGGTCACCGTCGCCGTCATCGTCATAGGCTTTCACGTGGCTGTTCAGCTTACTTGTGTAACTGCTCAGCCGTTTGTTGGAATCGGAAATCGTAAAGGAATCAATATCAAGCTCAATGTCGTCATCGTAGTCGTCGTATTCATTGTCCACAATAATGCGGATTGTGCCGCGTTTGCTGCCGTAGCGATTGTTGGCTGATTTGAACAGATACTGATAGCTTCCGGATTTTTTTAAAATGGTGCTGGTCGGGGATACCCATGTTACCGTGCCGGAAACACTTCTGCCGCCGACCGTGGCGTTAACATTGTCGGCAAGATCATTGAGCAGATCCCTCAGCCGTTCACTGTAGTCGGCATAAATGGTTGTGGAGGTCAGCCTCAGACTGGAAGAACTGCCAGATGAAACAGTGCTGCCTCCAATTTTAAGGGTCCCGATTCCGTTGCCGGATACGGAAGATTTTCTGACAGCCTGCACATAATCCACACTGGAGCCGCTTGAAGCGATCAGTTTCGCACTGCTTGAAGTCAGTTTTGCAGTGTTAATAGAGGCTCCTTTGGAAACGGATACCTTTGCTGCGGCAGACACGTTTAAAGTTTCCACGTCGCCTTGTATGATCACATTATTGCTGGCGGAAGAGATTTGCATACTGCCGATATCAGATGCTGCGCCGACTGTCACTTTGGCATTTTTGGACAGGGAACTGCTCAGCGACAAGGATTTCATGGTGCCGCTGACAGTCACCGCATTTTGCTTTCCAAGTGTGATATACTTATAAACATTTTGGCTGTTATAAAAACAAACCAATAATTCACCTGATTTAGACATCATAGTGAGCGAAGTACTGTTTACAGGGTATTTGCCCTCCGTTTTTCCGTTCCTGATAAATAACACACTATTATTTTGCACCTTTACGCTGTAAGGATAAGCCGCCTGCGCTGGTACCGCCGCACAGAAAAGCATGATCAGCGAAAGGCATACGGCTAAAAACCGTCTTCGGATAGATTTCATGTAACTCCTTCCTTTCATACTCTTTTTTATTTAGTGTTATAATTAACCAATTTTACTTCATCTATATCTCTATCAGATATTTTTTCTATTAGTCTATGGTATAATAATTAAATAAAGCATTTTAAAATGAACATAAAAGGATCGGTATCTTTATGACAGCAGAAACGATAAAATCAAATGAACAGATTAATATTTACATTGCACAGGCGGACCGCGCACTGGCTGCTCTTGGTTATACCGAGCACAGCTTTGCTCATGTCACAAAGGTTGCCTGCTTTGCCCGCCAACTGCTGACAGATCTCGGTTATGATGACCGACTGGCTGAACTTGCGTGGATAGCGGGCTATATGCATGACATCGGAAATGTGGTCAATCGGGTGGATCATGCGCAAAGCGGAGCGGTGATGGCTTTCCGTATTCTGGATAACTTGGGGGTAGGCGCAGAGGAAATTTCCGCTATCATCAGCGCAATCGGCAACCATGACGAATCAACCGCTTTCCCGGTGAACGAAGTATCCGCCGCTCTGATCCTGGGCGATAAAACCGATGTGCGCCGCAGCCGTGTCCGAAACAGCGATCTCGCCACATTTGATATTCACGACAGGGTAAACTATGCGGTCGAGAATGCAAAAACCTACCTGAATGAGGAAAAAAACGCGCTGATTCTGGAACTTCATATCGATACAGAAATTTCACCGGTGATGGATTATTTTGAAATTTTTCTGGATCGGATGCTGCTTTGCCGCAAAGCGGCTGAAAAGCTGCGTCTGGAATTTGAACTTGTGATTAATGGGCAAAGGATTCTATAATTATTATATCGGCATGATTAACATTTTTTTAACACAAATCATGTTAATAAAACATAGAGTCCTTAATAAAAAGGCGGAGGGAGAATCCTCCGCCTTTTCTTATGATATTTCTTTTTTTGTCGCATTACAAGTAAAAGGACGCAAAAGATCGAATAATTATACTGATTATTTTAGGAAAAGGCGCCTTCTTTTTCAAACCGAGCGCGCAGAGTACCGATTGCTTTTTTTTCAATTCGCGAAACATACGAGCGGGATATTTTTAAATGGTCTGCAACTTCCCGCTGGGTCAGCGGCCGTGTGCCACCCAAGCCATACCGCATCATGATAATCTGGCGTTCGCGTTCATCCAGCGCGCCTTCGATAAAATGATATAATTGCTCTGATTTAATATGTAAGTCAATACAGTCAACAATATTATCGTCCTCCGCCATAATATCCATCAATGTCAGTGAATTTCCATCCTTGTCGGTATCGATTGGGTCGCTGATATAAACATCCTGAGCAGATTTTTTCTTATTCCTAAAATGCATCAGGACCTCATTTTCAATGCATCTCGACGCATAGGTTGCAAAACGCACGGACTTTTCCGTCTTAAAGGTCGATACCGCTTTGATCAGCCCGATCGTTCCAATGGAAATCAAATCATCCTGATCTTTAAACGCGGCATAGTATTTTTTAATAATATGTGCTACAAGCCGCAGGTTATGTTCAATCAGGCGTGCTTTCGCGTTCTGATCGCCCTGTGCGATCTGTTCCAGACACTCGCGCTCTTCCCGCGCGGAAAGGGGACGGGGAAAAGACCCGGTTCCGGTTATGTGCAGGGCAAAATACAGCAGATTGCAAAGACACGCAAACAACGATAGCATGAGAAACCTCCTTGACCGATAGTCCAGTCGGATGGCGTGGAATGCTGTACCACTATCTATATGTTCGCCGTGGAAATTTGTGCAAGTCCGAGGAGCAAAATGCAAATCACCCAACCTTTCGACTATGTGTATCGATTGGAAAAATGTACTGGCGTTGGATAACGTAGAATGCTATAATACGATTAATAATAAAATTGCATGAATAGACAAACCTATTTTTTAGCAGGAAAAGAGAAGTTCATGGAGAATCTGTTGTTCTATTATTTGCTCGCTGCAAACATGGGGGGATTGCTGCTTTGCGCAATCGATAAGCACAAAGCAAGAAAGCACGCTTGGCGGATACCGGAAAAAGTGCTGTTTGGTACAGCGTTTCTTGGGGGAGGACTGGGTATCTGGGGCGGAATGTATCTGTTTCGCCACAAAACAAGACATTGGCATTTTGTGTTACTGATACCGATGATTGTGTTATCGGAGTCTGCCGCGCTGTTTTGGCTTTTGCTGTGGAACCGTTAGGAATTTTGAAAAGAAGGGGAGTATAAAGATGGCGAAAAGGATTGGCATACTGACAGCGGGCGGGGACTGCCCCGGTCTGAACGCAACCATCCGGGGAGTGGCCAAGGCACTGTATCAGAAAATTGACGATGCGGAAATAGTCGGGATTGTCGATGGATATAAGGGGTTGATCGAAGGGGATTCCCACGTGATGAAGCCCTCAGATTTTCGCGGTATTCTGACTACTGGCGGAACCATTCTCGGGACAGCCCGCACTCCCTACAAAAGCATGAAAATTGTAGAAGATGATGTGGATAAAGTGGCGCGGATGAAGCAAAACTATAAAAAGTTGCGCTTAGACTGCCTACTGGTTTTAGGCGGAAACGGTACCCATAAAACCGCCAATCTTCTCCATCAGGAGGGGCTGAATATCATTGGACTGCCAAAGACCATTGATAATGACATTTGGGGAACCGACGTGACATTTGGCTTTCATACCGCGGTTGACATCGGCACCGAGGTGGTGGACCGTATTCACACGACGGCAAGCAGCCACAAACGGGTCATGGTGATTGAGATCATGGGGAACAAGGCCGGATGGCTTACGCTGTATACAGGCGTAGCCGGCGGTGCGGACGTCATTTTAATTCCGGAGATTCCATACGACATCAAAAAAGTCGTAAAAGCAGTGGAACGCCGTGCGGAAAAAGGCAAGGGCTTTTCGATTATTACTGTGGCGGAAGGCGCGTTTGACCTTGAGGAAGCAAAAATGAAAAAAAAGGAGCGTGCCGAAAAACGCGCTGCGGCAGGGTTTACCGCCGCGACCAACCGGATTGCGCGCGATATTTCGGCAATAGCCGGATTTGATACCCGCGTAGTCGTTCCGGGGCACTTCCTGCGCGGCGGTTCTCCGTCCTCCTATGACAGGGTGTTGGCATCACAGTTTGGGGTTTACGCCGCCGACCTTGTAAGCAAGGGAATCTTTGGCGTGGCGGTTGCGGAACAGCACAATATGGTCACACACAATCCGCTTGAACTAATTGCGGGCAGGAGCAAACTGGTTCCCATCAACGATCAGATGGTAATGACCGCAAAGAGCCTTGGAATTTCGTTTGGTGATTGATCGCCACTAAATGTAGGGGCCGGTATTTTTTCCGTCCCCTACGTGTTGGATGCAATTTCTTATTTTTCGTCAAAAAATTTGAAAACCTATTGACAAATGTCATCGATGCAGTTATAATAAATAACGCACTGTTCGAAAGAACGATGTTCGGGAGCTTAGCTCAGCTGGGAGAGCATCTGCCTTACAAGCAGAGGGTCACAGG
>CAUQLV010000064.1:0-7931 GCA_963519235.1 uncultured Oscillospiraceae bacterium
CGGCCTGATTGAATACCTTGTCAACACGCAGGGCAGCGAGCTGGCAACATGGAGCACCCTATGTGCGGAAATTACCAAGGAACTTACCAGCGGATTTAAAAAGATCAACATGGGACTGCATAAGCTGTCCGCATTCCTGCCGGTCTGCAAGGCCATGCTGGATCTCGGCCCCGTGTGGCTGGACCGTTATGTCCGCACGATTCTCGCCGAGGCGCTTAATAACGGGCTGGAAGAGGGGATCATCAACGGAACCGGCAAGGATATGCCCATCGGCATGAACCGGCAGGTGGGGGAAGGCGTTACCGTGACAGACGGCGTCTACCCTGTAAAAGCCACAGTAGCGGTCACCAGCCTTGACCCGGTTACCTATGGAACCCTGATTTCCAAAATGGCGGAAGGGCCTAACAAGAAAAAGCGCGTCGTAAACGAAGTGATTCTCGTAACAAACCCGACGGATTACCTGACCAAGATCATGCCGGCCACCACCATCCGCGCAGCGGACGGCTCCTATGTGAACAACGTTTTTCCGTTTCCGACCAGAGTGATTCAGTCTGTGCAGGTGCCGGAAGGAAGGGCAATTTTCGGGCTGCCGAAACGGTACTTTATGGGTATCGGAACGTCAAAAAGCGGGAAGATCGAATATTCGGATGAGTACAAATTCCTCGAGGATGAGCGGGTTTATCTCGTAAAACTGTACGGACACGGGGAGCCGCTGGATAATAACGCGTTCCTCTACGCGGATATTTCCGGTCTCGTTCCGGCGGTGCGCGAGGTCGTTGTAAAGGGTGTCGTGAACACCAAGGAACAGGCGTAGTAAGGAGGAATGAGGATGGCTGAGGGGATGCCGGACGGTCTGCTTGAGGCCGTCCGCAGTTACCTCGATATCACCTGGGCGGATGCAGACGGGGATCAAAAGCTCACCGGAATGATTCAGCGCGGGATGAAATATCTGAACGCGGTGGCGGGGGAAGAGCTGGACTATTCCGCTGAGGACAAGCCGCGGGAGCTCCTGATGGATTACGTCCGTTATGTCCGCTCCAACGCGCTGGATGAATTCCAGAACAATTATCTGCATGAGCTTCTTTCCCTGCAGATTGCCAAGGAGGTCGCGCGGTATGATACAGCGCAAAGCGCAGACGCATAATGACGGAATTGTCCGGATCTATGCAGTTTCAGACAGTTCGGAATCCGGTAATATGCCACAGAATCTGTTAACTCTGAAGCACTCCCTGCGGTATCGGGAACGCGCCGTGGGGCTGACCCGGTACTATGCCGCTTTGCAGGCAAATGTCAATGTATCGCTGGTGCTCCGCTGCCCGATGCTGCGGGACGTATCCACACAGGATATCGCGGTTCCGAACGACGGAAAGCAATACACAATCCGGCAGATTCAGTATCCGGAAAACATCGTTCCCCCTGTTATGGATCTTACACTGGAAAGGGTGGATCAGGATTATGCGTTCGCTTGAAACCCTCAAAAACGCCCTGCTCACCGTTGGGGTACCGGTAAACCATTTCAGGGCGGCAAAACAGCCGGACCGATACCTTGTCTGGGCGGAGGAAGGGCAGTCGGGCGGCGGGTATGCGGATAACCATATGACCCTGCAGGTTCTGACCGGAACGGTGGACTACTTTACCAAAAGAGAATATGATCCCAACTTCAGCAGGATTCAGGCCGCGCTAAATGAAACTGGCATCGCGTGGCGGCTGAACTCCATCCAGTACGAAGAGGATACCCGGTATACACACTATGAATGGGTGTGGGAAATGGAGGTGTACCCCGATGGCTAAGATGACAATCAGGGGACTGGACGAATATGCCAGAATGCTGGACAGACTCGGCAAACAGGCCCCGGAGGTCTCCAAGCGGGCGGTGTATGCAGGAGCGGATGTCGTAGCAAACAAGGTGAGGGAAAACCTTGAAAAGAACATTCGGGACCCCACCTATGCCGGGAAAAACGCGGGCAAGGAATATGCGGTAAAGCAAACAGAATCCACCGGAGACCTTATGGATTCTCTTGGTATTGCACCAATCCAGACGGACAGCAGTGGAAATACCAATACAAAAGTTGGATTTGATGGTTATGACCGCAAGGGCGTTCCGAACGCCCTGAAAGCCCGCGCGATGGAATCCGGAACCAGTTCCCTGCGGAAACGCCCGTTTGTGCGCCCGGCGGTTACTGCTGTAAAAAAGCCAGCGCAGCAGGCAATGGGGAAAACCATAGACGATGAGATCGCGAAGATTTATGCATTGTAAAGGAGTGATTGCATGGAAAAACAGTATGGCGAATTTGTAGGCGTGGAAAGCGTGTTTGCTGCTGTGATTACCGAGGATTCGGAAGCGGCATACATAACCGAAACACCGGAATATTTCGCGCCGACCGGGGAAATTGCCGGGGAACCGGAGGTGAACAACACCTCGACTTACTATGACAACGCGCCGGGATTTAACTATGTTACCGAGGGCGTCACGACGCTCACACTTACCATAAGCGGAATTCCCGCGCAAAAGGCCGCGAAATACCTTGGAAAGTATTACGATCCGGCAACCGGGCGGGTACTGGATACCGGTGTTCCGGAGCCGCCGGATGTTGCGCTTTCCTTCCGGTTTAATAAAGGACCGTCCGGTTTTCGGTACTATCAGTACCTGAAAGGGACCTTCAGCGGCGGCTCCGAAGAAGCGGCGAGCAAATCCGGCGGCGGCGTGGATGTGCGCACCTACAGGATGACCTACACTGCGGTGGTGACCTCTCACAAATGGGAAATAAACGGAGAGCCAAAGGGACTGAAACGCATCTTTGCGGACACCACCGACCCGGCATTCAACCCCACGGGGTGGTTCTCACGGGTGCAGACACCGGATGCCGCGGCATCACCGGCGCAGCTTACTTTGGTGTCCAGCGTTCCCGCTGATGATGCGACAGGGGTTGCGGTAGATGCGAATCTGGTGCTGACGTTCAGCAACAAGATTGCCTCCAGCATGATTACGCTGGTAGGCTCCGAGGGTGCAGTGCCATTTACGAAGGTACTTGATGCGGCCGGCAAAGTGCTCACCTTGAAACCGAACGCAAATCTGGCATCCTCTGCGGCATATACTCTTGTCATCGCGCAGGCGAAAGACATTTATGGTCAGCTCATCAGCAGCCAAATCATTACATTCACAACCGTGTAAACGAAAAGGGGCGGGAATCCCCGCCCCTTCCTTGGAGGTACCATGAAAGTATTAGCATTGAAACTGGGCGGCAAAACCTATACCACCGGCAAGGTCACCGCATACATCGCCAAAGAAGTCATTAAAACCGGAAAGCAGGCGCTGGAACTTGCAAAAAGCCGCAGCGCTTTGGAATCCCTCGGGGAGGACAGCAGCGAGGAGGATCTCGACAGAGCTGCCGAAGTGGTCTCCCAAGTAGAAGAACTGGCGGATAAAAAGGCGTGGATTCTTTGCGAGGCTTACGGAAACAAGTTCACCCAGGATGATCTGGAAAAAGGATTATCTTCGCAGGAAATCGATGCGGAAATCAACCGGCTTATGGGAGCGATTACGGGGACCATGGAAAAAAACTGAAACGGGGCGGTGACAGCGCCCCGGAAGAGGAACCTATGGATGCCGAAACTGCACTCATGCATATCTACTGCAGGTGTGCAAAGCTGTTCGGCTGGGACCTGCGCAGCATTGACGAAACCAACTTCGAGACCCTGATTGATTTTCTGACCTTTGATGATAACGACCCCAACGAGCGCACAATCAACGGAAAAACATACAGGCGGGCGCAGGGCGTCCCGCAATGGCTGTAATTTTATTTAAACATCTCTCCGTCGATTGCAACGGACTTTACATTGTATTTGGTCCAATCATTATTAAACTCTATAACAACTTCAAAATTACTTCGAATCATGGCTCCAAAAGAATTTTGCGAATCTACATAAGACGAAACTATATATTCTTGATCAGAAACTTTTTTAATTTTGTAATCATCGGAAACACCGTATTTTGCTGTAGAAGGAGCCTTTAAATAATCTTCAACAGCAAGTTGGGCATCAACCATCAATGAGATTTTGTCAGGAGGTTTCGGCGAATCGTCTATTCCGCCATATATACAAGATTTAAGAGCAAAGACAATAACTACAAATATGACAATTAACGTTAGACACCCTATCGCTGTCTGCTTTTGCTTTTCGGATTGTTTTTTAACGTCTTGCATGAAAATTTTACCTCCTCAATTATTATAATTAAATTTTACTATGCAGGCTTGAAAAGTCAACTAAAGGAGGAAAAAAGAATGGGATATGATATCGGCCCGCGCATTGGGATAGAGGGTGAAAAGGAATACCGGCAGCAGATCCAGCAGATCAACACCCAGCAGAAGACGCTGGCGACCCAGATGCAGGCCGTTACCTCCGCCTTCGACAAGAACGACAAGAGCATGGAGGCCCTGTCCGCCCAAAATGAGATTTTAAATAAACAGGTGGACCTGCAAAAGCAAAAGCTCGCCGAACTGCAAAAAGGGCTTGCCGCCGCGGCGGAAAAGTACGGCGAAAACGATCGGGTGACGCAGGGCTGGCAGCAGTCTGTCAATAAGGCAACGGCAGAACTGAATGCCTTGGAGCGTGAACTACAGGACAGCAATGATGCGATCCAGACCGCCAATCTGGCCGGTTCCGGTTATGAGGACCGGATAGAAGCCATTAACCAGCAGCTGGAGCTGGAGCAGGCAAAGCTGGATGAAACCACCGCGGTATTAGATAAAAACTCCACCGCCACCACCAAGAACAAAACGGAAAAAGAGAAGCTGCGCGCCGCGCAGGAAAGCCTGGGCAAGCAGATAGACCTGCAGAAATCCAAAATTTCCGCTTTGGAAAATGAACTGGATTCTCTGACTTCCGCGGAAAACCGCAATGAAAAAGCAATTACTGAGAAGAAAACCGAACTTGCGAAAGCCAGCAAGGAACTGGCCGGCTATGAAAAATCCCTAAAAGATGTTTCTCAGAAACTGGACTCCGCAAGCGGGAAGTTCAAGAAATTCGGGGAATCGGCGAAAAACATCGGGAACGCGCTTCTGCCTGTCTCTGCTGTGGCGGCTGCCGCAGGCACTGCCGCAGTGAAGTTCGCAAGTGACTATAATGAGTCGCTGAACAAGGTGGACGTTGCCTTTAAAAGCTCCGCAAAGAGCGTGGAGGCGTGGAGTAAAACCACGCTGGACAAGTTCGGCATAGCCTCCGGAACGGCCCTTGATATGGCGGCTTTGTTCGGGGATATGTCCACCAGCATGGGCTTTTCTACGGATGCGGCGGCAAAGATGAGCATGTCCCTTGTGGGGCTTGCGGGGGATCTCGCATCCTTTAAGAATATTGGGATAGAAGAAGCGGAAACCGCATTGAAATCCATCTTTACCGGAGAAACAGAATCTCTGAAAAATCTCGGCATCGTGATGACGCAGACCAATCTGGACGCATTTGCACT
Organism: uncultured Oscillospiraceae bacterium; assembly: GCA_963519235.1. Taxonomy (GTDB): domain Bacteria; phylum Bacillota; class Clostridia; order Oscillospirales; family Ruminococcaceae; genus Anaerotruncus. The sequence goes on from CAUQLV010000064.1 coordinate 5,462, forward strand.
TGCGGAAGGGTACGGCAAAACCACCGACAAGATGACGGAAGCGGAAAAGGTGCAGCTGCGGTATGCCTATGTGCTGGACAAAACAAAGAACGCACAGGGGGACTTTGCAAACACTTCCGAGGGCACGGCAAACAGCCTGCGTACTCTGCAGGAAAGCACAAAGGAGCTGGCAACCACATTTGGGCAGGAACTCCTGCCGATGATTACGCCTGTTATTCAGGCGATTACGGATATGATCAAAGGGTTTTCCAATCTGCCCACACCGGTGAAACGGCTGGTTGTAGTTCTCGGTCTGGTGACAGCCGCCGCCGCGCCCCTGCTGCTTGGCATCGGGCAGTTGTCGCTCGGAATAAGTGCTTTGATGACAGCCATACCGGCATTATCCGGGGCATTTACGGCAGTCTCCGCCTTTATGACCGGCACTCTCGCCCCTGCAATTACCGGTGCAGTTTCAGCAGTCGGCGGCTTTGTGGCCGCAATAGGAATTGTACCAATTGCTATCGCGGCGGCACTGGCGACGATTGTGACACTCTGGAATACAAATGAACAGTTCCGCAACTCCCTGATGTCGTTTGATGAATGGATTACCGAAATCTTTACAAAAGACTGGTCTAAATCCTTCGGCATCCTGGGGAATAGCATGAACGCATTTCTCGCTATAGCAAAGAACTGGTATGAGGGTGTCAAAAAAACCTTCTCCGGCCTGATTACCTTTGTAAACGGCGCTTTTGCCGGAGATTGGAAAAAGGCGTGGCAGGGCGTTGTGGATATCTTTAAAGGTGTCTTTGAAACAATCTCCACTGTAGCGAAAGCGCCCATCAATGCGGTGATAGGGATACTTAACTCCGCCATTGCCGGCCTGAATGTGCTCATCAAGGGGATGAACAAGCTAAAGATCGATATTCCAAAATGGGTGCCGGGTATCGGCGGGAAGACCTTCGGAATGAATATCCCGGAGATCGGGAAAATACCATATCTTGCAAACGGGGGCATCTTATCGTCCGGGTCTGCAATTGTGGGCGAAAAGGGCGCCGAACTGCTGTCTATGATCAATGGAAGAGCGCAGGTTACCCCGCTGACAAGCGGTTCAAAACAGGCGGCGCTTGCCGGCGCGGGTACTACCAACAATTATTATTACGCCACCATTGATGCAAAGAATGTCCGGGAGATTAACGATGTGGTGCGCGCGTTTCAGACTTCCAGACAGACAAGGAGGCAGTTCTGATGGCCGACGGGGTAGCGAGGGTTTACGTTGACAGTTCTTTCTATTATCACGATTTCAGTTCAAGTATAATACAAGATAATACCCCTATGGCCTACGTCAGTTATCTTGATGATGCGGACGGAATTCAGTGGACCCGAAGCTTGCTTAGATTTGACTTAACGCCGGTAAGGGGAAGAATACCAACCAGGGTTTCGGGGGAAATTTATATCAATTTAGTTGATATAAAAAAGGGAACTGGCGGCAAATACTTTATTTGGGCTTCTCGAGGAAATGTAGGCACGTTTACAACGCCCATCCCGACACAAGGCACGGTTCTAGCGCAAGGGTCGGCTGCCGGATGGGTAACCCTAGCAGATACAGAGGCGTCGAATCTGGAATTTAACGGATATTATACCGGACTAGGAATTAGCTGCTATATTGACAATTACAACAGCTTTCATGAAAAAGCTTTGGGGGTAGAAATAAATGCCCTAAGTACAACAAATAAGCCATACCTCGATATCGAATACAATTTTGCCACTCCGCGCCCGACAAACCAATTTCCAACGTCCGGTTTTGTTAATGACAAGGCCGATAAGACGTTTGGCTGGGGAATATCCGCTGACAACATCATAGGCACAATGACACAGGGGGCCGCAAAGTTCAGGTGGAGACCGGCAGGGACTACCCCATACACTGAAATTGATATAACTGGGACAACAAACCGGTATACAGTTTCAGCAAACACATTCCCGGAAGGCTCCGGCATCGAATGGCAAGTTCAGGTACAATCCTCCGATGGGGTATGGAGCGATGCTACACAATGGTTTACGCTGACAACGATTGACAGCATATCCAATGCGGCGCCTGTATCGCCTAAAAATGTGTATATCCAGACCGATCAGGATCAGGTGTTTGCATGGGAACACATGATTAATACTGGCACAGAGTCGACAGGAGCCGATCTGCAATATCAGATCAGCGGAGGCACGTGGACAATTTTTGCAACAGTAGCCGGAACGAATGCAAAAAGTGCAACTGTTCCTGCTGGCACATTGCCAGCCGGTAATATCCTATGGCGCGTCAGAACGTATAATTCTGATGGAGTGGCAGGAACTTGGAGTGAATCTGCCGCAATAGTAGGGAAAGGATCTCCGGGAGCCCCTGCAATAACAGGTATAACGAATGCCGCGCGGCCACGTGTCAGCTGGCAGTCTCTGGGACAAATCGCATTTCAGCTGCAGCTTTTGCAGTCGACTGCAATCT
>CAUQLV010000065.1:0-7911 GCA_963519235.1 uncultured Oscillospiraceae bacterium
CAAGAGGGTTTTCCTCTTGCTTACTTAATTCAACATCTGGTCTGACGTCTGATTAGATAAATGAGGTGGTTTTTTGTCCGATCATTTTGCGTCTCAAAAAGAGTTACCTGCCCGGGCGGCCGATCGTTTGCGTGAAATTATCATTGACAGCAATATGCAGTCTGGTGACCGGTTTCCGAGCGAAAGCGAATTGATCAGCATGTTCGGTGTCAGCCGTTCCACAATTCGTGAGGCGGTGAAACTGCTGGTGGCGGAGAATGTGGTGGAAATCCGGCGCGGCAAAGGAACCTTCATCACAAGAAGGCCCGGCGTCAGTAAAGATCCTCTTGGGCTTCATTTTGCCGATCAGCACAAACTGCTTCAGAATCTGCTGGAAACACGCATGATTATTGAACCGCAGGTTGCTTATCTGGCGGCACAGAGGGCAACCGACCGGGATATCGCCATGCTGGAGCATGTGGTGCAGCAGCTGCGGGACGCCCCCGACCCCAAAGCGGTGCATGCTTCGCTGGATATTAAATTCCATTCAATCGTTGCGCAATGCACGCAAAACGAGGTGCTTCATCGTTTCCTGCCGATTATCTGCGAATCAATCCGGGAAGGCTATTATGAAACAGTAACCATCCAAGGCAGCCAGGAACGTGCAATGGAAAGTCATGTCAATATACTCAAAGCTATCAAAAATCGGTTGCCCGATGTTGCCAAACGGGAAACTGAAAAGCATATATCCCTGACCGCGAGAGACGCGAAACTAAATTTAGGAGGAGAAACTTGATGAAAAAACTAATTAGCACAGCTTTGGCTCTGGTGTTGTGTGCCGGGACGCTGGCCGCCTGCGGCGGCAAGGATGCCGGCGGTTCTTCCGCTGCTCCTGCATCTTCTGCTGCTCCCGCTTCTTCTGCAGCTTCATCCGAAGCAGCTACCGGCGAACCCGTTACCATTACACACTGGTACTGGGCCGATAATAGCGATTATTCCGCTGTTATGCAGGAAATGGTGAAAGACTTTAACGAAAACAATGGCAAAAACATCACCGTTGTCGCTGAGGAATATCCTTGGGACGGCGGAAAATACAGTGAGAACCTCTTCACCGCAGTAATGGGCGGCGGCGGCCCCGACACCGCATCGTGGAAACTGACCGCAACACCGCTTTTCACTGCCAATAATCTGCTTGCCAACCTTGATGACCACATTGCGAACTGGCAAGATAAAGACCTTATTGAGTCCAGCCTGTATGAGGTTATGAAACAGGCCAGCGGCACAGACAGCGTTTATGTCATGCCGTGGAACACACAGGTTCTTTATGTTTATTACAGACCGTCCATGTTCAAAGAAGCCGGCGTAGAAGTTCCTAAGACTTACGACGAGTTCCTTGCGGCTTGTGAAAAACTGACCCGCGACACCGACGGCGACGGCAAAATCGATGTTTACGGATTCGGTATGCGCGGTGCAAAAGGCGGCCAGGAGCCATGGGGCAGCTTTGTTCAGGCCCGCGGCGGCAACTTTGAGGATTTCACCACACCGGAAGCAATTCAGGGTATGCAGGACTTCATTGATCTGTACACCAAGGGCTATGTTCCCCCTACAGCAACTGCCGACGGATTCAATGAGATTATTGCAAACTTCAAGAGCGGCAAAACCGCTATGACCGTTCATCACACCGGTTCTTCTGCCGGAATGGTAGACACCTTCGGTGACGATGTTGCAGCATTTGCGTTCCCCGCTGGCAAAGGCCAGTGGACTTCCATGGGCGATACCGAAAACGTCATGTTTGAGTCCTGCAAGAACAAAGACGCCGCGTTTGAGTGGATGTCCTATCTTGCTACCGGCAAGGGCCAGCAGACCTGGTGTGTTGCTACCGGCAACGTGCCTGTCAGCAAAGATGTGCAGCAGTTGCCGCAGTTCCAGGAAGACCGCTTTATGAAAGCTTCTATCGAGGGCGCTCCATATGCCGGTATCTTCCCGATACTGGATACCACAACCGAATGGATTTCCAATATATGGCCCAACACAGTCGCCGCTGCCCTATCCGGACAGACGACAGCTGAGCAGGCGATGCAGGAGCTCCAGAAAGCACTCTACGCATAACGCTTTAAAACGTTGTCATAATAAGGGCAGGCTGCAAAAAAGCCTTTGTAGCCTGCCCTCGCCATATCGAAAATTAAAGTGAGGTGATCCGCTTGCAGAAGAAAAAGATAAATATTTGGCCTTACCTGTTGATCGCACCCGCGTTAATGATCGTTTTGGCCGTGGTTTTTGTTCCAGCTGTTAATGCGATTATGATGAGCTTTCAAAACTACGACTTGCGCCGCCCGAACGATATTGGTTTTGTAGGCCTTGGCAATTATGTAGCTGTTTTTCAGGATTCAATTTTTTGGAAATCTCTCTGGAAAACCATTTTGTGGGTGGTGTTCGGCGTTGGATTCCAGTTTGTTTTTGGTTTTGCGCTTGCACTGCTCCTAAATAAGAACTTCAAAGGGCGCGGAATCGCCCGTGCGGTTAGCCTGATCCCTTGGGTCACCCCCGGTGTTCTGATTGGCTTGATGTGGCGCTGGATCTACGACGGCAACTACGGTGTCCTCAATGATCTGCTGCAAAAAGCCGGAATTGTTTCAGACAAGATTCCTTTTCTTGCCCAGCAGGCCACCGCCTTTCCCTCGGTTATTGTAACGATTATCTGGCAGGGAATTCCGTTCTTTGCGCTGATGCTGCTGGCCGGTTTGCAGGGAATCCCCGGCGAACTTTATGAGGCGGCGGATATTGACGGCGCCACCTATTTCCAGAAGCTGTTTCAGGTTACGATTCCCTCTTTGAAAAACACGATCTTTGTAACCACCCTTCTGCGTATCATTTGGGTTGCCAACTCGGTGGATGTAATTTTCAACATGACTGAGGGCGGGCCTGCTTATTCCACGCAGACGTTGAGCGTCTACATCTTCAACAAAGGAAACTCTCTGAATCTTGGGTATGCATCCACGATGTCCGTTCTGCTGACGCTGCTGCTGTCGCTGGTTGCGGTCCCCTATTTAAAGAACATGTTTAAGAAAGACTAGAAAGGAGGAGCAGAAATGCCCGCAAATCAAACCAAAACGCCGGCCGGTGAGGGATCGATGCGGTATACTCCGCGCAAAAAAAAGCTGGCGCCCCGTATTTTCAGCCTCTATATTCCGATTACAGCAATTTTACTGTTTCTGCTGTTCCCGTTCTACTGGACCTTTGTAACCTCCGTAAAACCGGAGCAGGAGCTTTATGGTGCCGTTGTAACCTACTGGCCCAAGAGCCTGACCTTTGAATCGTACCGGAAGCTGTTTGTTGACTTTAATTTTCTAAAGCCTATGGGCAACAGCCTTCTTGTCGCTGTCATCACCACAGTTGTCACGCTGTTTGTTTCCATGCTGGCTGCCTATGCGTTTTCCCGGTATGACTTTAGGGGCAGAAAAGGGTTCATGGTCATGTTTCTGACCAACAACATGTTTCCTTCTGTTCTTCTGCTGATTCCGTTGTATGCCATTATGCGCAAGATGGGCATTCTCTATACCCCAACTGCCCTTGTGCTGGCGTATACAACGTTTACCATTCCGTTTTCCGTGTGGCTTCTCAATGGCTATATCAACGATCTTCCCCTTTCGCTGGAGGAAGCCGCCATGGTGGACGGCGCGAATCGTGGCCAGGCATTTGTGAAGATTATTCTGCCAATTCTGACCCCTTGCCTGATTGCGACAGGCGTATATATTTTCATGCAGTCCTGGAACGAATACACCTTCGCGGTGATGTTTACCAACGAAAATAACCGCACGATCCCTGTGGCGCTGAAGAACCTGATCGGTCAGCTCGGCGTGCAGTGGGATCTGCTGACCGCGGGCGGAATCATCACGATTATCCCGGTCTGCGTCATGTTCTTCTTTGCCCAGAAACGACTTGTGGAAGGGCTGACCGCGGGTGCGGTAAAAGGCTGATCATGCCGGCATCGTTGATGCCGTGCCGATAAAAAGGAGTAAAATAGGAATGAATATTGCACAACAACAAGAAAAAGCCAAACAGCTGCGTGCGGACATCCTCAAGATGCTCTTCACCTGCCAGTCGGGTCATCCGGGCGGTTCCCTCTCCTGCGTGGAAATGCTGATGGCGCTGTATTATAATACGATCAAAGTGGACCCCAAAAACCCTAAATGGGAAGACCGCGACCGTGTTGTTCTGAGCAAAGGCCATGCCTGCCCCGCGCTTTACGCGGTGCTTGCAGACCTGGGATTTTTCCCGCGGGAAGACCTTTGGAGCCTGCGCCAGATTAACAGCCATCTGCAGGGACATCCTGACTGCACCAAAACACCGGGTATCGATGTGAACACCGGCTCCCTCGGACAGGGCGTTTCCATTGCCGGCGGTCTGGCTATGGCTGCAAAGCTCAAGAAAAAGGCCTATCAGATTTATGCTATTATCGGCGACGGCGAGGTCCAGGAAGGTCTTGTCTGGGAGGCCGCCATGTCTGCCGCGCACTTTAAGCTCGATAACCTGACCGTTATGCTCGACCATAACGGCTTGCAGATTGACGGCTCTAACGACGAGGTCATGAGCATCGGAGACATTGTTAAAAAATATGAGTCGTTCGGATTTGAATGCATCACTGCGGACGGCCACGACATTCAGGCGCTTGTAGCCGCCATTGAGGCGCCGCATAACGGCAAACCGAAATTCATCTGCTGCCAGACCCATAAGGGCCACGGCGTGTCCTTCATGTCCGATCAGTACGGCTGGCATGGAAAAGCGCCGTCTAAAGACGATTATGAGAGAGCAATCAAAGAACTGGGGGTAGCAATCAATGGCTGAGAGTAAATCGCTGAGAGTCGCCTACGGGGAAACACTCGTAGAGCTGGGCGCTGAAAATGATAAAATTGTGGTGCTGGACGCCGACCTTGCGCATGCCACAATGACCAACGGGTTTGCAGCACAGTATCCCGACCGTTTCTTCAACTTCGGAATTGCGGAAGCAAATATGATGTGCGGGGCAGCAGGTTTTGCGCATTCCGGTCTGATTCCTTTCTGCAGCACATTCGCGCTGTTTGGTACGGGCCGTGCGTATGAGCAGATCAGAAACTCGATCTCTTACGTCAACGCAAACGTGAAGCTTGCGCTATCCCATTCCGGTCTTTGCGTCGGCGAGGACGGCGGAAGCCATCAATCCATCGAGGATATCGCGCTGATGCGCGTACTCCCCGGAATGACCATCTTCGTCCCCTGCGACCCGATTGAAACCAAAAAGGCGGTGCGTGCCGCTGTGGAAATTGACGGGCCGGTTTATATCCGTGTTGCGCGTCCGGTCTGCGACTGCGTTACGGAGGAGGACACTCCATTTATCCCCGGCAAGGCGAACATCATGCGCGATGGCTCCGACGTTGCGATTCTGGCCACAGGCCTGATGATTCCGGAAGCGCTGAAAGCCGCTGATCTGCTTGCTGAGGAAGGCATCAAAGCTGCGGTTGTCAACTTCCACACCATCAAGCCACTGGACGCAGACTGCGTGCTCGAAATGGCTGAAAAGTGCGGCGCAATCGTAACCGCTGAAGAACATTCCATCATCGGCGGCCTCGGCTCCGCGGTTGCGGAAGTCCTTGCCGGGAATTCCAACGCGAAATTTGCCCGCGTCGGCGTGAATGACAAGTTCGGAAAATCGGGCAAGCCCGCCGACCTGTTTAAAGCCTACGGCCTGACCGCTGAAAATATTGCAGCCAACTGCAAAAAACTCATCAAATAAAAGGAGCTCATCATCATGAAAATTCAGGAATTTGCCTTTGAAGGCGAAGGCCTCACCCGCGTATTTGAAAATGAGAAATGGATGGTAGGCGTCAAAAACTGGAAGCCCGCCAACGATATTACCGGAATTGACTGCCTGGAGCGCCACAACGAAACCGACGAGCTGTTTGTTCTCTTGGCCGGCCGTTGCACGCTGCTCTATGCCAATGAAGTGGATGGCAAGCTGGAAATCGGCGCTGTGGAGATGCAGCCGATGAAGGTTTACAACATCCCCGCAACCCTCTGGCACAACACTGTTACCCAAAAGGGCACCAAGATGATTTTGGTGGAGGATTCCTCCACCGGCATGGCAAACAGTGATGTCCTTCCGCTGGACGCTGCGCAGCTTTCGCAGGTCAAAGTGCTTGTAAAATAGCTTTCTTTCTCTCCCATTTGCTGAAAAGCATAAAACAAGGAAGCCCTGCCGTTGCTGGCAGGGCTTCCTTGTTTTATGCTTTGGAGAGGACTCAGTCGTTTTCGAGATTTTCCTTCAAAACTTGATCCAAGAATCTTTTTTGGCTGTCCTCCGGCGGCAGGAACGGGCGGCGCGGAATGCCGGCGTCAATGCCCATAGTGGTCAGAACATACTTGATTGCAGGAATTAAACCAACCGAGCACAGCGCTTCCATAATGTTGTTCGCCTTGACCTGCAAGGCGAGCGCGCCTTCCCTGTCCCCGGATAGATAAGCGTGATAAATCTTCTTATAGTGCGGCAGCATAAAATTGAAGGTGCTGCCGATCGATCCGTCTGCACCCAGCGCAAGCCCTGCGACCATGGTCTCGTCAAATCCGTTCATAATCGTCAGGGATGGGTTCAGATGGCGGATGCGTTCCATCTGGAAGAGGTTGAGGTTGGTGTGCTTGATGCCCAGCACCGCGCCGGAACGGAACAGCGCCTGTGTATCCGGGTTGGAAAGATCAAACGGACGGTTGGTGTTTCCGGGAAAGTTATAAACCAGAACCGGCATATCAACTGCCGCGGAAATATCGTAGTAATACCGGGCAACCTGTTTGGCGGAAAAGCCGTAGTAGAAAGGCGGGGTGGCGGCAATATGATGGAACCCAAGGCGCTTGGCTTCTTTTGCGTAGCGGATGGCTTCATCGGTGGAGACCGCGCCGACATGCGCGATGAGCGTGGTTTTGTCTTTCAGGCAGGAAGCTGCTTCAAAGGCTGCAACCCGTTCCTTTTCGCTCAGCAGGAAGCATTCGGCGGATGACCCGCCGATAAAAAAGCCGTCCGCACCCTGCTTGAGGTTCCATTCCATCAGAGAAACAAGAACCGTAGAATTCACATGACCGTTACTGTCAAATGGGGTAATGGATGCCGCATAAATTCCTTTCATCGCTGTCTGTCCTTCCCTTTTGATGTTGTTATTTCGGCTGTTTGCCGATATAGGCGAGGATTCCGCCGTCCACATAGAGCACATGGCCGTTGACGAAATCGGAAGCGTCGGAAGCGAGGAACACTGCGGGTCCCATCAAATCTTCCGGAGTACCCCAGCGGGCGGCCGGTGTTTTCGCGATGATGAACGAATCAAACGGATGACGGGAACCGTCCGCCTGGGGCTCACGCAGCGGTGCGGTCTGCGGGGTCGCAATGTAGCCAGGGCCAATGCCGTTGCACTGGATGTTGAATTCGCCGTATTCCGATGCGATGTTGCGGGTCAGCATTTTCAGCCCGCCCTTTGCCGCCGCATAAGCGGATACGGTTTCACGGCCAAGCTCGCTCATCATCGAGCAGATGTTGATGATTTTGCCGTGGCCTTTTTTAATCATCGAGGGGATGACCGCTTTGGACACAATGAACGGCGCGTTCAGGTCTACATCAATAACCTGACGGAAATCCTTTGCGCTCATCTCTACCATCGGGATGCGCTTGATGATGCCCGCATTATTGACCAGAATGTCGATCACGCCGACCTCCTGCTCGATTTTGGCGACCATCTCATTGACCTGCTCTTCGCTGGTCACGTCGCAAACATAGCCGTGGGCTTCGATTCCCGCCTCTTTATATGCGGCGATTCCCTTATCCACAAGCTCCTGTTTGATATCGTTGAAGACAATCTTTGCTCCCGCCGCGGCATACCCGCTTGCGATTGCAAATCCGATTCCGTACGACGCGCC
>CAUQLV010000066.1:0-7602 GCA_963519235.1 uncultured Oscillospiraceae bacterium
TGTATATGTCGAATGGTGTGATGCCCTCATTGCCTGCCAGCACGACCGCAGCCTCAAGACCACCTTGACCCCTATAGTCAGCAAGCTGTCCGATATGCGGGTGGTTAACGGTGAGCTGGAAAACATGGTGTTTGAGCCGAGAAAGGAATTCATCATCATGCAGATTCTCGTCGTCGGCAATATCCCGCTCATGTATTTTTTGAACAAGGATTGGTACCACACGCTGATGCACACACCGTTGGGGCAGATTATTCTGACCATTTGCGCCGCCGTGATTTTCGTTTCTACGGCGTTTGTCATCAAGCTCACGCAGCCCATCGAATATCGAAGATAGGAGGAGGCTCATGACAATCTACATCTTTTTATTTGGAGTCCTCCTGTCGGCAGGGCTCTTTTTCATTACCGCCGATCTGCTGCGGCTGCCCACTCTCGCCACCCAAAAGGCGATGCTGTCGGCGGGTAAGCAGGCCAAGGCAAAACCGAAAGCCACCGATGCACTGCTGCGAAACGCCGCCATCCGGCTCTCCCGGTATATCCGCATGGATGAGTACAAGAAAAGCAGAATGGAAAATGTGCTGTCGGCGGCAGGGCTTTCCGATTCGCCGGAGCTGTTCACGGCAATGGCAATCGTCAAGGCGATGAGTATTGCGCTTTGCATCATTCCCTGTCTTATCGTCCTCCCGCTGCTGGCGCCCATTGTACTGTTCGCTGCCGTGCTGGTCTATTTCAAAGAGATACGCAAGGCGGACCAGGCTCTGGCAGCTAAACGAGGCAAAATCGAACAGGAATTGCCCCGCTTCGTTGCAACCATCACCCAGGAGCTGAAAGCCAGCCGGGATGTGCTGTCCATGCTGGAGAATTTCAAGAGAAATGCGGGCGAGGATTTTTCCGCAGAGCTTGACATCCTCACGGCAGATATGCGCTCCTCCAGTTACGAGGCAGCACTGACGAGGTTCGAGGCGAGGTTCAATTCGCCCATGCTGTCGGATATCACGCGAGGGCTGATTGGCGTACTTCGCGGAGATGACGGCGGGATGTATTTTCAGATGCTGGCACACGACATGAAGCAACTGGAACTCCAGCGGCTTAAAGCGCAGGCCATGAAGATTCCGCCCAAAATCCGCGTGTTCTCCTTTGCCATGCTCATGTGCTTTCTCATGACCTACATGGCGATTATTGTCTATGAAATCATCACGTCCCTCGGCGGGATGTTTTAAGGAGGTGCGCAAATGCAGCGAGAACAGATGATAGATGCGTTTCGAGAAAAGCTCGACCGCAACTGGAACGATTACCTCCGTGAGCTGGACGGACTTTCCAAAGGCGTTCTCATCGGAAAAAGCGATGAGATTACTGCCGCCCGCTTTGTCTATAACGAGCTGTGCGGTGGCGGGTATCCGGAGGACTATATGGAATACCTCCTGTGTTTTGAAAACCCGCTGGAGGTCGCAAGGGATCAGTGGATATCGGAGCAATCAGTGGATTTCAGCGAAGAACTCAATCATGCGCTCTGGAGTCTGATGGACAAGGGTACAGCGGAACAGGATTATGCTCTTGACCCGGAATATACGCCGGGTCCCGCAACAGACAAAAAAATCACTGTGCGGGAATTCATTGAACGTCATCCCTGTGCCAATCTTGACATGATGACTCCCGGTGGCTTTGTGTACCTAACGCCGGCAGAAGCACAGCTTCTGCTCTCCGGGCAGGGGATAAAAGGGCATCCCGGTGATCCTGAATATGCTATGGAAATTACCGCAGAAGAACTGCTGAATCAGGAAATCCATAGTGCCAGTTTCAGTAAGGGTACATGGCGAATATTAAGCGATTATATCCGGGAGCCGGAACAGGAGCAGGCCCCCTTTGAACAGGGGGTGACCATGTGCTGAAAATACTGAAAAGCAAAGCTGGCGAAGGCTACATTGATGTGGCGGTGCTGGTGCTGTGCGCCATGCTGGTTATCGCTCTTGCGGTGAAGGTGTTCCCGGTGTATATCCAAAAACAGCAGATTGACACCTTTGCCGTGGAACTCATTCGGGAGGCGGAAATCTCCGGGCAGATCGGCAGCGAAACCAGCCGCCGTGAACAATTCCTGCGGGAAAAAACCGGACTGACCCCCACCGTGACATGGTCCAAGACCGGCAGGATTCAGCTCAATGAAGAAGTCACGGTGACGGTCACCTACCAGACCAACATCGGGCTTTTTGCCGGATTTGGCTCGTTCCCCATTACGCTGAGAGCAGATGCGGCGGGAAAAAGCGAGGTCTACTGGAAATGACGGAAAAAATCAAGCAAATCCTACAAGGAAAAAGCGGCTCAGGCTTCCCGCTCATCATTGCCATCGCCTTGTCGCTGGTGATTATCTTTACCGGTATTTCAGAGTATTTCCGGCTTGTGATCGTAGCGCAGGGTGTGCGGGATGCGGTGCAGACCGCTGTTATCTCCACCGTCAACGACAACTACGATGATGTGTACCACGGCGTGCGGGAGGGTTATTCGGGAGCCTACCAGCCTATTGCCGAGGATTTTGAGGAAAGCCTCGATTACGGCGATATCTATGACAGGCTGGATGGTGTACTCGGTCTTTCCTACTGCGGCGGCTATCATGAAAAACGCACTCCGGACGACAAGCTGGAATTTAAGGTGTGGAATCTGGAGGTGGATATCCGAAACGCTCCCTTTGCGTCGGGCGACCAAGCCTCCTCCCGCTTTGAAGCTGACAGCACCATCATGCTGGAGGTTCCCGTATCCTTTGGTGGAAAACTGCTGCCCCCCATGACGATCAAAGTCAAGACCAGCGCCGGATACACACCGAGGTTTTAACCCTGCGGTGAAGTTTTCTTGGAATAGTGATAGACTTTTTGAAAAGTTCGTGGTAGGGTGTGACTTAACAGGAACCTATCAAAATTTAACAAATAGGAGGACACTCTTATGAAAAATATGAATACCAAAACGAAGAAATGGCTGGCAGTAACCGGATGCCTCGCCCTCTGTGCGGTACTTGTGGTGCTGATCGGACAGCAGTTCATAACCCCAAAGCCGGTGGATACCCCGCCCTCGCCCCAAAGCTCCGAGGTGAGTAATGTGACGGTGGACCCCAGGGTGCCGGATAGCACAGAGAAAGAAAAAGAGGTCACCGTAACCCCGCCTGATACCACTCAACCGACAAATATCGACAACGGTGCGGTTTCCAGCGGCACGGAACAGACCATCCAGGGCGATGCAACCAAGCCCGAATATACTGAGGAACAGCTTAAAGACCCCACGCAGAAACCTGACGGCGAAAAGGTCACGGAGCCTCCCAAGCCTGTCGACCATGACAAGGTGGAAAAGCCCAAGGATAATACAGAAGCCCCTCCCAAACAGAGCGGCGGGCTTCCCGGATTTGATAATGTACCTAACTTGGGCGAGAATCAAGTGATTGAAGGAAAAAGCGATGGTGACATCAACAAGCAGGTCGGGACTATGGACTGACCGCCTCAATGAATAGAACTTTAAGCACGGTTGAAAGATACCGTGCTTTTATTTTGCAAAAAACAGGAGGGCAAAATGAAAAAACTACTTTTGAGAGTGTTGCCGCTGTTCCTCATTTTTTTCCTGATCTGCCCGATGACCGCTTTTGCGGATACAGGTGGAAGCGGAAATATTGACGGTGGAGGCGGCGGCATGGGTCAAGGAACCAGCACCAATTCGTGGAGCGGCGGCAACGAAGGTGTGCGGGTGACGGTGGTTCGCGCAAGCGACCATGCGGTGGTCACCACACCAATTGATTTGAGCAATAAATCTCCATCATCTTCAATTTATCATTTCGGAAAGGTCAGCAAAATACAGTACAATAACGGCAGAAACTTGCAAGCTGTTCAAGGCGGCTATACAACGATAAAACCGCCTCAAGCCATCCCAAAAGTTATCAGTACCAATGGCAATAACAATATTGATGCACTCAAAAAATACTTTTGTTCTGAGTTTTTGGTGCAGCTTATCGCAAATCACACAGGCATTGACTACGATGTGCTAATTGGCGGTGAGTACAAACTACTCCTTGAACCCTTTGCCTTTTATAAGTTTGAGGGTGTGATGATTGCCACCACCGCTACCGAAGCCGCCCTGTATGATGAACAGGTTAGCGGTCTGCTCCGCAGAAGAATGGTGTCTCTTACCCACAAGAATCTGCCCCTCGCCATGTTTTTGGAGGTAGGCGACCTCGGCTATCCCGCATGGGGAGGCAGCAAGAACAGCGCCGCATCCAATGCGGATATCAAGTCCAGCCTTGGACTTGGCATTGTCCGATTCACCGAAAAACCGGAGGAACCTCAGATTGATGCCTACGATTATGAGTACCGGGTAAACACCAATGTCATCACAGCGGTGAGGATCAGCGGAGGTCAGTCCGATCCCGACAGGCCCACCCGTGTCAGCTTTAATATCGGTGGGCAAACCTACAGCGTGGGCAATGTCTACTACCCCGAAGGCGACAGCCAGCTTGCGTGGGTAAAATGGAAAACCCCCGATACTGAGCAGAACATGACAATTCAAGTGACGGTATCCGGTCCAGGCAGCACTGCCAAAACGACCCTCAACGTCAAAATCGTTGACCTTGATAAGAACCCTCCGCCCAATCCCGTAGCCGATGACCGCAACGATAGCTTCCGTGCTTCTGCCGTACCAAGCAGAGCGGTAAAAAGCTCGGCAAGCTGGAGTGTCTGGCGGCCGTGGTGGCAGGAATATTGGGTGTGGCACAGTGATTATGACGATGAAGGAAACGATAACGGATATTGGTGTGATCACGGATGGTGGGAGTTTGACCTGAACCGCTACAGCGCCAGCCTGACCGCCGCCATGAGCATTAAATGCGACAGCATGAATCCGACTGCCACCGGAAGAACGATGAAATCGGGATATGGCATCAACCAGACCGCCACCGGAAGTATCAGCTCCAACCAAAGCTCGGCGGTTACCCCGCCGCAGAATGCGGTCAGCTATTTTCCCGAATTTGCCTATGAAACCTATTGGCGGCTCTTGGAGCGCATGGGATCGGGGCGGTTTGAGTTTCAGCAAAACCCTTACTCCACCTACAAAAACCGCACCCATTTCAGCCCGATCTGGGTGCCGGACGGAGCATATACCGTTAACACATGGCTTATTGATGGGTGGACTCCGGATGGAATGCTGTCGGCCAACCTTACAGACAGCCTGACCATAAGGGGCAACTTGTGGCAGGACTGGCACGTCGCTCCTAAGAAGCCATAGCAGGGAGGATACAATGGCATATGAACGAATTGAGGCGCCAAAAGGCAGCCTGTACCACTACACGCAAAAGGACCGGCTGGATGCAATCTTGCAAGATGGCCGCATCCGGCGATTCGGGGATCGTGAGTGCTGGTTCTGCACTTCCCTTGCGGACACCCTGCGGCTTATTGAAATGACCGTCATGAAAGAAGGTCATCCCTACGTTGATACGCGGGGATTTTTACAGAGGTATCCCGCTTTTGTACCGGAGGATTACATCATCCTAAAGCTGGAGCAGCAGCATCAAAATGGGGAATGGGTGAGATGGAATCAGGAGATGCCACCCGACTGTCCTCCTGAAACACTTGCGGAGGCTGAAGAATTCAGCTTATTGAAGAAAGGTTTCCGCGGTGACCTGAAATTTCATCATAACCCCCAGGTAATTGAAGTGTCCCCGCTCTTGGAGGAACAGACTCCGGGCATGGATATGACAATGAAACTATAAATACAGAAAAAGAACAAGGTCGCAGGAGCAATTCTGCGGCCTTTTCTTGATTTTTAGAAAGGTGGTTTTTATGAAAAGGTATAAGAAAATTGCTCTTATGCTTATCCTCGTCCTCATGGTAACCATGTTCTTCAGCACAACCGCTTTTGCGGCAAATGGCGATGTTGCAGGAGCTATTGAGGGCACATGGAATGATGCCTCCGGGCAGATTAAGACGGTAGTCAACAAGGTGGTGTTTCCCGCAATCGACCTCATTCTGGCGGTGTTTTTCTTTGCAAAATTAGGGATGGCGTACTTCGACTATCGCAAGCATGGCCAGTTTGAGTGGGCGGCTCCGGCGATTCTGTTCGCCTGTTTGGTGTTCACCCTTACGGCTCCGACTTACATCTGGACTATATTGGGCATGTAACGAACTAAGAGCCGTTGCATCTTTAACAGGTGCAACGGCTCAATATATTGTGCATGGATTCACACAATGTTTTCTCCCAAGATGATTTTTGGCATGGTAGTCAAACAACGGTTCCAACGTTTATAAAAGTTCTCTAACCCTAACTTTGATACCCTTGCATGGGTTTCTTCATCTTTAAGAGTCCAATGTAAAACATAGGTTACTTTGCCTACATTGCGTGTTAGGCGAATTGGCAATTCACCTTCTTTTACTGCATTAAAATCAGCTTGACGATGAGTACGCTTGATATATTTAACATCTATAACACCGTCTTGTTGCAAATAAAAGTCAGCTACATCTTTCATTAATTGCTCAATTTCTTCTTGCTTTTCTATTTTTGCTTCATAAATACAAATCTCATTAAACAAATATACTCACCACCATTATTAAAATTATTATTTATTCAACATAGGTTTAAATCGAGGTAAAGATTTTTATATAATATTTTAAGTTTACCATATTAAAGTGAGAGCTTCAACACTTAAGTTGTAAACAATAGAAAGTAAAGCAACCATGAAAACTAAACTCAAACCACCGTCCATTTGCGAGGATTGGCTGGACAATTCTCGGAATGTAGGCAAAAAGGGCAGACCAACCCCATAAAAAAGGAGTTGGTCTGCCCGATAAATTACGGAATCCTCATAAGGAGAACCCTGCTAATTCTTTAACCTTTGTTTCAATAGTCTTTATGACCTTGATAAATTCCTCATCACTCTTGCCCGTTGGATCGTCCAGCCCCCAGTCCTCACGATGCTTGCAGGGCAGGAAAGGACACTCCACATTGCAGCCCATTGTAACAACAATATCAACGGGTGGAATATCGGACAGCAGCTTGGAATACTGAGTCAGTTCCATGTCGATCCCGTAAATCTGTTTTACAAGCCGCACAGCGTCTTGATTGATTTGCGGCTTTGTCTCCGTTCCGGCTGAATAACTCTCCAGTACATCTCCTGCAAAATGCTTGCAAAGGGCTTCCGCAATTTGAGAACGACAAGAATTATGCACGCAAATAAATGCGACCTTGTTCATATTCATTCACCCCCTAAAAGTGAAAGTAGATTACTGCCCTTAACATCTTCTGCGCTCCACTTGATAACGGCGAAATGACCGTGGGAAAGTTCATCTACCTTGTTGATCCATTCGACTTCATGGCTTGCTTTGGCTTTCAAAAGCTGATTGCTCGTTTCGGTGGCGTACAGGGATGAATTGATAACCCACCATTTTGTTGCGATTTCGGCGCGTTTCAAATCTTCCTCTAACCGCATAGCTTCAAAAACAGGCGTGGTTTCGGCAAGGGTTACGATGATAACCGAAGTTTCATCGGCATTGCGGAGCCGGGGCAATAGCTTTTTAATCGACTCAGGGATGTCCCCTTGTGTACGCTTAACCTCACGGTGATAACTCTGTGTGGAGTCAAGCAGCA
>CAUQLV010000067.1:0-7444 GCA_963519235.1 uncultured Oscillospiraceae bacterium
GCCTCTCGCCCCGTTTCACCCCCAACTGTAACATGGTCAACTTCTTGAAGATATGACCTTTTCAAAATGCTCTCCTGACATTTTTTGCTCGCTGGTGTCACCGAAACGCAAGACTCCCGTCCTGCTTACGCCAAGGCACGTCAGTTTTCATTCCCGGACGGCAAAGTTTGCATGAGGGCGTAGAAATGCTGCGGCTCACCGGTGCTGAAATAATCATACCAGGCCTCCAGCGTGTTTGACTCGAAAACGCTCAAATATTCAAGGATTTGCGTCGTCCACAGCAAGCCTCCAGTGCAACCGGCAGTAATCAGATTATTATCCGCTACGGACGGCTTGTCGATATAAAAGTACTGCCCCTTATAGGCAGGAGAAACTATTTCGAGAAATCCCGGCCCATTGCTGGTATGCGGACGGTTGTCCAACAGCCCGGCATTGGCAAGCGCAGCGGTAGCCCCGCAGATCGCGCACACCATAGCCCCTGCGGAGAGTAGCTCGCCGGCTTTTTCGATGATCGCGCCATGCTTTGGGCCGTTCCATGTATTTGCGCCCGGCAACAGTAGCACGCTGGTTTTATCCACTGCAATATCTTCGATCAGACAGTCGGACACGACGGTCAGCCCACCCATTGTTTGAATTGGCTCCCTGGAACAGCTGACCGTTTTGAGCGATACGCTCGGCGCACCCTTTTTGAAAAATCGACCGGAATTCACCTCCGAGGTAACATGCCCCAACTCCCAGTCAGCCAGAGTATCAAGAACGTAAACATAGATTGTAAACATAGGTCCTCCTCCATTTTCATTGCCTGTTGATTTGTCTGCGTCCTTATTGTACGATATCATTGTTGACAGCTGTATGGCAACAATTACAAAGGGAATTTTGAAAGGCGGGCGTCAGATGAAAGTAGAGAGGCTCCTCAGTATGATTATGATACTCCTTGAAAAGGAACGGATAGGCGCGCAGGAGCTGGCAGAAATGTTTGAGGTTTCTCCCCGCACGATCTACCGCGACATCGATGCCATCAATATGGCAGGGATTCCCGTCCGCTCCACCTCGGGAGTGGGCGGCGGCTTTGAAATTATGCCAAGCTACAAGCTTGATAAAAGGGTGTTTTCCACCGCCGAGCTGTCCGCTCTCCTGATGGGGCTCTCCGGTCTTTCGGGCATGATGCGAGAAGATGAACTGGTAAACGCCCTTGCGAAGGTCAAGAGCTTTATCCCTGCTGACAGCGCAAAAGCCATCGAAATAAAAGCAAATCAAATATGTATCGATTTAAGCCCGTGGATGGGCAACCGAAACATACAGCCATACTTGGAGATCATCAAAACAGCGCTGCAGGAAAGCAGGCTGCTGACCTTTGAATATGCAGACCGTCACGGAAATAAGACCTCACGAACAGCCGAGCCGTATCAGCTGGTGCTGAAAAGCAGACACTGGTATTTGCATGGGTATTGCCACATTCGAGACGATTATCGCTTATTCAAGCTGTCCCGTATGTCAGGCCTGCAAATGCAAGCCGAAACTTTTACGCCTAGAGATTATCAAAAACCGATTCTGGACTTTGAAGATGTTCTAGAAACCATGCAAACAAAAATCAAGATCCGCATCCATAAATCCGTGATGGATCAGGTACTTGAATTTTGCCCTTATGAGGACTTTTTGACCGATGAGGATGAATATTACATGGTCAATTTTCCATTCATAGAAAACGATTACTGCTACAATATTCTTCTCGGCCTCGGGGATCGATGCGAGTGTTTGGAGCCAGAGCATGTCCGCACGGAAATGAAACGCAGAATACAGAATATCGCTGCCTTATACGGAGATTAGAATGGGGAGTTTGTTCTCATATTCAAATAGATACCGCTAATACCGATGCTCTAAATCTCGGTTTTGAGCTTTTCCAAATTGATAAATCCTACCTGTGATTCATAAGCATACTGGAAACTCCCGCTAAAATAGCTGTCTGATCATCGGAGCAATGGAAGACTGCCGGTCAGCTTATTGACCTTTTTCTTGTTTCCAACAATCGCAATACCCCAGTAAGCCAACGTATCTGTGCGGGTGTTTTCCATCTTTTGTATATAGTCTTCATATACTTTGCAGCTTTGGGCGAGGTTCGAAAAATCCACTACGGTCAAATCAGCGAAATCCGGAGTATACAGCAGATTGCGCAACTCGCGTACTTTATTCGCCGATGCTTTCAGAATCGGCAGTGGAATTTCTATAATTCCAAGATGGGTGTTCTTGTCCGCATCTGCCACATCACGTCCAACCAATTCGGACATTCTTTTGCCCAACGTCATTCCTAAAATGGCCGCTGTATTCGCGATCAACCCAATGGGCAGTTCCTCGTCCACGATAAGGATGCTCTTTTCAGTCTCCGGATTCATAATGGTTTCGCTCTCCCTTTTTTTGTGATACAGCCAGTCCTGCAATGGTTAACAGAATTCCGGCAGCAGAAAGCACGGTGATTTTTTCATGCAAAATCAGCACAGAAAAAAGCACCGTGATAACCGGCACCAGATAAATATAAATGCTGGTCTTGAGCGCCCCCAGCATTTTAACGGAAAAATTCCAAGTGACAAAACAGAGGGCGGAAGCACCGACGCCCAAATACAGCAGATTCAAAAGGCACGTTGGGTCGCTTAGCCGGGATAGATCCCAGCGGAAGTCGAAGAACAACAGAGTGGGCAGCATAAAGGCAATACCATAGGCGAAGGTACGCCGGGTCGTCTGAATGATGTTGTAACCAAATCCGGCAATTTTTCGTCCAAGCAGGGAATAGCACGCCCAGACAAAGGCTGCCAGCATCGCCAGTAAATCGCCCAGCGGGTTAAGCTGCAGGGCTCTTCCCTCAAAGCTAATGAGTACAATGCCAATCATGGCAAGGGCAAAGCCAACAAAAAACCCCGTACCCTGTCCCGACCTGTCTTTAAGAAATACTCGTGATAGTAATGCGGTGAAAATGGGGGCGACTGAAATAACAACGCCAACATTCGAAGCCTGTGTATAAGTCAACGCAATATTCTCCAGCAGATAGTAGACACAGATTCCGCAAAGCCCCGCTAACGCAAAATAAATCTCGTGCTTTTTTTCTTTTACACGGAGCGGCTTCGGATAGACAAGTAGCAGTGCCATAAAGCCCAGAAAAAATCGGAACAGCAAAATTTCAATGGGCTGAAAGCATTTTAGCAAAACCTTTGTGGATATAAAAGTTGTTGCCCAAATCACGATGGTCAGCAACGCCGCGGGATGCCCTAAACTAAGCGTCTCTTTCATGCGTGCTTTCTCCCTTGCTTCTGTGTTTAAAAATATATCGATAGGTCCCGGGAGCCAGTCCGATAAACTGGGTAAAAAACTTGGAAAAGTGACTTTGGTCGTAAAATCCTGTCTGAAGTGCCGCATCCATGAGCGTTGCACCCTGTTCCAGCAGCTTTTTTGCATTTCCAATACGAACCGTCTGCAAATAGCGGTAGGGCGTCATTCCCTTAACCTGAGTGAAAGCTCGCAGCAATGTGGATTTCGAAAGACCCGCACAGCCGCACAATTGTGCCAGTGTTAAAGGCTCTGCATATTGCGTATCCATCAAGTGACAAGCCTGTTCAATTTCAGCGTTACAGTCTGCCGGAGCTTCCACAAAAGGTGCGCTGTATTCTCTGATTAAAATTGAGAGCAAAAAAATCAGCAGCTCTTCTTTTTCAAATTCTCTGGAGTTCGTCATGACTGCACTGTGAAACGTCACAAGGCATTGGGCAACGTCCTCGTTGTGTACGACCGTCTGTGAAAAATGAGGCATCGCTTCGCCGCTGGTAATTTCGAGTGTCAGCTTTTGCATGGTGGTCTTGGGAATATTGATACCCAAATAATGTAGTGCCTCACTGCCGCATTGTGCACAACCATGGTTATCCTGTGGGTTGAATAGCACGATATCACCGGGATTAAGTGTATATTCCATGCCCTTGCAGGACAAAAAGCGCTGACCGGCAACCATATACCCGACCACATAAAAGTCATGAAAGTGATTGGGAAACGCCTGCACGATTCCGTCCAGAACATAGGACTCCAGAGCAAGCTCTTCGTCGTAGCAAATCATTCGTGTTTCTTTCTGCATAGGAATTTCTCCTTTGGTACTTACCTTATCACGAAGTATGCTTTAAGTCTTGTAAAATATCTTCATTTTAGCAAGCCACTCATTCAATTCACAAACATCAAATAGCTCTTTATTGAGCTGCTTCTAATTGCTATTTCATGTTTGTCCATCATAAACATAATCCTGCTAATAAAAGTCAAGAGAAATTTTCGAAAATATGTAGTATCATTAAAAACTAAAATAAGTATAGCAAAGCTAGACATCTGTATCAATAGATGTCCTGTAATTAATAACAATTGCCTCAACGATACAGTTCTTTTACTCTGGCATAATAAATTCTCAAGAATTTATTTAGAGCTGCTATTTTAGCTACATGTATTTGTTCTACCAGCTTCAGCAAATCTTTCTCACAGTGCTGAACGTTATATGGAGAAATGAGCACTTCACCATAAGGATGCATAAAACAAACCGTGCTCTTTCCTTTGGAGACATCAACTCCGACACTAACCATAGAATTCCTCCTTCAATTTACATGGCGTCCATCCTTGCTTATTACCATTCAGATTGGTTTGTTACACGAAAGCCGTATGGTTTCAACCTGGGAAGTACGCCAGACCATGATTCCCCTTATTATAAAAAATAAGCACAAACATCACCAGTTTTAGGTGATTGTCTGTGCTTATATAGTACCAATGGGCAGCTCATTAGTGATTATCTCAGTTTCCAACTTTGCAACTCAAGAATATTACCTTCTGGATCCCGTGCATAAACGAATGCTGCATCCAGATCTTTCGGATAAGACGCAGTAACTAATTCTCCAACAGCACTTCCACCTGCATGAATAATTTCTTCCAAAGTTGTTTCCACATCGTTTACTTCGAAAGCTAAGTGGGCTATACCTGGGCGATTGATTTCTGCAGGAATTATTTCCTTTAGGGTGTCATATGAAAATATTTCAAGTGTCGGATGATCTGTGCCATAGCCAGGTAAAAGAAGATGTTCTCCAGTAATATGTGCTCCGTTAAGCCCTGTCAGTCTATCGAGCCAATCCCCACGCAGATCACGTGTCTCATCGATGCTTTTGCAGTGAAGGACAGTCTTATAAAAATTTATTAGTTTATTTACATCTTTTGCGATAACATTTGTATGGACATAGCGAAACATGTTCATTACTCCTTGTTTTTAAGATACACTAAACATTATGGGAAGCCCAAGAAGAAGGAAGGGCGATACATGTCCTCATAATTTTACCCGGCGTGCCATTGGATGCGATTCTTCAAATTGAACCAAATCCCATAAGTTACCGTATAAATCTTTAAATACTGCAACCGTGCCATATTCTTGCTTTTTAGGATTCCTAACGAACTCAATACCAGCTGAAATCATATCATTATAATCTCTCCAGAAATCATCTGTACCTAAGAATAAAAACACTCTCCCACCGGATTGGTTCCCAATAAAAGGTTCTTGCTCAGGTTTCGAAGCCTTTGCAAGTAAAATTGTAGTCCCAGAGCCTGGAGGGGATACAACAACCCACCGTTTGTTTTGTTCAGGCTGATAAGTATCCTCTATTAGTGTAAAGTGAAGCTTTTTCGTATAGAATTCGATAGCCTCATCATATTCTTTAACTACTAAAGCTATATGCACTATAGATTGTATCATTTTCGGCCTCCTGATTTCTGATTTATTGCAAGGTTTAGCAATTGACGTGATAAACAATATGCGAAGCTCAAATCTGCTTCCGAGCTACCCAGTTTGCTCATAATTTGTAGTTATGAACTTTAAGTTGTTTGCCATCACGTTCTATCAGTTCTTCTGAAAACTGTTCAAAACCAAGCTTCTGTAGGACTTTTTCACTTGCCACATTATCAACTACCACATCTGCAAACAATGTTGCATTTTTATATTTTCGCTTCATGTAGTCAAGTAACCATTTTGTAGCAGTAGTTGCGTTTCCTTGTCCCCATGCAGAGGAATCTCCTGTATAGTATCCGCCTTCAACATCAAAGCTAATTTCATCTAAGAATTTATTAATGTTATTTTGGAGATTCCGATAAGACTCATCTATCGCATTAGTGTAAGAACCCATTAGCTTCTCAATAAAGTTCTGTGTGATCTTCCCTTGATAAGGTGTTGTCCCACTTGGATCAGTAAGAATCACAGGATTATTATGGCAGTAGGTATACAGATTCAGACTTAGAGGATCATCAACTTTCTTTTGGTTTGGAAGTTCTGCCTGTGTACTTCTATACTGTCTTCCGCGCCAGACCGTCCAATCGCTGGATTATAATACCTCGCGCATCTCGCCCGTTTCCTTATCAAAGTCCTCCCCGCAGTAGCGGAAAGGGTTGTAATCCAGCTTGTCAGGACTCTGTTCGTTGCCAAATACGTCGTATTTATAACTTTTAATCTCTCCAGATAAATTTATATGTTGAATGACATCACCATGAGCATTGAAAAGGTAATAATACGTATCTGAATTCGCATCTGAATTCGTATCGACCTTCTCCCACACAATCAGATTGATTCCGCGCAGATAACGAGCAGTTACGCTGCCGGTTGTGCCGACTTCCGCCACCATGTTCTGCCCGTCCCATAGGTGAACGGTTGAAGCAGTTTTTCCATCCCGTTCCCGGATGGTTTTTCCGTAGCGCAGGCCGTCCGGGCGGTAGCGGTACACGATACGCACCCCGTCGCGGCAGACCGACACCAACTCATTGAACCCATTATACTCCCTTGTTTCCTGTGTGGCAATATCTTCCTGAAACGTGTCGCTCACGAATTTCATCGTCCCGGTTTTGGTGTCTTCGGGGATATACCTTTTCCCACTCCCGGTATACTTGGTTGCCGTTTGCGTCATGGCGGTAACGGGTCGTTTCCACGGTATCGCCCTGCCGCTTTTCCTCGGTCAGCAGCCAGTTGTTGGGATGGTAGGTATAGGAGATTTCGTAATTTTCCGTGCCGGACACGGTCATCTTTGCGCGGTTGGAGAAGCGGTCGTAGGTATACGAGATCGCTTTCCCGCCGCTTTCGCTCTCCTGCCGGAGCCGCCCCATAGAATCGTAAAGATAGCCGGTCAGCAGCGGCACGCAATGCCTGTTGCAGTGATAGCCTTGCTTATGACGCTGGTGATACTTCCGGAGTACGCCGAACCGGCTCAGTTTGCCAATCTTCGCAATGATGGTGGTTCTGGACAGGCCAAGCACTTTCTCCATCTTGCGTAGGCTGGGGAAGCCCTCTCTGGATATGCGGCCGCTGACGCTGTCCAGCTCCACGCCGGTGAGCCTGCTGGTTTGCACCTGCTCCGGCAGCTGCCCGAAGAAGTAGCCGACGCCCACGGACGGCTCCAGCATC
>CAUQLV010000068.1:0-7217 GCA_963519235.1 uncultured Oscillospiraceae bacterium
AGGCGCGGCAGAAATGCCCCAATATAGTATTTGTCTCGCCCCACTTTGACCGCTATCTGCGGTTCTCCAAACTGGCCAAGGAACTCTATCTGCAGTACACCGATCAGGTAGAGGCGTTCGGGTTGGATGAATGCTGGTTGGACATTACCGGCAGTGTGCATCTGTTCGGGGACGGCAAGACGGTAGCCGATCAGCTTCGGGAGCGGGTCAAGTTTGAGCTGGGACTGACCGCTTCTGTGGGAGTAAGCTTTAATAAGATTTTTGCCAAGCTGGGCAGCGATTATAAAAAACCGGATGCCACTACCGTCATCACAAAAGAAAATTATAAACAGATCGTCTGGCCGCTGCCCGTGAGTGATTTGCTGTACGTCGGGAGGGCAACGGAAGCGAAGTTACGACGATACGGCATCTGTACGATCGGAGAGCTTGCCAACGCAAATCCGGATTTGATTCAAAAATGGCTGGGCAAGAACGGGATCATGATCTGGAGGTTCGCCAACGGACTAGACTACTCCCCTGTTGCAACCATAGATAGCAAAATCCCAATCAAGAGCATCGGCAACAGCACGACCACGCCGCGCGACCTTGTAACCGACGAGGATGTAAAAGTGACCATGACCGTGCTCTGCGAGAGCGTGGCTGCGCGACTGCGGGAACAGCAGGCAAACTGCTCCACGGTGCAGATCAGTATCCGCGACAATCAGCTTTATTCCTATGAACGGCAGACAAAGCTGGACTTTCCGACCTGCGTCTGCTCCGTAATTCAGGACAAAGCGTTTGAATTGTATAAGACGCACCATAAGGATGGAAAGCCAATCCGCAGCATTGGTGTGCGGGCTTGTGACCTTTCGAGCGCAGACATCCGGCAATTGTCTTTGCTTCCGGAGGAAATGAAGGCGCTGAAGTTAAATGATCTGGAATGCGCGATGGATACCATTCGACGGCGCTTCGGCAATTTTGCGGTTCGGCGTGGGAATACTTTAGTTGATACCAAGCTCTCCAATCTTGACCCTAAGAAAGACCACACGATTCACCCGGTTGCGTTTCTGAACGGAGGCTGATAATCAATGATAAGAAAAGTGAATGTAGAAGTAGACGTCCATTTTGATACCGAAGGAAACATGCAGCCGACCGCGATCAAGTGGGAGGACGGCAGGGTGTTTTCCGTTGACCGTGTGCTGGACGTGCGGCAGGCGGCAAGCCTGAAAGCCGGTGGCCAGGGCATCCGATACCTGTGCCGGATTCTTGGGAAGCAAACGTATTTATGGTTTGAAAACCCGAATTGGTTCGTCGAGGGCAAGCAATAAAAAGAGGAGGCAAAGTCGTATGTGCGGCAGATACCAGTTTACGGAGAGCCAGGATATCCGTAACTCATTCCTAACTTGATTTTAATATTAACGTAAAAAAGCCCAGCTTCTCGCTGGACTTTTTCGACAGACTAGGGGGGGGCGATCGATGTCGCCTCTCATTTTTTAATTTATTACTTGTACAGTAAATTAGGCAGGAAGAGGACAGCGTTGGGGAAGAACGCGAGCAAGCCCATTGCCAAAAGGATTGCAACAAGGAACGGAACCATTGATTTGGAATACTCTTCGAGAGAACAACCCAGAATGGTATTTACCGTATACATGCTCATACCGACAGGAGGGGTATTGACGCCCATCGTAACAATGGTGCACATCAATAGCCCCAAGTGTACCGGGTCAATTCCAACAGCCTTGCACATCGGCAGTAAAATCGGGGTAAGCAGCAGAATTACAACAGAGCCCTCCATAAACATCCCTATAAATACCAGCAGAAGAATAACCATAAGTAGAATCAACGCGGGACTGTTTGTAATGCCAGTCATAAAGGAGGTCATCTTCTGGGGAATCTTATCCACCGGGATGCCGTAGCCAAACAGCGCGGTGAGGGAAACAATCATCATAATTGACCCAATATCATAGATGCTGTCGCGCAGAGCGGTTAAAAAAGTTTCAATGGTAAGCTCCTTATAGATGAAGATCCCGACAAACACGGCATAAAAGCAGGCAAAAGCCCCCACTTCCGACGGGGAGAAAAGCCCCATACGGATGCCCACCAGCAGGATAACGGGGAACATAACCGCCCAAATTGTCTCTTTCAGGTTTGAGACGATCTCTCTAATGGTAGCACGGGTTTCGCGTACGGGCTTATAGCCCCTCATACGTGCGGTGACCGCAACGGTAACCATCAACACGATCATCATAAACAGACCCACAAAGATACCCGCGGCAAACAGTTTCCCTATGGATACGCTGCCGGTGGTGCCATAGATAATCAGGCCGACCCCGGGCGGGATCGTGGCAGTGATTAGCGAGGTAAAGGTGAGGACATTGGCGGAAAATCCCTTGGAATAACCGCTTTTGAGCATATCGGGGCCCAAAAGGCGGGCCTCCATCGCTGCATCCGCAGTTGCCGAACCGGAGCAGCCACCCATCAGAGTGCTCAGAACCACACTGGTTTGGGCCAGACCGCCCCGCATGTGGCCGGTGAGCATGGTTGCCAGGCTGACCAAACGTTTGGTCACACCGCCGTTATTCATGAGATTTCCGGCAAGGATGAACAATGGGATAGCCAACATGGTGATATTCTGGGTCTGCGTAATGGGTAGCTGGGCAATATGGGTAAAGGGAAACTGTGTATTAAGAAAAAAGAACACCATACCGGAGGCACCGATGGCATAGGCAACAGGCACACCAATAGCCAGCAAAACCAGAAATGTAATAAATACCGCAATCATTGTTTAAACTGCCCCCTTTACATTTTTGATAGGAACACCGGGTCGTTGCTTTTCAGCAGATCCACCAGGCGGTTGACAGCGGTGAGAATCATCAGAGAAAAGCATACCGGAATGGCCGCCGCGACCCAGACATAACTTACACCTGGAATTCCTTCCAGTGTGCGCGCGCCTACATTCGAGCAGAGTTTAATCCCCTGAAAAACCATGGCGCCCATCATGGCAAGCAATATCAGGTAGACCAGAACCGCAATACATTTCTGTAATTTGACAGGAACCTTTTCAATAAACAACCCTACATTGACCATGCGGCCGGAACGAAAGGCTACATCGCCGCCTAAAAATACAGTCCATGCCATCATCAGCAGCGCCACGTCGTTACTCCAGTTTAGAGGATGGCCCAACAGACGAAACACCACTCCCAACATTAATACGGAGGTAAATCCTACAACGCATGTCATCGTGATGGCAAGTTCTACCTTGTTTATCGCAGCAAAGAAGGTCTTCATGCGTGTTACTCCCTTTCAAGTTCTATTTATAACTCTTTATTTTTTATGCCAGAGAAGCATCAGGCCCGGTTCTTTGCATCCCATCAGGACACACCGGTCATTTCATGATGCCAGGCAATAAAAATTGGTGCATCATGGCATGCGCATGATGCGGCATGATGCACCTATGGGTTGAAAATGGCAGCTTATTTTCCGAGAGCAGCCTTTACTTCTTTATAGGTATCGGTCAAGCCCAATTGCTCGTAAGCTTTCATAGAAGCCTCTTTGAACGCGTTTACATCAATTTCAGAATTAGAAAGTACAGTCATGCCTTCGTCGATGCATTTCTGTTTGGACTCTTCTGTGTAAGCGCCCAGCATTTGTCCGGAGCAGGCTGTGCTGGCATTGTCACATTCTTCTATAAGAATGTTCTGATAATCCTCAGGCA
Organism: uncultured Oscillospiraceae bacterium; assembly: GCA_963519235.1. Taxonomy (GTDB): domain Bacteria; phylum Bacillota; class Clostridia; order Oscillospirales; family Ruminococcaceae; genus Anaerotruncus. The sequence continues at coordinate 3,695 of CAUQLV010000068.1, forward strand.
AGCTGTTAAACCATCCTGCATCCACGACGGTAGGATTCAAAAGCAGGATATGTTTGGTTTCGCTGATAACGTTCACGTTATCAATCTCATAGTAGCTCTCCGAAACAATGCAGGGGTAAACGTCTTCGTAACCGTCAATTACCTTGTTCACCAAATTGTTATAAATGTCACCGCGGCCCATACCTTGGACACTGCAGCCCAGCGAGCTTATGCCTGCACGCCAAATATCAGTATTGGGGCTGCGCAGGGTCAGGCCTTTCAGGTCTTCCGGTTTTCTGATTTCTTTGCCGCACACAACATTGCGGTAGCCCTGTACAAGATTCAAGGACAATACTTTTACGTTGAAATCCTTTTCCAGTTTTTCCAGCCAACCCTGCACACTGTCTAGCTCTTTAACTGCTTCGATATCATCGATATCCTCTACAAAATAAGGTAAATTGAACAGTGCAAGCTCGGGCACATAGGTACCAAGGCGGGCGAAATCCGTATTATAGCCCCAGTTGGTATCAGAATCTTTAAAGGAGTTGATGATATCCTCTTCAGAACCCAGAGTATTACTGGGGTACAGATCAATCACCAGGTCCCCGTTGGTACGTTCCTTTACGGCATCCGCCCAGCTTTGGAAAGCCGCCTGATAAGGATGGGTTTCTGTTTGTGCGTGACCATACATCAAGGTGTAGGTGGGGGCAACGCTGCTGCCGGAAGCTGCCGCGGAAGAGTTGGTACCAGAGGCGGCAGCACTGGAAGAATCGGCGGCGGGCGTTTCAGAAGAAGTATTTGCAGTGGAATTGCCGCCGCAGGCGGAGGTAATCATTGCCATAGCGGCTGCAAGCCCCCCGGCCACAAGACGCTTTGTAATTGTGTTCATAAGTTAAAATTTCCTTTCCATTTTTAATTTTATAATGGTTATAAATAACCACTGCCAAATTAATTAACTAGATTATAGCAAATATGTATACGACTTTCAATTGAAAAACAAGACAAACTTTGAATTCAAATATTGTATACAATTTTTGAATTCAATAATTGTATACTCGAAATAGATATGGTATTATTATAAATGGTACAAGTCGGTTTAACTACAAATAGTTGCAGTTAAACCGACTGATGTTATAGCCAACAGAAAGGAATATACAATCATGCACGCTCAAACATGTGTTTCATATCCCATTCGTACTTGTTTACAATGTACTTTAGAAAATCGTGAACAATTTCCTCAATTTATACAGCTTCTTGCTACATTACAGGAAAATGGCTTTTATGGGATAGAACTTAATTTACCGGAATTGAATATTATCAAACCTTCAGAACTGGTTGAACTTTTGTCTAAGTTTCATTTAAAGCTGGATATGCTGGCTACGGGCGTATATGCCAAAACGCATGGATTTTCTCTGAGCGATCCGCACGAAGGAAGGCGCTTAGCCGCTGTGGAAGGCTGCAGAAAGAATTTGGAATATGCAGCCCAAGCGGGTTGTGGCATCATTATTGGATTTTTTAAAGGCGGTCCCCACCAAGATAAAAATTCGGCGGAACAGCTTCTTCTGTCGTCGCTACAATTACTAAAACCTGCAATTGAATCTCTGCAAGTGCTTACTCTTCTAGAAGCAACCAACCGAAAGGAGTCGAGCGTGGCTTGTACTTTGGAGGAAACAATCGAACTGGCGGAGCAGGTACATTGTCCTTATGTACAAGTTCTGGCGGATACGTACCACATCAATATTGAGGAAGCGCCTGTTACGCAGACGCTGGCACAATTTGAAGGTCGCTTTTCCCGATTGCACCTGTCAGATGACAATAGGGCGTTTCCTGGGCTTGGGTCGCTGGACTTTTCAGAAATATACCGCCAACTTTTTCAGAGTAATTTTAAGGGGATAGTTGGGATTGAGGGAAATATTCAGATCTCGCAGATGGAAGACACCGTTCAATCTTCACGTTATCTATATCAGGCAATCCAGCAGGCACAGCTACGATTGGCGAACTAAATCTACAACGCTTACTGTAAGCTATACTTTACTTTTGGTAAAAAATATCTTATGATAAGTAAAAAATTAGATTTGGATCTCATCCGACTTGAGATCATCTGCCGTTGGTAGGAGGATGTATGCATGATAAAGAGCGGCCTGGCTGACAAAGCCTATTCCATTATACAGCAACAAATATTTGCCTTCGAGTTATTTCCAGGTCAGATTGTATCAGATTACCTATTGAGCAAAGAACTGGGAATGAGTCGGACCCCTATCCGTCAGGCCTTACAGCGTCTAAATAACGATGGACTACTGCAGCCTTTGGAGTCCGGTAAGACAAGTTACCGGGTGGCAGACATCACTGCCGAAGAGATTCAGGATCTGTTTGATTTTCGAGAGGGGATTGAAACTACTGCGCTGAAACTCGCATTTCAAAAAACAAACCCAATCCCGCCCGAGCAGATACAACTTTTAGAACAAATCTATAATTCTATGGTAGATACCAATCATGATGACTTGGTAACGGAACATTTTGTATGGGATCAAAAATTTCACAATAGCCTGGTGTCTCTTTCGAGTAATCGAAGACTCATTAAAGCACATGATGAGTTACTGCTTCAGCTAACTCGCATGCGTTTTTTAACTTTTTTAAAGCGTTCACTGCAAAACAAAGCCTGCAACGATCACCAGGAACTTTTGCAGGCAATCAAACAGGGCGACTGTGAACGCGGCGTCCAAGTCCTTACACATCATATCCGTACATCAAGAAATGATTACATTTCTTTGCTTAAAAATGAGTTTTCAATGAACTCTGTGCGTGCACTGCATTTTTTTGTTAAGGAATCAAAAGTATTGAGCCAAGGTGAATTCGAGCAAATTACAGTTGAGAAAGAAGTTTAATTTTTACCTAAGCCGGGGCAAGTCGTCCTGATGGGCGTCTTTTATACTGAGAAACAGCTATTTACAATTTTGACGACTGCCTCAAATACATCCAATGCAGATGTGCACAACCGGATGCCGCTGGTACTGCCGAAAAACGATATAAGTTCAAGGCTGCAGAACACAGCCGCTGCCGTGCGAATTTTGAATAAAGAGCCGCCAATGCTGGTAAAACAGCCGGTTGCGTAAAATTACTGCCCCTCGTGTACGAACTGTACATGTGGGGCAGTTGTCTGTATAAACCTGTATTGTCAGATAGCACAACAGGAAAGATTAATTTCGGATGTTTGGTCGAAATTCCCAGTTTTAGGTTGTTTTCACCTATTTATTGTCTTATAGTTAATATGGAGTTTAATTCTGATGATGCTCGTTCAATGGTTTGTCATTAATATCTACTTTTATAATTAAAAAAATCAATATGGGCGCCGCTGGCTATAGTAAAAAAACGAAGCTCATCCATGTGCTGAAGACTAGACTCAGCAATGAGTATGTTGGTAGCGCTGAAACATTGAAAGATGTTATTTAACATATGGAAAAAGAATTGAGGAGGTTTATAAAGATGGTTAAAATTTTTTCGGCTGTAATTGCAGGAGCGATGGTTGCTATGGTGACGGTTCCCG
>CAUQLV010000069.1:0-6704 GCA_963519235.1 uncultured Oscillospiraceae bacterium
GCACAGCCAATCGTAAAATAGGATGTAAAACTATGAAACAAGGAGGCTTTTTATGGAATATCTGGTTCAAGTGGAAGAGGACGTCAATATCTACATAGAGGACATCAACCCAAAGAGTGATCGGGTACTCTTATTCTTACATGGCTGGCCCGCAAACCACGCTATGTTTGAATACCAGTACGGGCCGCTGGCAAATCTGGGGTATCGCTGCGTCGGCATGGACACGAGAGGCTTCGGCGCTTCCGATAAGCCGTTAAGCGGTTACCATTACGACAGGCTGGCTGATGACGTTTTTGGCGTGATCAACGCGCTCAAGCTTGATAACATCACGTTGGCAGGCCACTCAATGGGCGGTGCAATTGCGGTTCGGTATATGGCGCGCCATATGCAGGAGCATGTCTCCAAGCTTGCACTGTTTGGTGCAGCCGCGCCGAGTCTGACACAGCAGCCGAATTTTCCATACGGTTTGCCGGCTTCGGAGGTCAGCAAGCTGATTGTTGCGACCCATCAGAACCGGCCGCAGATGCTGGACGATTTTCGAAAAATCTTTTTCTATCAGCCCACAACAGAGGCGTTCAATACCTGGTTTTTGCTGTTGGGGCTATCTGCCGCAAGCTGGGCCACCGCTCAATGTGCCGTCACGTTCCGGGATGAAACCTTGTTTACCGATCTGTCCAGAATCACGGTTCCAACATTGATCCTGCACGGTGTCCACGATCAGGTCTGCAAATTTCAGCTGGCGCTCGCCTTGAAGCAGGGAATCAAGAACTCCAAGCTTGTACCGTTTGAAAACAGCGGACATGGCTTGTTTTGGGATGAACACGAAAAATTTAACCGGGAATTGGCTGAATTTCTCGGCTCATAAAATGCAGATCCCATGTTTTATGAAACACGCTTTGGCCGAATATTGCATTCGAAATCGCTGATACTAAAACCGAGGTGATGATATGGCCAAAGCTAAAGCACAAAAACAAAAAACGTTTGATAATCCGGTTGGAGAGCAGCAAAAGCTTGCGAATCTGCAAAATTCCACTCAGGTAAACCATAAGGACATCAATCAGGAACACAATGTTAAAAAAGAAGCGCTTGGCCCCAATACAAGACGTTAGGAGCTGTCAGATATGGGTGAACAGAATAAAAAACGCAGCACCAAAAATCATAAAAAGGAAGACGGAAAATTCCACTCCAAAAATATTAAGCATGATCCCTCAGCGGAAAGCGCAAGGGCGGTATTCGGCCTGAATCCCACCTCCGGCGAAGAAAAGCATGAGTTCCGTTAAACAGCTGTTCTCCGAGCTGGATGAGCGCCTGCTGCAGGACGCGCATCCTTCCGAATACTGCGAGCGCATCTCGGTGGAACCGGAGTTTCGTTCTTATCCGTTTCAGCTGCTCGATCAGCTGAAACGCACCCCGCAGTCGCCCAAGCACCATCCCGAGGGCAACGTCTGGAATCATACCATGCTGGTTGTGGATATGGCCTCCCGGTATCGGCAAAGGAGTAAAAACCCGCGGGTATTTATGTGGGCGGCATTGCTCCATGATATCGGAAAGCCATCCACCACAAAAAACCGAAAGGGAAGAATCACTTCCTATGATCATGATATAGCAGGAGCAAAGCTGGCGGTAGAATTTTTAGAATTTTTTGCAGAGGACCGCTTGTTTATTCAGCGTGTTTCCACACTCATCCGTTACCACATGCACCTGCTTTATGTATTAAATGATCTGCCCTATGGAGATATCAGGGGCATGCTGCAAGCAATTGACATTGAAGAGCTTGCATTGTTCGGCTTGTGTGACCGGCTTGGCAGAGACGGCTTCGATCAGCAAAAAGAAGAAGCCCAAATGGAACTGTTTATGAAGAAGTGCAACGCTATGAAAGGAAATGAATATGGCAAAAGCAGGAATGCGCAGACCTGATCCGGAGGAACCGCACGGCACGGAAAGCAACCACAAGCTCCATATTCCCAAAAACGACGTACGCCCTGTCCCCGAACTTCAGGGAAAAGCAAAACACACAAAAGAAAAAGCAAATCCCGCGTAACAAAGAAGCGTACAGCAATTTTAATTGCATAAAAAATTGCCGTCACCATAATCAAAATCGCATTCATCCATAGAAATTAAGAAATTTTTTCTAAAAAAAGAAGGACGCCCGAAAACGGGCGTCCTTCTTTTTAATGGGATTTATTAATACATGCCGCCTGCAGGCATAGCCGGAGCAGCCGGTGTTTCTTCTTTTTCGTCTGCGACAAGAGATTCGGTTGTGAGCACCATCGAAGCAACGGAAGCAGCGTTCTGAATGGCGCTTCTGGTTACCTTGGTCGGGTCAACAATACCCATTTCAATCATATCTCCGTAAACTTCTTTGTAGAAGTCGAAGCCGTAGCCGACCTTGCGGGAACGTTTGACCTTATCAATGATTACAGAACCTTCCAAGCCGGCGTTTACAGCAATCTGACGGATCGGCTCTTCCAGCGATTTCAGAACAATTCTCGCGCCGGTCTTTTCATCGCCGTCCAGCGCAGGAATCAGTTTTTCAACCGCCGTGGCCGAATTCAGCAGTGCCACGCCGCCGCCGGCAACCACGCCTTCTTCCACCGCAGCCTTGGTTGCGGAAAGAGCGTCCTCGATGCGCAGTTTCTTTTCTTTCATTTCCACTTCGGTTGCAGCGCCGACTTTAATGACAGCAACACCGCCGGACAGTTTCGCAAGGCGTTCCTGCAGTTTTTCTTTGTCGTATTCGCTGGTCGTGGTTTCAATCTGGGAGCGGATCTGAGCAACGCGGGCTTTAATCTCGGAAGGCTGACCGGCTCCGTCCACAATGATGGTGTTTTCTTTCTGGACTTTCACCTGACGCGCGCGTCCGAGCTGGGTCATCTGGGCGTCTTTCAGCTCAAGGCCGAGATCAGCTGTAATGACTTCGCCGCCGGTCAGAATCGCGATATCCTGGAGCATTTCTTTGCGTCTGTCGCCGAATCCCGGAGCTTTTACGCCGACGCAGGTAAAGGTGCCGCGCAGACGATTGACAATCAGGGTGGACAGAGCTTCGCCTTCAATGTCTTCCGCAATGATCAGCAGCTTTTTGCCGGACTGAACGATCTGCTCAAGCAGCGGCAGAATTTCCTGAATAGATGCAATCTTTTTATCGGTAATCAGAATGTATGCGTCGTCCAGAACAGCTTCCATCTTTTCGGTATCGGTTACCATATAGGGAGTGACATAGCCGCGGTCAAACTGCATACCTTCGACGACCTCGGTATAAGTTTCAGCGGTTTTGGACTCTTCAATGGTGATAACGCCATCTGCAGAAACCTTCTCCATAGCCTCGGAAATCAGCTTGCCGATAAACTCGTCGCCAGAAGAAACAGAAGCGACACGAGCGATATCCTCGCTGCCCTTTACCTTCTTGGAGTTCTCTTTTACGGCATCAACAGCGGCTTCCACAGCCTTTGCCATACCCTTTTTCAGAATCATCGGGTTGGCACCGGAGGCAACATTCTTCATGCCTTCGCGAACAAGGGCCTGTGCGAGCAGGGTGGCGGTGGTAGTGCCGTCGCCGGCAGCATCGTTGGTCTTGGTAGCGACCTCTTTCACAAGCTGTGCGCCCATGTTTTCAAATGCATCGGGCAGTTCGATTTCCTTTGCAATGGTAACGCCGTCGTTGGTGATCAGCGGAGATCCGAATTTTTTATCAAGCACCACATTGCGGCCCTTGGGTCCCAAAGTGATTTTTACGGTGTCAGCCAGTTTGTCGATACCGGCCTGAAGAGATTTTCTGGCCTCTTCGCCATATGAAATAACCTTAGCCATAACAGTTCATTCTCCTTTTAATGTTTGATGATAGTTTGCAGTTGTCAGTCTTCCACAATCGCGAGGATGTCGCCCTGGCGAAGAATGCTATACTCCTGGCCGTCAACCTTCACCTGGCTGCCGGAATATTTGCTCATCAAAACCTTGTCGCCCACCTTGACAGTCATGGTGATTTCTTTGCCGTCCACCATTCCGCCCGGTCCAACAGCAAGGACTTCTGCGACCTCGGGCTTCTCCTTCGCGGAGCCTGCGAGGATGATGCCGCTCTTGGTTGTTTCCTCTGCCTCCACCATTTTGGTGACAACTCTGTCTGCCAAAGGCTTAATCGTCATGAAAAATTCCTCCCATATGATAATAATATAATAAAAAGCAAATTCCTTAGCACTCTTTATATTTGAGTGCTAAACTTATTTTAACCTAATTTCTATAAAAATCAAGACCTTTTTTTATGTTTTAAAAGAATTAACATTTTGGTAACAAACGGATTAGAATTTTCCTGAAAAGCGATATCTCTGTATATATTGACAGATACCGCCCGCAAAATTCGTAGAATCCTAAAAAAGAAAGAATAGAATTACAGAAACAGCCCCGCCCTTGCGGACAAAAGGGCGGGGCTGCATCGGCTATTTAATCATTCATTTCTTCAAGCAGATCATTGCGTTCATTCCACAGTTTCGGGGACAAATCCACATAGTAACGGTGGGGATGTTCAAACCGCTTGACCTCATCCCACAAGTTCGCAACCTGATCCGCGCAGAACGAGCGGATATCGTCCAGCGCCGGAAGATCATAAATGCACCTGCCCCGGTCAAAAATCTGGACAAGCAGGCGTTCGGCGCGGTAATCTGTCAGCGTTTTCTTTTTCCAGGTCGCAACCGGGTCAAAGATCGTGATCGGCTTGCTGTCGTCAACCTGTTCCCCTCGTACTGTCACATAATCTGCAATCGCCTGTCCGGTTTCGCGGTTAAAGAACCGGTATAGGTCTTTATAGCAGGGGGTCGTAATTTTTTCGAGGCTCTCACTGATCTTGATTTTCGGAATAAAAGCCCCATTCTCTTCGACCGCTGCCAGTTTATAAACACCGCCGAACACTGGGTCGGATTTGCTGGTGATCATATTCTCTCCGACTCCAAAGGAGTCCACCTGAGCCCCCTGCAAAATCAGATCGCGGATGATATATTCATCCAGAGAATTGGACGCCATGATCTTAACGTCGGGGTATCCCGCCTCGTCCAGCATTTTACGCGCCTTCTTGGACAGATAGGCGATGTCCCCGCTGTCAATGCGGATGGCTTTGGGCCGGAATCCCATCGGCTTGAGCACCTCGTTTGCCACCTTTATGGTATTGGGAACGCCGGACTTCACTACGTTATAGGTATCCACAAGAAAAACGCAGTTGTCCGGATAGATTTCCGCATAATTTTTGAATGCTTCGTATTCGCTGTCAAACACCTGCACCCAGCTGTGAGCCATCGTGCCAACCGCAGGAATGTTGAACTCCCGGTCCGCAATGGTACAGGCCGTTGCAAAACAGCCGCCGATATAAGTGGCGCGGGCGCCAAGGATTGCCGCATCATAGCTCTGCGCGCGGCGCGAGCCGAATTCGGACACCAGTCTTCCTTCCGCCGCCCGGCAGATGCGGTTCGCCTTTGTCGCCATCAATGACTGGTGGTTGATCGTGAGCAGAACCATTGTTTCAATCAGCTGCGCCTGAATAATCGGCCCGCAAACGACTACAACCGGCTCATACGGGAAGATTGGAGTCCCCTCTTTGACCGACCAGATGTCGCAGGTGAATTGGAAATTTGCGAGGTACTCTAAAAAGTCTTCGCTGAACTGCCCTTTTTCCCGCAAATACTGGATATCTTGTTCTGTAAATTTCAAATTTTTTAGATACTGCACCAGCTGTTCAAGTCCGGCAAACAGCGCAAAACCAGCGTTGTCAGGAATTTTACGGAAAAACATGTCAAATACGGCTCGTTTATCCGTAAATCCGTGTTTAAAATATCCATTTGACATTGTCAGCTCATAAAAATCTGTCAGCATTGTCAAATTTCTCTGCATCAAATCAATCGACATTCCATCACCCCATCGCATAGGCTGCGTACTTTGTAGTTATTGTTCAATAGTTTACACCTTTTGAAGAGATTTGGCAATCAGAATCGTTCTGAAAAGTAATACAAACAACTCACAATCGGTTTGCTTTTTCCCGTAATTATGCTATACTAATACATTGTGAGCGATATGGAACAGGAGCGTGTATTTATGCGAATCGCACTATTTACCGAAACATACCTGCCGCACATCAACGGTGTTGTTACCCACGTAAAATCTTTGAAAGACGGGCTTGAACAGCTGGGGCACGAGGTGCTGATCGTCACGGCGGACGCTGGCGCCCGCCGCCATTACATTTCGGACGGCGTTCTGCACTGCCCCGCCCACACATCCAACCGATTTTACGGTTATGGGGTCGCGCTGCCGCTTTCGACGACGAGGTTAAAATACATCAGTCAATTCAATCCCGACATTATCCATGTGCACAATGAATTCGGCATCGGCCTTTCCGGCATCATGATTGCGAAAGTCCTGCGTATCACGCTGGTCTATACTCTGCACACCATGTATGACGAATATATTTACTATGTCGCACCCCAGCCGCTTGTCCCCGTTACCACAAAGCTTTCCCATGAGTATACCAAATTCTTTGCCAAATCAGCACAGGCGCTCACAGGGCCTTCTAAAAAGTGCGAAGAATATTTCCGCAAGGTCGGTGTTTACAAGCCCGTCAACGTGATTCCGAATCCGGTTGATCTTGAAGCATTTGACCCTCATAAAGTTGACGAAGAGAAAAAAAATGCTTTCCGCCTAAAATTTGGATACACCGACCAGATGATGAT
>CAUQLV010000070.1:0-6354 GCA_963519235.1 uncultured Oscillospiraceae bacterium
CGCCGCGAACCACAATCGCGCTGCCGACGTTCAGTTTCACAACTTCCGCGAAATTCTCCAGTTTGGACTGTTCCAGCACAACCTGTAAATTCCGAAAAGAAGACCCGTCATTGAGCTCAATAAATCCGATTGACTTGGAATCCCTGATTGTCTTGACCCATCCGCAGACCGTTACCGGAGCATCCGCGTAATCCTGAACCGCGGCGAACAGTTTTTTGAGTTCTAATCTTTTCACATCACGACCACCTTTATCAAGAAATCGTACCGTTTTTTCCTACTATACCACTTTCACTCAGAAATTTCCATGAAAATTTGGTCGGCGGCTTTTTAAAGTGACGCAGACCAGCTCCGGGCGGTTTCCGAGCCGCTGGGGAAACGTGCTTGGGCCAAGTCCGCGGCTGACCGCCATGGTGCAGACCCCCCTCCGGTAAAGTCCGGCGGTATAACGGGGGAAAATGCCCTGTTCCGGCGCATAAAGCCCCTGAATCCCGGGAAACCGGAACTGTCCGCCATGCGCATGTCCGCAGAATACAAGATCATATCCATTCCGGACGTAGCATTCAAACTGCTCCGGACGATGGGACAGCAGAATGTTTAAATTTAGTGGGTTGATTCGGCTGGTAGCCTGCCCCAGCACTTGCGCAAATTTCGCGACACATTCAGGGGTGTCGCGCCTGCGTGTGCGATTGCGGTAAAACGCCGGGTCAGGCGCGCCGTAAACACAAATACAATCCGCGTTTTTGTGAATTGTCAGTTTTCTGCCGTCCAACAGAATCACGCCCAAGCTGCGAAGCTCCCTGCGCAGCCTGCGATAAACCTTTGAGCGCGCCTCATGATTTCCCGGGACATAACAGACGGGCGCAAGTTCCACCGCGCCACGGACAACCGACAGTGCCGTTTCAACCTTGCAATCGCACAAATCCCCTGTGATTACAATCAAGTCTGGAGCGGCGGCACGCAGCGCATGATGCAGGCGTTTCTGCTGATGCCCGAAGGTTTTATCGTGGAGGTCGGAAATCTGCACAATCCGAAAGCCGTCAAAAGCGGGCGGAAGCTTTTCACTTTCCATCGTGTACCGTGATGTCTGAATTCCGTTATTCTGCCAATAGGAAAAAGCCGCCAGCGCGGCAATTCCGCATGCCGCCAGCAACGGTTTTTTAATTGTCATAGGACTCTCCTTGCCATTTTTAATGCAGAAAAAGGCGGCACACCGCTTCGGCGTGCCGCCTTGGGAATCCGATCAGCCGGGAGGCCACGCCAGGCTGCGTTTCGCGAGCACATGGAAATGCAGGTGCTTTACCGTCTGCCCGGCCAGCTCTCCGCAGTTGTTTACCACGCGGAAATCATCGCCGCAGCCGAGGTCCTTGGCTACGTTTGCAATAACGGCAAAGATATGGCCCACAATCGCGCTGTTCTCGTCAGTAATCTTGTCCGCGCCGGAAAAATGCTCACGCGGAATCACCAGAAAATGAATCGGAGCCTGCGGGTCAATGTCGTAAAACGCCACCACGCGGTCGTCCTCGTAAATCTTCTTGCTGGGGATCTCCCCGGCGGCAATTTTACAGAAAAGGCAGTCCTCCATGTTATTTCCCCCTTTCCATCAAAATATCCGGCAGGTTTCCCTGTCTATTTCACATAATTAGCAACAATTTCCGGCAGCTTTGCCAGCGCGCCGCTCAGTTTCGCAGGTTCGGTGCAGCCGCCCATCGCATTGTCAGGACGCCCGCCGCCGCTTCCGCCGCAAAGAGCGGTCAGCTCTTTCACGATCTTGCCGGCATGTGCGCCCTTGGCAACCGCTTCTTTTCCGCAGGAAACCAGAATTGAAGTTTTACCGTCTCCGGCCGCTGTAAAGACACAGACAGAGTCCGGATGGCTGTCCTTCGCACGGTCGCCCATAAACCGCAGGGCTTCCGGTTTTGCGCCGCCGGCAGCAAGGGAGGCAACCTTTACGCCGTTCACTTCCCGGGCATTTTCAAACATGCCACTCATCTGGCTTTCCGCCAGCTTGTTTTCCGCGGATTCCAGCGCGTGCTGCAATTCTTTCAGTTCTCCGGTCATGGACACCGCCTTCGCAGGCAGCTCCAACGGATTTCCGACCTTGAGGGCAGCGGCGGTCTCGTTCATCAGCGCTTCCTGCTCATGCAGATAGCGCAGTACGTTTTTGCCCGTTACTGCCTCAATGCGGCGTACACCCGCCGCAACCGAGGACTCTTTCACAATCTTAAACAGGCCGACCTTGGCGGTATTATCCAGATGAGTTCCGCCGCAGAATTCCACGGATTCATTCTCAACACTGCACACGCGAACGGTGTCGCCGTATTTCTCGCCGAACAGCGCCATCGCGCCGAGCTTCTTAGCTTCCTCAATCGGCATCTCGTTGACGGTTACGTCAATCGCGGACAGAATCATGCGGTTGACAAGCTCCTCGATTTTTTCCAGCTCTTCAGCCGTCACCGCGCTGAAATGGCTGAAGTCGAAGCGGCAGATGCTGTCGTCATAAAACGCGCCCGCCTGGTGCACATGTTCACCGAGCACTGTCCGCAGCGCCGCCTGAAGCAGGTGGCAGGAGGTGTGGTTACGCATAATAGCGCGGCGGCGGTCGGTATCGATTGCCGCCTTGACAGTGTCGCCCACGCTAAGCGTGCCGACCGTCAGTTCACCGACGTGGACAAAATGACCGGTCTGGGACTTTTTGCAGTCGTAAACCGCAAAGGCGCTTCCTCCGGCTGAAATCGTACCGGCATCGCCCGCCTGGCCGCCGCTCTCTGCATAAAACGGGGTAATATTCAGCACAATCTCGCCCATCTCGCCGTCAGCCAGCATATCTACCCGCTGGTTGTCTTTTACGATAGCGACAATTTTTGCTTCCGTTTCAAAATCCGTATACCCCACAAAGCGGCCTTTTTCCTTGATATCGGAGAGGACATCCTCTTTCCAGCCCAAGTCGCCCATCGCGGCGCGCGCTTCGCGGGCGCGCTGCTTCTGCTCGTTCATATAGTTTGTGAATTCCTGTTCGTCCAGCGCAATTTTGTGCTCTTGCAGAATTTCACGGATGAGATCCACCGGGAAGCCGAAGGTATCATAGAGTTTAAACGCTTCCGCGCCGCTCATGATCTTCTGCCCGTCCTGTGCCTCAATTTTATCAATCATGGCGTTCAGCAGCCCCAACCCCTGATCAATCGTACGCGCAAAACGTTCCTCTTCGACTTTGATAACTTTAATGATGTAATCCTTATTTTCAACAAGATTCGGATACGCAGCCGCGTTCTCCTGAATCACGGTTTCGCAGACTTTATAAAGAAACGGCTCACGGATGCCGAGCAGGCGCCCATGACGAGCGGCGCGGCGCAGCAAACGGCGCAGAACGTAGCCCCTGCCCTCATTCTGCGGCAAGACACCGTCTCCCACCATGAAGGAGGTGGAACGGATGTGGTCGGTTATCACGCGCAGAGAAACGTCTGTCTTGGCATCTTTGTGATAAGTGACACCCGCAATTTGGGAAATATGGCGCATGATGTTCTGCACCGTATCCACCTCAAACAGGTTGTCCACATCCTGCATAATGCAGGCAAGGCGCTCAAGTCCCATTCCGGTATCGATATTGGGATGCGCCATGCGCTCATAGTTGCCCTCTCCGTCGCCGTTATACTGAGAGAATACAAGGTTCCAGAACTCGATATAGCGGTCGCAGTCGCAGCCTACGCCACAGGTGGAGCTTCCACAGCCGTATTTTTCGCCGCGGTCAAAATAGATTTCGGAGCAGGGGCCGCAGGGGCCGGAGCCGATTTCCCAGAAGTTATCCTCCTTGCCCATCCGCACAATGTGCGTGGGATCGACGCCGACTTCCTTCGTCCAGATTTCAACCGCTTCGTCATCGTCCTCATAGACGGATACCCACAGGCGGTCTACCGGCAGCTCGAGCACCTTGGTGATGAATTCCCACGCCCACGCGGTGGCCTCGTGCTTAAAGTAATCGCCGAACGAAAAATTGCCGAGCATCTCAAAATAGGTGCCATGGCGCGCGGTTTTGCCCACATTCTCAATGTCGGGGGTGCGGATGCACTTCTGGCAGGTTGTCACGCGCTTTCTCGGCGGGGTCTCCAGCCCGAGAAACCACTTTTTCATCGGCGCCATGCCGGAATTGATCAGCAGCAGGCTGGCATCGTTGTGCGGAACCAGCGGAAAACTCGGAAGACGAATGTGCTCCTTGCCTTCATAAAAGCTGAGGAACTTTTCGCGCAGTTCATTAAGTCCTGTCCATTCCATCTAATAATCGCTCCTTTAAATCATACAAAAATAAAAAAAGCCTTCCATCCCAAAAAATCGGGACGAAAAGCGTGCATGACACCTTCCGTGGTACCACCCAAATTGCGCAAAAAATTTGCGCCACTCGAAAGGATTAACGCTCACACTACGTCCGGTTCTTCGCCAGAAGCTCAGGGGCGGCATTTGCGCTTTGGGGGCACACTCTCACCAGTATGTGCCTCTCTGTGCCGTGTTTACGCAAATTTCCCCATCAACGCCATATTATTAAGTAGTATATACTCACACTGGCCGGTTGTCAACTCTTTTCGCACCTTTTGATGCTACCTTTCCGGCGAGCACGCGGTCCGCTGCCGCCGCGACAGCCGCGGCAGTTATGCACATAATCAGGTCGGGCAGAAGAAACGGCTTAACCGCCATCGCCAGCGCATTCTGAACGCCCGCTTTGGTAATGATAAGCAGCTGCACTGTGCCGATTGCATAGCAGACCGGCAGCGAAAGCGCCATGAAAAGAGCATAGTTCAGAAACCCTCTGCCCCACTTTTCCGTCATGCAGGCAATCAGCACCGCAACGAGCGGATATGAGATCAGAAACCCGCCCGTCGGGCCGGCAAGAATATGAATTCCTCCGGAAAACCCCGGAAATATCGGTGCCCCGAAAAATCCGAGCACGACATAGGCCGATACCGAAAGCAGTGCAGATTTGCGGTTCAGCATCGCCCCCGCCAGAAATACCGCCACCAGTACGGCCGACAAGGGGACCGGCGTAACCGGCAGGTTTTTCGATACTTGCGCAAGGGCAGCCGAAAGCAGCGTCATAATGGCCGCAGAAAACAACTGACGGGGTTTGGATTGGAGCATAGCTTCCCTTCTTGTCGTTGGGTTATTCAACAGAAACAATGAAATAATAGACCGGCTGGCCGCCGTTAATCAGAGCAACTTCCACATCTTCCGGCAGTTTTGCCGCGACTGCCTGCTGGATTGCCTCGGCGTCTTCACCGGAAACATCCTCGCCGTAAAGCAGGGTGATAAAGCTGCTGTCCTTGCGTGCCAGCGACTTGGTAAGCCTGACAACCGCTTTCGACAGGTCGCGCTCTGTAAACGCTATTTTGCCGTTTTCAAGGGCGAGCAATTCGCCCTCTTTGATTTTATGCCCGTCAAACTCGCTGTCGCGGGCAGCATAAGTAATTTGACCGGTTCCCACACGCTCAAACGCTTTCTGCATCGCAATCATATTTTCCGTTACATCGGCGTCATGGTCAAACACCAGCATTGCGGCAAGTCCCTGCGGAATTGTGCGGGTCGGCAGCACAACAACCTTGCGGTCGGCCAGCTTTGCCGCCTGTTCCGCCGCCATAATGATGTTCTTATTATTCGGCAGCACAAAGACCGTCTTTGCGGGGGTTGCGTGCACAGCGGAAAGGATATCGTCGGTGGATGGATTCATGGTCTGCCCGCCGCTGACGATATGGTCAACGCCCAAATCCTCAAACAACTGCCGCACTCCGTTACCCGCCGCGACCGACACAAAGCCAACCGCGCGCGAAGGGTCCACCATGGCATAAGCGAATGCCTGATCGGTGACCGGTTCCACTACACTGGCTTTCTGGTTCGCGTGCTGTTCACGCATATTCTCAATTTTCATGTTCGTCAGCATGCCGTATTCCAATGCCTTTTGGAGAGCATTTCCGGGATTGTCGGTATGCACGTGGCACTTGATAATTTCATCGTCATCCACGACAACCA
Source organism: uncultured Oscillospiraceae bacterium (assembly GCA_963519235.1). GTDB lineage: Bacteria > Bacillota > Clostridia > Oscillospirales > Ruminococcaceae > Anaerotruncus. Next base: position 6,010 of record CAUQLV010000070.1, read on the forward strand.
CGCAATCCCCAATTGATTCCAGATAGGTGCGCAGCGGCTGGGGGTCCGCTTCTGTTTCTTCTTTCAGAATAAGAAATTCCGTACAATAGGTAAAGGTAATCTCGCCCTCATATTCCCCTGCCGCATTGCGGTCCGGATAGATGGAGGAGGATTCCCCGGTTTCTTCTTCGCTGAGGTCAATCACGTCTTTCCCGTCAAAAACCCGCTTCATACCTTCAAAAATCACCAACAGGCCCTGTCCGCCGGCATCCACAACGCCGGCTTTTTTCAAAACAGGCAGCAGTTCGGGGATTTCATTCAGCGCTTCCTGCGCGGCATCCACGATAACAGCCCAGATTTCCCGCG
>CAUQLV010000071.1:0-5855 GCA_963519235.1 uncultured Oscillospiraceae bacterium
TTTTCTATATATTATCCACTGACTTTTTGCAGAATCTTTATCACCTCTTCGGCTTTGAGAACTTTGCCTTAAGAAACCACTTTCCCGTCTACAACGAGCGCGGGGGTGGTCATTACTCCATAGGCTGCGATCTGTGAAAAATCAGTCACATGGTCGATCGCCGCATCCATTCCAAGCTGTTCCAAAGCTGATTTTGTTGCGGCTTCAAGCTGATTGCATTTTGCACAACCACTTCCTAAAACTTTTACAGTCGCGCCCTCGGTTTTTGCGCTTTCGGCCTTTGCCATGCTTCCCGCATCACAATTGCCTCCGCAGCAGCAGGAAGAGGTCTCAACTTTTTTGTTTTTATTACCAAACAATTCCATAAAAATATCTCCTTTTCAGAATTATTAGAATCCTAACTTATAAGTAGCTAAAGTCTCCAAGTCGACGGGAATCTTTGTCACCATTTCGTTTCCCCTATACAATCAGTGCCTGAAACACATTGAATAAATAACCGACAATGATGATTCCAACCGTACAGATCGCAATGAAAACAGCCAGCAGTTTTGGCTTAACCGCTTTACGCAGCATGATCATCGAAGGCAGGGACAAGGTTGTTACACCCATCATGAAGGATAGCACCGTTCCAAGCTGAGCGCCTTTATAGAACAAAGCCTCTGCAATCGGGATCGTGCCGAAGATGTCGGCGTACATCGGGACGCCGATGAGCGTAGCCAATATTACGCCAAACGGATTATTACTTCCGAGTACTGATGCAACCCATTCTTCGGGAATCCAGTTGTGGATAACTGCGCCGATACCTACGCCGATCAGAATATACGGAATTACTTTCTTAAAAGTTGCGAGCATCTGTTCTTTCGCATAGATCAGGCGGTCTTTTTTCGTCAGGTCGGGGGATTCTATATCTACGCTGCCGGCTGTCAGAATAAAGCTATCCACATAGTTCTCCATGCCCATTTTCTCAATCAGAGAACCACCGATGATGGCTATCAGCAGACCCACAACAACATAGATGACAGCGACTTTCGCGCCAAATATGCTCATCAGCAGGAGCAGAGAACCGAGATCCACCATAGGGGACGATATCAGGAATGAGAACGTAACGCCGACCGGCAGCCCCGCTGATGTGAAGCCAATGAACAGCGGAATGGACGAACAGGAGCAAAAAGGCGTGACCGTGCCGAGTAAAGCCGCCACAGTGTTCGCTCCGATTCCATGGAAACGGCCAAGGATTTTCTTGCTGCGTTCCGGCGGAAAGTAGCTTTGAATATAACTGATAAAAAAGATCAGGAAACACAGCAACACCGTGATTTTTATAACGTCATACAGGAAAAACTGAATACTTCCGACCCAACGGTTACTCAAGTCCAGCCCCAAGGCCGATAAGCCGCTTCCAATGACACTGTTCAGCCACTTCATTGCCAGTATTTGCCCCTGGAAAAAGTCCCAGATCGCTTTTAAAATTTGCATGCTATGTAAAACCTCTCTTTCTGAATAAAAGACAATCACATCAAAAAATATTGATACATGCTGCCTTTAAAAAGCCACCTTCCCGATGGCTTTTATCTTTAGCAGCACTTATATTCACCAATCACTGTGTTTGGAGAAGTCAGCTCCCCGAGTAATTCCGAGGCGTAGGCACTGCCTTTTTCGCTGATTTTATAATGTGTCCATTTGCCTTCCTGCCGGCTTTCCACAATACCTGACTCAACCAGAATCCTCATGTGATAAGACAGCGCCGATTGGCCCATATCCAGATATTCCAACAGCTTGCACGCACACTTTTCACCATCGCGCAATAATTCAAGTATCCGCAGACGTTTTTCATCACAAAACGCCTTAAATACCTTTGCGTGATCTTCATATGCGGTCGTCATAATCTCGCCTCAAATCAAAAATATTCGATATAACAAAGTATATACCTTAAATCAGAAAAAATCAATATGATGTTTGAAAATATAATAAATATGGCGGACTGCCTGTCGATCTTTAGCAGTTCGCCGTTGCAGTCTATTAATATGGGGTCTTGCTGCGGCCAATTTCGTCCGTTATCCAACCGATAATAATTCACATTTTAGGTTCTCCTTTCAGTTTAACCGGCGGCAAGTGACTACCACTCACATAAGGTCTTCATATAATGGGATAAGGTAGATTGCCCAATATCCAAGTATCTAAAAGCTCGTCAATATAAACCTTTTTGCTTTCATTTATTTTGACATAGAAAATTTGGGACCGAATGAACGGAACTATACAACAATCCGGTGCATTTTTCCGTCATCCTCCAGCAAGACCCTGTTTCCCTGAATGAACCTGCCATCCAGAGTGATTGCCTGAGTTGTCATTGTTCCCTTACTTCTGCTTTCAACCCTGATTTCATAGAGAGAGCTCCCATATTTATATTCAACGGAGAATTCGCCAAAACTTGCTGGTGTCGACGGATCTATCACCAGCTCAGTTCCCTCTTTCCGAATGCCCAAAAACCAGTTTAACAGTCCCTGATACATCCAGCCGGCGGAACCGGTATACCAGCTCCAACCGCCTCTTCCGGTATAGGGCTGGCTGAGGGATATATCCGCCGTCATTACATATGGTTCCTTCTCATACCTGAGCGCATCCTTCTTGCTTTGTGTAATGCGAATCGGGTTAAGCATGGTGAACAGGGTTTGCGCCATGCTATAGTCATGCAGCATCGATGTGGCAATTGCCAGCCAAACCGCCGCATGGGTATACTGACCTCCGTTTTCCCGCATGCCGGGAATATAATTTTTGATATATCCCGGGTTTTTGCCGGTCTTATTAAAAGGAGGCGCCAAAAGCAAGGATAGGGCATCCTCCTCCCTTACCAGATAACGCCATGCCGACTGCATCGCTGTTTGCGCCCGTTCCTTTTTTGCCCCCTGTGATAGTACGCTCCAGGACTGGCTGATGGAATCTATTCTGCACTCATCGTTTTCCTTTGAACCGAGCTTCGATCCGTCGTCATAAAAGGCCCGAAGATACCATTCCCCGTCCCAGGCATGTTCTTCAATGCTTTGGAGCAGGGTATCGCGTCTCTGCATCAGTTCCCGGCCATAGACCCCGTCGTCTTCCTGATCGCACAAAGGACTGAAGTCCCCCAGTACGGTATATAAAAACCAGGCCAGCCAAACGCTTTCCCCTTTTCCCGCCGCGCCTACCTCATTCATACCATCGTTCCAGTCGCCCCCTCCCATGAGTGGAAGTCCATGTTCTCCGAAGCGGGTCCGGTCAATGGCTCTTTTGCAGTGCGCATAAACGCTTTCACGACGCTCGGACAGTTCCGGGGTAAACATGATATCCTGCTGACCCTCCTCGAGCAGCGGCCCCTTAATGTAAGGTACCAGTTCCTTTAAAATTGCGGCATCTCCGGTGCTTCGAATATAGGCAGTGGTGCAATAAGGCAGCCACAGCAAATCATCTGATATTCTTGTTCTTACCCCGACTCCCATCGGAGGATGCCACCAATGCTGGACATCCCCTTCTTCAAACTGCCTGCTGCATGCAATCAGAATTTGCCTGCGCAGAATGCTTGCATCTGCAAGGAGGAGCGAAAGGGTGTCCTGAAGCTGATCCCGGAATCCGTAAGCGCCTCCGCACTGATAAAAGCCTGCTCTTGCTTGAAGGCGACAGGACACTGTCTGATAAAGCAGCCAGCCGTTCACCAGAAGATCGACCGCTCTGTCCTTCGTCTTCACCTGAACTTTTCCCAACAATTCATCCCAATAAGCTTTCACTCTGTCAAGCTCTTTTTCAGCGGCGGCGGGTTCCCTGTACTTGCGTCTGATTTCGTATATCTCGTTGAGGCTTTTGCTCTGCCCGAGCCCGAACAGCACGGTCTTGCTCTCCTGCGGCTGCAATGCAACGGATATCTGAATTGCCCCGCAGGAATCATCGTATGCCCCCGTATTGCAGGAGAGCTTCACCTCCGCTCCCCGCGGTTCTCGAATGCTTCCCCTCTGCCCCAGAAACTCCTTTCGGTCGCCGGTATAGCCAACAATCGTTTCATTGGAAAACAGGTAGGAATAACTGTTTTGAAAGTTCATGGTATAGACGTTCTTAGCACAGAAGCATTCATGCTCATTCTCATAGGACGTGAGAATATAGGGATTGGTGTGCTCCCTGTTCGTCCCCATCACCCATTCCACATAATAGGTCAGACTTAGATAGTTCACTTTATCCGACCGGTTTGTCAGTTTCAGGCTCCATAACTTTAATGACTCCTCCAAAGGGGTGAAAACCGTCAACTCCTGATCTACAAGTGCTTCATCATGAAGAAACCTGCTGTACCCAAAGCCATGCCTTACCCGGTAAATGCCCCTGTCTGATCTTCCAAGGGACATGGGCGTCATCACTTTACCGGTTATTTCGTCCAAAATATAAATTGCTTCAGAGGCGCTGTCGCTTACGGGATCATTTGACCAGGGTGTAAGCTTATTTTCCCTGCTGTTGACACTCCAGGTAAAGCCCGCACCCGACTCCGATATCTGGAATCCAAAATTTTTGTTTGAGACAACGTTAATCCAGGGGGCAGGCGGTCTGTTATCACCCTCCAGCCGGATTTCATATTCTCTGCCCCCACAGACAAATGACCCGAAGCCGTTAAAAAATTCATTATTTTCTGTTTCTTTTTCCTGTGCTGTTGGCGCATATGCCGTATCCAAAGCCTTTTCCTCCTTGAAGGTTACTATTTCTCACGTAACTCGTACGGGTTTTCTTTTACATTGGTAAAATAAATCCCCGTCTTCGCTGAAAATACAACCCGCGCTACCGTATACAGCAAATCAATCTCCGCCGGTTTCATCTCATACGTATGCAGTGTAAAAAAACTTGGCTTCTCATTTCCGGCATCATAAATTCGAAGAGAGCTTGTCATATCGTTGATTAATTCATCCACCTCCCGCAGATAACCGTGCTTGGAATCTATCAGGACAACCAGATCCACCATAACACGGTTTACCCTCAGATATTCATAAGCTTTTAATACGTCCTTCACGAGTCTTTCCTCTTCGATGGACCGAACCATCAAAAGCAGAATAGGATGATCGCCGGAGATGCCGAATTTCCACAAGAAGCTCTGGTTCATAAAATTTCGTCTGCTATTTTCATCCGGCCCCCGGTAAATACCCGCAGAATAGAAGACCGGGCTGATCAAATCCTGAAAGGCATTCAGCTGGGTGCTGGTAATCTCCAGATACTTTAACTCCAAATGATTCTGAAGCCTGAATTTTTCCAGAATATCATCAATCCGGTAGCTTACACTCAGTTCCCCCGCTATTTTTATTGCCTCCTCCTTGCTGGCGCACACGCCGGTAATGAAAGAAATGCAGGCGGTTTCACCCGCGCCTATGCAGAGCTGCGCCCGCAGACTCATAATCGGATCATTACAAAAGCTCGAATTGTTGAAAAAAGCAATGCTGTTCACCACAGAATCCGGATTTTCCAAGGTATTGTTTCTTCCGATAAAGCGTTTCCTGTCATTTTCATACTCTAATTTTTTGCAAAGCTTTGCCGCTGTTCTCACCATGTGCATCACATATGGATTTTCATTCTCTTTCTTCCGCCGCCGTTTTGTAAGGAAAATTTCCTGCTCTTCCAGATATTCACTTTCCAGAAAGAGCTTATTAAACGCAGGATGGCTTAACTCTGCCGCATAGGTATCATCCACCACCTCCAGATAACTGGTCACTTCCAGTTGCTTTTCCGTAAGCGCATGATTGGTAAACGTAACCTTGCGTATCTCAAAGTTATGGTTTGCATCCAGGCTGACAATCATCTCTGATGAGATATCCCCGTCCCTGCGTTTAAATTCCGCCTGATGCGGGCAGAAAACCACC
>CAUQLV010000072.1:0-5725 GCA_963519235.1 uncultured Oscillospiraceae bacterium
CCGCCGGAGTGACCGGAGACGGTGTGCATACGGTTCGAGAGCTTGTCAGCATTACCAATCAGGACCCGAACCGTGGAGAACAGCATGAAAAAGCGCTGACAAAAATTTGTCTGGACAGCGTGGCTGAGGCGATTCTGGAAAAGAACGGGATGTCGGCGGAGTCTGTTCCTGAAGAGGGTCAGGCGGTCATCCTGCGGGAAAATGCCAATCTGAGCACTGGTGGAACAGCGGTGGACTGCACAGATATCATCCATCCCGAAAATATAGAAATTGCGGAAAAGGCAGCCGCGACAATCGGCCTTGATATAGCGGGGATTGATCTTGTGGCGGAGAATATTACAGAATCCATTCTTGATACTGGCGGGGCGGTTGTTGAAGTCAATACAGCTCCGGGTATTCGAATGCATCTCTTTCCCAGCGAGGGGACGCCGCGCAGCGTGGACCGGGATATTGTAAACATGCTGTTTCCCGACAAGAACTCCATGCAGTTCCCGATTGTCTCCGTCACAGGGACAAACGGGAAGACCACGGTTGTACGCCTGATTCAGCACATTCTTTCTCTGACAGGCAAAACGGTCGGAATGACCAGCACGAGCGGAACCTTTGTCGGGAATAAATGTGTGTGCAAAGGGGATAATTCAGGGCCGAGGAGCGCACGGGCACTTTTGTCCAACAAGGCGGTGGAAGCAGCTGTTTTGGAAACAGCGCGCGGCGGAATCGTCCGCGAAGGTCTGGGATACGACCTTGCTGATGTGGGTGTCATCACCAATATCACGGAGGATCACCTTGGCGTAGACGGCGTTGATACGCTTGAGGATTTGGCTTTTGTCAAATCACTGGTAGTGGAAGCCGTCAAAAAGGAGGGCGCGGTAGTCCTGAACGCGGAGAATTCCATGACGCCCTATCTATTAAACCGAGTCAAAGTAAGGACCGTTCTGTTTGGAAAAGACACCAACGCAATCAAACCTTATTATGCGCTTGGGCGAATATTTGTTTTTCTGCACAAGGGGATCGTTCAAATACAGGATGGGCCTGTCCTTCAGGATGTAGTGGAAGTGAAAAAAATTCCGGTAACATTTCAGGGCTTGATCGACTGCAACATTGAAAATGCGCTCGCCGCCACGTCCGCCCTTTATGCGCTGGGAGTGCCTGTTGATATCATCAGAACAGGGCTCATGAGCTTTACGGACAACATCGGAAGATTCAATCTGTTTGCATTGCACGGAATTCGGGTGCTGTTGGATTATGGACATAATCCTGCCGGTTACGAAAAAGCAATTCAGGTTTGCAAAAAGCTGGGCGGCAACGCACTGGCAGGCATAGTTGGAGTTCCGGGCGACAGAATGGACCGCGCGGTAAAAGCAGTCGGGAGGCAATGCGCGCAGGCGTTTGACCGCATCTATATCAAAGAGGATCACGATCTGCGGGGGAGAAAGAGCGGCGAGATTGCCGGAATCCTGTATCATACCATTATGGAGGAGGATATCACGGAAGGTGCGGTTAAAATCATAGAAGATGAATTGGAGGCGCTCAAAGCTGCAATTGAAGAAGCGAAGGAAGACGATTTAATCGTCGTGTTTTATGAAAATTATGAGGCACTTAGAACTTATCTGGAATCTGCTGGCGCCGTGCCTGTAAGTCCAATTGAAATCGAACAGGCTGTCAGACAAAAAGTACAGGCATCCGGGCGTTGAGCGCCGGGGTGCCTGTTTTTTTAAGCGATGTAATAAAGTTTTTAAAAACTTCATCAATGAGTTTCCGCACCGGTTATAATGGAAAATAGGAACAGTATATCCAACTTCAAGGCAGGAGGACATCATGAACATCACCCACATGATATTTGACATTGACGGCACCTTGCTTGACACTGAGGACGCAGTTTTGCTTTCCTTAAGAGATTTGGTTGAAGAAAGCCAGAACCGCATTGTCGACATCGGCTCTTTGCGATTTGCGCTGGGAATCCCCGGCCCGGATGCACTTCAACGCCTCGGGTTTGACGACCCGTATGATTACAATTCCAGATGGGAAGAAAAATTTCAAAACTACTATGACAGGATTCGGGTTTTCGACGGTATTCAAACCACGCTTCGCGAATTAAAAAGGCAGCAGTATCAATTGGGAATAATCACATCCAAAAACAAAAAAGAATTTCAAACGGATTTTGTTCCATTTGATCTGGCGGATTATTTCGACACCGTTATTTGTGCCGAGGACACCCGTAAGCATAAGCCTTTTTCCGAACCTATGGAAAAGTTTTTGCAGCTTTCCGGTGCGAAACCAGAAGAGGCTGTCTATATTGGAGATACTTTCTATGACTTCGAATGCGCCAAAGGGGCAGGGGTCAGTTTTGCGCTTGCTTTGTGGGGCTGCAAAAATCCCGAGGGAATCGCCGCAGATTATCTGCTAACGAAGCCGGAGGATATTTTTGATTGCTGCCTGCCGGTTGGAAATCACTTTACGGTATCCCCACAACCTTCGGGCAACTGTATTGCGTAGACTTTTTTGCTGTCTAAAAAGGTTTGGACAATTCTCAATGCTTCGCCAAACCGCTGGAAATGTACAACTTCTCGTGCTCTTAGGAACTTGAGAGGGTCGATGACGTCGGGGTCATCTGATAAGTTGATTAACCATTCATAAGTAGCCCGGGCCTTCTGCTCAGCAGCCATATCTTCAATTAAATCCGCAACAGGGTCGCCCTTTGACTGAAGGTGTGCTGCAGTAAACGAAACGCCGGCAGCACTTTGAGGATAGATCGCCCTGCCATGATCCGCATAATAGGGGTCCAACCCGGCAGCTTTTAATTGTTCGATGCTGGCGTTTTGTGTCAGCTGCTTCACCATGGATCCAATCATTTCCAGATGTGCGAGTTCTTCAGTGCCGATGTCATTCAGCACTGCACGTGCCTGAGGCGTAATCATGGAAAACCTTTGGCTAAGATAACGCAGTGATGCGGCCAATTCGCCGTCAGGACCTCCATACTGCTAAAGGATATAATTTATAAATAATAATAAATTTGAAACTTATTCTTAGCTCGATCAAAAATAATCTTATCAACAAACCCGCGCAGAATGATGTTTTTCTTCGCGCTTGAAATATCCGGATTACGCAGGTCCGCTACAACTCCACGATGCCTTTCAAAAAATTCGTTTTTAATTTCGTCTATCGATTTAGTGGATGCAGAGCGGCTACTCTCCAGCTCTTCAATTGTTTTTAGTATTTTCAATTTATTTTTCTTGTATTCATTGAGCGTATCTATGCCATCTTCAAAAGCGGCACGGATACGCTCAAGCTTTGCCCGCTCACGCTGGATCATATTATCAATCGTAACATTATTATTGCTCTCCAGTAAAGACGATTTTTCAGTAATGGGAAAATCTTCATACATAAATCCGTTTTCAATCAAGTCAATAACGCGATGGTTTGCTGCAATTTCAGAAATATAGTGAGATACCTTGCACAAACCCTTTGAATAAGAATGACATTGTAACCCCGCCCCGCATCGAACAAGGGTGCTTCCACAATCACTGCAGCGAACAAGTCCTTTCAGCATGCAATCATCGGGTCCGATCGTGCGGCGGGCATGCTTCGCATACATTTTTTTGCGCTTTGCAAAAATTGTTTGTGTCTGATTAAACAGCTCTTCCGGAACAATAGGCTCATGGCTGCCTTCCGCTAGGATGGTTTCAGTACTGACACTATTCTTATCCGATTTACCGCCAGGATTCCAGCGAATCTTGCCAACATAAACTGGATTTCGGAGCATATACTCAACAGTTCGGTTTTCCATGAGGCCGCCGCGCCTAGACCTGACCCCCATGCTGTTCAACATGACTGCAAGATCTCGGCAGCCTGCACCGGACACGAATTTTTCAAATACCACGCGGACAATAGGCGCTTTTTCTGGATCAGGCACATAAGCACCATTTTGAGAAAGATAGCCAAAAGAAGGAATAGAAACCACTCCGCCACGAAATGCCTTTTCAGACATGCCGCGCTTGACTTCCTCAGCCAGATTAACGGTATAATATTCGTCCTTAGCCTCAATGATCGCTTCCATCAAAATAGAGGTTTTATCATCACCCACAGGCTCACTGACAGAAACCACGTCAATACCGCACTTTTTGCGAAGCATGGACTTATAGACCACGCTGTCCTCGCTATTACGGGCAAACCGACTAAACTTCCAGACCAAGATTATATCAAAAGGTTTCGGTGAAGATTTTGCAATGCCGATCATACGCTGAAATTCAGGACGCTTCTTTGCATTCCGGCCACTTCGCCCCTCGTCTTCCATAAATATATATTCTTGCGAAAGCACAATGTCGTTGGCCTTTGCGTATTCTTTTATTTTGTGAAGCTGGCTGTCTGGCGAAAATTCAAGCTGATCATCCGTGGAAACACGGACATAAGCCGCGCCGATACGCAAAGCAAAGACCCCCTTGAATAATTTTTCACTCTATTTCCCACGTAAAACACAGAAGCTCGTATAGATCACATTACCCGACCGCTTCACTTTCGGATTTTTCCGCATCATCAATATCCAACAATTTCCTAACCGACGTCTGGATTCCAGCGTCGGCTTTTTCGTATGCGCTTGCAACTTGTAAAGATTCAGCAGAAAAAAGAGGCACTTTTTCCTCAATACCAAGCAAATAGTCAGAATCAATGTTTAACACTTCAATTAAACGCTTAATTTTAAAAACATCTGGTTCGCGATTGCCTTTTTCATACCCAGTAAGGGTGGTTTTCGCCACGCCAATCAACTCGGCAAGTTGTTCCTGAGTAAAGCCCATTTTTAAACGAGCACTTTTAAGCCTCTCTCCAAAAGTCATATAATCCGCTCCTCTTTGCGATAATTATAGCTTCATTTTCATTCTACGTCAATAAAAAGTTTGCAAAATGAAAACAATTTCATGCAAATTATATTGACAAGTTCGCAAAACGAGAATATAATCGAGATAAAGGTTGCGAAACGAAAACTTTGAAAGGAGAACAATATGCTTAAGAACCTTGACGCCGAACAACGTAGAGCGAGAATGAACAATTCTCAGATGGCGGAAATACTGGGAATTTCCAGAATCACATACGAAAACAAAAAGAAAACAGGCCAATTTACAAGGCCACAAATTGTCACATTAATGAATCTTTTTGGGTGCAGATTTGAATACTTATTTGCATTTAAAAATGAGTCAAAAGACAAGGCCAGCTGACCGCGCTTTCCGCAAATGCGGAAAATCCATCCTGCTTTGACTGTATGTACGAAAGGAGGAAGAAAAAGATGGAACTGAAAGTAACAATTACCGATAGGAACGAAATCATGAAAAAGCTCAAAAGAGCCGAGGAACTCCTGGCAGAACTGAATCAGCTTTTCGGATGGGATATTCCAAGAAAAATTACACTTGAAGTTGAAGAGCCTGAGGAAAAAGCTTGAGAAAAAATAGCATCTGCCAGTTGCCGCTGGCAGATACTCTGTTTACTTTTCCGATAGGTACTTCATAAATGTCCTGTTGTTTAATTCAATTGCCCCGAAAACCTTCGCGCCAAGATCATAGAGAACGTCATAGGTCTTTTCGTCGAGCTGAGCATCATCTAATAAATCCTTTATTTCGTTTTCCATAATGCTCATATTTTCGGTCAATTCGTACAGCAGCTCTTGATTAGTCAATGAAAAACAAAGACCTTCTTGAAAAAGAGAAAAAAGAAATCCTTCAGCGGATCAACAAGG
>CAUQLV010000073.1:0-5587 GCA_963519235.1 uncultured Oscillospiraceae bacterium
TCCATATAGTGCGTAATCATGACAACTGTGATTCCAAGTTCGCTATTCAGCCGTTTGATGGTCGAAATGACTTCGCCGCGACCGCGCGGGTCCAGCATAGCGGTCGGCTCGTCCAGCACAATGCATCGAGGCCGCATTGCGATAATCCCAGCAATGGCAATCCGCTGTTTCTGCCCGCCGGAAAGCTGGTGCGGCGCGTGCGTTTTGTATTCATCCATTCCGACATCCTTTAACGCTTCGTCCACGCGCAAACGGATTTCGGACGGCTCCACCCCCATATTTTCCGGGCCGAACGCCACATCCTCCTCCACAATGGTTGCAACAATCTGATTATCCGGATTCTGAAACACCATCCCCACCTGCTGGCGGATTTCGTACAGCTTGTCCTCATCCGCGGTGTTCAGCCCGCACACAGTAACTGTCCCGCCCTGCGGAAGCAGAATCGCATTCAAGTGCTTTGCGAGCGTGCTTTTACCGGAACCATTATGTCCTAAAACAGCCAAAAACTGCCCCTGCGGAATTTCGAGGTTGATATCTTTCAGAACAAGGTTATACTCATGATTTTCTTTCTGGTAACCGAAACGTACCTTTTCAGCAGAAATGATAGTTGGCATTTGCATTCCTCTTTTGAGTGAATTCTTGGAGGACAATCCTCTATTGGGACTTCTTTGCGTCCCGCACAATTTTTAAAATATAATAAACCATTAAGCCGAACATGGCAAGCAGAAAATAATCATAAACCATGCGGCCAGTGACTGGCCCTGTGGTGAAAGAAACTTTTTTCACAGGAAGGCCCCTATTTTGCCCAGACAGCCGTGCTGCCGCAGGGCAGAACCAGTCCCGATTTTTTGACCGGCAAACCGATCTCGCTAGCCGTTACACTTCCGCCATACGCTTTTCCAACCGTACAGGACAGGATATATGCCATCACAGAAGGAGAAAGGCCTGTGGTATAGGAGTTCAGCAGGAAAAACACCGGTGTTTCGGAAAGCGCCTGCGTACACAAGGAAACCAGCTCATAAATACAGTCCTCGAGCTTCCAGACTTCTCCCCCCGGCCCCCGCCCATAAGACGGCGGGTCCATAACGATGCCGTCATAGCGAACTCCCCTGCGGATTTCCCGCTCAAGGAATTTTTTGCAGTCATCCACGATCCATCGTACAGGCTTTTCCGATAATCCTGAGAGCGCGGCATTGTCCCGCGCCCATTGTACCATTCCTTTGGAGGCATCCACATGGCAGACCTGCGCGCCAGCCGCCGCGCAAGCAAGCGTGGCGCCGCCCGTATAGGCGAACAGGTTGAGAATGTTCAGCTGCCGCCCGCTTTTGGCAATCTGTCCCCGCATCCAATCCCAGTTGACCGCCTGCTCAGGGAACAGCCCGGTATGCTTAAAACCTGTGGGACGGATATGGAATTTTAAATCCCGATAACCGATGCTCCATTCCTCTTTCGGCATGGACCGGACATCCCAGTTCCCGCCTCCGGAATTGGAACGGAGATACCTTGCGTTTGCTTTCTGCCATGCGCCGTCTTTCGGCGTATTCCAGATAATCTGCGGATCGGGGCGAATGAGCGTAACATCGCCCCATCGCTCGAGTTTTTCCCCGCTGCTGGTGTCCAGCACTTCAAAATCTTTCCAGTCGGTTGCTGCCCGCATGTTTTAATCTCCTTAATGTTGGATTACCGACGCAATTTCCTGCGCGATCTGCTCAATTTCGGACAGATTCTGTCCCTCGACCATAATACGGATTAGGGGTTCTGTACCCGATGGGCGTACCAGAATTCTTCCGTTTTCCCCAAGGCTGTCATTCAGGCTGCGGATGCAGGTCTGCACATGCTCGTCGCAGTCCAATGCGGCTTTCATCTGCGGAGTCGCCCGTATATTCAGCAGCGTCTGTGGAAAGACCCGCATGACGCCGGCAGCCTCCGACAGAGGTTTGCGAAAGACTTTTAACAAACTTAAAAGCTGTATCCCTGTGAGCTGACCGTCGCCGGTGGGCATGTAATCGCGGAAAATAATATGTCCTGACTGCTCCCCGCCGATGCAGAAATCCTCCTGCCGCATGCATTCGAGAACATACCTGTCTCCCACCTTTGTGGCCCTTGTCCCAATGCCATGCGATTTTGCAAATTGAAACAGCCCCAGATTGCTCATGATTGTTGCCACAAACGTGTTATTTTTCAGTTTGCCCTGCTCCTTCAGGTGGTATGCGAAAAGCGCGATCAGCCGATCGCCGTCCACCAGTTCGCCATGCTCATCCACTGCAAGGCAGCGGTCGGCGTCGCCGTCAAACGCAAGCCCCGCATCATAGCTGCCTTCTCGGACCAGCTTCCCGAGTTCCTCCACATGGGTGGAACCGCAGTGATCATTCACATTGCGCCCATCTGGATTTGCATGAAAAATATCGCAATGAGCGCCCAATCCCTCAAACAATTTTTGCGCGGTCACGCTTGCGCTTCCGTTCGCGCAGTCCAGAGCCACCCGTAAACCGGTCAAATCACATTCCACCGTTGTCTTCAGGTACTCCACATAATCGTCAGCCGCAGTCTTTGCTCGAGTGATTGCCCCGATCTCTCTGCCGGAGCGAATCGAATAGGGCTTAAGCTGGTCAAGCACAATTTTTTCGATCTCTTCTTCCTGCGAATCCAGCAGTTTAAACCCTTCATTACTAAAAATTTTGATTCCGTTGTACTCAAACGGGTTGTGGCTTGCCGAAAGCATTATCCCTGCATCCGCCCCATAGCGTTTTACGAGATAAGCGACCGCAGGGGTTGGAACTACCCCCAGCAGCACCACATTCGCCCCTGTGCTGCAAAGCCCGGCGGCCAGCGCCGCCTCCAGCATATCGGAAGAAAGGCGGGTATCCTTTCCCACCAGAAAGGTCGGCTGTCGGTTGATTGCTTCTTCCACCACCATTGCTGCCGCCCTGCCGATGTTTGTGGCAAGCTCTACAGTCAGATCGCCGTTTGCAATCCCCCTCACGCCGTCTGTCCCAAATAGTCTCCCCATTTCCGTTCTCCTTCCAAAATCATCATGAGATCCCCGGGCATCCCGCCTATTCCAGGCTCAGCTGCTCCGGATCGGCACAGGCGCCGGGCATCTGGATGCCCAAATGTCCGTATGCCTGCGGTGTTGCGCAGCGGCCGCGCGGCGTACGCGCCAAAAATCCGATCTGCATCAGATAAGGCTCATACACATCTTCCAGCGTGACCGATTCCTCGCCCACTGCCGCCGCCAGCGTCTCCAGCCCAACAGGGCCGCCGTTGTAATGCCTGATAATGATTTCGAGCATCTTGCGGTCAATGGCGTCCAGGCCAAGCTGATCGATTTCCATCCGGTCGAGCGCCACAGAGGTAACCTCCTGCGTGATCGTCCCGTCTCCCATTACCTGGGCAAAATCCCGAGCTCGTTTCAGCAGACGGTTGGCTATTCGAGGAGTACCCCGACTGCGCCGGGCCAGTTCATACGCGCCCTTTTTCTCGCATGGAATATTTAGGATGCCCGCACTGCGCTGCACAATCGTGCACAGCTCATCCACCGTGTACAGCTCAAGACGCTGGATGACGCCAAACCGGTCGCGCAGCGGCGAGGTCAGCTGCCCCGCGCGGGTCGTGGCCCCGATCAGTGTAAAGTGTGGCAGATCAATCCGAATGGAGCGCGCCGATGGGCCTTTCCCGATAATAATATCAAGCGCATAATCCTCCATAGCCGGATAAAGTACCTCCTCCACCGCACGGGACAGCCGATGGATCTCATCTATAAACAGTATATCATTTGGAGCGAGATTTGTGAGCAAAGCGGCCAGATCTCCCGGTTTTTCAATTGCCGGGCCACTGGTTATACGCATATTTACATTCATTTCATTCGCAATGATATTGGAAAGCGTCGTCTTTCCAAGTCCCGGGGGGCCATAGAGCAAAACATGATCAAGCGGCTCTCCGCGTCCTTTTGCTGCCTGAATAAAAATGCTCATATTTTCCTTGACTTTTTCCTGTCCGATATACTCGCCGAGCGTTTTCGGCCGCAAAGAGAGCTCCGCATCGCCGTCTTCGGCAGCGTATTCGGGCGTTACGATGCGGTTTTCAAAATCCATTTCCTTATCAAACATCCGTAACTTCTCCTAGCGTCACATTTTTGCAATGGCTTTCAGCCCATATCTGATTATCTCATCCACCGCAGCATCCGGGGATACGCCCGCAAGCGCCTGCGCGGCCTGGGACTGGCTGTACCCAAGCGCGCACAGCGCCGCAACAGCCTCCCCGATACTGGATGATTCTTTGGAAAGCTGCATGCTTATGTCTCCCACACCCGCGGCGAGCTCTGCGTTTGTGATTTTATCTTTCAGTTCCAGAATCAGCCTTTGTGCCGCTTTGGGGCCGATTCCCGGGGCCCTTGTCAATGATTTGGAGTCACCGGAAGCAATGCACAAAGCAAGCCTGTCCGGCGTCATGTCCGAAAGGATGGCTAACGCGGATTTTGGTCCGACCCCTGAAACGCCGATCAGCATTTTAAAGGAAGACAGCTCAGCGTGGGTGTAAAACCCATACAAATTCAAAGCGTCCTCTCTTACATTCAAATGAGTATACAGGGTTGTCTGCCCGCCAATCGGAGGCAGGCAGGAAAGTGTGGTCATTGTGGTCATACATTTATAGCCCACTCCGCCGCAATCAACCACAGCAAGATATGCTTCTGTATGAACCAGTTTTCCGGTAAGAGAATAATACATGGCGTTTCCGTTTCCTCTCTATATGTATAGTGACATCCATCTATTTTAAATAGCTGAGCAGCGAGCCGGAACAGTGCCCGTGACATACGGCCAGTGCCAGCGCATCGGCGGTATCATCCGGTTTGGGGACTTTCTCAAGTCTCAGAATTTGCCGTGTCATTTCCATGACCTGTTTTTTTTCTGCACGCCCGTATCCAACCACGCTTTGTTTCACTTGGTTTGGTGTATACTCAAAAATCGGTATTTTTTTTTGCTGTGCCGCCAGCAGGATAACTCCTCTTGCCTGCGCCACATCAATCCCTGTCGTTTTGTTATTGGAAAAGAATAGCTGTTCAATCGATAATGCTTCTGGACAGGTCTTTTCCAGAACCAAGCAGATATCGTCATAAATCATTTCCAGCCTGGCTGAAAATTCGAGATCAGGCGGAGTCGTAATTGCGCCAAAGCGCACCGGCTGAAACCGGCCGCACAGATATTGCACCGCTCCAAACCCCACGGTAGCATATCCCGGATCTATCCCTAAGATAATCATAAGCCCTCCCGCGTTGATGGCCTATCTATTGGCATATCGGATTAATTATATCATACTGCGGCCGCATGTAACAAGCCCTTACCTATCGGTTTTAACGAGGTCAAAAGGATATTTTCTTACAATTTGCCCAAACAAGCAGCTGATGAATCCGTCTTATTTGGTTTTTTTTATTAAAATAGAAAATTTAAAAAAATTATGAATATTTTACTTGCAATTTACGGACAAGTATAATATAATAAACAGGTCGCAAAAACACATGACAAAATATGGACGGTTAGCTCAGCTGGTAGAGCACCTGCTTGACGTGCAGGGGGTCAGCGGTTCGAAC
>CAUQLV010000074.1:0-4534 GCA_963519235.1 uncultured Oscillospiraceae bacterium
CCGCCATTCTGTATGGTAAAGGCGGCTTCCAGTCGGCGCTGGCGCTGCTTTCCCAGATCCCCACCGATTCCGCGCCGGGGCTAAGCGGTTCTTTGGTTTCTTTCTTCGGGCCGGACCCGCTTTCCCTGCTTGGCGTTGTGATTTTAACCAGCCTTGGGACGCTCGGACTGCCGCAGATGGTGCATAAATTTTATACCATCAGAAATGAAAAATCGATTCAGACAGGGACGATTATCTCCGCAGTTTTCGCCTTGGTAATTGCCGGAGGAAGCTACTTCATGGGTGCTTTCGGCAGGCTTTACTACAAAGTGCCCGATTCGGGTAAGCCGGTCTTTGACCAGATCGTACCGGACATGCTTGCCGGAAGTCTTCCCGACTTGCTGATTGGTGTCGTCATGATTCTCGTCCTTTCCGCATCCATGTCAACGCTCTCTTCACTGGTGATCACCTCCAGTTCCACCTTTACCCTCGATTTTCTGCAGGGAGTTTTCTTCAAAAATATGACCCATAAGGTTCAGCTTCGCTGGATTCGTCTGCTTTGCGTCTTTTTTGTAACGCTGTCTGTCGTTCTCGCGCTCAATCCCAACAGCCTGATCACCACGCTGATGTCCCTATCCTGGGGTGTGCTGGCAGGTTCCTTTCTCGGCCCATTTGTTTACGGCTTATTCTGGCGCGGCGCAACCGCCTCGGGTGTGTGGGCCTGCTTCATCACCGGGCTCGGCGTCAATCTGTGGAATTTATTTTTCCCGTTCACCGCACCCACCAGCGCGGGGGCAATTTCCATTACGGCTTCTCTGCTGATTGTGCCGCTGGTAAGCCTGCTGACGCCAAAGCTGTCCATGGGGCATCTTGATGTTACCTTTTCCTGCTATGACGAACGCATCTCTGCACCCCATAAACTGATGCTCGATCAGGTTTCCGAATAGGATAATTACGCGATATAATTACATTTTGTAATTATAAAAAATCAGGCAGCCTCTGTCACCCAATCTCATTGTTTAAAAACCGGCTGTACAAGTTCCTGTACAGCCGGTTTATGGCAGAATCAATTTTTTTCAGTAGGGTGTTCTCTTTTCATGTTATACTAAAACAAAACAGATTAAAAAGGAGTGATGTGACGTGCCGGATCGGATAATAGTCAGCCATTTTCGGCGCAGCCTTGACAAAGGGATGGTTTTGCAGCAGCTTTCCTGCGTTCCCGGCAGCGGGGCAGAGGCGGAACTTTTGGCAAGCTGCGAACAGCTTACGCCGCTTTTCTGGCAGTCTGTAAAGCCAAAAGCTGTCATCGCGTTCGCAAACGCGCCTGTTGAGCTGCAAAACAAGTTTCTGCAGGCCGGGGACGCTGTGGCTTATGTGGTCAGCACACTGGGAAGCGAAGTCGAACGCGCGGCAGCGGAATTTTTTGCGCGGAAGGATTACTTCAGCGCAATGGTGCTCCACGCCATGGCAGACGTTTCCCTGTTCGCACTGGAGCGGGAACTGCTTGAAGCCCTGAAAACCGCCTGCGAGGCACGCGGCGCCGGCGTTGAAAAACGGCTGGAGGCGCCGCTCCATCTGCCGATGGAGGCACAGATGATCGCCGTGCGGGAAACGGACGCCGAAAATCTGCTGGGAATTTCCATCACCGAAGGGCGGATGCTCTGCCCCGTAAAGAGCTGCTGCTTTGTTGCAAAGCTCACGGCGGACAGCTCCGTTTTCTGTGCTGCGCATGATTGCGCGGACTGCCCGAACCTTGCCTGTCCCTTGCGAAAATCTGGTCTGTGAGCGGCACCCGAACTCGTTTACACTGTAACGCTGTTGACGAATTCCTCGCAGGAGCGCATGGCAAGAATTGTTTTTGATATCAAGTCGTCCAGCTCCCAGCCGAGCAGACCGGCTCCCTTTTGAATAACTACTCTGGAACAGCCCGCCGCGAAAGCGGGCGTCTTAAATTTTTTCTTAACCGATTTCAGCTCCAGGTCCTGCACACTTTTGGAGGGGCGCATTAATGCCACGGCTCCGATCAGGCCGCTGAGCTCGTCCACTGCGTAAAGCACCTTTTCCATCTCGAGTTCTGGCTTGATGTCAACTGTGAGTCCCCAGCCGTGGCTGGCTGTCGCGTGGACGATCCGCTCGTCAATTCCGTTTTCGCGCATAATTTCCTGGCTTTTGATGCAGTGCTGCTCCGGATACTGCTCAAAATCCAGATCGTGGAGCAGCCCGACAATTCCCCAGAAATCCGATTCGTCTTCATATCCCAGCTCATGAGCAAACCATCGCATGATTCCGTCCACTGTAAGTGCATGCTTTAAATGAAAAGCGTCCTGATTATATTTGGTCAGCAATTCCCATGCGCTTTCGCGGGAAAGCACTTTTTCCATTGAAGTCTCCTCTTTTCTGATAATATTGCTATAAAAGTCATTTTATCGCCAACAATAGTAAAAGTCAAACTTTCAAAAAGAAGAAAAAATTTTTGAAAGATGGCTTGACAAAGCGCAATAAAATGCATATACTAATATCATACTAAACTTATATGAATAACATGATTTATGGAGGGGCAACAATGAATACAAATTGCCACGGGCACTCAATGCGATGTCAAACAATGCCTATCCGCCTATTCATCATTTTTGACTGAAAAAAGGAGATTATGACATGTCTAACATTAAAAAAAGCCTAACTGAACTGATTGGAAAAACCCCGCTACTGGAACTGAGCAACTACGAGAAAAAGCATCAGTTGAAAGCAGCTGTCATCGGCAAACTGGAATATTTTAATCCCGCCGGCAGTGTGAAAGACAGAATCGCGAAGGCCATGGTGGAAGACGCCGAGCAGAAAGGACTGCTAAAACCTGGTTCTGTCATCATAGAGCCGACGAGCGGAAACACTGGAATCGGGCTTGCGTCTGTGGCGGCGGCGAGGGGCTACCGCATCATTCTAACCATGCCCGAAACCATGAGCGTGGAGCGCCGCAACCTGCTGAAAGCTTATGGCGCCGAGCTGGTGCTGACCGAGGGCGCAAAAGGGATGAAGGGCGCCATCGAAAAGGCACAGCAGCTTTCGCTGGAGATCGAAAACAGCTATGTCCCGGGGCAGTTTGTCAACCCGGCCAATCCGGCGGTGCATAAAGCGACCACCGGTCCGGAAATCTGGGAAGATACTGACGGGAAAGTGGATATCTTTGTGGCAGGCATCGGCACCGGCGGAACGATTACCGGAGTCGGCGAATATCTGAGATCCAAAAACCCCAATGTAAAAGTGGTTGCTGTCGAGCCTGCGGGTTCCCCGGTGCTTTCCACCGGAAAGGGCGGCCCTCATAAGATACAGGGAATCGGAGCCGGTTTTGTACCAGATGTCCTGAACACGAAGATTTATGACGAGATCATCACCGTTGAAAACGAGGATGCGTTTTCAACCGGCAGAGAAATCGCACATACGGAAGGTCTGCTGGTTGGAATTTCCTCCGGCGCGGCGCTTTGGGCGGCGACTCAGCTTGCGGCCAAACCGGAAAATGAAGGCAAAACAATCGTTGTGCTGCTTCCCGACACCGGTGAGCGCTACCTTTCCACGCCGCTTTTCGCGGAGCAATAAACAAACCCGCCGTGTGTCTGATGGACGCACGGCGGATTTAATATGTATCGAACAGTCGAATCACCGGTAATCGTAGAGCTGCGTATCATCCACTTGGAGCATCAGCGGATCATAGCCCTTTTCACCACCGAGATTCAGGATGGCGGTATAGGTGGAGGTAACCATTTGTCCCTGCGCGTCCTCGCGCTCGAACTGCTGTGTGATGGTGTAATCTCCGGCTTCCACGGCACATTGCGCGGTGGAAGCATCGAAATGGACACTTTCCGGCGCGCGGGCGGCCGCCTTGACCATTTCATGCGCAAAATTAATGGCTTGCTCGCGGTATGCATCCTGCCTCTGCGATGCCGACTGGGAAGATCCCGCCGGCTTTTCTCCTCTGTCAGCCCATTTGGGAAGAAACAGAAAAGCAGCGCAGATCAACGCCAAAAGAAAGAATGCGGAGAGGGAAAACAGCAGGATTTTTTTATTGCGGCGGGACGCGGCGGGTTCCGGTGCGTCGAGCTCCGGTGCGTCATATTCAGCGGGCAGCGGGCCGATGTCTTCAGCCTCCATCACGTCGGCGCTGTAAAGGCAGTCCAGACAGTAATCCGAAATGCTTGTCTGCGCAAGTTCTTTACCGCAGCGCCTGCAGCATTTAATAACAGGCTTTTCCAATGGCGGCGGAGCTAGCGGTTCGGTCTGCTCCTGCGAGATGTTCTGCTCAAAATCAGCATGTTCCTGGTCACGGCGGCAGGCTTCCCAAATCGATTGCCCGCTCCATTCATCTTCGGAACCCTGCGGTTCCGGGCATGGCTGAGCGGGCTTTGCCGGCGCGCCGCAGAACATGCAGTAGATGCTTTCGTCAGGGATTTTCTCCCCGCAGTTTCCGCAAAACATGACATTCCTCCTTTTGGGTCATACCCCCTGTTCAAGGAGCAGGGGAAACTGCCAGTATTATATAACAAAATGTATGCAAAATGCAACA
>CAUQLV010000075.1:0-3787 GCA_963519235.1 uncultured Oscillospiraceae bacterium
GGTGTACTCGGCAAGCGTGTATGAAGTAAACAGGTCTACCGGGAAATCTTCCAGCGTAATCACCGGATGCCCATTTTTAATTTCGATCAGCTTTGCCATGGCATCTAAAATACCGGCGCTGACATACCGGGGCGGCTGATGAACGATAATGTCCATATCCACCAGAACAGCGGAAACCTCAAATTCAAAACGAAGGCTGCCCAGAGAGGCGCCTGCTTCCGTATACATCACGCTCAGCGGGGTAAACGCCGCGCAGGTAGCAATTGAGGTGGGAATGTTAATGACCGGGCAACCGGCAAAATAAGCAATTGCTTTGGATAAATCCATGATTTTCCCGCCGCCGACGCCGACGATTACGTCAAATCCCTCTGCCTTTACGGTTTCGGCCGCGGCCTTCGCCTTTTCGTAAGTATTCAGACCCTGATATTCCTCAAACATGTAGGAAAGACCCGCTTCGGCAAACCCTTTCTCAAGCCGTTCCTTTGCCACAGCCAAAGCATGCGGCCCGCCGATCAGATAGGCTTTTTTCCCGACGCGCAGAATCTCTTTTCCTGCTTTTTCCAGGATGCCTTGCCCCTGGATGTAACGCCCCGCACCAAATTTGTAGGCTTCGTCTAATACCACTGCCATCTTGTTATCACCTTTCAAAACCACTTGTGTGGCTGGATTGTTTCCATAACCTGATTTTATTTAGCCGCCCGCCGGTTAGCTATCCACGCGAATATTCCTGAAAGCAAGTGTTTCTGCATACAGGTCCAAGCTGAACGACGTCGGACGACGTATCTTTCTGGCTAATCGTAACCAGAAACGGAAGTTCTGTCAAGTGATAAAACTCAAAATTGTGAATATTACTGTTTTCTAAAATAATTTTTTGTATAAACCAGACAGAAAAAAACCACCACCGATTTCGGTGGTGGTTTTTTTCTGTCTCTCATTGCGCTGATTCCATCTTTTTCTGAATAGACTCCATACACTGCCGGTTCAGCATTGTATGGCACAGCATGGCGCTGCGCGCTGCGTCGGGGTCATGCCGCTCAATGGCGTCCACCACTTGGTGGTGGTACTTCAGTGTATCCGACCAGAAAATGCGATTGCTGAGGTCCATAAACAAGGCGATCCCCTTGTTGATAATTGGAATTAGGTTGGGCACAACAATGTTTTTTGTGCTGCGGGCAATGCAGGTGTGCAGTTCAACATCATATTCCTGATAATCTTCCCCCAGTGGGGCCAGCCGTTCAATTTCCGCGCAAAGCCTGCGCATTTCCGCCACATCATCATGGGTGGCGCGCGCCGCCGCCATTGCCGCAATCTGCGGTTCGATCATCACGCGGATGTCCTGCATATCGGTGGCCAATTTATGCTTATCACGGATAAAGGTCAGCCCGAGCGGATCATCACTAACCCCAACGCGCTCTGTGACGAAAGTCCCTTTTCCACGGCGAATCTCTAGCACATTGCGTGAAACAAGCAGCTTGACCGCTTCGCGCACAGTACCTCGTCCGACGTTCAACCGCTGAGCCAGTTCAAATTCATTCGGAAGCTTGTCACCCGGCTTCAGCTGGCTTTCCTGCACCATTTGAATAATTTGGCTGGAAACTCGCTCGGTCAGCGGTTTTCCGTTATCGAAAATCACTTCAAACATCTTTAAAACCCCTAGCCACAATCTCATCTTCTACGACATCGCATTATTTGTGAATACATCATACATCATTCAACGCCGAAAAACAACCTGTATTGAGTTTTATCCAAAGAATAATTATCTCTCTAATAGAAATTTGTGTGGAATGCCGGAATAATCTTGACAGATACCGAAGATACTTTTTATCTGGAAGCAAAGTGTTTTGGCACGTGAGATTCCATCAAATTGGTAGGATGACCTTGCGGAAAGTCTAAAACTTATGAATCTATGGAACAGGTCATTGAATCTGGGCAGATCAGATTTGTAGGTGACAGCGATTTACACAAAAAAAGAAAAACTAATGTAGCAAATCAAACAATCTTGCTTGAAAATGATTGACATATGTAAAACGAACTGCTAGTATTGGGCAATGAGGTTACGACATATGACGTCGTGCAACAAAATTGTATTTTGTAATAGAAAACAGGATTGTGCAGGGCTTCATCATGTGCGTGACAACATTTTTCAGGGCTGGCGTGTCCGCCCTGATGTTAAGTATGAAGGAGAGTTTTAACATGAAAAGAACAATGGCTACCATTATGGCTGCTGCTATGGTGATGTCGGCATTTGCTGGCTGCGGCGGCAAACAGAAAGAGACCCCTGCTTCTTCTGCCAATGCGTCTGCACCGGCCGCTGCCGGCTCCGAGGCATCCGATGCTACTGCAGCTTCGGGCGACGTTATCAAACTCAAACTCGGTATGGTCGACCCTGAAAACTCCAACTACTATAAAGGTGCGCAGGCAATCGCTGAGGAAGTCAAAAAGGCGACCGACGGCAAAGTTGAAATCACGGTTTATGCCGGCGGCCAGCTGGGCAATGAGCGTGATATGTACGAAGGCGCACAAATGGGAACCATTGATATCTGCACAACTGCTTCCGCGGTGCTCACATCTTTTGTCCCTGAAATGGCGGTTCTCGATCAGCCGTTCCTGTTTGCTAACGCAGACGAAGCACATAAGGTAATTGACGGCAAACTTGGCCAGCTGATCGCAGAAAAGACTGCGGCACAGGGTGTGCATATGGTGGGCTGGATGGAGTCCGGCTTCCGCAATGTCTTTTCTGTAAAACCGATTGAAAAGATCGAAGATTTCAAGGGTGTCAAGATCCGCACAATGGAAAATGACATTCATATGGCAGCTTTCAACGCACTTGGCGCAATTGCCACTCCGATGGCTGCCGGTGACCAGTTCACTGCTCTCCAGCAGCATACCATTGACGCTGCTGAAAATGCTACCGCAAACGTTCTGGCTAATAACTTCTATGAAATTACCAAGAACATCACCCGTTCCCAGCATCTGTTTGTTTTCATCGGTGTCGGCGTTTCCGATAAGGCTTGGAACCAGATTCCGGATGACCTGAAGGACAAATTCACCGAAGGTGTGAAAGCAGGCTGCGACAAACAGCGCCAGTATCTGGTGGAAGCAAACGAAGCAGCTGAAAAAGAGCTGATTGAAAAAGGCGTCGCCTTCCACGAAGTCGACACCGCTACTCTTCAGACAGCTGTTCAGCCTGCTATGGAGCAGTTCAAGGACAGAATGCCTCAGGAATGGCTGGATGCCATTGCTGCCGATAAAGCCGCGTAATCTACGCTGATTCAGATTTTTGGTTGGGGATGCGCAGGCATCCCCAATCAAAATGTTTTAAGGAGGAGACTACATGAAGAAAGTCCTTGGCTGGCTGCAGAAGATAGAGAATTTCATCCTTGTGGCAACCTTTGTTGTGATGGTAATCGCTTCATTTGCACAGGTTGTCAACCGAAATTTGGTTCACGCGGGAATTTCCTGGTTTGAGGAGCTTGCCCGTTACTGCATGGTTTATATGGCTCTGTTGGCCGCTGAGGCCGGCCTTCGTGACGGTACGCAGATATCCATTACCGCGGTAACCGACCGCCTGCACGGCGCTGCTGCAAAAATAATGCGTGTGATTGCGCAGTTGGTTGTAATTGGATTTTCCGCGATCTGTTTCATCAATTCTTTCACAATTCTTAAGACACAGATTACCTCCGGACAGATGTCCCCGGGGCTGAAGCTGCCGATGGTGGTTCCTTATTTTGCACTGCCGCTGAGCTTTGGAATCATTACGGTGGTTCAGACTGCCGCGCTGATCATA